>CAZMWL010000056.1:0-19201 GCA_964569985.1 uncultured Occallatibacter sp.
AGTGATAGGCCATCTGCAGGTTTTCGTGGTGCGTGTTGAGGGTGTAGCCGAGGTCAGGGCCATCGTGCTCGTACATGTAACCGCAGGGGCTCTGGAGATTGGTGGGGCTGGCCTCGACCTGCTCTTTCAAGCGCGCCCAAAGCGTGGCGTCAGGGTACATGGAGAGAAAGGCCGCGCCGCCGGCAAAGATGTTGGTGAACTGGTTGGAGTAGCTCTTGCCGTGGCTCAGAAGATCGGAGTCGTAGAGCGTGGCGTGCACCGCCTTGCGGCAGCAATCGATGGCGCGCGCGTGGAGTGCGGGCGAGATGGGCGGGCCGGACTTGAGCAGACGCAACGCCTCAGAAATGAATTTGACGGCAAAGGCTGTGGCGGCCAGGTTCCACTGCTGGGGGCCGTACTCGCTGAATTTGCCGTCGGGGCTTTGCAGATTGCACCAGTACTCGAAGGCGAGCTCGAGGCGGGCGCGCAGGGCTGGATTGGCATAGAACTGATTCCACTTGCGGCGGCTCGCGTAGAACCACGCGAGGGTGAGAATGCTCTCCATGATGCGGGTGTTATATGGATGGAGCTGGGGAGTGCCGCGCCATACGGAGATGTCGATGAAGCCGCGATCGGGACCTTCGGTTTCGATGCTGTTGGCGATGCGCGGCAGATAAGTGAGGTTGTAGGGCATGTCGAGGTCGGCATCGGAGAAGTCAGAGGGTCTGAGTTTCGAGGGGTCGAACGGCGGGACTTCGGCGGGCGGGACTGGGGGGACGGCACTGCCTGTGGCGGCTCTCAGGCCGGAAGAAGCCAGGATTTGCGCGGCAGCCGCGCTCAAGAGGAACTCTCTGCGATTCATCATGATTGGGACCCCTTTTCGTAAACGTTACCGATCCAGCCCTCAACCCTACACGAGGGCATTGGGGAGGTGTCAAGGCGGGAAAAACAGGGAGCGAGAAGGCAGCGATTTAGGGATCAGGGATCAGGAATCAGGGATCAGGGATCAGAAGACGACGGATGCAGGCGGGCGCGGAGGCGGCGTGTTCTCCCACCCATTCGCCCAAAAGGCGGGCGAAAGGATGGGGCACGGGGAGGGTCCTCTTCAAGCGGTCAGCGATTTAGTGGATATCCGCCATGGCGGCGTTGAGGCCGTTGAAGATCTGGTCGAATTTTCCGGACTCGGCGGCAAAGCGCAGGCGCTTGACGTTTTCTACGCAGATTTCGGGCGGAGTGGGCTGCTGCTTGAGAATCTCCATGACTTCGGCGATGAAGTCGCGGAGGGGCATGGCGCGCGGGTCGTCGGCGCCACTCATCAGGTTGGTGGCGACGTAGGGAGGGATCAGTTCCAGCACTTCGATGGCGGTGTTACGAAGCTGGTAGCGGAGCGAAAGGGTGTAGGAGTGGATGGCGGCCTTGGTGGCGCAATAGGTGGGCGTGAGCGCGAGAGGCAGAAATGCCAGGCCGGAGGAGACGTTCACAATAGCCGCGCGCTGCTGCGCCTGGAGGTGAGGCAAGAGCGCCGCGGTGAGGCGAATGGGGCCGAGGAGATTGGTGGTAACGATGGCTTCGGCGTCAGCAAGATCGGGCTGCTGGGCGAGCAGCTTCTCCGCGCGCATGATGCCGGCATTGTTGATGAGGACGTTGAGCGAAGGAAACTCGGCGACCGCCTTGGCAGCAAACTCGCGGATGGCTGCTTGATTCTCGATGTCGAGGGGGAGCGACTTGATGCCGGGGTTGGCGGCGAGGGTTTCGTCGAGCGCGTGCTGCCGGCGGCCGGCAACGATGACCTGGTTGCCGAGCGCGTGGAGCGACTCAGCCAGCGCGCGGCCGATGCCGGAGCCGCCGCCGGTGATGAGGATGGTGTTGCCGGTGAGATTCATGGGATTGGTGTCTCCTGAGGGTCATCATAGACCGGTTGTGTGAAGCGCAGGTTGCCGCAGCGGGAATGCGTAAGTCGAAGGTGGACGAACAGGGACCATGGTACAGATTCGACATTGTATTCAGCCATTTTGAGCCGGAAACCTGCGATGATAGCAGGATGTGCCTGAGGGCAAATTGAAGAGACAGGAACCACCGCTCAAGTGAAACCCGTGATGCGCCGAGTGGCGCTTATTTACAACCCGGTGTCCGGCCAGTATTCGGCGCGGCGTAGAGCTGCCATCGAGAAAGCTCTGGCCGTGTTTCGCGCAGCGGGCGTTACGGCAGAGGCTTTCGAAACCAAAGAGGCTGGGGAAGCAACGATCCATGCGCGGCAGGCCGCGAGCGATGGTTACGATACGATTCTGGCCTGCGGCGGCGATGGCACAGTGCATGAAATTGTGCAGAGCCTGGTGGGCACCGATGTGGCGCTGGGCGTGATTCCGCTGGGCACGGCGAATGCCCTGGCCGCGGACCTTGGGCTGATTGGCGCGCCGGCCAAAATTGCGCGCAAGCTGCTGGAAGCGACGCCGACCCGCATCTCCGTGGGACGCATTCACTACCAGGACCGTGGCGGGAACCCGGGGTCGCGCTACTTCGTCGTGGCTGCGGGAATTGGCGCCGACGCCCTGGTGATGTCGCGCATGGACGCGGGGCTGAAACGGCGGCTGGGCTACGTGCTCTATCTGGTCGAGTGCTTCCGCACATGGGCTACGTTTTCGTTTCCCTACTTTGAGGCGGTTCTGCCGGAGAGCGGAAACGGCGGCGGTCGCGTGGTGGATGTGTCGCAATTGCTGGCAGTGCGGGTGCGCTCGTTCGGCGGGGTTTTGAATATGCTGGCTCCGGGCGCGAGTTTGAACAACGGCAATCTGAGCCTGCTGGCATTCAAAACGCAAAGCCGGTTGCGCTATCTCTCGTTTCTGCTCGCAGCGCTGGCCGGGCGGCACACCTTCAATGGCGCAGTGGAGTTGCTGGAAACACCCAGCATCGATTGCCGCGCGCACAATGGCGCCGGCGAAACTCTGTTTGTGGAAGCGGACGGTGAGGTGCTAGGCCACTTACCAGTGCGGCTTGAAGTCGTGCCCCACTCACTGACGCTGCTGGTTCCTCCCGGCGTACAGCCGTGAGAAAGGCAGAATCTGAGAGATGGCCGCATGCATGCTGGAAGCCGGAAAAGCGTCCCGCAGGGGCTAAAGCTTTTTTGTTGATGCGCCTCCACGGCACGACTTTACAGCCTGCTGAAAAAGTCTCTCCGGCGTCCTCAAAAGAAAGGCCCGTGGCTAAAGCCACGGTGAATCGAGGGCCTTTATTCGGGAGGCTGAAGCCTCCCGCTCCCTCCGACATACGAAAGACCGAGATTTTCGGCACGACCGAAGTCGTGCCCTTTCGCGGCGCCATTTATGCAGCCAGTCCTAACGGCTGCGCGCCTGATGTGGCGACAGCTTCCAGGTAAACAGGAGCAGAACGATCGCCACGACGGTTGCTGCGACAACCGCATGGAGAGCCACGGCCCAGCCATAGTGCTGAGCCAGCACGCCAATGCCCTCGCCCTCAACGGTGCGGCCGAGATAACCGAACAAGCCCAGAAATCCAGCGGCGGTGCCCACGGCTTTTTTCGATGTGAAGTCGAGTGCGCTGACGACGAGGAGGAGCACCGTGGGATAAACAAAGAAGCCAATCACACCGAAGAGACCGAGGCTAATCCATAGTTTGCCCGGCGGGCCGTAGATGATTCCCAGGTAGGACAGAAGCACGGGAATCATGCACAGGACGCTGATCATGCCGCGACGGCCGCCCATCTTGTCAGAGAGCCAGCCCATGAGAATGGTGCTGAAGATGGCGGAAAACTCGAGCGCCGCCGTGCTGATGCCTCCCTGGCCGAGGCTGGCGTGCTTGACCTCTTTGAGGTAGGTGGGGCCCCAATCGAGCATGGCGTACCGGGCGATATAGACAAAGAAGTTGGCGAAGGCGAAGAGCCAGAGATAGCGGTTCTTGAAGATGTAGTTGGTGAGCAGGTCGCGGGTGCCCAGCTCCTGCTCGCTCTGCTTGCGAGCGCCGGCAGGAAAGTCGTTGCGCCACTCCTCGATGGGCGGAAGGCCCACGGATTGCGGAGTGTCTCTGAGCCGGATGAGGAGATAGATGGCGCAGAGGATGGCGAGGATTCCCGGGACGTAGAATGCCGAGCGCCAGCCAAGCAGAACGGTGCTGTAGGCGACGAGGAGCCCTGTCAATCCGCCGCCGACGTTCTGGGCGACATTCCAGAACGCAAACATGGTGCCGCGCTCGTTGACGCTATACCAATGACCCAGAGAACGCCCGCATGGCGCCCATCCCATGCTTTGCGCCAGGCCGTTCAAGGCCCAGAGCGCAAGCTGCACGTGATAACTGCTGACCGCTCCGAAGGCGAAGTTGCAGATGGCGGTGAGGATGAGGCCGAGCGGCATGAAGTAGCGGGGATTGCTGCGATCGGACCACGCGCCCATGAAGAGCTTGCCAACTCCGTAGCAGATGGCCGTGACAGCCAGGATGTTTCCTATCTGCTCCATGCTGTAATGCAGGGCCTGGCCCATCTCGCGGGAGACGACGGGAAGGTTGTTGCGGACAAAATAAAACGTGGCGTATCCGATAAAGGTGGATTCAAGGATCTGCCAGCGCATCTTCGGATAGAGCCGTTGCGCCTGCTCAATGGGAACCGGTGGGATGTGCGGCGCAGGCCGAAGAAAACGCAGATTCAAATTCATGAACTTACCCCGTGGCCCTGATGAAGCGGTTGGCTGCAGCGTGTTTCAAAAGTGGTTGCAGCGATTCCGGTTTTTCATTCCGAAGGGGCTATTGATACCTGCAAAGGAGATATCCTTGCACCGTCCCTACGGGACTCCGGAGTCAATATGTGAAATCCGCTCTCCCCACGCTAAAGCGCGGGGCTAACGAACACTGCGCCTCCGGCGCGTTTATGAGGACATAAATTATGGAGCCATCAATAAGGCCCCATAGAGACACGCTTAAGGAAGCGACCAGCTTCTCACTCGGTGTAGAGATAGCCCTTGGCGGTTTCCAGGAAATTTGCCAAATCGTTCAACTTCCAGTCGTCGCTGCGGCCAAGTTCGCGCGCCAGCAGATTGGCGACCGTGGGCGCAGCTTCGATGGCGGCGCGGGCATCGAGAAAAAGCGCGCGCGTGCGCCGCGCGAGCACGTCCTCGACCGTACGAGCCATCTCATGCCGCGCCGCCCACACCACCTCGCGGAGTCGGAAGGGCAAACGGGGGTGCAAGAGGCCGTCGAGACTGGCATCCTGGTTGGAAAGGGCCTGAAGGGCCGGCAGATCGGATCCGTACTCGCACTCCCACGCGGAAGTGGCGGTGGCCGGCTCCGGAGTCCAACCATGCAGCTTCAGCTCCAGGGTTTTCGATGGACTCTTAGGCAGGGCCGCGACCTGGATGGCGCGATCGATGGTGTCCTGCCCCATGCGGCGATAGGTGGTCCACTTGCCGCCTGTGACCGTGACGAGGCCGGTAGGCGAGACCAGAATGGTGTGGTCGCGGGAAAGCTTGGAGGTTTTGGCGTGGCCTTTGCGGACCAGCGGCCGCAGTCCTGAAAAAACGCTGAGGATCTCTTCCGGTCGTGGCGCGTGGCCGAGATATTTGGCGATATGGTCGCGAAGAAAGGCCTTCTCCTCAGGCAGAGCGCGCGGCTCAGGCGATGAGGAGTCAACCGGCACATCGGTGGTGCCGACGATCAACGCGCCATGCCAGGGAATGGCAAAGAGGACGCGCCCGTCGGCGGTTTTGGGAATCATCAACGCGGTGTTGCCGGGCAGGAAGGAACGCGGCAAGATGAAATGCGATCCCTGGCTGACGGCGAGCAGCGACTTGTGCGACTTGCCATCCATGCCGATGACTTGTTCGACGTGAACGCCGGTAGCATTGACGACCGCCCGGGCCTGCAATTCGTAATCGGCGCCGTCCTCCTTATCGCGCGCCCGGATGCCGACGACCTTGCCGTCGCGCTCGATGAGGCCTGTGGCTTCGACGTAGTTAATGGCCACACCGCCGAGGTCTTGGAGCGTGCGCAGCAGCGCGATAGCGTAGCGGGCATCGTCGAACTGGCCGTCGTGATAGAGGATGCCGCCGCGCAAGCCTTGGCTTTTGACGCCCGGGAGTTTTTCGAGCGTGGTTTTGCGGGAGAGCACCTCGGAATGGCCGAAGGACAACTTGCCGGAGAGCCGTTCATAGACCTTGAGGCCCACACCGTAGTAAGGCAGCGAGAAATAGCTATAAGCCGGGATGACAAAGTTGAGATCGTGCACCAGGTGGGGCGCGTTGCGCAGCATGTGGCCGCGCTCGCTGAGGGCGTCGAGAACCAGCGTCACGTTCATCTGCTGGAGATAGCGGACGCCGCCGTGCACCAGCTTGGTGCTGCGGCTGGAGGTTTCCTTGGCGAAGTCGGAACGCTCTACAAGCAGCGTGCGATAGCCGCGCGATGCAGCTTCAACGGCGGCGCCGAGGCCGGTGGCCCCGCCACCAATCACCAATACGTCCCAGGGCCGCGAATCGCCGCCGAGTGCTTTCAAGATTTCATTGCGTTTGGTCACGCCTGTCGATTCCTTTCATGGGTACCAGATGCGGAAAGCAATACGATCCAAGGCGCAACGCGCTCCCCCGCCCGATTCATCGAGTGGGTACGCAGTGAAGGTGCGAGATGTTGACACACCCGCCCTGAATCAATTGAATGGCTGTTTTTCCGCCCGGACTCTGGTCTCTAAGTGGGCGTGGAACCGCGAGAGAGAATCGCCGCGGTTTCGAGATCAACAGCGCCTCTCGCTTGGAGCGGATGCGCTGTTGAGTCCAGTTTAGCATTGCGGCTGCCGCTCAGGGCTCTTCGACGCCGCTTTGTTGCGAATGGTTCAGGAAGTGAGATGCGCCGGCCGCGTGATACGGCCGGCGCACCGGTTTCGTGCGGGTTAGTAGGTGATCTTCAAGCCAAACTGGACGATGCGCGGTTCAAACGTGCCCGTGATCTGGCCTCCGCCGAGGGCGCTCACTGTGCTTGCGTTGCCGTTGTCGGTACCGGAAGCGGTGCCGCCGCCCGAGCCGCCCGGCAGATAAAGGTTGGTGTGATTGAAGATGTTGTAGAGCTCCGAACGGAACTCGATCTTGACGCGCTCAATCGGAGTATTGAACTTCTTGTTGAAGTCCAGATCGGTTTCGTAGAAGGCCGGGGTGCGGCCGTAGTTCTTGGGCAGATTGCCGAAGGGGCTGGAGATGGTGCCGCCCGTGAGCAGTGCACTGCCGGTGGTGTAGGTCTCGGGAAATGCGATGGCCGCAGGGTTCACGTACTGAACGTAACCATTGGGCTTGCCGCTGGGAACGCCCGCCGTGAAGCCCGTGAGCGCAGGCACCCGCTCGAGGTAGGAAGCACCGGAAACCAGGTTGGGGCGATAGAGATTTTCGCCGCGCCAGTTCTGCGTCAGTTGAGGCGATACCGCATTGATCGAAGCCGGATTGTAGGTGAGGTTGAAAGGTGTTCCGGCGTCCATGGTGTTGACGCCGCTGATCTGCCAGCCGCCGAGGATCACATTGACCACGGGGTTGGCGCTGTTGAGCCAACGCCGTCCCTGTCCGAACGGCAATTCGTAGATCAGTGTGGTGACGTTGGTGATGGGCAGGTTATAGTCCGATTGGCCGTAGTCGCCCTCGATGTTATAGCCGTTTTGCGGGCACGGCGTATTGGCTTCGAGGGTCGATGAGGCGTTATCCAAGGCGTGCGACCAGGTGAAGGAGTTCAACAGGGTCAAGCCGCCGGTAGCACGTTGCTCGTAGCGGGCTTGCAGAGCATTGTAAGCAGAGTGGAACTCGCTCAAAGCCTGCGTAATGTCGCCGTTGCTGAAGGTTGGGTAGGTGGTTGAATTGTTGAGCAGGTAACCGCCCCAGTTCATGTACGGGCGCTGCCACCCTGCCGGGCTTCCGGCGAAGAGTTGGTTCGCGGTCAGCTGGGGCAAGGCCGGGTTCTTCTGGTTGGCATTGATGAAGCCCTGCAGGTGAACACCGTGGTTGGCCACGTAGGCTAAGTCAACCTTGGTGTTTTTGCCCAGGCTCTTCTGGACATCGAGGAACCAGCTTTCGGCGTATCCATCTTTGGTGTTGGTGGGAATGGAGTCGATGTCGTCCGTACCGGGGCTGAAAGTAGTCGCCAGCCCAGTGGGGAAGCCCTGCGACAGGGGTACGAAACCGTTCGGAGTTGACGTAGCTGGACGGCCGGTGGTGACCCCGGTAGTGGAGGGGTTGCTGACCACAGTGTAGAGAGCGAAGGGCGCGTTGATGGCAAGATTGTTGCCCGATCCGGCACGCCAATAGTGGATGAATGCGGTGCCGTAACCGCCGCGAAGTACGATGCTCGGCGTAAGTGCAGCAGCAAAGCCAAAGCGTGGCGACCAATCATTCTTGTTGGGATTCACCAACGATTTGCCGAACACGCCGCTGCCGCTATACGGAGCGATGCAGGCGACGGTGCCGCACATCCCGTTGTTGGTTGGGCCTCCCGCGGTGGTGGGGGTGAAACCGGGAGTCAGGGTCTGCATGGTTCCGGTGGTGGTGTTGAAGTTAGAAACGAAGTTGTTGCGCTCCCACCACGGCGAACCGTACTCCCAGCGCATGCCGATGTTCAAGGTCAATTTCTGGGAGACTTTCCAGTCATCCTGAGCGTAGGCGCTGTCCATCTGCTGGTAGACGTGAGTGATGAAGTAGGTAGACAACGAGTAGGCGCTGCTGGTTCCGAAGAGGAAGTCGGCGAAGTAGGTGTCACCGACCTTGCTTGTGCCCGAGCAGCCAGACCCGACCGGCGTCGCCGTGGTGCTGGTGCAAACGCTGTCGCCGCCGCCGTAAGTGAAGGACCCGTAGAGGGGATTCGAGTCTTCAATCTCCTGCCAGACCTTCTCATACTCATAGCCGAATTTGAGCGAGTGCTTGCCATGGACCCAAGTGAAATTCAGCTTGGGATCTGCCAGGGAGGGGTTCTGCCATTGCGGGTTGGTGCTTTGACGGCCGAAGGAAGTAAATCCACCGGAGATGGCGATGGAGGGCAAGCCGCCGGAGACGCTGGCGATGGTCGGCAAACCAGGGATGGAGCCGGCCGGGAAGGAAGTACTGCCGATCGCGTAGGTCCACTTTCCGGCCTTGGTGCCGGAGATGGCCAGGCGCGCATCGAGGAACTTGTTGGCGCTGAACGCATGGTTGTATCCGGCTGCAATCTGTTCATCGTGGATGAGGATGTGGCCGTTGGTCTGCATGTCGATGGGTTCGGGCAGGAGGTTGAAGTTCTTGCCGACTTCCTTGCGATCGCTGACCTTGAGGAACCACGAAGTGTTGGCGTTCTGCTGGTAGTCGAGGCGCAGGTCGCCCTTGTCGGCGTGATCGGTAAAGGGCGCGTTCAAGGGGCAGTTGTTGGTGGCCACGCCGGAAGACGTGCCGGCGTTGGTCACCTGGCACTTGGCCGGCAGCGCCTGCATGTAGAGTTTTGCAATGGTGATGGCCGTGGGATCGAGGTCGGCGAGGGCTTGCGTCGGCCACGGCGTCATGCCGGCGGTGCTGATGCCGGTTATGGCAGCCAATGCCGGGACGTATTGCTGTTGTGCGACCGCGCTGCCACCGCTTACCGAGGTAGTGGGAGCCCAGGGGTCCTGGACGGGAACCGCCAGCACGCCGCTGAGCTCGTCGAGGGTGGGAACGGTATCCACGACCGTGGGCGTGAGTGTCTGGCGGAAACCTTCATAGTCGAGGAACCAGAAGAAGCGGTTCTTGATGATGGGTCCGCCGAAGTTGGCGCCGAACTGGTTGCGGTCGAAGACCGGCTTGAAGAACGGGTACGGATTGCCGGCGGCATTGTAAGTCAAGGGCTTGATGTAGCCGAACGCGTTGAGGTCGGTGTTGCGGATGAACTCATAGAGAGTGCCGTGGAACTCGTTGGTACCACTCTTGGAAGCCACGTTGACGGTGGCGCCGGAGGAGCGTCCGTACTCGGCGCTCTCGTTGTTTGTGATCACCTCAAACTGGGCGACGGAGTCGGGCGGGGGCTGAATGATCTGGTTGTCGAAGCCCTGATTGCTCTCGCCGTAGGAATTGTTGTCCATGCCGTCGATCAAGTAATCGTTGAACATGCTGCGCTGGCCGTTGACGTTGAAGGAGCCGGCGCGCGTAAACGAGGTGACCGCGGTCGTGGTGGCGTCGGCTGGAGCCTGGTGAGCGCCCACGACGTAATTCACGAGGTCGGAGTAGGTGCGGCTTACCAGCGGCAGCGACTGTGTCTGATAGTTGGTGATGGTCTGGTCGCGCTGGCTGGACTCGGTTTGCAGTTGCAAAGCGACGTCGCTGACCTCGACGGTGGTGGCCTGGGCGGTGCCCACCTTCAAGACCAGATCGATGCGCACGCGGGCACCGACGGAGACGCTAATCGACTTGGCTTCGGCGATCGCGAAGCCGGAGGCGCTGGCGGAGATGGTGTAAACGCCCACGCGGAGCGACGGAACTTCATAGTCGCCGGATGGATCGGTCTTGACCACCGTGGCGATGCCGGTGGCGTCGTTGGTGACGGTTATCGTGACATTTGGAACCACGGCGCCGCTTGCGTCGTGAATGGTCCCGACCAGGCCGCCAAGGTCGTATTGAGCAAACGCCGTGCGCGAAGGAAGCATCAACAACAGCGCTATGGCCAGGAGGGTCCAGCCGAATCCAAGAATTCCTGCCTTTGCCGCGCGGGATGTTCTGGCGTAGTACCCAACAGATGGAATTGTCGAATGCATATTGCCTCCCAATATTTTCGTTGCAACAACGGTTAAGTGTCTTCCCTGTTGATCAGGGCTACGAGATGCAGAAGATGCCGGCTTTTGAAGCCAAGACCCTCACATGAGGGCGAAGCACCGAACCCCGCCATGAAGACAAGGCAGGATGCGCAAGCTTGAGCTTGCAGTCATCCAATTCGGCGGGTGTGGTCGTTGAAAGAATCGAAGTCTTCCAAGATGTCGTGACGATGGTGAGCAACGCTATCACTGCCATCCTTTGCCAAGGCCGTTAAATTTCAAAGAACGCGCCGTGAAAAAACCGCTAAAGACAAAAATCCACCCCAAACCCAAGCTCTGTTCATCCGGCGTGACTTGCACACACGTCCAGTATCGAAAAAGCTGCATTTGGCGGTGGATTTCTCTTAGTCTTTACCGCGGGAGGAAGCTAACAAATACGAAATATCCGTGTCAAGAAAAATCTGCACACGTGTGTGGAAGGGCTAAACGCGTGTGCGTCGGCCATCGATGAGGTGGAGGAACGGAGACTTCAGCCAAGCAGGCCGGCGGGCGCGGTCCAGGCCCGATGCTGGCTTTCGGCCACGCCGCGATAGGTGAGGGTGCCCAGCCAGGTATTCAGGCCTTCGGCGAGGCCCGCATCCTGGCGGATGGCCTCACGCGCCCCCTGGCTGGCGATGCGGAGAATGTAAGGGAACGTGGAGTTTGTGAGCGCCAGCGTGGAGGTGTGCGGCACGGCGCCGGGCATGTTGGTGACGCAATAGTGCACCACGCCATCGACCACGAAGCTGGGGTTGGAGTGGGAGGTGGGGCGGGCGGTTTCGACGCAGCCGCCCTGATCGATGGCCACATCGACGATGACAGCGCCTTGCTTCATCTGCGAGACCATGGCGCGCGTGACCAGCTTGGGCGCGGTGGCACCGGGAATGAGCACGCCGCCGATCACCAGATCTGCCTCGCGGGTTACCTGGGCGATGTTGTAGCTGTTTGAAGCCAGGGTGGAAAGGCGGCCACCAAAGATGTCTTCGAGCTCGCGGAGACGGTTGAGGTTCACATCGATGAGCGTGGTTTTGGCGCCGAAGCCCAGGGCGATGCGCGCTGCGTTGGTGCCCACCACGCCTCCACCCAGAATGGCTACATGGGCCGGGGGCACACCGGGGACGCCGCCCAGCAAAATACCGCGCCCGCCGCGCTCTTTTTCGAGATAGCTGGCGCCGACCTGCACGCTCATGCGTCCCGCCACTTCGCTCATGGGGGTGAGCAGGGGGAGACTTCCCTGGCGGTCGCGCACGGTCTCGTAGGCGATGCCGATGACTTTGGATTCGAGCAGCTTGTCAGTGAGTGCAGGCACGGGAGCGAGATGCAGATAGGTGAAGAGCACGAGGCCTTCGCGGAAATAAACGTACTCGCTTTCGATGGGCTCCTTGACCTTGACGACCATGTCGGCCTTGCCCCAGGCGAAACCGGCATCGCCCACAATCTCTGCGCCGGCGTTCTGATACTCGGCGTCGGGGAAACCGGACTGAGCGCCGGCCTGGGTCTCGATGAGGACGGTGTGACCGGCCTCGGTGAGCGCTTTCACGCCCGCGGGTGTGATCCCAACGCGGGATTCGTTGTCCTTGATCTCTTTGGGAACGCCGACAATCATGGTTTCTCCTCATGCAACTGAAGGCAATTTTACGGCGCATGGGGCTTCCAATGTATGCAAACTTTGTGATAGAACAGCGAAATGAGAACGAAACGTGAGCAAAGCACACCATCAACGCAACAATCGCCCGAGGCGCTGCAATCGGTCGAAAGCCTCGAGGCCGCGGCGCGACTGGAAGCGGCCGTACCCGAAACTGCCAGACTCGGGGCGGCGGAACTCGACGAGCTGGACGGGGCCATCCTGCGCTACCTTGCGCGCCAAGGCCGGGCGACGAATTTTGAGGTGGGCGAGGCCGTGGGGCTGTCGGCTTCGGCGGCGTCGCGGCGGATTTTGGCGCTGGAGGCTTTGGGAGCCATCCGCGGCTACCGCGCGCTGATCGACGACCGGCTGCTGGGCAAGCATATGACGGTCTACATCCGCGTGACGCTGGAGCGGCAGTCGGCGTCGGTTCTGAACGCGTTTGAGACTGCCGTGCGGCACTGCCACGACATTGTGAGCTGCCACCTGCTGGCCGGCCAGTACGACTACATTCTGGTGGCGCGCGTGGCGGGTATTGATGACTACAACCGCCTGCACCAGAACGAGCTCTCGCGGCTGCCGGGCGTGATCCGGCTGGAAACCAGCTTTGCGCTGCGGGATGTGCTGGAAGGCAAGAGCTGAGCGACGAGCGCGCGGATTTGCATAGACAGTGCACGAGCGCGGGTCAGGAGACCGGCGTTACGTGACCTTCGACCAGTGCGCGGTCCAGCCGCGGACGAGCACATCGTCAAGCACGGCCAACGGCGGCTCGACGTTGCTGCCGGCATCGATGACGGCGAGAAGCTGCTGGGCACGGTTGGCGATTTCGTCCGCGATCCTGGGATTCGGTTCGCGCAGAACGGAGGAAAGGAATCCGGCCTGCAATGCTGCATGCACGCCGCGCACACCCAGCTCGGTGGGCGCGCCTTCGCTGGCCAGGTCGGGATCATCGGCAAAGCTGCCGTGCACGGGAACCTGCCGCGAGGCAGCGCCGGTGGAGAAGATGGCGAAGACCTGCTGCGCACCCAAGGCAAATGCGAGGCGCGCGGTGATTCCGCCCGACCACATGGGTTTGAGGCCGAGACCTTTGGCGTGCTTCTCGATGGCGGCGATCTGGTCGAGCGACAGAATGCCATCGGGGTGTTTTGCGTCGCGGATCAGGTGACAGGCGGCGATGCGGTCGGGGCAGTCGAAGAGCACGAGACGTGCGCCGGCGGCGCGCACTTTCTCCAACCATAAGAACGCAGCTTCAACCGAACGCGATGCGTCGAAGACGTCGTCGCCGGTGACGAGCGGCGTGTCGACATAGAAGGCCGGAACCGCCGTCCAGCCTTCGGTCCAGCGGCTGACGAGCGCGACCACTTGCTCCTGCTCTTCGAGCGTGAGCGGAACGAGGCCGTATTTGCCTGCGGTGAATCCATAGGAGCGAGCCGCTTGCAGGCCAGTCCAGATGGTGCGCGCAGCGGAATCGGCGTCGACCTGATAGCGGTAGACGAGCCGCACTTTCTGCTCGCGCGCCGCGGCAAAGAGGTCGCGGAGCGTGTTCACGTCCCCGATGTTGAGCAGCGAGGCAGCGCTCATGCGTTCGCGCGCGGCCAAGGTGAGGTCACCGTCGATGGCAACCTCGGAGATGCCGGCCTGTGCAGCAATACCGATGACGCGATTGATCTCGGCGACCGGCGCGCCCGCGTGGATGACGCCGCTCGAGATCGAGAGTAGTGAGAAGCGATGGAGCGAAGCTGGGCCGAGGAGCCCCTTGCTGCGGCCGGCTTCAAGCTTTGCGACTAGGCGCGCGACGGTTGCGGGCGCGTCGGAGGGCGCGACGATGAGGCGCACGGCGAGCGGGCGGGGAACGCCGTCGAGGGTTTTGAGGAAGGGCGTGAACGCGGCAAAGACGCGGGCCAGCCATTTGGCTTCGTCGGCAGCGGCATCGGCTACGGCGAACTCCGGAGGCAGACGGTAAAGACGCGCGTTGACGCGCACGCCAACATTCGTGGAGGCTAGCGTGCGCTCGAAGGCCGCGGCAATCAGCTTTGCGTATTCATCGGGCCCGATGGGACCCTCGCCGGCGCTCACCATGCGCTCGCCATCGATCATGAGGCCGAGCGGCATGGGACTGGGCGGATGCAACGCGTGCGTTTTGGCTGAAGCGTAGGCGGCTCGCGCGATGGATTCGGCGTTTTCGCCCTCGTCGCTGACCGCGAGCAGCGGACCGAAACGAGCGGAGTCATACTCGTCGAGCGGCCTGGTCCACGGAGGGTAGAGAGTGGGCCATTCGGCCATGAGTTCGCGCAGCGCGGCGGGATCGTTGGCGCGGACGCCGGTTATCGCCAGCGAGCGGCGCTCGTATTCGGCGCGAAGGGCTTCGTCCTGCTGCGCGAAATTGCCGGAGAGACTTTGCGCCGGAAGCACTGCGGGCGCGGCGAGCATCGCAGCGCTCCCAAGAAATCGACGACGCGTGAGGGCTGAAGGTGGATTGCGCACAGTCGTGTTTTCCGATGCCGGAGTCGAGCTTCCGGAAGGATGCGGAGATTGTACGGCAATTGATCACAGCACGCGCGGGCTGCTTCGAGTCAAATGCGCCGGGCCATGGGTCTACGTCATCTGCTCGCGCGCTCCGCGCCAAAGATCGAGTTCACCGTCGCGCGCGTAGCGATCGATTTCTTTGCGCTCGGCGGCCGTGAATTTGAGCTTCTTGAGCGCATCGAGCGAGTCGTCGAGCTGCTCCACGTTGCGCGCGCCGATGAGGGCTGAGGTTACGCGTTGGTCACGCAGCACCCAGGCAATGGCCATCTGCGCGAGCGTCTGGCCGCGGGATTGCGCAATGTCGTTGAGGGCGCGGACACGCTTGAGATTTTCTTCGCTCAGGAATTCCTTGAGCAGCGAGGAGTTTTCGAATTTGGCACGCGAGTCCTTCGGAATGCCTTTTAAATACTTGCCGGTGAGAAGGCCTTGCGCGAGCGGCGAGAAGGCGATGCAGCCAACACCGAGTTCTTCGAGCGTGGCAAGCAGGCCTTTCTCAATCCAGCGATTGAGCATGGAGTAGGACGGCTGGTGAATGAGCAGCGGGACACCCATGCTCTTGAGAATCTTCGCGGCCTGGCGCGTGCGGTCGGGATTATAGGAAGAAATGCCGACATAAAGCGCCTTGCCCTGATGCACGGCGGTGACAAGCGCGCCCATGGTTTCTTCGAGCGGGCAATCCTTCCACGGACGGTGCGCGTAAAAGATGTCGACGTAGTCGAGGCCCATGCGCTTGAGACTGTCGTCGAGCGAGGCAAGCAGATATTTGCGCGAAGCGCCGATGCCGTAGGGGCCGGGCCACATGTCCCAGCCGGCTTTTGTCGAAATGACGAGTTCGTTGCGCAGTCCGCGGGAATCCTTGCGGACACCAAAGTCCTTGCGCAGAATCGTACCGAAGTTCTCTTCGGCCGAGCCGTAGGGAGGGCCGTAGTTGTTGGCCAGATCGAAGTGCGTGACGCCGCGATCGAAGGCGCGACGGATCATGGCGCGGCCGGTTTCGAAAACATCGGCGCCGCCGAAGTTTTGCCACAGGCCAAGGGTGATGGCCGGCAGCACAAGGCCGGAGTTGCCGCAGCGGCGAAAGTTGGCGTGGTCGTAGCGAGTGGGATCGGGAATGTAGGCGGTTTCCATTGATTTCCCTTTTATTGTTTCAGCCTTTTGGTCCAATAGCCTGGCCGGCGCTTGGCATGGGCGACGGCGATGATTTGAATGCCGTGGAGACGTTCGCGGAAGACGACCGAGTATGGATAACGGGAGAGCACGAGGCGCTGGGTTCCAAACAGGAAACGCGAACATAGATTGGGATGATCCTGAATGCGATCAAGGGCAGGAAGCAACTCCTCGTAAAAACCATCGCCGGCCTGAATACTGTGGCGAAGATACCGATCATGCGCTGAATCTACCTCGGATTGGGCGGAGGGATGGTAGGTGAGCGGTTTCACTTCTTCAATCGTGCGCGCGCTTCCGGCGAAAGCCGATCGAGCATCCTTGCCATAACTTCGTCTCCGGGAATCATCTCAACCGCACCCGAATCGATTTCATCGAGGCGACGCTTGATCTCGGCGTCCCAGGCCGATTCCACTTCAGCGGCAGAAACGCCCTCCTCGTCGATCAGAAGGGATTCCGCCAGCCACTCTCTTTCGTCTGGAGGGAGTTGCCGGGCCTCATCGAGGAGTCTTTGCGCATTCGGACTCATGACAGAATTGTAGCGCAACGTCAAATAGTTGGGGGCATTATGCCATACCGTGAAGCGCTCTCCGTTCTGGACGAGTACGAGGAAAGAGAGTTGGACAAAGAACTCTTTCGCGACAAATTGCACCACCTTGGCTGCGGCTTTGATGGATTCTACAAGTATGCCCAGTCGGTGAAGTCGTTTAACGCATTGGAATGTAGCCAACTTCTCGTCGACCGCCTGAAGTTCATTCTTGATCAGATTCGCGGCGGCGCGTCGCCCGGACGGTCAAGTCTTAAACGACTGATCGAGCAATCTTGGATCGAAGTCCCATGCAATCGCTATACCAACTGCAAGGGGCACAGATTTGATCCGCACTGCAAGCACTGCAAATAACGCTGTTCACTCCGCATTGTCGATCTGCGCGCGCTGGAGCTTGTCGGAGTAATCGACGTAGACGGCTTTCCAGGTGGTGAAGAAGTCGAGCGCGCCGAGGCCTTCGCGGTGGCCGTTGCCGGTGTGCTTGACGCCGCCGAAGGGCAGATGCACCTCAGCGCCGATGGTGGGCGCGTTGATGTACGTGATGCCGGCTTCGAGATCGCGCATGGCTGCGAACGCGCGATTGACGTTGCGCGTGTAGAGCGATGTTGACAGTCCGTAGTCGATGGAGTTGGCGATCGAGACCGCCTCTTCGAATGTCGAAAACTCCATGAGCGCAACCACGGGACCGAAGACTTCCTCGCGCGCGATGCGCATTTGCGGCGTGACGCCGGCGAAGACCGTGGGCTCAAAGAAGTTGCCGTGCGCGTACGCGCCGCTCGTCAGCGGGTGGCCGCCACAAAGCAACTTCGCGCCTTCGGCGAGCGCGATCTCCACGTAGCGCGCCGAGGTCTCGATTTGACCGGCGTTCACCTGCGGACCGACTTCGACAGATTCATCGAGACCGTTGCCAATCTTCAGTTTCGTGGCACGGGCAACGAATTTTTCGGTGAACTCGGCGGCAATTCCTTTTTGCAGAAGGATGCGGCTGGTGGCGGTGCAGCGCTGGCCGGTGGTGCCGAATGCGCCCCACAACGCGCCGTCGAGAGCGAGATCGAGGTTGGCGTCGTCGAGGACGATTTGCGCGTTTTTGCCGCCCATTTCGAGCGAGACCTGCTTGAAGGTGACGCTGGCGCGCTGCGCGATGAGAGAACCGACCGCGCTTGACCCGGTGAA
The DNA here is from genome assembly GCA_964569985.1 of uncultured Occallatibacter sp. Classification (GTDB taxonomy): domain Bacteria; phylum Acidobacteriota; class Terriglobia; order Terriglobales; family Acidobacteriaceae; genus Telmatobacter. The sequence goes on from CAZMWL010000056.1 coordinate 17,764, forward strand.
GCTGATGGCGCGGACGTCGGGGTGCTCGACCAGCGCCGCGCCGGCAGCCGAACCGGTGCCGCAAACGATATTGACCACGCCCGGCGGAAGGCCGGCATCTACCAGCGCCTGGACGAGGTTGTAGGTGGAGAGCGGCGTGTCGGTGGCGGGCTTGATGACGCAGGTGTTGCCAGCGACGAGCGCGGGGAAGAGTTTCCAACTGGGGATGGCCATGGGAAAATTCCAGGGCGTGATGAGGCCGACAACGCCGACGGGCATGCGCACGCTCATGGCGAATTTGCAAGGCAGCTCGCTGGGAGTGGTGACGCCGAAGAGACGCCTGCCTTCGCCTGCCACGTAAAAGGCTTCGTCAATGGCTTCCTGCACGTCGCCGCGCGTTTCGGCCAGCACCTTGCCCATTTCGCGGGTCATATCGCGTGCGTACTTTTCTTTGTTTTGGACGAGGATTTCGCGGGCACGAAGCAGGATCTCCGCCCGCTTGGGCGCGGGAACCAGGCGCCAGGTCGTGAAGGCCTGTTTGGCAGCAGCTACGGCGGCGGCCACATCTTCAGAATGGGAAGAGGGGAAGGCGCCGATGACGTCGGATTGGTCGGCGGGGTTGAGGTTCAGCATGGTTTTGCCGGTCGCCGCAGCGACCCATTGGCCGCCGATGAGGTTGTGGTAGGTGGGATAGGTCATAAGAAGCCTCGTGAATTGTGGGTCGCAAAGCTGTCGGCCGCACGCCGACCCGAACCCGTTGCAATCCGCAAGACAGCATAACCCCGTGGTTGGGTTTCCGGCTAATGGATACTGCAAATGAAATGTTCTGGCGCCCTCCCTACGGGACTCCGAGGACATTTGTGAAACCACTTTCCCCACGCTAAAGCGCGGGGCTAACAAACACTGCGCCTACGGCGCGGCTGCCAGGGCGTCCCTTACGCGGATCTCAATGGCCGAAAGTGTAGGCATAGGAAGGGAGGGCCATGGAAAGCTGCGAATTTCAGGGACTATCTCATAAAGGGGTCAGCAAGCGGGGCGTTCAACGGTGCGCCAGAATGGGTGGCACGGGAAGCCGCGGTACCCCTTTTCCCCTGTTTTCGGGCGGGTTTCGCGGCTTGGTTCGACTGGCCGTACAATAGGCATTGAGGCAGATTCCATTTCCAGCTTTTTCGAGGTAGATTCAGCACTTCCATGTCTTCAAACGGATATCCTTCGCGCTCATCGCGTTCCCACGGGTTTCGCTCGCTTTTCAGTATGTTTTCGAGCGACCTCGCTATCGATTTAGGCACGGCAAATACTCTTGTCTACGCGGCGGGCAAGGGCATCGTCGTCAATGAACCGTCGATTGTCGCCATCAACAAAAACACCGGTGAAGTGGAAGCCGTGGGCAAAGAGGCCAAGGAAATGCTGGGACGCACGCCCGGCAACATTGTGGCCATCAAGCCGATGAAGGATGGCG
>CAZMWL010000057.1:0-18977 GCA_964569985.1 uncultured Occallatibacter sp.
CCGGCTTTGAAGCCACGGTGCTCACCATGAACACCCGCGCCGCCACGCTCTTTGAAGGCATCGCCAACAACGCCATTCTCGTCGCGCACGGCGTGACGGAAGTCGATCAGCTCCCCGACGAGGATCTCCAGATCGGCGTGCTTTTGGCTTTGTTACAGGACGACGCCAAGAACCAGTCTTCGTGGATGACCTGGGGCGAAGGCCGCGAGCAGCAGGAAGTCGCCGCCACGCTGCGCCGCGATTTTCTCGTCACCGAAGAGCGCGCCGGCAAGCTCTCCGGCGCATGGGGACGGCACCCGCTGCTGGGCCGCATGTATCTCCCCGCCTACCGCGCCGGCACCGATAAAGTCGCGGAGCTGCGCCGCAAGTATCCCGCAGCCAAGGTGCTTCCGGTGCTGTATGGGTGCAACGGGCTGGTCGATATTGAGACGATCGATAAGTTGTTGAAGGGATAGGAGTTGACGGCGCACAATCGGTCGGCCTCGAGGACCAAATCCCAGAAATGTCCCTGAGCAATGGGCGACAAGACGTAGGGGCAAGTGGTTCCCGGTTTACGCCTCTAGGCCTTGTGGCGAAGGCCGTGCCTTCCAACGTGGGGTGCTATTTCTGCGAAGACCCCGAATAGATACTCTGCCCCATATAACAGAAAGAGATCTCGGGCCATTGGCATCCGAGCGGGACGGCTATCCGATGTGAAAATCGACCAGGCAGTTGGATGAACGAACTTCGAGCACACCTTATTCATGAGTTCATACTCGGAAAGCATTTTGGCCTGTTGGGCGAGATCTTTCACTTAGAGGAACTTCCTTCGGGCGACACTCTCCTGTTGCATCTGCCTCCGGCATTCGTCAATCGAGGCATTCAATTCCGTGCCGGGACTTTTCGGGTCAAAATGCAGCTCCAGCTTCCTTAACGTAGTCGCGATCTCAAGAGCATCGATCAGGCGGTCCGCCGCGAATTCCTCCGCGTTCTCTTTACACTTGAGCGCGAAGCGAGTGAACACAAGAATTTCAAGCAGATTTCTGCATCCCCAAGCCATCTTCGCATCGTCATGTTGCTCATACGCACGACGTAGCATTGTGAAGTTCTCTTCCGCTACTTGGCACAACGACAATGTGACGTAAAGGAACCTGCCTGCCTCCTCATCCTTAACCAACGACGGATTCAGTCTGGATACAACGAACGACTGGAAATCAGCGAACCCGTCATCTATTTTCTTGAGAATGCTTGCGTCCATGTCCTTCTCTAAGTGCGTCACAAGTATGGCCCTCACAGCACGCTCTTCGCAATCGCCGCCAACTGCATAAACGACGTTCCTTCGTAAATGGTGCCGATCTTGGCGTCACGGTAGAGCTTTTCTACGGGTGAGTCTTTTACGAACCCCGACCCGCCCAGCACCTCGACGGCCAGGCTCGCCACGCGCTCGGCCGTGTGCGACGCAAAGTACTTCGCCATCGCCGCTTCTTTGCGAAATTCGCGCTTTGCGTCTTTCAACCGCGCTGCGTTGTAGACCAGCAACTTTGCCGCTTCAATGCCGGTCGCCATCTCCGCAAGCTGGAACTGCATGGCCTGGAACTCCACCAGCGCCTTGCCAAACTGCTTGCGGGCTTTTGCATGTTTGACCGCGTGGCCCCACGCGCCTTCGGCGAGGCCGAGCATCTGCGCGCCAATCCCGATGCGCCCCTCGTTCAGCGTCTCCATGGCGACCTTGTATCCCTGACCCACCGCGCCGAGGACCTGCGTTACCGGCACTACGCAGTCCTCCAAAACAAGCTCGCAGGTGCTCGACGCGCGAATGCCCAGCTTGTCCTCTTTGCGGCCCACGGTGAATCCCGCGGTGTCGTTCTCGATTAGGAACGCCGTGATCCCCTTGTACCCCGCGCTCGGATCCACAGTGGCAAACACGATGAACAGTCCCGCCTCTTTGGCATTCGAGATCCAGAGCTTGTGCCCGTTGAGCACATAGTCGCTGCCGCGTTTCTCGGCACGAGTCTGCAAAGCAAACGCATCCGAGCCCGATGCCGCCTCGCTCAGCGCGTACGCGCCCACGGTGTCCGCCGCCAGCCGTGGCAGATAGACCCGCTTCTGTCCCTCGGTCGCCCATTTCATGATCGCGCTCGCCACCAGCGTGTTCTGCACATCCACCAGCAGCGCGACTGCAGGATCGACCGCCGACAGCAACTCGACGGCAAGAACAGAGTCGAAGAACGATCCGCCGCTGCCGCCGCATTCCTCGGGAATCTCAATTCCCATCAGCCCCAGCGCAAACATCTTCTCGATCAGCGCCGTATCCATGTGTTGCTCTTCATCCATCCGGCGGACCAGCGGAGCTACTTCGTCGCGGGCAAACCCGCGCACCGCATCCACGAACAGCCTCTCGTCTTCACTCAGTTGCGTCACAGGCGCGCCCGCCGCTTCAGCACCCACGGTTATTCCCCTCCTGCCACCCCGTCACACACCATCATGCAAAATGATATGCTGCGTTCTTGAGCGGGCCCACCGGCAGGCTCAAGAGGCGCACGGCTTCCCATGCAAATCGGCAATCACGTCTTTCTCGTCACCGGCGGCGCATCGGGACTGGGTGCGGCCACGGCGCGGCTTCTCGCTGCCGAGGGCGGCTCCGTCGTCATCGCCGACCTCGATCGCACCGCGGGCGAAAAGCTCGCCGCCGAACTCGGCAGCGCGGCTCGCTTCGCACTCACCGATGTCACCAGCGAAAACGACGCCCAGGCCGCGATCGACCTCACGCTCCGGGCCTTCGGCCATCTGCATGGACTGGTGAATTGCGCCGGCGTCGCGCCATCTGAAAAAGTCGTGGGCCGCGAAGGTCCCCATCGCCTCGATTCCTTTTCAAAAACCATCAACATCAACCTCGTCGGCACCTTCAACATGATCCGCCTCGCCGCGGCGGCCATCGCCAGAGAAGCGCCTGGCGAAGACGGCGAGCGCGGCGTTATCGTCAACACCGCCTCAATTGCGGCGTTCGATGGCCAGATCGGCCAGGCGGCCTACGCGGCCTCAAAAGGTGGCGTCGCCGCGCTCACCCTGCCCATTGCGCGCGAGTTGGCGCGCTCCGGTATTCGCGTCGTCACCATCGCTCCGGGCATCTTCGAGACGCCCATGATGGCTGCATTTCCTCAGGAGGTCCAGGAAGGGCTCGCCAAGAGCGTGCCTTTCCCGCCGCGCCTCGGCCGTCCCGCGGAGTTTGCCGCGCTCGTCCGCCACATCGTCGAGAACGTCATGCTCAACGGCGAAACCATCCGCCTGGACGGCGCGCTGCGCATGGCGCCGCGGTGACCGAAGGAGACGCGATGCCCAAACTCGATCCCATCGTCATCGTAGGTGCCGCGCGCACACCCATCGGCGCTTTCCAGGGCGATTTGAGCGGTCTCGCTGCTCCAGAGCTTGGCGCTGCCGCCATCCGCGCTGCCGTCGAACGTGCGGCAATCCCTGCCGACGCCGTTGACGAAGTCCTCTTCGGCTGCGTGCTTACCGCGGGGCAGGGTCAGGCCCCCGCGCGGCAAGCCGCTCTGGGCGCGGGTTTGCCCGTTTCCGCCGGCGCAACCACCGTGAACAAGATGTGCGGCTCGGGCATGAAGGCCGGCCTGCTCGCGCACGATCTTTTGCTTGCCGGCAGCGCCAGCATCGTGGTCGCCGGCGGCATGGAGAGCATGAGCAACGCGCCTTATCTTCTCGACCGCGCGCGTTCCGGCTATCGTATGGGCCACGGCCGCATTCTCGACCACATGTTTCTCGACGGCCTGGAAGACGCCTATGACAAAGGCCGCCTGATGGGCACCTTCGCCGAGGATTGCGCGCAAAGCTACGCCTTCACCCGCGAAGAGCAGGACGCATTCGCCCTCGCCTCCCTCACTCGCGCGCAAAAAGCCAGCGCCGAGGGCGCTTTTGCGTCTGAAATTATCCCGCTCACTGTTAGAGCCGGCAAAACCGAGCGCCAAATCGCGCACGACGAGCTCCCGCTCAAGGCTACGCCCGACAAAATTCCTCACCTCAAGCCGGCATTCCGCGAAGGCGGCACGGTGACGGCGGCCAATTCAAGCGCCATTTCGGACGGCGCTGCCGCGCTGGTCCTGATGCGCCGGTCTGAAGCTGAACAGCGCGGCCTCAAGCCGCTGGCCGCGATCGTCGCGCACTCGAGCTACGCCAACCAGCCCGCACTCTATCCCACTGCGCCCATCGGCGCCATGCGATTGCTCGCCGAACGCACCGGCTGGTCTCTTGCAGACGTCGATTTGTTCGAGATCAACGAGGCCTTTGCCGTGGTCGTGATGGCGGCGATGCGCGATCTCGGACTGCCGCACGAGAAGGTCAACGTGCACGGCGGCGCATGCGCACTTGGCCATCCCATCGGCGCCTCCGGAGCGCGCATCCTCGTCACGCTGCTGGGCGCGCTTGAGAAATACGGTCTCCGCCGCGGCATCGCCTCGCTCTGCATCGGCGGCGGCGAAGCCACGGCGATGGCGATTGAAAGGATTCCCGACTGAGGGGCCAAGCGCGGAGAATCGTCGCTATTTTTCGTAAAGCTCAGACTCGGGAATCACCGGTTCGGGGTTATCAGCGCGGGCAGAGCGGTGCGAAGCGGTGAACATGGATCCGCGGGCGGGAACGATGGGCGCGAAGCTCATGAAGCCGATCTTCGGGGCGACGTCGTCATAGATAGCTTCCATGCCGCCGCGGATGGTGTAGGTTTCGTGCCAAAAGCCGGTCCCTCCGGAATCGCGCAAAAAGTTCTTCCACCACAGGCGGTGCGGCTCGGAGCGGGTCCAGGCGAGGAGGGACGCCATGTCGCGCCAGTACTGACGCATGCCCACGTGCATGGGGAAGAGCGAAAAGAAGAAGTTTTCGTGGCGGAGCAGGCCGTCCGGCTGAGCCGCGACGGAGTCGGCGATTTTAGGGCCGAATCCAAAGACGGTCTTGACGCCCGTGATGCGGTTGACGCGCATGCCGAGATAGACGACGGCAAGGTCAGGGTACGCGGAAAGATCGACGGTGCGGCGGTTGACGGGAGTGGGCATCGGGAACTCCTACGATGCGGAATTCAGAGTTTAGCGTTCGGGGAAAGGACCCTGTTTACGCGCCCGCCAGCGCCGCTTGCGCCACGCCGGAATCTTCTTCCGGCTGCGCGTCACTCGCTTCCGGCGGCGCTACCGGCACATGCGCCAGCTCCCATGCCGAGCGGTCTTTGATCAGCCGCGCCACCAGCGCGGTGTGCATGGCGTGGCCGGCGCGCATCGCCACCACGTGGCCCTCGAGCCGGCGTCCGGCCAGTGCCAGGTCGCCGATCAGGTCCAGCACCTTGTGCCGCACGTATTCGTCGGGAAAGCGCAGCGGGCCATTTTCCGGGCCGTTTTCGCCCAGGATGATCGCATTGTCCGGGCCCGCGCCGCGGATCAGCCCCATATCGCGCAGCCTGCTCTCGTCGGCCTTGTAGCCAAACGTGCGCGCCGGAGCAATCGTCGATCCGTACATCTCCGCCGCCAAGTCCACGCACGTCTTCTGCTGGCCGATGGGCGCGGGAAAATCGATGGTGTACGAAACCCGGTAGCCGCTGCCCGGATACACGCCGATGAACTTGTCGCCCTCGCGCACTTCCACCGGATGCAGAATGCGCAACGTCTCGCGCCTGCGCCGCTGCTCGCGAATCCCCACGCGCTGGAACGCCTCCACATAGGGCTGAGCGCTCCCGTCCAGAATGGGCAACTCGAGGTTGTCGATCTCCACAATCACGTTGTCGACGCCCATGCCGATAAACGCCGAGAGCAGATGTTCGGTGGTTTGGATCAGCACGCCCTGGCGCATCAAGCTCGTGGCGTAGCTCACCTTTGCCACATTGCGCCCGGTGGCGGGAATCTCGAAGTTGTCGAGGTCGGTGCGCCGGAAAACAATGCCCGATCCGGCCGCGGCAGGCAACAGCCGCATCGTCACGGGAGCCCCGGAATGCAGCCCGACTCCCGAGAATTCAAGCGGTGCCGCGATCGTCTGTTCCAGGTGCGCCAGTTGAGCCAAACACGAACCCCCAAATGCAGGAAAAACCTGTGCAGTGTTTAGATTAGACGGCACTGGCAAATCCTGTCGTGTGGCAAATTTGCCACACTATGCACATGTGGGGACTCTCCCACCGTCCTCCGTGACATGCGCATGATACCGCCGTAAGTGGCGTAGAATCAGAAAGCCTCCCCGCTGGTTGCACTCTGCCATCGGGGAGTCAAGGAGCACGATTGCGAACCACCGCCGAGACCGAATTTCCCATGCGCGCCTTGTTGGCCGGGGCGCGCCGCAAAGAGCGCTCGCTCCTCGATTTCACCCGCAAGCTCGTTCTGGCCGAGTCGCCCACCGAATCGAAATCCGCGGTCGACGCCTGCGTTGCCCTTGCCGCCGCGCACTTCAAGCAGCTCGGCGGGCGCATCAAGCTGCATCGGCAACGGGCTCATGGCAACGTTCTCGAAGTGCGCTTCGGTCCGCGGAAATCCGCCCGCGCTGACGACAGGCCCATCCTCCTTCTCGGCCATCTCGATACGGTTTGGCCGCTCGGCACACTCCAATCCATGCCTTGCCGCGCGCGCGGCGGCCGCCTCTGGGGGCCCGGAACCCTCGATATGAAAGCCGGCGTGGCCATGGCCTCGACTGCCATCGAACTGCTCATGGAAGCTCGCCTGCTGCGCCGCGAAATCATCGTCCTTCTGAACAGCGACGAGGAGATCGGCAGCCCCGTTTCGCGGCCCATCACGGAGAATCTCGCACGGCAGTGCTCTTCCGTCAACGTGCTCGAGCCCGCGCAGGGGCTGGCCTACAAAACCGCACGCAAGGGCGTCGGCGACTGGCATGTCTTGGTCAAAGGCGTCGCCGCACACGCCGGGGTCGACTTCGAGAAAGGCGCCAACGCTCTCCTTGAGCTGGCCCACGTCATCGCAACCGTCAGCGGCTGGACCGATCTCAAGCGCGGGTTCACTGTAAGCGTGGGCGTGGCCGCCGGCGGCACCAAAAGCAACGTGGTTCCCGCGCATGCGCAGGCCGATATTGACGTGCGCATTCCGCGCCTGGCCGATGGGCCGAGCATCGCGCGCAAATTTGCCGCGCTGCGGCCCGCCGATCCGCGCTGCACGCTCATCGTTACGGGCGGCATCAACCGTCCGCCCATGGAGCGCAGCCGCGGCACCGTGCGGCTCTTCCGCCAGGCATACGGGCTCGCCCGCGAACTCGGCTTCGAACTAAGCGAAGCCTCAACCGGCGGCGGATCCGATGGGAATTTCACTGCGGCGCTGGGCATTCCCACGCTCGACGGCATGGGCGCGGTGGGTGAAGGCGCTCATGCGCGGCACGAATCGGTCCTCATCGAACATCTCGCGCCCCGCACCGCGCTGCTTGCCGGCATGCTGGCTGGCTAGCGTCACCAGACCCTGAATCACCGCTGCGCGCCCTTCGCGTTGGTCGCTCCGGCTTGATACACTCCCTTTTGGAATCTATCCAGGAAGTGGACCCGTCATGAATCGATTTGTCCTAGCCATCATCGTCGCGGCAGCAACACTCGCCGCAAGTGCCCAAACCCCCTCGAAGCCATCGACCTCCGCAACGCCGGCTCCCAAGAGCTCGACTCCGGCCGGTACCGCGTCCGCCAAAAAACCCTCCACAACCGCGAGTGCGCCCCCGGCGTGGATCAAGCTGCCGCCCGGCGTGCCCGTGGTGGCTCATGGGCCGGTCAAGGTGCCGTTCTCACTGCGCTATGAAGAGATCAAGGTCGGCCCCGGGCCCATCGCAGAGCCGCATAAGATCTACCGGGTCAGGTACACGGGCTGGCTGGCGGCCGATGGCCTCAAGTTCGATTCGTCCAATGACCATCCGGCAGAGCCCGTCTATGACAGCTCGCTCAAACCGGTGAGGGGAGATGACGGCAAGCCGAAGATGGAGGCTGGGCAGCCGATTTTGTTCTTGCAGGGCCGGCCGGGCATGATCCCCGGATGGGATCTGGGCTTCGAGGGGATGCATGTCGGCGGCAAACGGCGGCTGTTCATCCCTTACCAGATGGCCTACGGAGAGCTGGGACACCCGAGCGCGGACCCAAAGCACCCCGGGATTCCGCCGAAGGCCGACCTGATCTTCGATATCGAGCTGGTGGAAATGCTGGAGCCGCCAGCTCAGCCGACGCGTCCCGGAATGCCGCCTCATCCGGCTCCGGTCCCGCCGCACCCCGGCGCAGGTGTGCAGCCGAATGCTGCGCCAACCCAACCCGCAACTCCTGCGGCGCCCGCGGCCACGGCTCCTGCTAAGCCTGCAACGCCTGCCTCGATGCCCGCGCAATCCACAAAGCCTGCGCAGCCCACGGCTCCCGTGCCACCGTCAGCGCCCGCTCCGGCAACTGCGCCGGCCCAGCCGCAGCCGAAGTAAGCATCTCGTTGAGAGTTGCCGTGCCCCATCCTTTTCGCGCTTTTTGCGAAAAGGGTGGGAGACCGCGGAGGCAGTTGTTAGTCCAACTTCGGATGCAGCTTTTCGAGCCCCGTCGCCTGCTGATACGCGCGCGCAAACGCCGCCACTGTCGCGTCCCGATATAAGCCGCCCAGAAACGTGAGCGATACCGGCGTGCCCGGCCCGCCGATGTCGTCGTGATCGCCGTCGTCGATCAGCGGCGGCTGGGGCGCGTCGTCTCCGCGCAGGCCGTTGGGCACAATCACTGCGGGATTCCCTGTCAAATTGGTCGCGATCAACTGCGCATCGGTCGAGGGCGTCATAATCACGTCAACCTGCTCGAAGAGCTTCGCCAACCCCCGCACCGCGAGCGTGCGCGCCCGGTTGGCCTGGATGTACTCGACCGCCGGATAGAAACGCGCCACGCGGAAATCGTTTGGCCAATCCTCCGGTCCCTGCTCGGTCAGCAGTTTGTCGCGTCCCGTCATCGTCAGGTCGTCGAAGGCCGCCGCCGCCTCAGCCGTCAGCAGCGGAACCATCGCATCCCACGGCAATTTTGGCAGTTCAACAGGAATTAGATTGACTCCCATCCCGTGCAGCTTTTCGAGCGCCGCCTGCTCGTAGCGCCGGTCGTACTCGCGCCGCGCCCGCCCGGCTTGCATCTCGGCATTCGCGTCCTCGCGCTTTTTCTTGTCTTCGGCGGATTCGTCCGGTGTCGCTTCCTTCAGCTTCAATGCCGGCAGCGGATCGAATTCACTTTTCAGGTAGCCGATCCGCAGCTGCTTCCAGTCCAACCCCGGATTCCAGTCGAAGCTCGCCGTCGCTGCCGACAGATCCTTGCCGTCCGGCCCGGCGATTGCCCCCAGCACCAGCGCGCAATCCTCCACCGAACGGCAGATCGGCCCCAGTTTATCCATCGTCCAGCTCAGCGCCATCGCGCCGGTGCGCGGCACCAGGCCAAAGCTCGGCCGCAGGCCGGAGCAGCCGCAACGCGTTGAAGGTGAAGAGATCGATCCTAGCGTCTCCGAGCCCAGCGCGAACCCTACGCAGCCCGCGGCCACTGCGCTCGCCGACCCGGCCGACGATCCGCTCGACCCCTGCGCCGGATTCCACGGATTGCGCGTCCGCCCGCCAAACCACTTGTCGCCCATGGCCAGCGCGCCCAGCGAGAATTTGGCAATCAGAACCGCACCGGCCTCATCCAGCCGCTTCACAACCGTTGCATCTTCGTCGAACGACTGATGCTCGAACCCTCCCGCGCCCCAAGTCGTCGGATAGCCCTTGACTGCAAGCAAATCCTTCGCGCCCCACGGAATCCCATGCAGCGGCCCGCGATACTTTCCCGCGGCAATCTCCTCATCGGCTTTCTTTGCTTGCGCAATGGCTCGCTCCTCGGTGAGCGTGATGACGAAATGCAGCTTCGCGTCGTAGCGCTTGAGGCGATCAATGTACATCTTGGTCAGATCAACAGATTTGACCTTGCCGAAGCCTAAAGCCTTACCGAGTTCGAGCACAGACCAGAAGGCCATGTCTTCGATATTTGCCGGAACCGGCCGATGTCCGTACCCGCCATCGTCGGTAATCGTAATCCTCTCTTCCCCTTCGCGGCGCGGCAGCGTCTCGCAGTTCGGATCACAGATGGTTGCCACTGCCGGTCCCGGATGAAACACATACGCCGGCGGCACATCGTTGGTCAGCGTCAGCGCGCGAATCTGCGCATATCCATCGCGCTGGTCGTTCAGCCCGTCGAGCATCATCTTCTTCTGCTCGGCCGTGAACGGCCCCACCCCCGCCAGCTCCGCCGCCCGGTCCAGCATCTCGTCCGTAATCTTCGGCAGCGCCGCCGGTTTCACCTCAGCGCTGGCGCCCGCATCGGGACTCATCACCTGCGCCTGCGCAGCCAGCGTCAACAAAATCCCCGGCAGCAGCGGCGAAGCAATTCCCGCGAAACGGCACGCGTTCAAAAACGCCCTACGATCCAAAGTCATGCGCAAAATTCCTTTCCTGGCAGAGGAAGCCCTTGCCGAAAACTATAGCCGATCGTGTCTTGCGCGAGCCCGCGTAGCGGGCGACAGATGGTAGCCCCAGGCGCAAGCCTGGGGGTTCCAGAATAGAATTCTGTGCGGTAAGCCCGCCTTGGCGGGCGAAAGACCAATTGACTCAAGTCGTTCATTGCCATCGAGTTGCCGAAGGATGTACCGGCATAAACACCACCCGCATCTCCGCCACGTCAATCTTGATCACCCCAGCCTTCACGGCGGGATCGCCATTCCCCAACGCACGCGCCTCGTCTTCCGTTGCCGCGCGCACCGCCAGGACGCCGTACACACCCCTGGGATCGAGCACCGGCCCGCCAAACAGCCACAGGCCCTCGTCGCTCAGGTCCTTCCAGTAAGCCAAGTGCTGCTCCATCAGCGCCTGCTCGGCCTGCGTGGCGTCCTCGGCAAAGGTCGGCCGCGGCGGAATGATGCGGATCAACCAGGTTTTCATGGGCTGTGCAGCCTCCTTCGGCTGCGAATTTGCGGCGGGCGCCTTCGCGTGGGCCAGGAAAGCCGCCGCGCCAAGCGCCAAGGCAATAAGAGGCAAAAGCACCGAATTCTTCATGCCGGGGAGCATACACCGGCCCCCACCCCTCGGCAATCCGTTTCAACCAATGCATCAATCAATGCATGGATTGGTTGAGCGCCCGCGAGCCCGCCCCAAAAAGTAGAAAAAGAAATCTCTTGACATATTCCCATATAGGCATGTAATGTTTCGATCATGGCAAGAGCAGCAACCACGTCCGATCCCTTCAACGCCGTCGCCGAGCCCCGCCGCCGCCAAATCCTCACCTTCCTGGCCGGGGACGAGCGCCAAGTGGGAGAGATCGTAGTGGCCGTGGGCCTCGATCAGCCGTCGGTCTCGAAGCACCTCGGCGTTTTGCGCGAGGTCGGGCTGGTGCGCGTGCGCCGCAACGGCCGCCATCGCCTTTACCGCACCAACGCTGAGGCGATCAAGCCCATGCACGAGTGGACCGAGACTTTCGAGCGTTTCTGGCGTCACCAGTTGCAACGCGTGAAAGAGCGCGCCGAATCGCAAGCCAGCTCCGTCCCCACTTCCGAGCAGCCGGACTTACCAAACCCCAAAATCCCCAAGGAGGATCTATGACCACTCTCACCGCACCCGATCTCGAATCTCTCACCTTCAAAATCGAGCAGGAGATCCGCGTCAAAGCCTCGCTCGAAGTCACCTTCGACGCATTGATCGAGCAACTCGGCTCCAGTTTTGAAAAGGATGACGGCACGCCGATGCCGTTCAAGCTTGAGGCCTGGCCCGGCGGCCGCTGGTTCCGCGACCTGGGAGACAATAACGGCCACTGCTGGGCCACCGTGCAGGCCATCAAGCGCCCCACGCTGCTGGAGTTTTCGGGGCCGCTCATGATGTCCTACCCCGTCGCCAACAACGTGCAATACCGCCTCAGCGAGCAGGACGGCGAAACGCTCATCAAGTTCTACCACGCAGGTTTTGGAAACATTCCCGAGGAAACCAAGAAGGGAATGAAAGGCGGCTGGGCCATGATCAACAACAACGTTCGCCAACGCGCCGAGAAGGCGTAACTATTTCGCCGCCTCCGCCAGCAGCGCCTCGGCCCGATGCAATGCGTCGCGGCGCTTCTGCTTCTCGCTTTCGACATCGGCCGGAGCCAGCGCCGATCCGCCGATGCGCCGCGACGTATCGCTCAGCCGCTTTTCGAACTCCTTGTCCAGCGCGGCCAGGTCCATCTGCGCCTGTTTCAGCGCCTCTTGGAAGTGCGCAAGCTCGCCGTCGATCTTTTCGGGGTAGTAGCTGAGCCGGTCGCCGCTCTGCATGGCACCGATTAACGCCAGAGATGGGCCGGCCACCGGCCCGGTCTGTTGCATGGCGTCGTACGCGCCGCGCACGAAGGTCATTTTGCCGGCAAATCCGTCGAGTTCGCTACGCCGCGCCGCCGATCCCTTCGCCCGCCGCACCTCCACAACCACCTTTGCGGCAGTGCTCTCAGCCGGCACGGAAATCACCGTCGTCAGCGTATTGCCTTCAAACGTCCATCCACCCGTCTGACCCGGCTTTACCGGCTTCAAAGCCTTGCCGTTGACGGTCACAGAAACCGGCGGCCAATCGGCGGGCAATCGCAACTCGTAGCCGCGTGTCTTCAACATGCCGGGATAGCTGCCCTCGACCGGCCCGATCTCCACGCGCAACGGATCAGCCGTTTGTGCCGCTTTGATCGGCGTGCGCGCGAACACGCCCTTCTGATACTCGACCGACGCGCCCGAATCCTCATAGACCGAGTAACTCGAGCTCGAGCCCGGCGCGAGCGGCCACACATTCAAAATCAGCGGATCGACGGGCTTCTCGCTCGTATGCAGCATCGGCGACTGCATGGGGATGATCGCTCCGGCCTTCACATACACCGGAATCTGCGCGATCGTAAAGCTCCGCTTCACGTTCACCGGCCCCGCAAAGTGCCTGCCCGTCGGCCATTCAATCCAGTCGCCTTTGGGCAGCCAGATTTGCTCCGTCGCCAGGCCTGAGATCTTGTCGGTCGCAGCGGTCACGGGGCTCACCAGCATCTGGTCGCCGAAAAGGTACTCGCCTTTGCTCGTGTACGCGGCGTCGTCCTCCGGCCAGTCGTAATAGAGCGGCCGCAGGAACGCCACGCCCGTATCGTACGTCCGCCGCGCCTCGGTGTAGAGATACGGCTCCATCGCCTCGCGCAACTGAAACGCCGACCGCAGCACCGACGCATACGGTTCGGGATACGCCCAGATGCGCCGCTCCGCATCGGGATTCTTGGTGGTGTGCGTGCGCAGAATAGGCGAAAAGGCGCCAAACTGCACCCAGCGCGTGTAGAGCTCCGGATCGACCGCGCCCGGCATATGTCCGCCGATGTCGTGGCTCCAGTAGGCGTAGCCCACGTTGGCCGCTGTGGCCGTAAACCACGGCTGGAAGGCCAGCGACTCCCACACCGAGATGGTGTCGCCTGAAAATCCGATCTGGTAGCGATGGTTGCCCAGCCCGCCCCAGCGATGAAACAGCAGCGGCCGCTTGCCTTCGCGCTGCTGATCGGTAAAGTGCAGGTAGTTCAGCCACCAGGTATTGGTCAGGCCCGCCACTTTTGTCATCAAGGGCTGCTGCTGCCAATCGAGCCACCAGAAATCGACGCCCTGCTTCTCCAGCGGGTGCAGTACCAGATCGAAGTAGTTCGTCGCCCACGTCTTGTCCGTGGGATCGAAGGGAACGTATTTCCCGGTTTCCGGATCAATCCCCATTGTCCGCGCCATCGCCGGGTACGCAGCCTCCCACGGCTGAATGCCCGAAGCGGGATGCAGATTCATCGTGGTCTTCAGGCCTTCGTCGCGAACATTTTTCAGGAATGCATCGGGATCGGGAAACAGGATCTTGTTCCACGTGTAGCCGGTCCAGCCCAGCTGGTAACCCGACTGATCCTTCGCGCCCATGGCTTTCAGTTGTTCCTGGCTCAGGTGCCAATCCATGTCGATCACCAGCACATCGAGCGGCGTATCGTTTTCGCGGAAGCCGCGCACCAGTTCGTCCAGTTCCTGGTCGCTGTAGGCCCAGTAACGCGACCACCACACGCCGAAAGCAAAGCGCGGCGGCAGCGGAATACGTCCGGCGACTTTGACGAAATCGCTAAGTGCTTGCTTGTAGTCGTGGCCGTAGCCGAAGAAGTACCAGTCGGTGTACTTGCCCGGAGCCTCGTTCGCCGGCCGCGCCATGGCCCACGGCCACGGACTCTTTTCGCCGTTCGCAAATTGGAAATCGGTGGAGTCAAACAGCGGCCACGCGGAGTCGTCCACCACCACCCAACCCTCGCGCGAAATCAGCCCCGGCTCGATGGGTTGTTGGGTTTTGCTGCCCCGCGCCCCGTCCAAAGTGCGCGTCGTCCCCTGCAAGTTGGCGTGGTCGGTCTGCCCCGGACGCCAGCTCGCGTTGCCGTCTCCCATCGGCACTGCGATATTCAGATTGTCCGGTCCAAATGCAGTCTTATCGACGGTCAGGCCATCCGTGATTACGTAATGCAACGAGAGCGCCGCCGTCTTGATTTCCAAGACGTGCACGCCCCCCAGTTTCACAGTGCTCGTCGTGTACTTCGGCACCGGCAGCCGCCGGTCGATGAACACCAGCGACGCGTGATCCTCAAACTTGCCCGTAGCCGACCACTCCATGCGAATCAACTGCGGCGTGAGGATAGTGAACCGCGCATTGCCGAAGGTGACAACGGCTTTGGGATCGGCCACGGGATTGTCCGCCAGCTGAACTTGTCCGGCCACAGGCTGCACACTCGTTGGATGCGCGGGAGCCGCCGTCTGTGCCGGCAACGGCCCGGTCTGCGCCGCCAACCCCAACCTGCCTGCAACCAACAGCACGCCCGCAATCCAGAGCGAGGAAAAAATCCGCATGGCTTCCTCCTGTCGCGATTCCACAGGAAAGCCTACCACTTGTGATGATGGTGCGGAATCAAGGTCTACCGCGCCGCTTGCATATCCCATTCGAAGGCGCAGGAAGGCTCGGTTTCAGCATCCCTCAGAATCAGCAGGCCGCCGATCAGGTGGCCCTGGTCGGAGTAAATTGGCTTGCTCGCCGCGCAAAGAGGAAGCCGTTTTCCGTCGGACCTTTGGAACACGATCTGCTTGGCCGGGACCGGCTCCCCATGGAGGGTCGCGCGCACGATCGGAAACTCATCGAACTGCAAAAGCCGTCCTTCCGGCGTGGTCACGTGCAGCTTGGTATATTCATTAATCTTCTGGCCGGGACGCACGTCGCCGCCCAACAAGTTTTCCGCGGCCGCATTGATCATAAAAATGCTGCCGTCGCTGGCATCGGCCAGAACGATGCCGAAAGGGACGGTGTCCAACGCCGCATGCAGCGCGGTCTCGTGCGCGCGCAACTCGTCCGCCAGCGGCATTCCGTCATGCACCAACTCCACCACGCCATAGACGTAAATGATCGATCCATTCGGCCCAAAGCGTGGCGCGCCCCGCGAGCGCATCCTCACCCAATCCCCGCCAGCTGTCCGCACCCGGTACTCGACGTCGATCGGCAGTCCCGTGCGCAGCAAAGCCCGGATCGCCGCGCGCGTGGGTTCTACGTCGTCGGAATGCAGCATCTTCAGCCATCCGTTGCCCATCGCCTCGTCCATGCTCTGTCCCGTGACGCTTTCCCAGCGCGGGCTCGCGTC
Source organism: uncultured Occallatibacter sp. (assembly GCA_964569985.1). Classification (GTDB taxonomy): domain Bacteria; phylum Acidobacteriota; class Terriglobia; order Terriglobales; family Acidobacteriaceae; genus Telmatobacter. Next base: position 15,644 of record CAZMWL010000057.1, read on the forward strand.
AATCACCTTGCCCTTTGCATCCAGAACCCACGGCACATGCGGCCCGAGCTGCATCATGTGGCGATAGTGATCTTCGGTTTCGCGCAGCGCCGCCTCGGTGCGCTTGCTCTTCGTCACGTCCATCACCGCCACGCAAACCCCGAGGATTTCCCCCGCCTCGTCGCGCGCCGGCTGGTACGACAGCAGAATCGTTTGGCCTTCCGTCTGGCCCTTGCCCGGGGGCTTCTTTACCTCCACGCCGGTCACAGGATCTCCCAGCATGGCCCGCCGAATATACGGCTCGACCACCGGAAAGAGCTTGGGAATGATCTCCGCCACCGTTTTCCCCAGATGCTCCACGGCGGGAACGCCGTTCATCTCCGAGAGCCGCTTGTTCAGGCTCACGTAGCGCAGATTGCGATCCAGAAAGCAAAGGCCCACCGGCGCGCCGTCATAAATCGCCTGCAACTGCGCCAGCCGCTGCGCCGGCCGCGCCTCCAGGCTCATGATCGTATTCCCGTCCGGATCGATCGGCATGACGACGGAGGCGCAGTGGCCGCGCAGATTTGTGACCACGCTGGGGATCTCCTCGGCCGTGCACGGCTTGCCGAAAAGCCATCCCTGCCCCAGGTCGCAGCCCAGCCATAGCAGCATATTGGCCTGCTCCTGGGTTTCCACGCCTTCGGCCACGGTCTTCAGTCCCAGGCTCTGTCCCAGCCCCACAACCGCCGCCACAATCTTCCGGCTCTCGCGCTTTTCCGTCATGGAATTGACGAAATTCCGGTCCACCTTCAACTCGTCGAACGGCAGCGCATGCAGGTGCTTCAGGCTGGAGTAGCCGGTCCCAAAGTCGTCGAGCGAGAGCTTGCACTGGAGGTCCTTCAACTCGCGGGCCGCCGCCTGCGCGCGCTCCAGATCGTCCACCAGCGCGCTCTCTGTAATCTCCATGGTCAGCCGGTTCATCGGAAAGCAGCCTTCTCCGGCCACGGCCAGCAAGCGTTCCGAGAGATTCAATCCAAGAAGCTGGCGAGGCGAAACATTCACCGCCAGGTTGTACGTCCCCTCGCGCAGAACCAGGCAACGGAAGGCCTTCTCGAGCATCACCCGCGTCAACTCGTCGATGAGTCCGCACTGCTCCAACGCGGGGATAAAGTCATCCGGCCCGACCGCGCCCAGCTTCTTGTGCCGCCAACGCGCCAGCACCTCGAATCCGACTAGCTGGCCTGTCCGCAACTCCACCTGGGGCTGGAAGACGGGGAAGAATTCGTCTTCGTCGAAGGCCCGCCTTATGTCGGCCTTAGGGAAGCTCATGCAGCCAATCTACCCCTCATTGCAAAGGGTGTCATGGAAATTCGGCGCCGCCCATCTGCTGCTGGAACATCGTTATACAGCCGGGGAGTGAGCCCTGGCCGCGTCCCACCCTGTCCCGCTGCGGGCCGCCCCCCCACTCCCGCGTAATCCCCCCTCCCGCCGCGCGCCAAGCCGATATGATGGGAACCAGATGCGCTTGAAAGCTCCTTGAGCCATGACCCCCACCATCTTCATCTCGGCAGGCGAAGCCAGCGGCGAGCTCTACGGGGCGCTGCTGGCGACGGCCCTGTCCCACAAATTCACTCCAAAAGCTAAAACAGCGAAGCTGTTTGGCATGGGCGGTCTGCGCATGGCTGCCGCCGGAGTGGAGATCGTCGTCCGCTCTGAAGATATGGCGGTCATGGGATTCACGGAAATCTTGCTGCACCTGCCGCGCATCTACGCAGAGTTCCGCAAGCTCAAGCAGGCCATTCGCGCGCGCCGGCCCACCGTGGCCGTGCTCATCGACTTCCCCGAAATTCATTTCCGCCTCGCCAAAGAGTTGCACCGCCTCGGCGTCCCCGTCATTTACTTTGTGAGCCCGCAGCTCTGGGCCTGGAAACAGGGCCGCATCCACAAAGTGCGCGAATTCATCCAGCGCATGCTGGTCATCTTCCCGTTTGAGGAGTCGTTCTACCGCGAGCGCGGCGTCGAGGCCGAGTTCGTCGGCAATCCTCTCGCCGATCTGCCGCCGCCGGCCATCAGCCGCGAGGCATTTGCCGCCGAAAACAGGCTCAACCCCGCCAAAATCTGGATCGGCCTCTTGCCCGGCAGCCGCATGAAGGAAATAGAAGCCAATCTGCCAGAGATGCTCGAGGCGGCCTGGGATCTGCATTCGCCCGAGCCGCCCGGCACCAGTCCGGAGGAAACTTACGAGTTTTTGATTCCTCTTGCACCCACGCTCGACGCGACCCAGCGCAAAGTCGTCGTGCGCATGGCCGAGAAATACGGCGGTGGGCTCCCTGTCCGTCTGGTCGAAGACGCGCGGGCCGCGCTTTTCCATGCACGCGCCTCGGTGGTAGCCAGCGGAACCGCCACCGTCGAAGCCGCGCTCATCGGCAATCCCTTCGTCGTGGTCTACCGCGTCTCGCGGCTGACGTATGCTATCGCCAGACGTCTGGTAAAGGTGCCCCATGTGGCCATGGCCAACCTCATTGCCGGCAAGCGCGTGGTTCCCGAGCTCATCCAGCAGGACTTCACGGCGGCAAATATCGTCCAACACCTCAGGCAGTTGCTATCCGACGGCCCCGCTCGCGAGTCCATGATGAAGGAGTTGGGGACCATCCGCGAGGCGTTGCACGTGCGCACGGCTGCCGGCCGGGATAAAGACCTGGGCGCTATCGATACCGTGGCGGACCTCGTTGCCCGGGAGATTGAAACGGCAGATCCGGCGGCTCAGAAAGCCGCGCAACCTTGAACCAATCCGGGATTTCCCCAAGGACGTACTCCCGGCCCACGAATGACGGCGAGGCCATGACCGAACAGAGAATCAATGCGATGGTTCGACACGCTGCAGGTCTCAATGCAATGAAGGGCCGGCTCCTCAGCCGGTTCACGATGGGTCTTCTGGCATTCGCCTGCGCCGGCATGGCGGTAGTTCCCGCAGCCGCGCAGAGGGATCGCCCGGCGTTGAACATCACCGGCTATGTGATTGACGCCGAACTGGATACGACGGCGCACCACCTTACGGCCACCACCACGGTCAGTTTTACCGCGCCCGCCAATCTCGACGTGGTCACGTTCGGCTTTCATCCCGCGCTCAAGGTCACCAAGATCAGCGATGAAACCGGCAAGCTGCTCGAGGGCGAGCGCACTGCCGATGGCTCCATTCGCGTCACCCCCGCCACGCCCTTCGTCGCCGGCCAAACCTCGCACTGGACCTTCGTTTACGACGGCACCATCACCGGCAACGAAGACGGCCCCATTGAAGGCTTGAAACTTGCAGCCATTCAGGAACCCATCAGCTACCTGCTCTATCCGGCCCGCTGGTTCCCCACCACCGGCT
>CAZMWL010000058.1:0-18974 GCA_964569985.1 uncultured Occallatibacter sp.
TTCCGGTCACAGTCAAAGGCGTCGTGAGCGCAGCGTTCTCGCCATCCTTGAGCTTATGCGGGATCACATTCACGCGAATCTGATCCTCTTCAACGTGGGTAACAGTCAGCAAAACGGCGCGCTGCCGCAGGTAGGGTGCAAGCTCTTTGAACATCAGTTTTTCTCCTTGAGATATGCCTCACTTGAACGGCGATGATTCGCTCGCGGGCATCTTGAATGCGGGATCGTCCCAATCGATCGTGTAGCGGCGGCCGAGCGCCAGATTTTCGTCGTAAGACCGCTTGTCGTGCTCTCTTAGCCAAAGAAGCCGGTAGAGGGCGTCAACCGCGGACTTCATCAAGCCCTTCATCTCCTCGTCGGTGATGTGGGAGATCCCGGGCTGGCCGCTGCAAGCGGGACATGGCTTGCCGGCATGCAGATTCTCAATAGGCCCATTACGGAAGGCCAGGGCGACGAGTGCTTTTGCTTCCACCGCTAGATCGGGATCGAGGGTCATCTTCATCGGCACTCTCCACTACGTTTCCTACCATAGCCTAACTACCGAAAAAGACTCTCACTTGGACGTAATTGACTGATGAATTCTCCTTGTGCGCTTCCTTGTCTTCGACCACAGCTCGGGATCGACGGGGAGCGCGCACAGCTGTCCAGTCTTCGCATTGAAGAAAGCGCCGTGATGGGTCAGCTTTCCATACCGGAACAGCTGCGCCAGCATGGCCAGAGCACTCGCGGCCAGCGTCTGGTTGATGAACGGTTCCTGGCGATCCAGGGCTTCAACCGCCGAACAGCTCGGCAAAGGATCTTCGCCCGCTTCTGCGTCAATGATCTCCGGGTAGAGTTCACTGATCGTTCTCAGCCGGTTTGCCTTCCTGCGATTGCGCGCGTTGAGTGGCTGGCCAAGAACATACTGTCCACTGGCCGCATTGTTGCCAAGATCGAGCCAATAATGGGTCTGGCTCAAAGTTCGCGAGAAGGAATCTTGAATGGCTTTTCGCGCGCTGCGTGTATCGACGCAACCGACCACAAGATCAGGACAGCGGTCATGACCGCGCTCCAGAGACTTTGGATGAAAGTGATTCGGGATCGCCGACCAACTCGTACCCCAGAACAGGTTAATGCGGTTGATGAGCACAGTGGCCTTGTTCTGCCCGATGTCCGAGGTCGAGAAGGGTTGCCGGACACAGTTTGTTTCGGAAACCGTGTCGGCGTCCATCATGACGACCTCGAGGCCGTATCGATGGCCCCAAACGCGGATTGCCTGGTCGAGATACGGTAGTCCCATGACGATTGCGCTGCCCGTGCCACCTGCACCGATCACCAGGACGCGAACGGCGCGCTGGCGGATCAGGTCTGGTGGAAGTGTGTGCTCGACGCGCATACTACCCCCTCTCACCGCGCACGAACTGCGCCAGCGTCTGGGGCAACTGGATCAGGGTCTCAACAGGAAACAGTTTGCGTTTATCGAGGCCCCTCCAAAGCCCCTCAAATCCTCCTGCATAGCGAGTCAGGCGGCCAACATTGGCATGAGTGAAAGCGCTCTCATAGAAACCGCGCTCCCATTCGGAGATGCTCTTCACGGAGGATGTATCAGGATGCCGCATTGTGCCGACGCAAACACGCCCATCGTCTGAGAGATTCCAGAAGGGCGCGACAGCGAGTTTCGTCGCTGCGCTTGGCCGCTTGTTATCCATCAGCGCCCGAATCTTGAGATCGCCGCCATCGACGCGCCACACCAGAGGGGGCTGTGGGAAGGTGCGACCGCTCAGTTCCGCAGCCTTCCCTTCCGAGTTCCCGTAGAACATCTGTCGGCGGCAGCGGGGTGTCCACCACACGATCATGCTGTCGCCTTTGGCGAGAACATGCTCAGGCAACACGTCGGCTGTCGAGCCGCCATAAAGCGAATGCACTAGCGATTCGATAAATGCAATGGTGAGAGGCTGGGCTGGTTCGAGCGTAGGCGGAGCATTCTTGTGAAGCACAATCTGGTGCCGGGTCACAAAGCTGCGCTGGCGATCTCCGTAGACCAGCAGCGCCTCACGCAGCTCGAAGCGCTGGTTCTCTCCGATTGAGATTTGTATCTCCATCGCATTTCTCCCAGTCTTGAATAGCCTCTACTAGTTGGAAGAGCTCATAATTGAGCGCAACGAACCGCTCTACCGCGCGCACAGCGCGTTTCACCTCTTCCGGCTTCTGCGGAGCGAAAATTACACCCAAGGTCGGCTCCGAGCTTCCCTCCAGCATGTATTGGCCTTCCTCATCGAAGCAGGCGACGATGGCATCATGGTCCTTGAAGGCCACCACCAGCGAAGGCAGCGGGATACTGTCATAGCCGCCATCTTCACGGAAGTTAGGATCAGTCTGTATCGATATTCGCGATAGCCGCTCAATCCTTCGAAGGCGCTCGATCCAGGAGCCACAAGGTCCGCTCTTGTGCCCATGAAGCAGCCGGCGCGTCTCGCCGACGGAGGCTCTGGATCGGCATTTCAGCGTCTTTTGGATGCAGGCCGGCAATGCCTTTTCGACTTCAGGAAATTCGTATTGGTTTCGGTTCTCTTCGTCTTCCTCGGCGTACTCCCTCATGCGCTCTTCGTACTGCAGGGCGTCGTCGTGGTTATAGATCCGCATCACGCGATAGAGCGCATAGGTCAAGGTCCAATAGAAGGCCGCGCCCAGGCCCTCAGCTTCTTTCTCCAACACGTCAAGCGCCGGGCCGATCTTCAGGAATCCCGCTCCGCTGCACTCGATCGTCAAGGCAAGCCGGCCATTCTCGAGGAGCGCGTCGTCACCATCCCGCTCGGCGACATCGCTCACGGTGAGGTGGTACTCGACGTTCCGTTTGAGAAGGTTCCATCGCGCTTCCCCAACGCTCTCCATGATGGCGCGTTGGGCGAAGACCTGGGGGTTCTCCCCGCACTCCTGCCATGTTTCGGGCTTTCCCAACCCCTCCCGCACTTGGGCCGCACAAAGATCGTAGATCAGCTCGGCGTGGAATTCGTGGCTATAGGCGGTCGGAACACCGTCGAGAACCGGCAACGCCTGGATGAAAGAAGCCGCAAGCGTCTTTATCCCAGCGGGGGCAACAACTCCGTTGGCGCCGCCAGGGGGTTGCTGTCGGCTGCGGCGTAGCGAGCCATTGCCGCGGCCACACAATGAGAGAGTTGGAGCGATTCTTTGCATTGGAGATGCCTCGCCAGCATCTGGCTGGTCTCCGGAGGCGGGGCTGCCGCTTTCGCCGCGAGCAACTCCAGGAGTTCAGCCGTCGTTATCCCGTTTCGAGACATGCTTCAGCCCTTTGAGCCGATGGCTCGGCTGAAGCTGTAGCGAAGAACCGTGCCTGTTGCTTCCGGACCGGATACCGACGCGGTTGCGATCTCCGGGTAGTTGGGCGTCAGCAGGTCGCGGACCTGTTCGACTGTCAGTTCCGGACCGGGATCGGGAATGCGAACTCCGTTGTAGAAGAATTCGCGATGCAGGGCTTCCACTTTCAGGCTGCTCATAAATCATCATCTCCTTGGCGGATTTGAGTTGTAGGTGAGATGTAGGGTGTCTTGGGTCAATGTGATGTGAGACGTAGCCCTGCGTTCGGTCCATGTTTTGCCAATTGCGGAAGCGGACTGAGCGAATTTTTTGCTTTGTACCGAAGAGCGGGCGTATCAGCCAAGATGGAGAAGTACCGGATCGGCGGTCAGCGCTCGGGCTGGAGATTCGACGCTAGGAGTCCGAGAATTCGCTCCTGTGGCTGATTAGACTTACGATTGAACCAGGGACTGAAATGCACAGACAGGTAGTTAACGTGCTTTACGTGGTGGCGATGGCAGCCGTCATAGTCGGTGTAGATCTCATGTTCTTCAAGAACAGATTCTGGGAACGGCTGACAGTGAATATTGGCATCGTCTTGGTGTTCGCAGCGTTCTACTTCAGATTCCTGAAGCGTCCATGAACAGGGACGACATCTCCTTTTCGCTGCAATTGTGCACACGCACTCGACGAGACGGCATCAGAACAACGAGCCCTGAACAGGCGTGACAGGAGTCTGATCCACTGGCGGAACAGCAAGCTGGGGTTCCTGATCCGGCTCTCTCACCGGAGCCCTGTACTTGCTTTCCAATTGGCTGAGAAGCGCAAGATCGCTTGCCTGGTGCTCTTCCGCCAGGTGCAGTTCATACCGCGCAAGGTAGTTGCGGTTGACGATTTCTCGCTGAATTGCCTTCTCGAGATCGGAAAGCGTGTATTCCGGATCCCCGTAGCAGGGGAATTTCAGTGTGTGCTTCAAGAACCGCACCTGGGCCGCAAGGGATGAGAACCACTCCTCATAAAATTGCGTGCGGTTGTAATGCGCGATATGCCCGAAGGACATGGAGAGGCGGTTATAGAAGCTCTTTGTGAAGAGCGCCGGCGCCCACTCCGATTCAATAAAGCGCAGAAAAGTATTTCCGAACTCCGCCTTGTCCGCAGCCGTTGAAAACTTCGTGGCGGTGAAGTCCGATGGGAGAAATGGCCCCTTCGGCATGGTGATCTCCACACAAGAGAAAAGGGTCAGCCGCAGCCGACCCTCCTCCTTGCCTTGGTTGAGACCATAACGGCCTCTTTGGAACATTCTCCCAATGGGTACGCTATCACCCGTACATGCTGCAGACCAGCGGTGCGAGCGGAGAGTCAGGGGAGATTGATAGCTCTGCTGCCGTCATGCTGCCGCTTCGCCCATCTCTCTGAGCTTGCGATAGACAGTAGTCTTGCCAATTCCCAGCAGCCTGGCCGCTTCCAGCGGCTTGCGATTCGACCTCTCGTAGGCGGCCACGATGATCGCCCGCTCCATCTCAGCCATCGTCGGAAACGCTTCCGCCTCCGAGATCTGGCTGAAGAGGATGGGAGCTTTGTCTTCCGCACCCGGTAGTTGGAGCCGTTCTGTCGCTGCGGAAATCAGTCTGTGAGCCTGTTCGAGCTTCTGAAGGCATTGCGGATCCTGCCGGATCACGACTCTCTCCACGACGCGCTCAACAATCCTCACGATCGGCTCAGGCAGAGCGTTGCCACAGCGCCGACAGTTGGCTCGATCACTCCATTGCACGAGTTCGCAATTCTGGCAACGAACCTTATCCCGTTCATCACTCATGATGTCACCTCTCAAGTTGAAAACATGCTGGCTCAATCGAAGAGACTGAGCTGCGCATTGGTGTCGCTTGCCGTCGGCCAAAGCGCGCCCTTCTTGCGCTTCTTGGAAGTCTGATTCGGCTCGATCAGGCGGATACCGAATGGCGTCGGAGCCGGTTCTGCGGACGACACGACCGGAATATCCCCGATTGATAAATCCGGGATTAGATCGGGCTCCTCTTCGCTTTCAGGTGCTACCGCAGCTGGGCGCGGTAACACCTTCTCGCGTTCGTGGCCAAGGTCCCGCCACACGGCATCGGCGGATTCTCCGACACCGGCCTTCTCGACCAGTTCGCGTGCCATCGCGCTCATCAGATCTTCGTCAGTGTCGAGCGCCTGTAGACCCTCGCCCGAGAACTTGCCCTCCATCATGAGCGCGACGAGCATCTTCTTGCCCATCAGGCGAAGGCAGGTCTCCTGCATGGTGCCTGTGTAGGTCACGAATTTCACGCGTACCGGGAATCTCTGCCCGATGCGCCATGATCTTCGGCTTGCCTGACGCAAGGTATGCAAGGAATAGCCGGTCTCGTAGAAGTAGAGCGTCGGAAAAGCGAGCAAATCCAATCCCGTCTCGACCAGTTTGGGATGGCAGATCACCACCTCAGTTCCGGCCTTCAACTGCCGGTCGTACCAGTCCTCTCGCTTATCGGTGGCAACTGATGAGCGCAGGACGGCGACGCGAATGCCCTCTTGCCGCAGCACAGCCTCCAATCGTAGCGTGACGTCCTTCTCGCCCGTGTAGGTGGCATAGACCTGGCAGCGTCGTCCCTGCCGCAGTTCCTCTTTGACGTCGGCGATTAGTGCGCGCTCCTTTGCGTAGAGCGCCTCCCGCGTGAGGTTCTCGGGTTCGGTTACCAGGAACTTTACATACTCCTTCGTCTGCGGATCGAAGGCTCGCGCCCAGATCTGGTCGAAGTCGTAAGGATGATCGGGATAGAGCAGGAGCGTGTTGAGCAGGATGCTCATCAGGCTCTTGTTGCCGCGATGCGCTTTCATCGCGGAACGAATATCCTCCTCCAGCTTCTCGTAAGCCTGCTGCAGGGTGTCGTCCATATCGACCGATATGACGCTCTCTTCGTAACGCGGCAGATTGTCCGAAATGTCTTCAAGCGACAGAAACGCCGTTGTGGTCATCAGGAACTTGCCGAAGAGCATTGGCGATGCCCCGGGCTTCCGCAGAACCCTGACCGTCTTTTTGGTCGCCCTTGAACAGGCATTGTCGGCCTCTTCCACCTTCTCGATGGTTTCGAGAACGCCGTACTGCTCCTGGAAGTCGCGCCGGCCCTGTCCTCCGTAAGCAAAGCCCTCGCGCACCATCGCGTGCGGTTCCATCCGATAAAAGATGTTGAACAGGTCGTCGGCGTAGCCACCCATCAGGGTTCCCGTGAGCGCGATCAATCTCTGCGCCGCGCGTCCGAGCACGCCAAGTCCGTTGCCTTGCGCCGTGTCGCCGGCCAACTGGTGCAGTTCATCGGCGATGGCGAAATCAAACCACCCGCGCATGTAGCGTCCGACGTACTCGATTGGCGCCATGCGCTGAATGCGGTTGCGGTCAGCCTGCCATAGCGCGGAGAAGCGTGTGGTGCCGCCGCGGGGCATGGTCAGAGCTTCCGAGACCTTGAGCTTGTCGGTGAAGTCGAGTGCGGTGAGCTTCTGCATCTCGGAGTCGAGGATCGCGAGCCCTGAGTCCGGATTGATGACGCCGCCCAGATTCGGTCCAGACTTGGCTTTGAGATAGACGTGCTCCCAGAAGTAACCCAGCTTGCCTTTGTCCTTGCCCGTGATAAAGAACGTCGGCCCAGGAAAGCGCTTCCGCCATTCCTTGCGGCCCATGCGCCGCATTTCGGCCAGGCTGAGGCGCTTGCCCTCGTAAACCGTCTTGCCTTTGCTCAGCTTCACCTCGCAGACGCCGTGCTGCCGGCCGGGATCGCCGCCATTGCGCATGTCCTCGATGAGGAAGGCGCGGGCTCGCGGTATCGTCAGCAAGACCTCCCGCGCCCACTTGTGCGTAATGTGCGAGGGACACATAACCAGCGTGGTACTCGGCCGTCCATCCGCCAGCACATGGATTGCGCCCAACGCCATGAACGTTTTGCCCGCGCCGCACTCGGCTACGATCCGCGCAGCTTTGGCCCGACGCAGATACTTCGCCGTACCGGTGATGGCGAGCGCCTGCGCCGGTAACGCCTTGCGAAGAAGAGTTGCGAGAGATGGGGCAACGGGGTCCTTGGTGCTCTGCAGCGGAGGATAGGTTTCGAGAATGCGCGAACCCAATTCAACTGCGTGGGCGCGCAGATAATCGAAGGTAGTCTCCATAGAGGTACCTCACAGAAACTGATTCGACGTGTCTTTGGTGAGATTCTGTTGAAGAATGAAGAACGAGACAGCAGCGCGGGGATTCGTAGCCAATCGTTGCTCGCTTGGTCGGCCTGGTCACTAATACCACCAAAACCGCTATCAGCGCCCCGAGCGCCTGGAAACCCATTTGTATTGTGTTGCATGCAAGATATAATCCTTGCTGATTGGAGCATTAAAGAAAATGCGCGGCGAGCATGCTGTGGCGGAGAAATACACTCCAGAACAGGCCATACTTCGAGCAATATCGGAGCGGCTACCCCTCGTCTTGTTGTTAGGTCAAAGCGCTTGGATAAGTTCGGACGGAACAGACGCTGTGCTCACTCTTGCATTGCAGCGTCTCGGCGTAGGGCACGGCGGCGAAAGTGATTGGACAAAGATTATTTCGAGCGCCACTTTGCCGGAAGATTTCTATATCTGGTTGGCCGAAAGGTTTGCAAGACGGCCTGAGGCAGAATGGCTTCGATCCGTAGCAGCTCTTCCATGGAGCGCAGTTTTCACATCAAGTCTGGATCAGAGTCTTTCAACTGCCTTGGCAACATCATTCCGCGAACCACAAGTAATCCTTACGTCTGATGAAATTCCTCTTGCTGCCCGCAGCACGGCACGTACCCCCCTGTACTACCTATTCGGGCGCGCAGGTATTTCAGATCAAGCTGCGATGCCCCCACGGACTCGGCAAGAATTTCGGATTAGACAGAACGTCCACTCCGTCCCCTTGTTAAATCGACTAACAGAGACGCTTACCTCTTTGGGACTGCTAATCATCGATGGCATTAATCCCGAGCAAGACTGGTTAGAACGGGATAGCCTTCTCGCTGTGATTGAGCAATTACAGCCCGCTCAAGTGGTCTGGTGCGGTATCGCGGATGTCGCCGGATTGCCTGAGGACTACCGGCAACTGGTGGAGACCGGTCATATCGCCGTGTACCCCAGCCGTCTCGCCAACCTAGTCGCAGAGCTTGGGACCACCGGGAAGCTCGCTGATTATAGAATCCTCTCAGATCAACCAAGCGTTATCTCGTTCACGGAAAAGTCCTACACTCCAACACCGGACTTGCGCATACGCGTTGAGGCGTCAGCCTCAATAGTCGACGATTCGTGGACAGCATTCGAACCTCCGCTAGGAAAAGAGTCCGAATACGCTGCTTTTCGCAGATTTCATGGCGATACAGGAGGCCCTCGCGCCTTAGTTTCTGGGATAAGGAATGGCTTTGCAATCGTACGCGATTTTGAGGACGATCTGTGCTCCAAGGTGTCTGACGCGGTTAATAATCACGCCCGCTATGCCGTCCCTTTCATCGTTCATGGGCAATCCGGCACCGGGAAGAGCATCGCTCTTGCGCGCTTGGTCTCGTCAATCCGGGAGAAGCGCTTAGGCGCGGTACTGTATGCCACGGCGCGTATACCCTTAAGCACTGAAGTAGAAGAGTTTTGTTCTGAGGCGGAGGTTCACGGTTCTGCTGCAACCGTGATCATCTGCGACACAAATGCTTCGCTGAATCGTTATGCCAACCTTTTGTCTGAACTACGCAGTAGAGGGCGTCGCGTTGTGCTTGTCGGTTCAACATACAGGCAGGTTGATCTTCCAGGCAAACCGCCTGAAACCTTCTTAGAAGCCCCAGAAGAGTTATCCAATGGAGAGAGGGAGCAACTTGCACGCTTGATTCGTCACTTTAGTGGAGAATCCGCACAAGTCCATGTGGGCACCAGCAGACATGTGTTGGTGAACATGTACAGGCTTCTGCCAGCTAGCCGGGCGCGTTTGGCAGCTGGTTTGAGTCAGGAAGCTCGCACTGTTGAGGAACAATTGCGCAGTCGCGCGATTTCAGAAGCATCGACCGCTGGTGCACGGAATGGCTCGCTGGAGGACAAATTGCGAGCTGCAGGGTTTGAATCTTCCGACGACAGGCTCCTCAGCAGCTTGGTTGATACTGCATTGCAAGGACTTGATGACGATGCCGGGAGACTTATTGACTACGTTATGATCCCAGGGCAGTTAGGATGTTCGGTCCCAGTGGAGGTGCTCCTTCGAGCGTTGAACTCCGAACACCGCCGAACTCAACTGTCTCGGATCTCTGAACTTTTTAAAGGCTTAGATCTATTTCGCTGGAAACATGGCGAGACGTCTGAGGATTTCCTATTGTCTCCCCGAATCATCCTGGAAGCTGAACTGATCTGTCGGCGTCGCATGTTGAACGCACGGACAGAGGGAAGTAGGTTAGTAGATTTGATTAAGGCATCGCGTCTCAGGTGGGATGCCGGTGGCACAGAACGAAGGTTTCTCCTAGACCTTCTGCAAAAGCTTGGACCCGATGGGCCCAGAAAAAATTACTACAAAGAGACGTACCTTCTTGCGGGCCGTGCCCTAACTGAGCTTCGAACGAATTTTGGAGTGCTAGACCCAAGCCTCATGCTGCAGGAGTCCGTGTTGCGTAGATCGGCAATTCGAGAGAACACAGTTGGAGGTGAAGCTCATTCAACAGTCCTTGAGGAAGCGCGCGCCGCAGTCCAAGACGCTTTAGGTCTGATAGAAGGGAAAAGAGGCCCTGGGTCGGTCCGCACCAAGTCAAATCTGCTTGTTGAACGGGCGACGATCTTCGGCTATCTGGCTACTTACCAAGCAGGCCACAGCCAATCCACAGATGCCATTTGGTCGGCATATTTGGCAGCGCGAACCGCTGCACGCGCGGCCGTAGGGACGAACGAGACTTACTTCCCGCTAGATGTCAGTCTCTGGATTCCAGCAGATCTCCTCAAGAATGCCGAATTGCCGGAGAAGTACAGGCTAGAACTCCAAGCCGACATTCACGCGGTTTTAGATCGAATCGATCCAAGCTCCTTCCCATTTGACCAGCAAGTTCAATACAACAAGCGCAAATACGTTCTTGGCCAGGTTCTTTCGGAGCCTGAGCTATCAGAGACCGCTTTCGAAGATCTGAAGGCGCAAGGGATAACAGCCGGTTATTTCTTACGAGCAAGATCAATTGGGCCTAATTTTCAAACAGATGCTCCGGACGATGCAAGCGCGGAGGATTTGGAGAAGGCAGCCGGGGCTCTCGCATTTTTGGCCCAGCATTGGAGTGTTGTTTTGACCGATGATCGGTGCCTTCGCTATTACCTCCAGTGTCGATGGCTAATTGCGACTAGGAAGAGGCTCTTCCGAGGGGAGCGTGCTCCACTGCCGTTCGAGGAGATCGACCGAAGGGACCTGCTCAGCGTCGTCGAAGCCTTAAACGCAGTCGAAGGCACCGCTAACGACAATGGACGTAGGTATCTTGAAGCCGTCCTCAACTGGCTGCTTGGTAACGAACGCGCCGCAGTTGACATTTGGCGAGAACTCTCTCGAGAATCTGACTTCCTTGATCCCCACCGCGTCAACCGACGCCATGTTCTTACAGATGCGCAGGGTATTCCGATGTCATTTACTGGACGGATCGAAGCTGAGGCAGATGGGGGAAGGTACACATTGCGCGTAGATCAGATTGATCGGCGTATCCAACTGCTACAGAGAGACTTTCCGAACCGGGAACTCGGCTACGGGCGCCAAGTGACAGGGATTGCAATTGCGTTCAACTACATTGGACCCATCGCTGACCCGCCTTCCAAGCGAGGTGTTGGGAGATGAATTTTGCCGACCTTAATGCGGCAGTAAGTGATCTTCGACATGCCTGCGACACTCAAATTGCCCCAGGAGCTCTCGCGGAGGTCGGGGTAAGGGGCCCTGCTGGTACTGCAGACGAAGCGGCCTTCTTAAGACTGACGGCCTGGTGTTATGTTTTGCTTTACGAAGCTGGTAGGACCTCAATTCCCTTTCTATTGCAATTGTGCCTACCCGGTAGTGATGCGAAGAGAGTCGAGGCTCATCGCACCACCCGCGGTCATGTTCAAGCACTTCGCACATGGCTATTTCACAGCCTCACGTCGAACAAAGATCACGATTTAGCAATTAGCAAGGCGGTGTCCCAGTGGTTCTTGACGGCATGTAGGGAAACTTCTCCGCAGACGGTAGACCAATGGGGGAGTTCCTTTGAGCGCTTGTGCGCAGATGTCTTGCTACTAGTTCGCCATTGCACGACTACCGTATCAGCGATTGTCGCAGCATCCGAGGATCGCGAGATGCTCTTATCTGATCTACGCCGCCGGTTGTCGCGTGAGTGGCCAGCTCACAAGTTCGACGCTATGGTTGAAGATTCCGCCAGCCGTCTGGGGGAGACAATAAATGCTAAGGCATTCCGTGAGCGTCGCATCGCGGACTGGCGTCTTTTTCTTGCCGCATTGGCGGATGATGCAGATATTGAAATCGAAATGGAACGCCTCATCGACGGTGAAGTGGCAACTCACTTCCGCTCAATCCTCCCAATTTCTACCCGCGAGCTTATGGACAGTCTTGGCTTACAACCTGGGCCAATAGTCAAAGAAGCCATCGACGCACTCCGAAGGGTGTATGAATCCGGCTCACGAGGGCGCCACGAGATTATTGCCGCCGTTCGTAAGGAATTGCAGCTTGACCAGCGAATTGGTACCTAAGACTCAAATCTCTGCTCCCAAATTAAGGGCCGATTCAAGATCAGATCCAATTGTTAAGGGCGGGAGCACCGGTTTCTCCTGAAAGACAAAGGAGTTCGGTGAGTGAGCATTGAGGCCAGATAATTGGGCCTTTCTTTCCTGGAAAGTCGAGCGCCTGAGACTTCAGCCCATCCCCGATCCACTCCAGTACTTCCTCGGTCGTCGCGGAGATCAGTACTGGCTGGCAACCGATGCCGTCGATCTCCTCGATCCTCTTCTTTCCCTCGACGATCCCAAGGATGTGCTCTGCCCACTTGGGATCGGCCGGCAGCCCAAGGAAGCTCACCAGCGTGGCCCAAGCCTCCTCGCGCCGGTATCGCAACAGAATTGTCCGCCCCGCTCTCCCATTGGTGTGGAGTTCCTGGGACACCGCCAGCAGATGGCGCACAGGATGTCTCCGGCCCGGCAGAGTCACGGCTCCTTTGTAGCAGGAAGCATGCTCGCCGAGCGTGACCTCCTTTGTGTCGCGGTCGGGAAAAGTCAGTGTAAAGGCAGCTTTCTCGTGAACGGCTGCTGTGATTGCACCGACATCCGAGTCATTTCCGAAGACGCTCAGAAGATGTGCCTGCCGATCTTCCCCTATATAGCGATCGACCCGCAGGCGAATGCGGGTCGAGGCCTTTTCCGTGATGCGCACGTACTCAAGCAGCCCGAGCCGCAGGTGTGCATTCTCCATCGGCTTCGCCCTCCTTCTTCGCCGGCGTCTCAGTGAGCTTCAGCGTCCTCCCATCGGCGTAGACCAGGTACAACTCATTGGCCCACCGCTCTCGGTGGTGAATGATCTCGGTGTCTCCGTCCTGTTCCACAAACGTCGTCACATGCTTGACGGAGCGCCAGCGGGCTATGTGCCGGTCGTCTCCCTGGCCGAAGACGCCGTTCAGAAGCCCCGCGGTACATAGGAGTCCAACATGACCGCCATGCAACGGCGTGATAGGTCGGCCAGTCGCAACGTCCTCATGCGGCATCAGTAGCGGCGCCGCCTGTCTCCATGCGCCCGATTGCGCCAGCATGTCCTCCAACAGGTCGTAGGGAAGGCCACGATAGCTCAGCTCCGCCTCGGGCGACGGAGGAACGGAATACGGCAGGCACGCGCCCGGCTGCAACTCAGTCAGTCCCAGGAAGCTGCCGTACAGGCCAACGCTCAAGAGTTGCCGTTTATTGTTCTCAACGGCTGTTCCTCTGACGTCGCGCCGCAGGCCAAGGACTGCGATTTGCCGGTACTGGACCGAATCGGGATCGGTCATGCGAAAGACGGCGAGACTGGCGAAGTGGGAAGCCAGGATGCCGGCGCATTCATGCAATCGCTCGAACGGAATCACCAGGATGAGAACGCCTTCCATCACCAGCCAACGGTAAGTGTGTTCTAGGAACACCGCCTCCATCCTGCGATTCGAGATGGGGCCGATCTCAGAGTCATAGGGTGGGTTCAAGTACAAGAGTGAGAAGGATTCGGGCCGCGCAATCGCGTCAAAGGCATTCCCCTGGATGGTCTCGATACCGTTGGCGCTGGCAATTCGCGCGCGTTCCGCGTCGAGTTCGACGCCATGGCGCCGAACCGGTGCGTCGCTCGTAATGAGATGCAGCGCGGTTCCTTGTCCAACGCAAGGGTCGATCACCGAAGCCGGTCCATCAAAGGAGAGCAGGGAGCGAAGCTTCACTCCCTCGGCCTCCGGTAGTGGGTAGTAACCCATTTTCAGGCGCGCGACATTCCGCATGAATACACCTCACCTCGTGGAATCGCTCATAAAATGAGCGAGTTAGAAGCTTCCAGCTTCAAGGATGGACGCACGCGTTGGGCAGTTCCCGTCAACCCAGGATCATGCCAAACCGAACGGCGGACACTGGCCGACTTGCGAGGACTGACGAGCCTACAATCAGAATTTTGCGACTCGCTGGAATCCATTCAACTCGGTGACAGGCAATCCGAAATCCAACAACAGACGCTACTAGCAAACGCTGGCACACTTCGGGTCGACAAGGTAAACTGTTGAAATTGCAGAGGATTCCAAATGAAAATTGAACGCCTGAAAATTACGAATTTTATGCGCTTTGCCTCGCGCGAGTTCACTTTTCATCCGCAGTTCAATTTAATCGTCGGTGAGAATGCAAGCGGCAAGACCTCAATCCTTGACGCCCTTTCCATTGCAGTGGATGTTTGGTTTCTCGGGCTGCGTTCCGCGCAAACCGCAGGAGGTATTTCCCCTAAACAAGTCCACGTCGAGCCACATCAATTTGAAGATAGCCTCTCGTTCGAGCCGCAGTTTCCAGCACGAATAGAAGTGAACGGTCAAGTGTTGGGACAATTCCTTGCGTGGAGCCGCGAACTGAGCAGTGAAAAAGGGCGCACGACTACCAGCGAGGCCAGAGCACTCATTGATCTAGCCAAAGAGGCAGATCGCAAAGTAAGGGTAAATGAGAATGTCACACTCCCGATGATTGGCTGCTATGGCGTCGAGCGACTCTGGTTTGAGACGGCTCATCGGAAGCCCGAAAAGAAGAAACCTGCGCAGGAATTACCCTCGCGATTTGACGGATACCGCGATTGCACGAGTTTCGAAATCCAGGAATCTGACCTGGTGGACTGGATTCGTGACCAGCAGGAAGCAGGCGATGCTCGCAAGGCCGGGACGATTGCTCTTGAGGTGGTGAAACAGGCTATCGCCAGTTGTGTCGAATTCGCTCCCGATCTCTATTTCAACCGTCACTATAAACAACTCATCCTCGGCTCGGAGCTTGCCGATTTCCAAATGTTTCGCAATCTGAGCGACGGCCAGCGTCTTTTGCTGACACAGATCGGGGACTTGGCCAGGCGGGTAGTTACCTTGAACCCGCACCTGAGCAGAGATGCGTTACATCAGACCCCCGGAATAGTGATGATCGATGAGTTGGATCTGCACTTGCACCCAAAGTGGCAGCGCAAAATCATTGAAGATCTTCGTCGAGTCTTCCCAAACATACAATTTATTGTTACCACGCATTCTCCCTTCCTCATTCAAAGCCTGCGCTCAGGCGAAGAACTGGTGATGCTCGAGGGGCAGCCTACCGCAGAATTAGCAAACAAGCCGCTTGAAGATATCGCCCGGGGGATCATGGGTGTGCCGAATCCCGAGGTCAGTGAACGGTACGAAAACATGAAGGAGACGGCGCGAAACTACCTCGAGATACTAGAGGGGGCATCCAAGGCCCCGAAAGAGAAGCTGGAAGAGTACAAAGCAAAGCTATCTGAGGCGACCACGCAATTCGCAGACAATCCGGCGTTTCAAGCGTTCCTGGAGATGAAGCGCGCCGCAAAGATCGGCGAATAGTATGCGTCCCATTCAGCGTGGAGCATCTCCTTATCTCGCAGACTTCGATAACTACGAAGAAGCAAAGCCCCATCTCGTGGCTCGAATGGGTCTTTACTGCAGCTATTGCGAAAGACGTATTCCTACGATGCTCGCAGTCGAGCATATACAGCCGAAGTCGCTGCCCGCATACGCGCATCTCGTTGGCCGATGGGACAACTTTCTCTTGGCGTGTGTGAACTGTAATTCTTGCAAGAAGCAGACAAATATCACCCTCGCGACTGTGCTCCTCCCCGATCGCGATAACACATTTGCGGCGTTTTGTTATTCGGCAGACGGAAGTGTAATACCTGCGCCCCATTTAAGCGCAGCGACTCGGAATATGGCAGCAACCATCTTGTCGGCGACAGGCCTGGACAAGGGGATATGCGCAACTCCAGATGAAAATGGAAAGCAGGTGGCCCTCGACAGGGTCTCGCAGCGCATGGAAGCATGGGCTGTGGCAGAAGAAAGCAGGGCGGAAATCCGTGCCAACCCTGGGAACGAGTCAGTTCGCCGAACTGTGGCTACGCTCGCTGCTGCCAGTGGCCACTTCAGTATCTGGATGGCAGTGTTTACTGCAGATAGCGAAATGCGAAATTGGCTTATCGATGCTTTCGCGGGCACCCGCGGAAGCGGATGCTTTGATCCGATCACGACGCAATCCGTGTCGCCCGCCCCAAATCCCGATCAGCTCAGCCACGGCGGAAAGATCTGATATGAAGTAGGAATAGTCCACCAATAATTGATGGATGCCGTCCCAAGCTACGCTTCCAATTGAATTATTCGGCACATGTCCAGTTAGATAACGGCAAACGCCGATGTCGCCGGGAGGGATTCTCGGTTCACGCCTCAATCGCCAACTATCAGAACGAGGCTCGCAGCGGCTTGTGTGCTATGCGGCCATGGCAAGAGCTGGCATCGGACCTGGGTTCCACGGCTCTGGGATCAAGGGAGCCATTCGGACGATCCTCTCCGATCCGCAAAGACCGCACCGCTGCCGGGCCGAAGACGAGACCATCTTGCAGTTCTCACAATAGACGGCCTTCTCCAGGGGAATCGATACAAGGCCGGGCTCCGTTCGAATCATCCGCACATTGCACATAGATCCTCCAGGTATCGACCGATGCCGGTTACGCTCGTGGATCACCGTTTTCGCGACGTGCCGTGTCGCGTTGCTCAATCAGCGACTTGTACAGGTCGGCGAGTTCATCGACCGTATCCGCTCCGCCGACCGGTTCATCTTGTCCTGATCCCAGCCATGGAAACCGTTCTTCCAGCAGAGCCAGGACCCTTTCAACGAAAGTTTGAGAACGCTCGTCTTCGGCTCTCATTCAAAGCTCCTTGGCGCAGCGACTCATCCGTCAATCGGAGGAGTCGCTGCGTATGCGACGTTTTGCAGTTATTGAGGCAGATAGCCCGCCGGAATGGGGCCGAGACAGGTTCCGGAGCGCGACGTATCATCTGCGAAGTGAGTGGGACGCCTCCACGCAGAGAGGGGGGTGCTGCACGATTCCTCGGCGTTCAGGCGGCTGGTTGCCCAGCCAGTCCTTCGAGTTCCGAAACCAGATGCTTGAGTGCTTCGAGATTGCTGATTGTTGTCATTGACCCGATGTGCAGCCGATCGAGCACGGAGACGAATTGTGTATCGCCGATCGACTCGGCCAGGGACTGTGCCTTGGAGATTCCCCGTGAGGCACGTTCCATCGCCTCCGCGACAGTCGCCTGAAGTTGCGCATTGGGAATGGCGTTCGCTTGCCGTGCTCGCGCAACGCGCCAGAGGATCTCTCTGTAAATGGGGTCGCCCAGGATACGCCGGAACCCCTCAATACTAGCCGTCGTCTTCTGGTCGATGGGGCCGCGTTGCACTACCGGAGGTCGTGGACCACAGGCCGGGTTTGTCTTTCCGGTCGCCGAATTAGCCTTCGGAAGCGCCCAGTTGGGAAGTGCGGGAAGCCTGGTCGGCTTACCCTGCCCATCGAGATCCACCCAGGTCTCCGGCAGGTTGTAAAGATAACGGCCTAGACCGAAGCAGCTGGCCGCTCGCTTAAATGCCTGGGCTTCCGCCGATGTCATCGCGTTCTGTTCATCCGCCCACTGCTCCCCGCTTCCTGAGTGAGTCCCAAGCCGTGCGATCGTCAGCGTGCATGTAACCAAAACTTTGCCGGTTTGGATAATCTTGTCCCGCTTCTGCCGGCTCACGGCCGATACCGTGGTGACGTCGTAGTTCCTGGTCCAGCCGCTCGGAGTGAAGAGTTGGTTGAGACGGTCTGTGTACGCTCGCGGATCCGCGAATGCGATCACCGCGCCGCGGGTGCCATCGTGGCTCGTGTGAGTCACGCGCCACTTAATCTCCGAAGGGCCAAACGGCTCCGCCAATTGCGTGAACAGAGCGTCGGTATCCGGACCTGACTTCGCTTCATTAGTCGCCATCGCTTTTGCTCCTCAAATGACTAAGGCGCGCCGAAGAGCGCCTTAGCCGTGCTTCCGAATGTTTAGTTAGAAAGGAATTTCTGATGGGTCCAGTGCTTCGTCGGCGTACTGCTCGTCCATCTGCGGGCGCTGGTAGCCCGATGCAGCGGCAGTCCTCCGGGAATCGTCTCGACCATTGCCGTGAGCCGAGCCGCCATTCTCTCCGCGGCCGCCGCCCAGCAACGTCAGATCTTGGACGAATATCTCCGTCCAGTACCGCTTCTGCCCGGATTCCTTGTCATCCCAGGAGCGCGTCTGGATCTTGCCCTGGATGAAGAGTTGCGTGCCCTTGCTCACATAATCCCGCACGATCTCCGCGGTCCGGCCGTAAGCGACCAGGTTGTGCCACTCGGTCCTGTCGGACCAATTGCCCTGACGGTCCTTCTCCCGGTCGGTAGTCGCGAGAGAAAAGTTGACGGCGAGCGTGCCGCCCGGTGTAGTTCCGACCTCGGGATTCTTGCCAACGTGCCCGAGCAGAAATGTCCTGTTGACGCTCTTTGCCATGGTGGTTGTTCCTTTCCTAGTGGTCTCGGTTGCGTACATGGTCGAGAGCCACAGCTTTGGTGACCTCGACATACGTTCCGTCGGAATAGCGGTAGAACCGCTGGCCGTCCGCACTGATGTTGAGATAGCGGCGCGTGATGCAGTGCTTGTATAACTCGATTTCCCCAGATCGGCCCATATACATGAAGTCCTCAAGCTCGCAGGCAGGAAGGGTCCGCTCAAGCGGAGTCCAGTTCGGCTCGCCGATTGTAATCGCAGCTATGAAGGGATGCGTCACGGTCTCAATCCTCCGGCGACTGGCGGCGTTCCGACATGCGAATGCCTGCAGCCGACGCAGCAAGCCGCCGCCGTCACATTTCTGATCGCCTCTTCAAATCGCTGCGGGAGATGCAGCACCTCGCCAGCGCGGTTATAGAAGACAGGAGTCAACTTTCCCCGGAGCGCGCGGTGTTCTTCCTTCCAGAGATCGACGGGGAGAACTCCATCCCGTCCACGAAAGAGCAACGTTGAAGCAACCTCCGGCCGAATGCTACCCGGCGCGTGAGACGAAGTGTGAAGCGTAATCGCCAGCTCGCATGTCCGTACGGCGCGCAGCATCTCGAC
>CAZMWL010000059.1:0-18871 GCA_964569985.1 uncultured Occallatibacter sp.
CGCACGCTCACCGCCGGCAACATGCGCAGGTTCGGCACATCCACCAGCGACGCCTGGGCCACAATGCTGGTTCCTTCGGTGGTGTAGCTGCCCACCACAATCGAATCCGCATCCAGCGTCTGCGCCAGCTTCAACGCGCTCGCCCTCGAGGGCTGGAATCCCTGCGGCAGTCCCAGATGGTCCAGAGCATACATGCGGTCCGCGCGGCTGGTCGGCTGGAATCCCGCCGAAGCGAAGCGCATGCTCAAAATCTCCGCCGCCGCTTCGCGCATCCACTCCAGGCTCGGCTGTCCCGTCCGATTGTCAAAGGGCAGAACCAGCAGCACGCGTCCGCCCGCGGAAGACCGCGCCCCACCGCCGTCACCCGGCTGCTCCTGCGCCCCGGCTGCTGCCGCCAGCACGCACAAAACCGCCAGCATCGCGCCCGCCGCAAGCCGTCGCATTTGACCCTGTCGCATTCGATTTTCCGCAATCACAACAGGTCGATTATAGGCTGTAGCGCCTGTATCGGCCCGCCGCGCGTGCGCGTCCGATTTCCCTTGGCCGCCCGCGTCTTCGCCGGTATCATCGCTCCATGTCGCCGCTCACTCCACCACCCCGTCTCAAGCCCCTGTGGCGCGTGATCGTCGAAGTCGCGTTCATCATCTTCCTCTTTTACTCGAATCTGCTTATGGGCGAGTTCACCAGCGCCAACGGCCAGGGCAAAACCCTCGCCTTCGCCCTCCACGACATCGTGACGCCCATGAACTTCCTCATCGCGCTCGCTAGCGCCCTCATCGGCTATGTGATGTTCGAATATCTGCGCCACAAATTGTGAAGCAGGTTCCAGGTGTCAGGTTTCAGCGCCTGCGCAAAAGAAGGGAAGGGAGCGTAACTGGCGAACCCGGGGGCAGAAAAACGGAGGCGGCTTTTAGGCCGGAACCAGCTACGAATGATGAACACAGAGAATTTGCCGTGGCCGGTCGCGGCTGCAATCGCTCAACTGACACCTGAAACCTGACCCCTGGAACCTGTTCTTCAGTCCGCGTACGTCGGTTCTTCCACCTTCGCCGTCTCGTTCAGCGGCTCGGGATAGTACGCGTCGCGCACGTACTGCTTCACCATGCGATTGGTATTGAAGTACGAGCCGTTGTACGCCAGCGTCGTCCGCATCAGCCGCGCCCAACCCGCTTGCGCGTCGCGGTAAAGCGGAACCACCGCCGTCTCCAGCTTGGTGTAGAGCGAGTGCGCCTCTTCCGCATCGTCGGCACCGTCTTCAATCGCCCATCCGGTAAACCCTTCAATGCAGCCCTCGATCCACCATCCATCCAGAATCGACAGGCTGGGCACGCCGTTCATCGCCGCCTTCATGCCGCTGGTGCCCGAAGCCTCATACGGCCGCCGCGGCGTGTTCACCCACACATCCACGCCTGCCGTCAGCCGCGCGCCCAGGTCCCATGCGTAGTTTTCGAGATAAATAATCCGCAGCTTGTCGTTCGAGAGCTTCGCCGCTTCCTCCACCACTTGCTGGATCAGCGCCTTGCCCGGCTCGTCCTGGGGATGCGCCTTGCCGGCATAAAGAATCTGCAATCCGCCGGCCTGAGCCGCAATCTCCTTCAGCCGCTCGGGATCGTTGAACAGCAGTGTGGCCCGCTTGTAGGTAGCCGCGCGCCGCGCAAAACCCAGGGTCAGCACCTTGGGATTGAGCACCCATCCCGTCCGCGCTCCCACCTCGGCCAGCAGCTCTTCCTTGGCGCGGTCATGCGCTGCCAGCATCGCCGCCTCGGGCACATCGATGGTGTTGCGCAAATAGAGGTTGTCCCGCCGCCACGCCGGATTG
The DNA here is from genome assembly GCA_964569985.1 of uncultured Occallatibacter sp. GTDB lineage: Bacteria > Acidobacteriota > Terriglobia > Terriglobales > Acidobacteriaceae > Telmatobacter. The sequence goes on from CAZMWL010000059.1 coordinate 1,820, forward strand.
TGCTCGTCCAACATGCGCGCGACCGGCTCTGAAATCCACGTCGGCGCGTGCACGCCGTTGGTGATGGAGTCGATTTTGAACTCCGGAAACATGGCCTGCGACACCTTGCCGTGCTGCATCGCCACGGCGTTCGCATGGCGCGAAAAACGCAACGCCAGCAACGTCATGTTCAGTAATCCGTCGCGGAAGCATCCCAGCTTTTCAAGGCGCGCCGTCCGTTCGCCGCCCAGAATGCGAATCGCCTGCTCGGTCGAGAAGCGGTCGTGCCCTGCCGGCACCGGCGTGTGCGTCGTGAATACGCACTTGCGCCGCACCTGCTCGATGTCCGTTTCGCTGGCCCCGTTCTGCGGCCCTCCGCCCATCTGGCTTTCCAGCAGTGCCAGCGTCAACAGTGCCGCGTGTCCTTCGTTCATGTGGTACACGTTCACGCGCAGGCCCAGCGCATGAGCCATGCGCGCGCCGCCCATCCCCAGCACGATCTCCTGCTGCAACCGGTAATTCGTATCCCCGCCGTAGAGGTGGTCCGTCAGTCCCCGGTCCCATCCCGAATTCTCGTCGAGGTCGGTGTCGAGCAGATAAATCGGCAGCACGTGGCCGGAATGTCCGCGCATGCCATAGCGCCACGCCCGCACCGTCACCACCCGGCCTTCTATCTGCACCGTCACTCGCGCTGCCTCTTCCGTGCAAAAGTCCGCCGGGTTCCACGGCTGCACTTCCTCGCTCTGCACGCCCGTCGGGCTAAGGTGCTGCTCAAAATACCCTTTGCGGTGCACCAAGGTAAACGCTGCCAGCGGCACGCCCAGGTCGGCTGCCGAGCGCAGCGTGTCTCCGGCCAGCATTCCCAGCCCGCCCGAGTAGGTCGGCATCGATGGCTGGATGGCGATCTCCATCGAAAAATAGGCCACACGGCCGTTGTCGGGAAGTGTTTCGTAAGCAAAGGATTTCGAGGTGGTTGATTCCATATAAATTTTCTTTTCCGTGCCGCTTCAACCCGCAAACATCCGGCCCGCTGAGCCTCAGCACACGGTTCCCCATGCCTTCATCGGGGCAAATACCTCCCAAGTTTAACAAGGAACCCGCCCACTACCCGATTCCCAATCGGGCGGGGGATAGCTAGTTTGTGGGACAGACAATCTGCAGACCTCCCTGCCCAGAACGGAATCGTCTCCCGCGCCCCGATCAAGTCCGGCGCGGCGCGTCCTCGATCTGCGCTTCATTGACTCTCTGAGGCGCAAGCCGCTCCTCGCTCAGTCGACCCCGAACGTGTACAACTTCCCCTCGACGTCGATAAAGTACTCCCCACTAGCCAGCGGAGGGTCCGGGACAAGCTTGAACGAGGATTCGCCGTATCTCGTAATGACGAGGGAAATCCCTTCGGATGTGGATCGTTGCTGGCGACCGAATCCATTCTTAATCTGGACCAATTCCGCCTGCCTGTTGCTCCCCTTGACTGCAGCCGCGTAAAGGCGGACCTGTTCGACATTCTGTACTGCTAATACGAACTCTATCGTTTGGCCAGCTTTCAAGCGAAAGCTGGAGCCTGCGCCTTCGACCTGGATGAATCCCTTCGCGCCGGACCACCCCCCTTTTCCAATGGCCTTCCACTGCTCTTGTGGTAGCTTTTGGAGGATTTGGTGGGCCGAATCCAAGAGGTAAACTTGACCGATGATCTCAGGCTCGATGGGCTTGACTGCGGCAGTCTGGGCAAGTACCGCCATGGCACAGCCACAAAGCAGAAGGAATACGGCAGAACGATTCCTGTTCTTCATAGGGTGGTCCGATTGGGGTGTCAAAAACGCGCCCAGTATAGCAGTTTCCGCCGGCCACAGATATCAAGCCGCGCGCCGCGATCCATGAATCGCGAACCACAATCTGCGCCGCCGGCACCGACCCGCTACTCCAGCCCGTGCGCCCCTCCCGAGGCATGGCATACGTGAATCTGCGGAACGATCCCCGTCTGCTCCGCGTAGCGCGCGCCCAGCGCCTCGGCAAACGCCACCGCCTCGGTCTCTTCAACGAGATTAATCGTGCAGCCGCCAAAGCCGCCGCCCGTCAGCCGCGCCCCGATCAGCCCCGGCAAGTCCTGCGCCAGCGCGACCATAGCGTCGGCCTCCACGCAACTGCCATCGAAATCCTGGCTGTAACTGCGATGCGCCTCGGCCATCAGCCGTCCCAACTCCTTCATGTCGCCCCTGAGCAGCGCGGCACATGCGGCTTGCGTGCGCAGGTTCTCGCTGATCACGTGCTTGGCCCGCAGATAGCTCTTGGGCTCCATTTCGTCGCGCCACTTTTCCAAATCCTCGAGCGTGCAATCGCGCAGGAACGTCACGCCCGGCTTGTGGCTGGCAATCACCGCGCACGCCGCCTCTGACTCGCGCCGCCGCGTGGGATAATCGCCGCCCGCCACCGAGTGCTTCACCATGGTGTTGGCAATCACCAGCGCCACGTGGTCCGGAATCGGCGCCAGCTTGAAGCTCAAATCGCGGCAATCCAGCAGCAGCGCGTGATCCTTTTCAGCGTTGAGGCTGATGAACTGGTCCATGATGCCGCAATTCGCGCCCACAAACTCGTTTTCCGCCCTCTGGCAAAGCCGCGCCAGCACCGGTCCCGGATAACTCGCGCCCACAAGCGAAAGAACCGCCAGCGCTGTGGCCACCTCCAGAGCTGCCGAGCTCGACAGCCCCGACGACAGCGGCACATCGGACCAGATGCTCAAATTAAACCCGGGAATCTTATGGCCTTCGCCGGCCAGAATCGCCGTCACACCCATCGGGTAGTCGGTCCAGTCCTTCGTGCCTTTCGCCTGCACCCCGTCAAAGACTTTTTCCTCGCCCAGGTTTTCTGAGTAGATCGCGATCTTGCCGTCCGTGCGCGGCGAAATTCCCGCCAGCGTGGCAAAGTTGATCGCCGCCGGCATCACAAACCCCTCGGCGTAATCGGTGTGTTCGCCAATCAGGTTCACGCGCCCGGGCCCCACAAAAACCGCGGGCTCGGCCCCGAACCGCTCCCGGTGCATGGAACGAAATACTTTTGGATCGTGCATGACGCTTTACCTCTTCCTGAACTGCAAACTGTGAACTACGAACTATGAACTGAGAACTGCTTTTTGACAACGTTTTCTTTTACTCGCGAATCAAAAATCAGGATACCCTCTAGGCTCGACGCATTGGTTTTTACAGCTTGCGCCCGTCCCTGGAAGTTCGCATAAAAAATTGTAGTACTGGAACCCTTTCAAAGGCTCCGCAAGCCTTTGGAACTGGAATGTCTGTCGCAAACCACCGCAATCGTAAAAAGAATGATGCCAACAAATAAAGTCGTTCCGTGCCAGTCAGAGATTGGACTGATCAGCCTTGGGGGCACTCCGACAGAACAGGTATCAAGCCACTGAGCCACGAAGAAAATCCATATACCCACTAAAGCAATTCTTCGTGACCAGCGGGCCACGAGAAAAATCGGAAAAGCCATCGTTAAGGAAAGATCGAGAAGAACATCTTGCAGCGTGTCGAAGCCCACTCCCAGCACGGCAAAGCAGCCGAAGAGACTCTGAATGAGGAAGATAATCCCAGCGAGCCAATAAGCGCACCTGCTTATGGCGTGGCCGACTCCGGAGGTATCTCTGTTCGCCGTTCTTACTCTCCAAGAACTTCGCCGCACGCTGCGCTCAAGCGTTCCCAGATCTCGTCCATCCACGCCTCGTGCTCCGGCTTCATCAGCACAGAGCGCAGGCAGGTGAGGGTGGGTGCCCCCGGTCCCTCGCTTTTGGGGACCGGGGAGCTAAGCCCAAACCACGACCCCGGCAATTGTACTAAAGCCAGATGCAATCCTCGCCTGGCGCACGCATCGAACACACTCCGCGCCTGCTCAGATGCCTTTCGAAGGTCCGCCGCACGCAGTGCCAATGCCCAGACAACAATGTCCAACTCAGGCGGGTGCCCCCGGTCCCTCGCATTTGGGGACCGGGGAGCAACGCCGCCCAACGCAACGAACCTCACGTCTTCCCGCACTCTCCGATCCAGTTCGAGCGCCGCCCGCCGTCCCCGCCTCATCCCCTCGGCAAACGCTCCGTCCCTCGTGAGCGGCAGCAGCCGTTGCGTCGCCCACAGCGCCACCGCCGCCGCGCCCGCACGCGAGCACTCCAGACTGATCTCGCCCAAATGCAGCTGTTTCGACGTGAAGTAGGTGTAGGGAGAATCATGCTTATAAAACTGCCCCACGCAGTGGTCCTTGAACAGCACGCACCCGCAGCCATACGGTTGCAGCCCGTGCTTGTGCGGATCGATCACGATGGAGTCGGCGCGTCCGATGGCCGCATAGGCCCGCCGCGCCGGCTCTTCCAAACAGTCTTCAATCAGCCCAAAATACCCGCCATACGCCGCGTCCACATGCACCCGCGCGCCGTAGCGCCCGGCCAGCGCCAGAATCTCCTCCAGCGGATCCACGGCGCCCATCGCGGTCGTGCCCAGGGTCGCCACTACCGTGCCCACGCCGCCCTTGCGCAATTCGTCTTCCAGCGCCTCCAAGCTCATCCGCCCGCGCCCGTCCGTGGCCACGCTCGCAAATTCGAGCTTCAACACGCCGCTGATCCGGTGGTGCGTGTAATGCGCCTGCTCCGAGCCCACAATCCGACGGCCCGGGCTCAACTGTCCCGCCATCCACAGCGCCTCAAGGTTGGCAAAAGTCCCACTCGACGTCAGGTGGCCCAGATACTCCTTCCATCCGAACATCCCTGCGATCTCCCGCACCGCCTCGATCTCCATCGCCGAACTCGCCCGGCCCCCGTCCAGCGCGTGGTTGTTGGGATTGATCTTCATGGCCAGGGCGTAGGCTGCCCGCGCCACCGGATGCGGCGGTTTCATCATCTGCCCGGCATACAAGGGATGGAAATAAGGGTAGTTATCACCCAGCCGGCGCGCCGTCTCCTCAAGAACCTGCGCCATGGCCTCCGCGCTCGCGCCCGGCTGCGGCTCAAACTTTGGCAGGGAGCCAAACTCCGCCTCCAGGACCTCGGTGGCGTGGGCCAGTAACGAGAGGAAAGGATCGTGCGGCATCGCGACCCCTCACCTTATCACAGGTCGCCCGCTCAGTACCGCCCGTCTCCCGACCGGATGTAGTGGGGGCCTCCCAACCCCCGCAGGGCGGCAATGAATCTGAGAGAAACACGAGCCAAGCCATTATGAATCAATAGTTTCAGAACGGGAAAAGCACCTGCCACCTACGTCGCACATTTCCTGCATGTTTTTTTGACGATGATGATACACTGTGGTCAGCGTTAGAACCGATTCGGGCGTGAGCAGTACTCGCCCAAACGCGTTTTAGGGACTCCGTTATTCGAAGCCTCCAACGCAAAGTCGGCGCGACCAACAGGGCGCGGCGACCTTGTAAGAAGCTGAAAATTGACTGATTTCCTAAAGCGCCGGAACCAAGCAAGATTCTGCCAGTGTTCGCTCCGATTCATCCAGCGCAATTCAATCCCAGGAAATACGCAACAATGGAACAAGGTACTGTGAAGTGGTTCAATGACGCGAAGGGCTTCGGCTTCATTTCGCGCCAGAACGGCGAAGATGTCTTCGTGCATTACTCTGCAATCAACTCAAGTGGTTTCAAGAGCTTGCAAGAGGGTCAAGCCGTGCAGTTTAACGTCGTGAAGGGCCCCAAAGGCTGGCAGGCTGCCGACGTTCAGCCTCTCTAAACCTGATTAGCCGGATTCCGGCAGAATCTAGCTCGAAACAGCAAAGAGCTGGGAGCGCTACTGGTGACAACCAGGAGCTATCCCGGCTTTTTGCGTTTTTTTAGCCGATATTCGGGACCTAAACGCCGCCGGCCTCACCAACTCCTCGATCTGGCTCGTCGGCTCGCTGCCTCGCTGACTTGCTGCCTTCCCCGCAACCTTCTATCCTCAGAAGTTGGCCGCATTTTTTCTTATCCGGCGGCCGCCAAAAGGTTTCCATCACACCCATGAGCACGAATATGATCGCCGTACACCTGCCCGACGGATCCATCCGCGAAGTGCCTTCCGGCACAACGCCTCTCGACATCGCCAACTCCATTTCGCCCCGCCTGGCCGCAGCCAGTGTCGCCGCGCGCATCACGCCGTTCACCGCAGCCTTCGTCCAAGACCCCGCCCCTGACGGCCAGTCGGACGGCCAGCCGCCAGAAAGTTCCGACGAAGCCTCGATGTACGCCGCCGAAGATGCCGCCGCGCCGCGCCTGGTCGATCTCTCTGCGCCGCTCGCCTCCGACATCAAGCTCGAGCTCGTCACTGAGAAGGATCCCGACGCGCTGAAGGTTCTGCGTCACTCCGCCGCGCACGTACTGGCTACGGCTGTCCTCGAGCTCTTCCCTGAGACCAAGCTCGGCCACGGCCCCGCCACCGACTCCGGTTTCTTCTACGACTTCTATCGCGCCCAGCCCTTCACGCCCGAAGACCTCGCCGCCATTGAAGCCAAAATGGCAGAGGTCGTCGCGCGCAACGACCCATTCATCCACGAATTTGCGCCAAGAGATAAGAGCCTGGAAGGCTTCAACAAAGACGGCGACTTCATGAAGACGCACTTCGTCACCAAGTTCACCGCGCCCGGTTCCGAGGTCAGCTTTTATCGCAACGGCAAATTCATCGACTTCTGCCGCGGTCCGCACGTGCCCTCCACCGGCCGCGTCAAGGCCTTCAAGGTCACCAGCCTCGCTGGCGCTTACTGGCTCGGCGACGAGAAGAATCCCCAGTTGCAGCGCGTCTACGGCACCGCCTTCTTCTCAAAGAAAGATCTCGACCAGCACTTCGAGCGCCTGGAAGAAGCCGCGCGCCGCGATCATCGCGTCCTGGGCAAACAACTCGATCTCTTCAGCATTCAAGAGCTCGCCGGCGCGGGTCTCATCTTCTGGCATCCCCGCGGCGCCGTCATCCGCAAATTGATGGAAGACTGGATGCGCGAGGAGTGCCTGCGCCGCGGCTACCTGCTCGTCTACACGCCGCACGTGATGCGCCGCGACCTATGGAAGGTCTCAGGCCACGACGGCGTGTATTCCAAGGACATGTTTCCGCCCATGAAGCTGGACGACGCCGAGTACCGGCTGAAGCCGATGAATTGTCCCGGTCACGTTCTCATCTACAAGAACTCGCCCAAGAGCTATCGCGATCTACCGCAGCGCTACGCCGAATTCGGCAATGTCTACCGCTACGAGCGCTCCGGGACCATGCACGGCCTGTTGCGCGTCCGTGGATTTACTCAAGACGACGCGCACATCTTCTGCACGCCCCAGCAGATTGAGAGCGAAGTGATCGCGTGTCTCGACTTTGCCGAGGCCGTTCTGAAAACGTTCGGATTCAAGGAGTATCGTGTCGAGCTCTCCACGCGCGACCCGCTCAAGGGCGGCGATTTCATGGGCACTGCGGAGAACTGGGCGCATGCCGAAGGCGCGCTGAAAAAAGTGCTCACCGATCGCGGCCTCACCTTCAAGACCTTCCCCGGCGAAGCCGCCTTCTACGGCCCCAAGATCGACATCAAGCTCGTCGATGTTCTCGGCCGTCTCTGGCAGCTCTCCACGGTTCAGTTCGACTTCAACCTTCCCGCGCGCTTCGAGCTCGAGTATGTCGGCGAGGATGGCGAGCGCCATCAGCCGGTCATGGTGCATCGCGCTCTCTTCGGATCCGTCGAGCGCTTTTTCGGCGTGCTCATTGAACACTACGCCGGAGCCTTCCCGCTCTGGCTCGCGCCGGTGCAGATCGGCCTGGTGCCTATCAGCGAGAAGCACACCGCCTACGCGGCCAAAGTCGAAACCGCACTCAAAGACGCCGGTTTCCGCGTGGAGACTGACATTCGCAACGAAAAGATGAACGCCAAGATCCGCGACTTCGCCAACCAGAAGACGCCCTACATCCTCGTCTTCGGCGACAAGGAAGAAGGCGCCGGAGCGGTCAGCGTCCGCACCCGCGGCAAAGGCGACCAGGGCTCCATGCCGCTGGCCGACTTCATCGCCAAAGCCACCGCACTGGTTGAGATGCAATCGATGGAGTTGTAGAGTTCCCGCTGGGAGCGGTGGAACTGCCGCGAAAAAAGTTTGCCGGAGGTCGCCATGCTGCGTGACGTACGCGCCGACGACGCATTCTCAATCAGCGAAATTTACAACCACTACGTCCAGCACACGCCCATCACCTTTGAAGAAATCCCCGTTACGCCCGACGATATGCGCGCGAGAATCCTGAACACCGCGTCCGCATTGCCCTGGTTGGTAAGCGAAGAAGACGGCAAGCTCATCGGCTACGCCTACGCCTCCCAATGGAGAGAGCGCTCGGCCTATCGCCACTCTGTCGAGGCCGCCGCGTATCTGCATCCCACCGCGGTTGGCAAGGGCAAAGGCACGGAACTCCTCGGGGCTCTCCTCACTGAACTGCGCACGCGTCAGATCCATTGCGTCATGGGCGGCGTCGCGCTGCCGAATCCGGCCAGTATCGCCCTGCTTGAAAAGTTCGGACTCCGTCAGGTGGCCCACTTCCGCGAGGTCGGCTACAAATTCGCCCATTGGATCGACGTTGGCTACTGGCAGCTTGTGCTCTGAAGGCCACGCCGGCCCATCGAGAGCAAACTCCAGTAACCACATCCACAGCGAGCGGTGATCTCCGCACTTGCCTCCAATCAAATCTCTGCTATTGTTCCATGTACCGGAAAACTTCTTTCATGCATGGGCCTCTAGCTTCTTTAACTCTGTCGTCTGCGCGCGCCATCAATGGCCGGCGCCTGTTGGTTTGGGCTGCGGCCTGCTGTTTGATTGCGCTGATTTCTGCGTCTACGTCTGCGCAGGACAAGACCGCAACCGCGCCACCAACCGGCGCCACATCCTCTCAGAACCAGACCGCAACTCCCTTTATCGGACCCGTAAAGCCGCCCGACTACTCCAAAGAGGCTCTGGTCTTTGAAAAGCTGTACACCCGCATCCGCGAGGAGGCGGATGGCACCGGCACGCGCCAGCTCACTGCGCGAATCCGCATTCAGGCTGACGCCGGCGTCAAGGCGCTGGCGGTGCTCACATTCTCGTATACAGAGTCCAGCCAGCAAATAGACGTTGCCTATGTCCGCGTCATCAAGCCCGATGGGTCCGTGGTGACTACGCCGCCCTACAACATCCAGGACATGCCGGCCGACGTCTCACGGGAAGCCCCGATGTATTCCGATATCCACCAGAAACATATTGCCGTGAGGGGATTAGGTGTGGGCGACACCCTGGAATACGAAATCACCCTCAACACTTTCAGGCCGGAGGTTCCAGGCCACTTTTGGTTCGAAGTCGACTTTGCAAAGGATCAAATCGTCCTCGACCAGGAACTCGATCTCGATGTTCCGGCCGACAAACCCGTCACGGTGGTGAGCGCCGACCTGCAGCCTGCCGTCACCGCAGCCGGAGGCCGCAAACTCTACCACTGGGCCGGTTCCAATCTCGCACGGCCCGATCCCGATGCGCCGCCAAAATCGGAAAAGAACTGGAAACCCACCGTTCAGGTCACCACTTTCACCACCTGGGGCCAGGTCGGCGCGTGGTACGCCTCGCTTCAAAAAGATTCACTCGCCATCACTCCGGCGATCCAGGCGCGCGCCGATACGCTCACAAAAGGGTTGAACTCCGATCAGGACAAGCTCCGCGCCATCTTCAACGACGTGGCTCTGCACATCCACTACGTTGGCCTCGAATTCGGCATCGGCCGCTATCAGCCGCATCCGGCTGACGACGTACTCTCCAACGAATACGGCGACTGCAAGGATAAGCACACGCTTCTCGCCGCACTCCTCAAAGCCGCTGGCATCGAGGCATGGCCGGTGCTCATCTCGTCTGAGCATGATCTTGACTCTGCCATTCCCTCGCCTGCCCAGTTCAACCATGTCATCACCCTGGTGCCGCTCAACGGCAAACTTATTTGGATGGACTCCACGGAAGAGGTTGCGCCGATTGGTGTTCTCGCGGGCACGTTGCGCGACAAGCAGGCCCTTACCATTCCTGTTGCAAAGCCAGCGTATCTTGAGCGGACGCCGGCCGATTTGCCTTCACCCCGGACCATTCGCGTCGAGATTCATGGCTCCTTATCCGACCATGGACTCTTCACCGGCAAGATTGCCGAGACCTCTGACGGCGATGTCGGCGTAGATTGGCGCGTGGCCTTTCGCCGGGTCCCGCAGTCCCAGTGGAAGGAACTTGTCGAAAGAATTGCGCATTCGGAGGGTTTCGGTGGAGAGGCTTCCAATCCGCAGGTTTCCGACGTCGAGAAGATCGACGAGCCATTTCACTTCGAATTCGATTATTCGCGAGAGAAGTATTACAAGTGGGACGACAACGATACTTCGCACTGGATTGACGCTCCCATGATGCCCCTTGGAGGCGAATTGCCTCCGGGCATCAAGGTGAAGAAGCCCGCCGACGATCCCGACCTCGGCGCCACGGGCGAGACTCTTTATCATTCGACCCTGAAACTGCCCGACGGATGGACCTTGACTCCGCCCGGCAATGTCAACATCGTTGCAGACTGGGCGGAGTACCACTCAACGTACGCCTTCGCCAACGGAGTCTATACCGTCGAGCGGCGCTGCCTGATCAAAAAGACAACGGTCCCGCTCGCGCAATGGGAGCAGTTCCTGGCCTTTCGCCGAAGCTTGGGGTCGGACGAGGATACTCAGGTCTTGATCTCGCCGCCCAGGCCCCAGGGCCGCCACAAAAACTAAACGCTGCTCGACGGACCTGGACGCAACCTCCGTCGCGCCCACCAACTCCGCTGCTCTAAGCGCGAATCACCCCCCTCCACTGCACCACAGCCAGTTCTCGCGGCTCCCTATTAGCCAAGTCTGCGGGCTCCAGCCTGGGACTGTTTCAAAGTCAAGCCAGCGGAGGGGTGAAAATCCTCCCAAACAACTGAAAACAAGGTAGATATGTCCCTCGCGAAACGTGCCGGTTATTTCCCCGTTTGACGCAGAATAAGAGACGGGGCTGGTAAAGGAACAATCTTCGACCGCTCAGGTGGTTCGAGAACTCATAAATCCTTTGGAATGAAGACTTTATAGGATGCCTCTCTTTTAGAATCAGTAACTTACGGAGATCCCCCCACTCCATAACTCCTTTACTGTGAAGACTTTAGGTTCAAAGTAGGATGGGAGATGGGGGAGGGGGGAGGGGGGCTTATCAAAAGAGGAAACACCCGCTCTGCGGCAGGAGCTGCGGGGCGCCATCTCACCAGCTCGACCCGGTATCCCATTGCTGCCCAATCCACCGGCCGAAGGCGTCTGCCCCACCGCGGGCGGTCAGGCGTTAATCGCCATCCCCTCCACCGCGCCGTAGCCGTCCAGCATAGCCTCGCTCAGAGTGGGGTGTGCGTGGATGGTGAACATCAGCTCGTCCACCGTCCCCTCGAGTTCCATCACCGCAACCGCTTCGGCAATCAACTCCGTGGCCTGCGGCCCGATGATGTGTACGCCCAGGATCTCGCCGTACTTGGCATCGGCAACCACCTTCACAAAGCCATCGTGGCTGTCCACAATGGTCGCCTTGGAGTTGCCCGCAAAGGGAAACTTGCCCACCTTGATTTCGTGGCCCTTTTCTTTGGCCTGCGCCTCGGTCAAGCCCGCCGAGCCGATCTGCGGCTCCGTGTACGTACAGCTCGGAATGCGATCGCGCCGCACCGGCCGGTACTTCCGCCCCGCGATCTTCGCCATCGCCACCATGCCGCTCATTGCGCCCACGTGCGCCAGTTGCGGCAGCCCCGCCACAATGTCGCCGATGGCATACACGCCCGGCTCGGCCGTCTCCTGCGCCTCATTCACCTTCACCGATCCGCGCTCCAGCTCCACCTTGGTTTTTTCCAGGCCGATGCCGCTCGTCAGCGGCCCGCGCCCCACGGCCACCAGCACCTTCTCGGCCTCTTTCACCTGCGGCTTTCCATTCGCGTCCGTATAGCTCACCTTCACGCCCGCAGCCGTCTTCTCCACCTTCTCCACTTTCGCGCCGGTCTGCGTCTCAATGCCGCGCTTGCGGAAGACTCGCGCCAGTTCTTTCGAAATCTCCTCGTCTTCGACCGGAACCATGCGCGGCAGAAACTCCAGAATCGTCACCTCGCTGCCGAAGCTGCGGAAGATGGAGGCGAACTCCACGCCCACCGCGCCCGCGCCGATCACGATCAGCGACTTGGGCGGCGCGCTCAGACTCAGAATCTCGATGTTGGTCAGGATGGTCTCGTCCGCCTTCAATCCCGGCAGAAGCTTGGCCTCCGATCCGGTCGCAATCATCAGGTTCTTCGCCTTCACCGCGCTCTTCTGGCCGTTCGCTTCCACTTCTACGGTGTGAATGCCGCCCTGCGCGGGTCCAGTCAGCCTTCCAAAACCAGGAATCACGACGATCTTGTGCTTCTTCATCAGGAACTCGAGGCCCTTCACGTGCTTTGCGATAATCGCGCTTTTGCGCGCCAGCACCGCGGCCCAGTCGAGCGACCGCGCCTCAACGCCCTTGATGCCAAACTCCTCGGCTTCTTTCAGGTAGTCCCACAGCTCGGCGTTGAAGAGCAGCGCCTTGGTGGGAATGCAGCCCACGTGCAGGCACGTTCCACCCAGCTTGGGACTGGCGTCGATCAACGCCACCTTCAGCCCGTACTCAGCGCCGCGAATCGCCGCCGTATAACCCGCTGGTCCGCCGCCGATCACCGCCACGTCGTAAATCGTCTCTGCATTCGTTTCTGGCAAGGGAAGCTCCATTCAGGCGCTCGCCAAGGCGAGCGCCGCACATCCATGGTTAGTCTAAATTGGGCCTACTCTGAATTGGATTCCGCATCGCGGCCTGCGGCTTCAACGCGCCTTCGCCAGAGCCTCCTGAACCAGAGCCCCGGCTTCCCGCACCGTTTCCGCCTCATCTCCGAACCGCTCCATCCAACGCACCTCAGGCTCGCGCCGGAACCAGGTCATCTGCCGTTTCGCGTAGTTGCGATGCCCCTGCTGTGCAGCCGCAATCGCTGCCTCCTCGCTCAACGTCCCGTCCAGCACACCGCAGGCCTGACGGTAGCCCAGCGAATCCAGCGCCTTCACCGGCCCGTATCGTTCGAGCAGCCCGCGCGTCTCCTCGATAAGACCGGCGGCAAACATCGCCGCGCAGCGCTGGTTCAGCCGGTCATAGAGGGCATTTCGCGGTGGGTTCAGCCCGATGCGCAGGAGCCGAAACCCGGTCAGCGGATCGCGCGCCATCACTTCCGACATCGGCATTCGCGCCGCCAGGCACACCTCAATGGCGCGAATCAGCTTGGGCGTGTCGTTCGCGTGAATCCGTTCTGCCGTCGCCGCGTCCAGCTTTCGCAGCAATCGGTGCAGCCACGCATTTCCGTGGCGTTCCACGCTTCGGCGCAAGCGGGTCCGCACCTCTTCCTGGCGCGCCGGCCCGGCAAACAGCCCCTCCGTCAGCGCTCTCAGATACAGCCCCGTCCCGCCAGTCACAATCGGCATGCGGTGCTCACGCACTTTGATCTTTTGGAGGGATTCACGGGCGAGGCGGGAGTACGCGCCCGCGGTGAACGGATCATCGGGATCGGCCACGTCGATCAAATGGTGCAGCACGCGCGCCCGCTCTTCGCGCGTAGGTTTCGCCGTGCCCAATTCCATGCCACGATAGACTGCCACCGAGTCGCAACTCACAATCTCGCCGCCGAAGCGCTCCGCGAGCGCCAGCGAGAGCGCGGTCTTCCCGCTCCCCGTCGGCCCGAGCAGAATCACCGCCAGCGGAAGCGCACTCTTCTCTATCGCTTTAGCGTTCACGGAATCCTCGTACTCACCTATCATGCGCATGGTTCGCCAGAAACCGGCGGTATGATCAAGCCCCCAGGAGCTGACAACCGCAGAGGCTATCATCCTCTGCAAGTTCTTGCGTCGTCCCTACGGGACTCCGAATCTGCTCTGTGGAATCAGCTTTCCCCACGCTAAAGCGCGGGGCTAACAACCACTGCGCCTCCGGCGCGCACTGGCAACTGAGGACTGCGAACTATGAACTCACGCTACCATCGCCACCAGCCGGCGGGAAAAATCCACCTCGGATTAGTATGCAGCAGCCACCAAAGGCAGATTGCCCCGGCCAGAATCACCAATCCGAAGACCTGGTTGCGCCGGAATGCGCGGGTCTGCTGATCGCGCGCCTCTTTCTCGGCAACCTGCTGGCTATACGGCTTGATGCGGGTCTCGACCACTGTGCTCTTCTCACAAACTCCGGTGCGGCGAAGACTTCCGCGCATCCGGCATCAGTATAGGTGAACGCCGTCTCTTCGATTGCGTCGCATCCCGTTTGACTTCCCACCCCTCCATTGCCGACCATAGTTTTTCTGGTCCTGGATGAGTTTGGTGGGAAGGAAAGTGAAATGAAAGTCTTGATCCTTGGTTCGGGAGGCCGTGAACATGCCCTGGCCTGGGCTATCGCGCGTAGCCCGCGCGTTCCTGTGGTGGTGTGTGCGCCCGGCAATGGCGGCATGGCCGAAAGGTTCCGCTGCGTTCCTGTTGATCTCAACGACCTCAACGCCATGGTCCGCCTGGCCGAGGCGGAGCAGCCCGCTCTCACCGTCGTAGGTCCGGAGTTGCCGCTCTCGCTGGGTATTGTCGACGCCCTCCGCGATCGCGGCCTGCGCGTTTTTGGTCCCACGCGCGCCGCCGCCAGACTCGAATCCAGCAAAGGCTTTGCCAAGCAGTTTTTGCAGCGCCACAACATCCCCACGCCCCACTACGCCGTTTGCGCGAACGCCGCGGAAGTCGAGAAGGCCATCGACATGTTTCATGCGCCTATCGTGGTCAAGGCCGACGGCCTGTTCGCGGGCAAGGGCGTCATCATCTGTTCCTCGCGCAATACCGCCGCCGAAGCCGCGCAGGGACTTTTCTCCGGAGCTTTGCTGGGCGAGGCCGCACAGCAGATCGTCATTGAGGAGTTCCTCGAGGGCGACGAGGTCAGCTTTCTCTGCCTCAGCGACGGCAAACACGTGACTCCGCTCGTGCCTGCGCAAGATCACAAGCGCATTGGCGAGGGCGATACGGGCCCCAACACCGGCGGCATGGGCGTCTACTCCACCGATACGCTTCTCGATCCCGCCATGTCGGAGTGGATTCTGCGCCACATTGCCGAGCCCACGGTCGCAGGCATGGCCGAAGAGGGCACGCCCTTTACCGGCGTGCTGTACTGCGGGCTCATGATGACTGCGCGCGGGCCGCAGGTGCTCGAATTCAACGCACGCTTTGGCGATCCTGAGACTCAGGCCATTCTGGTCCGTCTCGAAAGCGATCTCCTGGACGTACTGGACGCCTGCGTCGACAGCCGCCTGGCCGAGACGCCGCTCAACTGGTCTCGCGGTGCGTCGGCGTGCGTGGTGGCCAGCTCCGGCGGCTATCCGGGCAGCTACAAAACCGGCCTGCCCATCAACGGCCTCGCCGCAGCGGCCCAGGTTCCCGGCGTCGAGGTCTTTCACGCGGGAACCGCGCTCAAAAACGGGCACATGCTCACGGCTGGTGGCCGGGTGCTCGGCGTCACCGCCGCTGCGGACTCGCTCCGCGAGGCGCTGGCTCGCGCCTACCAGGCCATGGAAGAAATTGCTTTTGAGGGAATGTATTATCGGCACGACATCGGACACCGCGCACTGAAACAAAAGCAAGTCGGCAAGTCAGCCGGTTAGCAAGTCAGCCGGATGCCACGTTGCTGACTCGCTATGGGAGGTCGAAATATGAGCGTTGGCATTTCGCTGGAAGAGCTGTTGGCCTGGAACGAGCAGTCCAGTGCCTATTGGAAGACGCACCTCGAGACCAACCCTGCGCTGCTCGAGCTGCCCTGCGACATCGGCGGCACGGCGAATGTGCAGGGATTCGTGCGCCATATCTGGGGAGCGGAGCTGCGCTGGAGCCAGCGCCTCGCGGGCTTGCCTGTAGCCGACAGGGAGAAGCTGCCCGCCGGGCCGCTCGATGCGCTCTTCGACCTGCATGGCCAGGCCGTTGCCATCTTCCGCAACCTGCTCGCCGCCCCGGAACAAACCTGGAGCGAGCCTTTCGTGCTCGATTTCGATTGGGTGCCTCCGGAGCAGCGCACCGTCTCGCGGAGGAAGATTGCCGTGCACGCGCTGTTCCACAGCCAGCGCCACTGGGCGCAACTCGCAACGTTGGTGCGCAGTGCCGGTTTCCCCTCGAAATTCAGGGGCGACCTCCTGTTTAGTCCTGCGCTGCGCTAGGGGCTGCGCTGGGCACTGCAGCAGGGGGCGGATTCGCCTGCTGCCGCTGGAAGCACGAGCGGCACAGCACAGGTCTGCCCTGTGTCGGCTTGAAGGGAACAGTGGTCTCCGCGCCGCAATCCGAGCACGTCGTGCGCGTTTCGGGCCTCACCCGTTGCGATCCGCGCGCGCGCTTCGCCTTGCACTGCTTGCAGTGTTTGGGGTCGTTCTTGAATTGTTTATCGTGAAAAAAGAGCTGCTCGCCGGCCGTAAAAACGAACTCGGCGCCGCAGTCGACGCACTTCAGAACTCGATCGGTGAATTCCATGGCCAGCTTGCCTCGCAGGGAATCACACCGAAATCGGTCACGGCTCGATCAAGAACTTGCCGGTCTCGGCTCCCTGTCCTCTTTCTGGTGGCACAACAAGGGCCCGGACCGCACGAAAAGTTGAGCGGTATGTAAATCTCTGCCCGGCAATCAGGGCAGCTTAGAACCTGCACGCTCGCTGCGTGCTGAACGGCCATTCGCGCTTTTCTGGCTTCTGCAGGGCTTCAGCATTGCGCGGCGTGGCCCTTGGGGGGCGGGGACCCGTCATGAGAGCGCTAAGGCTGCGATCGACAGAAACTGGAGAAACGCTACAGTTTATAGCGCCGCCGCGCCGTACCGTTCCAGTCTTCTTTCGGCGTTTGGCGGCTTTCGTCTGCTTCTTTCGAAAGCCGCCTGAACGGTCAATCTCGCGGCGGGTGATCAATTCAATCCTGCTCTTTACGAGCCTTCTTACGATTCCGCTTGCGCGCAAGGGCTGCCTTGACGCGACGCTTCTCACCGGGCTTCAGGTAGTAGGAGTGACGCTTGACTTCCTTGATGATGT
>CAZMWL010000060.1:0-18256 GCA_964569985.1 uncultured Occallatibacter sp.
CCAACCGAGTCGATGTCGAAAACCGGCTTTGCCAATCCGTCGGCCCCGCTCACCGGGTAATCGCCGGTCATGGCAAGGATGTTGCGGAAGCCTTCGCTGTTGAGCATCCAGGCTTCGCTTTCGAGCCCATTGCGGTTCTGATCTTTGCAGGTAACATGGATCACGACTTCCTTGCCGGCATAGAGAATGGGCCGGCCCAGCGCCAGCGGCGCCATTTGAGGGTTGCCGCCGGCATTATCGGTAATCGAGATCCAGTCGATCTCGGGGCAAGCGGCGAGATCGCAGGAAAAGCTTCGCGCCTTGATCGCGCTCGACTCAGACATGGAACCGCGCACCGATACAAGCTCAGTGGCGATGAGAAAACGCGAGCGATCGTCGAGCTTTTCACGCAGCGACTGCATCAGACAGAAGTTTACACAAACCGGGCCTGGGGCGCCCGGGTTCTCTAAGTCAATGCCGGGCCGGCCGCGTCTCGATGCAAGTCGATTCTCGGCGCCGCTCGTCACCTTGACAGATTGATTCAAGTACTGCAACGTCAAGTTGGCACGGAAAGACGGAGTCCCGATGCGCGTACCGGAGCAAAGTGTCGAGCTGACGCAGGTTACGGAATGGGAAGACGGGCGTGTTCGCCCATTGCAAGACTACCTGGCTGCCGAAGAGCCGCTTGAGATTCGGATCGGTGGCCGGCCGCTTACGGTAACGATGCGAACCGGGGGACACGATCTCGAACTTGCGGCCGGATTTTTGCTGACCGAGGGGATTATTGCGTCTTCAAGCCAGATTGCCGGCCTTCGCTCCAGAGCCCCGGAAATCGGACTGCGAAGCAACGTCGTGGAAGTTGAGTTGCGAGACACGGAATTCGATTTCGCAGACTTACAACGCAACTTCTTCGCCGCATCCAGCTGCGGCATTTGCGGCAAAGCGTCCATCAATGCCATCCGCACCCGCGGCCTGCGGCAGCCCGATACCGGCTTCCGCCTCGATGCTGAGGTTCTATGCCGGTTGCCTGAATCGCTTCGCGCGGAGCAGGCGGTTTTTAGCCGGACCGGCGGCCTGCACGCAGCGGCGCTGTTTGATTCGAGCGGCGAATTGATGTGCCTGCGCGAGGACGTTGGCCGGCACAACGCCGTGGACAAGATCATTGGATGGGCGTTCTTGCAGGAAAAGCTTCCGCTCGCGCAGAACGTGATGCTGGTCAGCGGCAGGGGCGGATTCGAGATTGTCCAGAAGGCGTTGGCCGCCGGCATCCCGATTCTTGCGTCGGTTTCGGCGCCTTCCAGCCTGGCCGTCAAGCTCGCCCGCGAGTTGGGATTGACCCTGATTGGATTTCTGCGAGGAAAGCGGTTTGTGATTTACTCAGGGGAATTCCGTTGTCTTGACGCACCATCGGCAAATCGCTCCCCAGCCTGATTTCTGCCGGGGGACGAAGTCACTTTCTGACTGAGCCTTTTTTAGCAGACGACCCATATCAGCTTTCATCGCATCCAGTGAAAGCAGTTTACGAAGCTGCGATGGCCGTACTAGTATCCGAATTGGACTAAGGCAGGTCGATTCCCCATGTCAGCCACCATTAATGGCAAGCCCCAGGCGGTTCGCCCTGGTGAGCCTTTGATTGACGCGATCAACCGCAGCGGTGTGGAGATCCCGCAGGTGTGCTACCACCCGCAACTGGGACCGATCCAGACCTGCGATACGTGCATGGTGGAAGTGAACGGCAAACTGGTGAGAGCCTGTGGCACTGCCGCCGCGGACGACATGCAGGTGGTAACTTCATCCCTGCGCGCCGCCTCCGCTCAGCGCGAGGCCTTTGACCGCATTCTCGGCAATCATCTGCTTTACTGCACGGTCTGCGATAACAACAACGGCAACTGCACGGTGCACAACACCACCAAGCTACTGGCAGTGGAGCACCAGGAGATTCCATACAGGGCGAAGCCCTACGAAGTAGACATGTCGAATCCCTTCTACCGCTACGATCCCGACCAATGCATCTTGTGCGGGCGCTGCGTGGAGGCATGCCAGAATCTGCAGGTAAACGAGACGCTGAGCATCAATTGGGAGGACCCGCATCCGCGGGTGCTTTGGGACGGCGGCGCGCCCATGGGCGAATCGAGCTGCGTTTCCTGCGGCCACTGCGTGACGGTCTGTCCGTGCAATGCGCTGATGGAAAAGTCGATGCTGGACGAAGCCGGCTACTTTACAGCATTGCCCAAGCCCGCTCTCGACGGCATGATCGAAGTGGTCAAGGGGATTGAACCGGAGGTCGGTTACGGCGCAATTCTGCGACTTTCTGAAGTGGAAGCTGCAATGCGCGAGTCACGGATCAAGCGCACGAAAACAGTCTGCACGTATTGCGGCGTTGGCTGCAGCTTCGATATTTGGACCAGGGACCGGCATATTCTCAAAGTCGAACCAGCCCATGGAGCGGCCAACGGCGTCTCCACCTGCATCAAGGGCAAGTTTGGATGGGACTATGTGAACAGTTCCGATCGGCTCACCAAGCCGCTGATTCGCGAGGGCGATGGGTTTCGAGAAGTTACATGGGATGAAGCGCTGGACCTGGTAGCGCGCAGGTTTGGCGGAATCAAGGCAGCGTCCGGGCCGGATTCATTGGCCTTCATCTCTTCGTCGAAATGCACCAACGAAGAGAGTTATCTGATGCAAAAGCTGGCCCGCGCAGTGATCGGCACGAACAACATGGATAACTGCTCGCGCTATTGCCAGGCGCCGGCAACCACGGGGTTGTGGCGCACGGTTGGTTACGGCGGCGACTCCGGTTCGATCGCCGACATCGAGCAGGCGGGGCTGGTCGTGATCGTCGGCAGCAACACCGCGGAGAGCCATCCCGTGCTGGCAACGCGCATCAAGCGTGCGCATAAGCTGCGCGGCCAAAAGCTGATTGTCTCTGACCTGCGCGAAAACGAAATGGCGCGGCGCGCGGATGTGTTCCTGCGTCCGCGGCCCGGCACCGACCTGATCTGGCTCTCGGCAGTAACGCGCTACATCATGGAAAACGGCCTCGCCAAGCAGGCTTTCATCGATAAGTGGGTCAACGGCGCAGTCGAATACATCGAGAGCCTGGAGCCATTCACGATGGAGATGGCGAGTCAACGATGCGGACTCTCCATGGAATTACTTACCAAAGTCGCACATATGATCGCGGAGGCCGACAGCGTGTGCGTGCTGTGGGCCATGGGAGTTACGCAACATACCATGGGCTCGGACACGTCGACGGCAATTTCCAATCTGTTGCTGGCGACAGGCAATTACATGCGTCCTGGAACTGGTGCTTATCCGTTGCGCGGACATAACAATGTCCAGGGCGCGAGCGATCATGGCGCCATGCCGAATTACTTCCCCGGTTATCAAAAGGTCGACGACCCTCGCATTCGCGCCAAATTTGAAAAAGCCTGGAATGTGACGCTGCCAGCGAAGCCCGGGCTCGACAACCACTTGATGATTGACGCCATTCACGACGGCCGGCTGAAGTCGATGTACGTCTTCGGCGAAGAGTTGAGCCTGGTTGACTCGAACGTAAACTATGTTGCGGATGCGCTCTCAAAGCTGGACTGTTTTGTCATGCAGGAGATTTTCTTCACCGCAACCTGCCGTTTTGCGGATGTTATTCTGCCGGCTTGTCCGAGTTTGGAAAAGGAAGGCACAATCACCAGCACAGAGAGGCGCATTCAAAGACTCTATCGGGCCATGGAGCCGCTGGGCGAAAGCCGCCCCGACTGGGAGATTATTCAAGACCTCGCGAATCGTCTGGGCGCCGGCTGGAAGTACGGGCATCCCTCCGAGATCTACGAAGAGATCGCTTCACTCGCGCCGCTGATGGCAGGCGTCAGGTATGAACGGCTGGAGGGTTATAAGACATTGCAATGGCCTGTGGCTGAGGATGGCAGCGACCAGCCGCTCCTCTACACAAAGCATTTCAATTTTCCCGACGGCAAAGCGAACTTCTATCCGCTTACGTGGGACGAGCCATCGGATCAACAGGATGCGGAATACGATTTGCATCTGAACAATGGACGCCTGCTGGAGCACTTCCACGAGGGCAACATGACGTATCGAGCCGAGGGCATTCGCGCACAGACACCGTGCACGTTTGTTGAGGTTTCGCCGGAACTTGCCGGCGAACGCGGAATCAAAACAGGCAGTTGGGTGCAACTGACCTCGCGCTACGGCAAAGTGCGCGCGCAGGCGGTGATTGCCAATCGCGTTCAAGGCAAAGAACTGTATATGCCTATGAACTCGGTTGATGAGCCTGTGAATCGTCTGACCAGCAGCCACACAGACAAGGTGACGCACACGCCCGCTTACAAGGAATCGTCTGTGCGGCTCGAGGTGTTGGGCGAAGCGGGCGAGAACCCGTTGCCAAAGACCAACTCCCGTTTCGGCCATCCCACGCCGCAGAACGGCGTCGAGGTGGAACGCAAGTGGAAGCGTCGGGACTATCGCCAGCCAGGAAGCGATCTGGTGCAGATTGAATCGCGCTAACCAAAATGCCGTGAAGGAGAATTGAAATGGCTCGACCGATCTCTCTGGAGTTACCGCCACGCGATCCTCGCCAGGAGTTGCGCAAGCGCCTCGATGAAGCGCCCATCGAGCACGCTGAAGCGCTGCTGGACTCATGGGAGTTGCTGCAGCAGTTACACAACCACGGCATTTTGCAACTGCTGCGCGGGGCGCTGGGAGCGAGCGATAAGCTGATGGAAACCGCGGTCGATGCGATCAAGTCGGACGAATCGGTGCGCGCCATGCGCAATGCCCTGATCTTCGGCAAGATGCTTGGCTCCATTAATCCCGACGTGCTGCATTGCTTCGCCGCAGCGACTGCTGAAACGCTCGGGTGCTACGAGAAACCGATCATTGAACCGCCGGGGCTCTTCTCCCTGCTCAACCAATTCCGCCACAGGGAATTGCGCAGAAGCATGGCGCTGCTCAACCGCTTTCTTGAGACGCTCGGCAACCAGATCAAATTGCGCGGAAGTTGCAAGTAAGCGCCGATTCGCTGCACCAGACGCTGCACGCCCGCTGCATACCGATGCCGAACGAATCTAAAAGTGCATAGAAAATTCAATAGATAGAGCAACATTTGCAGGATGCTCAGTAAGATTTGTGCACTTGCGCCGCATGCGGCGGGGATCGGAACGATTGACCTGTGTTCCTTACGTCCGTATCATCAGATTTGGCGGCATGACGGGCTTTGTTGAGCGGTTGTGCCCCTCCCGGCGGAGTAGCTCAGATGGTTAGAGCGTGGGATTCATAACCCCAAGGTCGACGGTTCGATCCCGTCCTCCGCCACCAGCAATCCGGCCCTCCGATTCTCCAGATCCCCCCTGAGACTTCGGTTGCGAAAAGCAGCCAGTCGTCCCATCCTGCGACAATGCTTGCGGTGTCTTTTGCTTGTTGCCGGAGAACGCTAATGCCCGCATTGCTCCAAATCGACTCCAGTCCTCGCACCGCATCGGTTTCAAGCCGCCTTGCCGCGGCCTTCGTCGAAAAATGGAAGCGGCAAAACCCCGGCGGCACGGTCTTCCACCACAACGCCTCGCTCGAACGCTTCCCGTATCTCGATGAAGCCGCAATCGACGCGTTTTTCACGCCGGCCGCGGAGCTGACCGCCGCGCAGAAGCTGGCCCTAGCTTTCTCCGATGGGCTGGTGGACGAGTTGCTCGCCGCCGACGTCGTGGTTCTGGGCGCACCTATGTGGAACCTCTCCATTCCCGCCTCGCTCAAGGCGTGGATCGACCTGATCGTGCGCGAAGGGCGCACCTTTGCCTTTACTGCGCAGGGCGTGGCGCCGCTGGTGCCGCCGGGCAAACGGGTCTACGTCTTCTCCGCGCGTGGAGGCGCCTATCTCGCGGGCACGCCGTTCCATGATCCCGCGGCCACGCCGCCTTGCGATTTGGACCAGCAGGAGCCGTATTTGCGCAAAATTCTCGGCGTCATCGGCCTCACACGGATCGAATTCGTTTACGCCGAGCACCAAAGCAGTGGTCCCGAAGCCGCGGCACTGGGTCTGTCCCGCGCCGAAAGCGCGCTGGCCGCGCTCGCAGACTGACCGTTGCCGCGCGGCGCCCATGTACACTCAACTGCATGAGTTCCCTGCGCATCGCAGCCGTGATTCCGGCGCGTCTCCAGTCCACGCGCATGGCGCGCAAGGTGCTGCGTCCCATCGCCGGCCGGCCCATGGTGGAGTGGGTGTGGCGCGCCGCCAGCGCCAGCCGCCTCATGAATCCCGTGGTCGTTGCCACGGACGCCGAGGAAGTCGTGGAAGTTTGCCGCGCACGCTCCATTCCTGTGGTAATGACTTCGCCCGCGTGCCCCAGCGGCAGCGACCGGGTGAGGGAAGTCTCTCGGCAGATCGATGCCGATATTTACGTCAACATTCAGGGTGATGAGCCCACGCTCACGGCCGATTTTTTCCCGCCGTTGCTAGGGCTTTTTGATCGGCCTGAAGTGGAAGTGACAACGCTCTCCGTGCGCTGCCCGTCCGGGGAGTTCACCAATCCCAATGCTGTCAAAGTGGTCACGGCTCTCGATGGCCGCGCTCTCTACTTCTCGCGCGCAACGATTCCGTTCGATCGGGATCAGGCTGGGTTCACCGGCTATCGCAAGCACCTCGGCATCTACGCCTATCGCAAGGCCGCACTGGAGCGCTTTGCGGCACTGCCGCCCTCACCGCTTGAGAAGCTGGAGCGGCTGGAGCAGTTGCGGCTTCTCGAAAACGGCATCGCGATTTACGTCGCCGACGCGCCTCGCGACACGATTGGCGTGGATACGGAAGAAGATTTGGTCCGCGCCGAAGCTCTGCTGAAGAAATCAGTCGAAATCCGATGACTTCGAAGGGAACCTTCGCGTTCACCGTATGTGCGGGATCGGGGGTCGCGGCGACGCATCTTCCCGCTCCAGCGCCAGCAGCCACGTGCACACGCTTGCGCGAAGATCTTCGACTGCGATCCCTCCGTAAGCAGCGGGGAACTCGTCGAGCCGCCGCAATGCCGCGCGCAACAGCGATGCGGTGCCGATGAAATTCTGGCGCTGGAGATGATGAAAGGCCGCCGTGATTTGAATCAGCGCCTGCAGAAAAGTTTTGTCCGGCTGCTCGCACTTCAGCCAGACGCCTTCCCAGTGCTCATGCGCGAGAAAGAATTCCCCGCCCTTGTAACAATGCAGACCTTCCGCCAGCGCCCCGCAGCTCCAGTCCATGGTTATCGGTCACTATTATCAAGGAGCTACTGAGCAGACAGGGCCGAGGCTCAAATGTTTTGGGACATCCGGAAAATTTTGCGCCACAGCAACTCGCCGCTCAATCCTTGCCTACCTCCAGGATCTGGAAGGAATGCGGAACCATGGGCGCACGCATGCCGCGCATGCCGCCGGGAGCGCCTGACGGTGGCGGAGGTGGAGTTGGCGTCGGTCCATACTCGGCCGTGATCAGGAAAAGATTGCCCGTCTTGGTGTCGAGCGTGATGGTCTTGGCGCGTGCCGGGGTTAACACCGTCTGCTCCACGGCGAAACTCGTTGGCGAGCTCTCCTTGATCACCGTCAACGTTCCATCGCCCTGCGAGCTGAATACTTCCATGGTGTCGGGATTGAAGGTTGCGCCGTCGCAGCCCACGCCGATCGGCAGGTCGGTGAGGACGTGCCCGTCGGCAGCCGACAAAATGATCATGTTGTTCTTGTCGCGGCAGGCGGCAAACAGGATTCCATTCTTCGCGTCGAGCGCCAGGCCCGCGCATCCGCCACCCCGGCTCGAGAGGTTGTAGCGGCCTATCATTTTCATTGTATTGGCGTCGACGACCGCGATTGCGTCCTTGTCCTCAAGGTCGACATAGATCCTGCCATGGCCGTCCGTGGCGGACTGCTCCGGCGCGCCGCCGAGATCGATGGTGCCGAGAATCGAACCGTCTTTATCGTCGAGCACCGTGATGTTGGGCGCCGAGTGACTTAGGATATAGAAGTGGTGATTGTAGGGGTCGTTCAGGTAGCCGTCGGGATTCCCTTGCACATCGATCTTCTTGAGGATCGCGAAAGTCTTCGCGTCAAACATCGTCACCGGCTTCGAGGTTGCGAAGCCATGTCCCGTAGCCGTGTCCACCGCCGCGCCGTGGCCGCTCACGCCCGGAAGGTCGCCTACCTGGGCCAGCGTATCCAGATTGAAGACGCCAATATGGCCGCCCTGCCCGGAGCGCGCCACGTACAGATTGCGGCCGTCGGGGTCGGCAGTCACGTAGTCGAATCCGCCGTCGCCGCCGACGAGCTGGATCTTCTGTACCTTGTAGGGACCGCCGGCCTGCGCGCAGGCCGGAGCGG
The DNA here is from genome assembly GCA_964569985.1 of uncultured Occallatibacter sp. GTDB lineage: Bacteria > Acidobacteriota > Terriglobia > Terriglobales > Acidobacteriaceae > Telmatobacter. Next base: position 8,323 of record CAZMWL010000060.1, read on the forward strand.
AAACTGTGAAGAGAGCGGCGAGTGCCGCGATGGCGATCGGACTGCGCGACATGGTGAGGCCTCCGTCGATGAACTCTGCTTGGCGCCTGGCCAGTGAAGTGATTTGAGGTCCGGCGAAGCGCGATTTTGTTTGCAGATCGAGGATACACGGAAAGGTGCATCCAGTGTGTCAATGGCAGCTGCAATCCTTAGGGCAAGGCCTGCGTGCTATGGCTATGTCGCGATTGCGGGCTCGCAGCGCAAACGGAATTGCGCGCAAGATTCGGGGTGCGCGCGGAATGGCAATCGGCGACTATCATTCTCATGAGCGCCGTTTCGCAAATCGCTACCGAATTCGCAACTGCTTCCGCGATGCCCAGGATCGCCATGCCGAAGCGTACAAAACTCGCGCCCGACGGCCCCGCCCCCTCTGATTTCGACGCTGCGTGGGCAAAGTCCGCGTGGAGGCAGCTGGCCGCCCGCGACCCGCAGGCGCGCTTCTTCTACGGCGTTGCGACCACGGGCGTCTTCTGCCGGCCGGCTTGCTCGAGCCGCCGTCCACTGCGCGCCAATGTGCGCTTTTTCCGCACCGCGGCCGAAGCGGAGGCCGCTGGCTTTCGCGCCTGTAAGCGCTGCCGTCCCACGACTGCATCGAGCAGCCTTTTGGAGGAGGTGCGCAGGCATATCGAGAGGAATGTTGACCGTCGCGTGCGCCTTGAGGAGCTGGGCCGCGTGGCCCGCTTGAGTCCCTTCACCGTGCAGCGGCTCTTCAAGCGCGAGATGGGCGTGAGCCCGCTCGGATACCAGCGGGCGCTGCGTGCATCACGCCTGCGCGGCGCGCTCAAGAAGGGAGGCACCGTGACCGATGCCATTTACAATGCGGGATTCAGCTCCAGCAGCCGCGCCTATGAAGCGAACCAGCTCGGCATGACGCCGCAACGCTTTGCCCGGGGCGGCGAAGGCGAGCAGATCTTGCACGCAACCGCACGCACGCCGTTTGGTTGGATGATTGTCGGCGCAACAGAGCGCGGCCTGTGCTGGCTCTCGCTTGCGGGAACCAAAGCCGAAGCGGAAAATAGCCTTCGCGTCGAATTTCCCGAGGCCACACTGCGCAAGGATCCGAAGCTTGCGCGCTGGATCGACGCGGCAATTGCGAACGTCCGCGAGGGAAACGACCTGGTGCGGAAGGTTGCCGCACCGGGAGAGCCCCTGGGGCAGCGCCTCGATCTCCGCGGCACCGTCTTTCAGCTTCGCGTGTGGCAGGCGCTGCGACAGATTCCGCGCGGCCAGACGCGCAGCTACTCGCAACTGGCCCGTGAGCTGGGCGATCCCAAGGCCGTTCGCGCCGTGGCCCGGGCCTGCGCTCTGAATCGCGTCTCCGTGCTGGTGCCATGCCATCGCGTGGTGGGCGCCGACGGCTCGCTCACCGGCTACCGCTGGGGCGTTGAACGCAAGCGGCGGCTGCTGGAGGCGGAGAGAAGCTAAGCCGGCGTCGGGATTGGTTTATGCATGTTTCTTGTTTTCCCATCCATTTCGCATAGAGCGAAAAGGATGGAGCACGGAGACGCTCGTTGCGGAGACTTGGCAGCGTTACAGCCGCGCGCCGCCGGAAGCGCCGACGATCTGGCCGTTCACCCAATACGAGTCGTCGGAAGCGAGGAAGGCTGCGACACCGGCGATGTCGCTCGGCTGGCCAATCCGGCCGAGCGGGGTCTTGGCTTCCACCTGTTTGTGAAAATCGCTGCCGAGGAAGCCCGCGGCGTGCACACCCTCGGTTTCCACCATTCCCGGGCTGAGAGAGTTGACCCGAATCTTTTTGGGCCCGAGTTCCTGCGCCAGCGCCGCACTTAACGTATCCACCGCGCCCTTTGTGGCGCTGTAGACCGAAGCGGATGCGACGCCTTCAGCGGCCCCGGAACTGATGTTGATCACGCTGCCGCCCGCTGGATTGAAACGCGCCACCGCCTCTTTGGTTGTCAGGAGCAGGCCGAGTACGTTCAGATTGAACATTCTGTTAAATTGATCGGCCGAAACCTGCTCCAAGGGGGCGAATTCATACACGCCGGCATTGTTTACCAGAATGTCGATGGGCCCGAGCTGGTCGGCGACGGTTTTGACGAAAGGCCCGATAGCATCGGGGTTCGAGAGATCTGCCTGCACCGCGAGGGCCTTTCCGCCGGCTGCCACGATCTCCGTAACCACTTTTTCCGCACCCGCCTTGCTGCTTGAATAGTTGACTGCCACAGAGGCGCCGCGCGCCGCCAGCTCACGGGCAATGGCCGCGCCAATGCCCTTGGATGCGCCGGTGACCAGCGCCACTTTGCCTTGAAGGTTCTTCATATCCCATCTCCCGGTATCCAATGTCATCCGTTCGACATTTCGATAACTGTCGAATTGATTATCCGACCCGGGAAAAGGATTCAAGGGGATGGCGGAAATTTTTGGAGGAGGAGTCAGCGGCCCGCGCGGCTGGCCGATTCGAGAGCCTGCAAACTCGCGGCCACGGATTCCAGAACTCCAGGCCGCAGTGAGAGATACGCGAATTTGCCCTCGCGGCGAATGTCGATGAGGCCGGCCGATTCCAGCTCCTTGATATGGTGCGAAAGCGTGGCCGCCGAAATGGGCAGAGCGGATAGAGCCTGCGAGCAGCCCAGCGGGCATCGTGCCCTGGCGATGTGCAGCAAGAGCTCTAACCGGTGCGGATCGGCCAGCGCCTTGAAAATGGCAGTCTGGCGGGCGCGGGTCAGGCGGGCGGCTTTCTTCACCGCCCCTGCTGTCTCGGCAACTTGTCGCATTTCGCCCATTTCGATCACCCTTCAATGCCAGAGAACCACACTAACTTAGATACGCAAGAAAGCCAACCGACTCAGCGCGCTACTTTCTCTTGTCCGCAATGGCCAGCAGCGTCTGGAATTGCGGCGCCTCCGCATCCTTGTCCACCACCGCGGTCTCCACGTTGGCGAAGCCGGCGTTTTCGAGCATCGCTTCAAGTTCCGCCTCGCTGAAGCCCAGCCACTCGTCGGCGTACATTTCGCGCGCCTCTTCAAAGCGGTGCTTGAGCAGGTCGAGCACGACGACGCGGCCGCTGTCGCCAAGAATCCGCGCGGCCTCGGCCAGCGCTCGCTCCGGATGCAGCGCGTGGTGCAGCGACTGCGAGAAGAACACGAGATCCACTTCGCACGCGCCGATGGGAACTTCCTCCATGTCGCCCTGCCGGTACTCCACATTTTTCACGCCGTGGCGCGCGGCTTGTTCGCGGGCTACCTCGATCATGCGTGCCGAGGTGTCGACGGCAATGACGCGCACGGCTCTTTGCGAAAGCAAAAGAGCGAAGCTCCCCTCGCCGGCGCCCAGGTCGGCGATGGTGAGCGGCGGCATCAGGCGCAGCAGCGCCTCGGCCATGCTCTTCCACGACTTGCCCGGCACGTAGTCCTTGCCCAGGCGACCGGCGACGCTATCGAAAAACGCGCGCATTTTGTCCTGGCGCTTTTTGAGCACGCGGCGCATGGCAGCCTGGTCGGAGTTGGCTTCCGCGAGTTCCTTGTTGGCGTCAGCGAGAACCTCGTCCAAGAGACTGCCCCACGCAGTGGTGGGGTGATAGAGATTGCTCTTGCCAGTGCGCCGATCTTCCACCAATCCGGCCTGTTTGAGCTGCGAAAGATGCGTGGAGATGGTGCTCTGGCCCATCGCGAGGATCTCCTGCAGCTCGGCGACAGACAGTTCTTCATCCTTTAAAAGCAATAGGATACGCAGCCGGTTGGGATCGGCGACGACCTTGAGCGTTTTGACGATTGACGGCATGAGCGAATTCTGCTACATATCAACATATCACGATACGACGATAAAAGGAGAAGAGAATGGCAACCGCAACCCTCGAAGGCACGAAAACCGGCACGCCTGGACCCGACTTTAAAGTGGCCGACCTCGGCCTGGCCGATTGGGGCCGCAAAGAGATCATCATCGCCGAGCAGGAGATGCCGGGCCTGATGGCGATCCGCAACAAGTATGCGGCGGAAAAGCCGTTGGCCGGGGTGCGCGTGACCGGATCGCTGCACATGACCATTCAGACGGCGGTGCTGATCGAGACGCTGGTGAGCCTGGGCGCGGAAGTGCGCTGGGCCAGCTGCAACATCTTCTCCACGCAGGATCACGCCGCCGCAGCGATTGCCGCCGCGGGCGTGCCCGTCTTCGCATGGAAGGGCGAAAGCCTCGAGGACTACTGGGAGTGCACGTATCGCGCGCTCACGCACAAGGGCGGGCTCGGCCCGCAGCTCATCGTGGACGATGGCGGCGACGCCACGCTGCTCATCCACAAGGGCTATGAGCTCGAGAACGGCGATCGCTGGGTCGACACCGCTTCAGGCAATCACGAGGAGCAGGTGATCAAGGACCTGCTCAAGAAAGTTTTCGCCGAAGACAAGCAGCATTGGCATAACGTGGTCAAGGATTGGCGCGGCGTCTCAGAAGAGACCACCACGGGCGTGCACCGGCTCTACAAGATGATGGAGCAGGGCAAGCTGCTGGTTCCGGCCATCAATGTCAATGACTCCGTGACCAAGTCGAAGTTCGACAATCTCTACGGTTGCCGCGAGTCGCTGGCTGATGGAATCAAGCGCGCCACCGACGTGATGGTGGCGGGCAAGGTTGCGGTCATCTGCGGCTACGGCGACGTGGGCAAGGGCTCCTCTCATTCTTTGCGCGGCATGGGCGCGCGCGTGGTGGTTACGGAGATCGACCCCATCAACGCGCTGCAGGCGGCGATGGAGGGCTTCGAAGTGACCACGTTGGAAGACACGCTGGGCCGCGGCGACATTTACGTAAGCTGCACCGGCAACACCGACATCATCACCTTCGAGCACATGGCGAAGATGAAGGACCAGGCCATCGTATGCAACATCGGCCACTTCGACAATGAAATTCAAATTGACCGGCTGAACGAGGCGCCCGGCGTGACGCGGATCAACATCAAGCCGCAAGTGGACAAGTACGTCTTTCCTGACGGCCACGCGATCTTCATCCTCGCCGAGGGACGCCTGGTGAACCTGGGCTGCGCCACCGGCCACCCGAGCTTTGTGATGTCGAACAGCTTCGCCAACCAGACGCTGGCGCAACTCGATCTGTGGACGAACCGCGACAGCTACAAGCCACAAGTCTACGTGCTGCCCAAAAAGCTGGACGAAGAGGTTGCTCGGTTGCACCTTGAGAAGATCGGCGTCAAGCTGACCAAGCTCTCGCAGAAGCAGGCCGACTACATCGGCGTTTCGGTGGATGGACCGTACAAGGCGGACCACTACAGATACTAGGTTTCAGGTTCCAGGTGTCAGGTTTCATCACGTTCCCGATACGAGGCCTTCAAGCCGGGCGCGCGGAAGACTGACACCTGACACCTGACCTCTGCTCCCTGAACTTTATGCCTTCACCTCTCACATTTTCGTTCGAGCTGGGCCCGCCGCGGACGCCGGAAGCGGCGGCCAAGCTGCCTGCTGTTATCGAACGCCTCGCCGCACTGAAGCCGGATTTCTTCTCGGTCACCTACGGCGCCGGAGGCTCCACGCAGGAAGGCACCTACAAGACCATCATGACCGTAGTCGAGCATACCGGCATTGAGGCCGCGCCGCACCTGACTTGCGTCGGCTCGACACGCGCTCATATCGCCGAACTTCTTCAGCGTTACCGCGAAGCGGGCGTCAAGCGCATCGTGGCGCTGCGCGGCGATTTGCCGGCCACGGCGCTCAGTCCCGCTGCGCCCGGCGAATTCCACTACGCGAACGAACTGGTCAGCTTCATCCGCAAGACCCACGGCGACGCCTTCAAGATCGAAGTCGCCGCGTACCCCGAGATGCATCCGCAGGCCGCGAGCCCCGCTGAGGACTTCGAGAATTTTCGGCGCAAAGTGGAAGCCGGCGCCGACGCGGCGCTCACCCAGCTCTTCTACAACGCCGACGCGTATTTCGATTTTCTGGAACGCTGCTCCAAAGCCAACATAAAAATTCCCATCGTGCCCGGTATCATGCCCATCACGAGCTACGCCAATACCATGCGCTTCTGCAACGGCTGCGGCGCCGACATGCCGCGCTGGGTGCGCCTGCGGCTTGAGGAACTGGAGCAAGACAAGACGGCACTGGTCGACTTCGGCGTCGGCGTGGTGACGCGCCTGTGCGAAACGCTGCTACGCGGCGGCGCGCCCGGACTGCACTTCTACACCATCAATCAAGCCGGCCCCGCCTTGCGACTCTGGGAGAATCTCGGCTTGCCGCGGAGTTAGCGAGGCAACTTCCAGTCTTCAGTTCGTAGTTCTTCGTTCACAGTTCCCAGTAAAAACCAGTGCGCGTTACAAACCGACGCGGATTTGCATCCCAGTTTCACAGAATCGCAGAGACTGTGAGCCTGTGAGGTTTTCCGGCGCATGTGATTGATTGTGGACCACTTCCATGCTTCACAGTTTCACAACTCGCCTTTGGACGGCATGACGGGCAGCTTCCGCACCCGAGTTCCAGGCTTCCAACTCGGGCTCAGGGAGGGGGAGGGGGGGTGGGGGGTAAGGAGTAGTAAACAGCCAACAGGAGATAGAAATGCTGGGAGCGCCGGACAAATTGTCTTGTCTTGAGGGCGGCTCATAGAACGATTGTGCGCCGGAACGGGGAAATTCTCTGCAAAAGCAATGAAGGTATTGGGGCTTTGGTTTCACCGGGTTGCGAAGAGCGGGGGGTTGACAACCGTGGGCCGTGGACTGTGGGGCGTGAATCGTGAATAGTCTTTAGCCGGTAGATGCCGGCGGTGGTGGTTCCCGGCTGAGAATAGGTCGGGGGTATGATCAGGTGTGCAAAGGGTGCCGTGATCGCGGCACCCGAAACGGTCCCTATCCCTGGCAGACAGTTTTTTCGCTCGAGGCGACCGGGCACGAGGTCAGCGAGAACGCGAATTCTAAAAATGCCCCATGGCGCATGAGTGCCAGGAATCCTTGCGGCGTTCTTCGGTGCAGCATTCTGCACCAGGGCTGGAATTGAGACGACTCTGATGGATAAGGACCTGAACCAGGCGGGCCGCCCGACGCAAGAGCGACCACTGCGTGGGATCATCACAACCCTCTTCGTGATTGTTTTTGTTCTCCTGGTTTTCCTTCTCGGAGTGACCATGGTGCATCACCGTTTCTTTCAAGGTGAGCGGGAGCACCGAAACGGGTCGGTTGGGCAATAGCGGGGAACGGAAACGCCGGCCGTGCGTGCAGTGTAATTTTTTGCGGGCGGTGTTGGGTCGGCTTGAAAAGGGCGTCCCTCAGGGGCTAAAGCCCCGCACATTTTTCTGCGTTTGCGGCACGCGACCCACCCACTGGGTGGGTTCCCCGGTCGTGCCCTGACACTTCGTGCCTTACAACGCATTCTCGCAGGCTATAAAGTCGTGCCATTTCGCAACGGCTGCGAATTCTCCCTCAGCCTAGCGGGCAGGCTGTGTCTCGCGGAGGCTTTGCTTCAAAACTGTTAGCCTTTCGTTAGGAGAGGGAGACGGGATGACGCACCATTGGATGTCGCTGATCGCGCAGTACAGCACGGTTGTGGGATTCTTGATCGGCCTGCCCATCGTGGCGGCCGCCTATTATGAATCCTTGAAGGTGCGGCAGGACGCGCGGCGCGAGCGCGAGGGAAGGCTGCACAGCCGCAACTGCCTGGAGTTCGTTGCCGGCGACGGAACCTGCATCAACCTGGTGCCGCTGGAAACTCTGCACTCGCTGCCGCGCGAGGGCGACGTGCTGATGCTGCCCGGCAACGGCGTCCACGACGGCGCGAAGTTTCTTCCCGGCGCCTACCTGGTGGAGTCGATCGAGCACATTTACACGCCGGCAGAGTACAAAGGTGCGCGTTCCTGCGAGGCGCGCCTGACCAAGGCCGTGGCGCATGTGACTTCGCTGAACCCGGCGCTGACGGCGTGAAAAAAACAGAGACCCAGGGGCCAAGGGCACAGGGATGTACTCGACGGGTTTTGTGGTGAGTTGAGATGGAGTTCAGTTTGTGCTATCCCCGGTCCCCAAATGCGAGGGACCGGGGGCATCCTCGGTGTGGTTTTCGGAGCTTCGAGACCGAGGCCACTAGCCCTATACTTATCTCAGAAGCGGAAATCACGACGCGGAACATTCGGACGGCTGGCCACAAGACTCGGGCTTCAGCTCCCGGGAGGTGCGCTCCGCCGTCGCCCCGCCGCACTTCGCCGACATAAATCGCCCGTCCTTCAGCGTGGCGCCAGCACCAGTGGGAACACCGTCTGCCCCGGAGGCAGCATCGGCAGCGGCGATAGCACATCGTCCTTCCACCCTTCATCGAAGACATTCACCCGCCTGTCCGTCATCGGCACACCCAGAAACTGCGAGTAGAGCGTCAAAGGATAAGTCTGCGAAAAGTTCGTGAAATCCGGCGCCAGCTTGGCTGAATACATGCAATGGTAGAGCCACCCCACCATGTAATCCGCCGCATCCTGCTGCGAGAACGTATACTTCCCCGCCCCCGAATTTGGCCCGTACTCGCTGGTGTGCGCATTGTTCGCCTGCACCCCATACGCCGCCGCCTCCAGAAAAATCTGCGAGATCGCCGGCAGCTGGTCCAGCGGCGTCGACTGATTCGCCTGCGGCAAATACAAAACGCGTGCCGTCGTCATCGAAGCCGGATCCACCGCCTGCGTGCTCCAGTATGGAACATGCGCGCTCAGGCAAGCATTCATCGCCTTGTTCAGCGCTGCGACGTTCGGCTCCGCAGACGGCTGCGTCCCACCCCCGGTTGGCGTGGTGGGAGTACGCGTGATCCCCTTCGACCCGGACGGCTGCGTAGGAGTTTGCTGCGTGCCCGCAGGGGGAACGTAAGGCGTTCCCGGTGCCTGGGATGTTCCCGGCCCCCCTCCGTTGGTCGTCCCGGGCGTGCCGTCTGGTCCGGTGCTCACGCCTCCCTGGATAGGCGGGTTTGAGCCGCTGCCAGGCGTGCCGCCCGTCTGACTTCCGGGGCTGTTCCCCCCCGCCGCCGGCGTACCGTTCGAGCCATTCAGGGCGTCGGCCAGATTGCACTGCGCGAACTCCGTGCGGGCCGTGCCAAGGAGCTTCTGCGCGTCTGCCTGTGCTGCCGAGTTGCCCTGCTGCGAGATCTCGATCCTGTGGCTACGCTCCGCGTCACCGATCGCGGCGCTCAAATGCGCGGCGCACGCGGGCAAAACCTGGCGCTGCTGTTGGGTGAGAGTGTTGCCCTCGGCGGCCATGCTGTTATCCCATTGCTGCCAGGCCGCGTCGGCGTCCGGCCAATGGTCGGTTTTCGCGTCGTAGCCGGAACTGGGATCGGCGATGATCTCCGCCGCGAGGTTGTAGAGTTTCTGCACCGCTTGCGCCGGGGTTTCCGCAGTTGCTCCGCTCTCATACACGTCACCGGGGATTTGCGGTTGCTGCGCGAACGCGAAGCACGCGAAACCGAGCAAAGAACCCAGAGCCAATCGGCGCATGAGTACCTCCTGACAAAGTAGCAAGTGCGATAAGGGGGAAGCCTTCGCCTGGATAAGGCAGAATCATAGCCTCAAAAAAGGGTCAGGGGCAAGCTCAACCTGCGGAGGTCGGCGCGTTCTTACCCTTTCCGCAGAGCAAGCGAAAAGGATGGCGTAGCTGCCGCGATGGTTTGCGGAGGCAGCTAACTTCACTTGCGGCCGCTGGCGCGATGCCACAATCGCCAGAGCGCGTTGTGCAGTAATCGTGTCTGCTCGGCCTTGAGCGCCTGGTACGAGCGCTCCACGTAGACATCGAACTCCGGCGGCCAGCCGATCATGGAACGCCGCTCAGTGTAATCGTCTTCGGCCCACTTCTGGAGCAGCGCCTTGTAACCGACGACATGCGTCACGAAATCGAGCAGGCACTGCGGCATCTGCTCCTCGACGATCAGGTGCGCGTTCTCGATGATGATCTTCTCGCGCACGTCGTTCAGCGGCATGAAGA
>CAZMWL010000061.1:0-17192 GCA_964569985.1 uncultured Occallatibacter sp.
ACCCTTCAAACTAACCTGAGTTTGCGTACGGGCTAAAGCCCGTACCCTTCAAACTCACCTGAATTTACGTTCGAGCTAAAGCCCGTACCCTTCAAACTAACCTGAGTTTGCGTACGGGCTAAAGCCCGTACCCTTCAAACTCACCGACTATTTACGTACGGGCTAAAGCCCGTACCCTTCAAACTCACCGACTATTTACGTACGGGCTAAAGCCCGTACCCTTCAAACTCACCCACTACTCTCAAACTCATCCACTGCTCGAGGTTCAGGACAAAACAAAGGGGATCGGCTTTAGCCGATCCCCTTTGTTGTTCTCTGAACCCTCGGTCCCTGTTTTCCTGGTCCCTTGGTCCCTGCCTTAGAAGTGGTAGGCCACGCCGATGGCCGGCTCAGAGAGCCAGGGGTGGTACCAGCGGTTGGTGGTGAACTGGGAATCGCCGAAGGTGGGCACCTTGACGACAAATGCGCGATATTCGGCGCGGATGTCGAAGCTGGGGCTGATTTCATAGGCGAAACCTGCGCCAAAGAGGCCGCCAACCTCGGTCTCCTGCTTGGAGGTGAGGGTCGTGGTGCCGGAATTGACGATGGGCAGGAAGATGAGCCCGACCGGGCCGGCTTCCACGAACGGATTCCAGTTTTTGAAGACGAAGGAGTGCACGAACGCGCCCGACATTTCCTGGGTGCGCGTCAAGATCTTGTAGTGGTTGGGGTTAACGTAGTACCCGATACTGTTCTGGTAGGTGATGCCGTAGTTTCCTTCCAGCGCGTTCGACGGGGTGAGCATATAGCGGTAGCTGACCAACGCGCCGTATGCCGGGGTGGAGTTCACTTCCACGGTGGTGGAAGAAGCCACAAACGGCTCAATGAGCCCAAACCCGCTGAGGCTGATGTCCTGACGGCTTTCCTGGGCACGGCCCATGGCCACGCATGCTGCCAGCAAAGCGACTAAAAAGGCGATCTTCTTCATTCGATCCTGATCCTCGCGACTTCTTGATCCGTGCGGGTAGCTACGAGCCTTAAGAATTCCACGCACTAGTCCGGTGCCCCGGATGGCTCCGGGTCCCGCTCCCAGAATTGTAAATGGCCGGGGCGGGTTAAAGCGTATCCCACGATTTCCATGGGGGTGGGCCATGCGACTTCTGATCCTTAGACGGGGAAGACGGGAAGTAGGGAGCGAGCCACCCAGCGGACACAAATCGTCCGCTGGGGGGCCCCGGCGAGGGAGCGAGGGAGCGAGGGAGCGAGAAGGCTGGGACCGACGGCGTAGTGACTTGGGCGCGAATCAGCAAAGGACGAGAAAACGAGCCGCCGGGGGTCCGTAATCCACGATCGCTTATGTGTAGAAATCGAGCGCCTTCAAGGAATCTTTGTCCTCGCTCCCTTGCTGCTTCGCTTACTTGCTCCCTTACTTCCTCGCGCCCTGCCTTTAATTCGCGCGCTCGACGTGGTAGAAAAACGGCGGTCCCTGCTTCTCGGCCAGGTTCTTGAGCGTGCCCAGGAAGGCCTTGGCGGCGTAAGAGAGCGCGGCCTGACGCCGGCAGGCGAGACGCAGCAGTCGGCGCACCTCCAGTTCGACCACCGGGATGCGCACCAGGTCGCCGACTTCGAGTTCGCGCGCCACCGTGAGATGAGGCACAAGCGCCACGCCGTTGCCCATGGCTACAAAGCGCTTAATGGCTTCAATCGTCGGCAGTTCGATGCTCATGTTGAGCGGCGTGCGATGGCGCTGAAAGGCCTCAATCACCTTGCGGCGCAAGGGCGACGCCACGTTGTGAGCGATGAAAGTTTCGTTGCCCAGGTCGCGGATGGAGACGCGTGCTTGCTTTGCCAACGCATGGCTGGGGCTGACGATGAAGTCCAGACTGTCGCCATAAACGGCGATGGTGCGAATCTGCGCGGGATCGGGGCGAAAGGAGATGACGCCCAGTTCGAAGGTGCGCAGGTTGAGCTCCTCGGGGATGCGCGAGGCCAGCATGCGCTGCACGGTGACGTCGATGTGGGGATACTCGCGGCGAAAGGCGTCGATGGCCGGCAGCAGATACATGCAGGTGTACTCGTTGGCCGCCAGTTGCAGGTGGCCGCGCTCCAGGCTCTTGAGTTCGTCGAGGGCGCTGGAGGCCTCGCGGCGCAGGGCCAGCAGGCGCAATGCGTAGTCGCGCAAGAGAGCTCCCGCGGCGGTGAGCGAACCGTCGCGGGCGGCGCGGTCGAAGAGGGTTTCGCCCACTGACGCTTCCAGCTTGCGGATGACCTGGCTGACGGCCGGCTGGGTACGGTGCAGGCGCACCGCGGCGCGGGAAAAACTGCGCTCCTCGGCGACGGCGAGAAAGGTTTCGAGCTGGCTGAGTTCCATGGCATTCCTCCGGAATGCAGAGAGCAGAGAGCAGAGAACAGAGATCAGGCAAAAGCAAGGGCGCAACAGACGAGCGGCCGTCGATGCGAGGCGGCTCGGTGAGCACGCTGCCGGCTAAGGCGCCGAAAGCTGATCTCTGTTCTCTGATCTCTTTGTCATAAGCAATTCTAATCCAATCCAAAACAATTATAACTTTGCCTTATATCGGTTCCATCGGCGACAATAGAAAAGCTGGACGGGCTGGTTTTCCCGCCGAGGCAAACCCATGATTCAGAATCACCTGGCATTCTTTGACACCACTCTGCGCGACGGCGAGCAATCGCCGGGTTGCTCGATGACCACGCAAGAGAAGCTGACGATGGCGCATGCCCTCGAGGATCTGGGCGTGGACATCATCGAAGCCGGCTTTGCCATGGCTTCGGAGGGTGATTTTGCGGCCATCGCCACCATTACCCAGGCCATACGCAAGCCGCGCATCACATCATTGGCTCGGGCCAAAACCGAAGACATTGAGATGGCGGCCCGCGCCCTTCAGTTTGCCGATCGCGCGCGCATCCATGTCTTTCTGGCGGCGAGCGATCTGCACCTCGAGTACAAACTGAAAATCGGCCGCGCCGAGGCGCTGGAGTTGTGTGGCGAGAGTGTGCGCCTGGCGCGATCGCTTGCGGACGACGTGGAGTTTTCGCCCGAGGATGCGACGCGCTCGGATCGCGACTTTTTGGTGGAGATGGTTGGCATCGCCGTCGAGGCCGGCGCCACCACCATCAATATGCCCGACACCGTGGGCTACACCACGCCGGAAGAGTACGGGCAGATGTTCCGCGAGGTGCGCGAGCGCATTCCCGCGATCGACGAGAAGGGCGTGGTGCTTTCCGCGCACTGCCACGACGATTTGGGACTGGCCGTGGCCAACTCGCTGGCGGCGGTGCAGGCCGGGGCACGCCAGGTGGAGTGCACCATCAACGGCATCGGCGAGCGGGCCGGCAACGCGGCGCTGGAAGAGATTGCCGCGGCGCTCTACGTGCGCGGCGAGCGCTTCGGCGTGACCACCAACATCAAGCTGGATCAGCTGTATCCGACGAGCGAGGTGCTGGGCCAACTGATTACGTTCCGGCCCTCTCCGAATAAGGCGGTGGTGGGGGCCAATGCTTTTGCGCACGAGTCGGGCATTCACCAGCACGGCATGCTGGCCAATCCGCTTTGCTACGAGATCATGACGCCGTCGCTGGTGGGCGTGGCCAAAACGCACCTGGTGCTGGGCAAGCACTCCGGCCGCGCGGCGCTGAGGCATCGACTGGAACAGCTCGGCTTCACGATCTCGCGGGACGAACTGCAGCACGTGTATTACCGGTTTGTGGCGCTGGCAGACCGCAAGAAAAACATCTACGACCAGGACCTGGTGGGCCTGCTACCCGACAATATTCGCGAGCGGCGCACGGAGCCGGTGAGCGAACTGGATTGAAAAGGCAGGGACCGGAGAGCTGGCACTTGGGAGATAGTGTGAGTGTGAGTGTGGGTGTGCGCTGATCCCTCACACTCACACTGACCACTAAGAGCTGTGAACTACGAACCAGAAATTGAAAGTCCTCATTACGGCCGGTGCCGGCCGTTAGCACGGAAAGGGGAGTTCCTCAATGATGACCGTTGGAAAGAAGCGTCTCATCCGAGATCTGGTATTGACGGGAGTTGCCTCGCCAATCGTACTGTTGCTGTTGTTTGCGGTGCGCGCGGCGAGATTTTTGATGTGGATCGTGATGCCGATTCTGTACGTGGGGCAGGCGATTACTGCGCTGATTTGGAAAATGTTTCCGCCCCAGAGCGGGGGGTTGTTCGCGGGATTTGGCACCGCCCTCGTTGTTGATCTTGTTTTGGCGTGGATTGTGGTTTGGATCGTTCTGTTCGCGCTGGTGAAGCTGATTCAAAAATGCATCCACTGGAAAAAGAGAGAAGCATGAAGCTGAGGATTCTAGTTGTGGCCGGTGACGGCATCGGCCCTGAAGTGACCGACGAAGCGGTTGCCGTGTTGCAAGAGACGGCGGCGCTGGGCGGCCACGATTTTGTGTTTCTTGAAAAGCGCATTGGCGGTGCGGCCATTGTGCAGGATGGCACTCCACTGCCCGCCGACACGCTCGACGCGGCGCTTGCGGCGGATGCGGTTTTATTGGGCGCGGTGGGCGGCAACGAGTTCAACTCGCTTGCGCCCGACAAGCGGCCTGAAGCAGGACTCTTGAAGATTCGTACGGAGCTGGGCGGATTTGCCAATCTGCGGCCGGCATTCGCCTTCAAGGAGCTGGCGGTCAATAGTCCCTTGCGGCCGGAGATTATCGACGGGGCCGACATTCTTTTTGTGCGCGAGTTGCTGGGCGGGCTTTACTTTGGCCAGCCGCGAGGGTGGGACAAGACAAAAAGTGACGGGGGGGGCGAGGCGTGGAACACGATGCGCTACACACGCAGCGAAGTGGCGCGCGTGGCGCGGGTTGCCTTCGAGCTGGCCGCGAAGCGCCGCAAAAAGTTGACCAGCGTGGACAAGGCCAACGTGCTGGAGGTTTCGCAACTGTGGCGCGCCACGGTGAACGAGGTTGCGGCGGAGTTTCCAGGCGTGACGGTGGAGCACCAGTATGTGGACGCGATGGCGATGCACCTGATGAACCGTCCGCGCGACTTCGACGTGGTGCTGACGGAGAACCTGTTCGGAGACATTCTGAGCGACGAGTCGGCGGTGATTACCGGCTCGCTGGGCATGCTGGCTTCGGCGACTATCGGCGGCAAGGTGAATTTGTACGAGCCGGTGCACGGTTCGGCGCCCGACATTGCGGGCAAGGGACTGGCGAATCCGCTGGGCGCGATTCTTACGGGAGCGCTGGTTCTGCGCCACTCGGGCGGACTGGAAGCCGAGGCTGCGGCCATTGAGTCGTCGGTGCGCAAGGTGCTGGAGCAGGGCTTCCGCACACCGGATCTGGCGCGCGGGCAGACGCCGGGCGTGGCGGTGCTGTCGACGAAGGAAATGGGCGCGAAGGTGCTCGAAGCGGTGAAGGGGCAGCTTTTGGCTGCCAGCCGCTAGCGTGGCGAGCCGGCGCTGGCGGAAAAGCAACCGCAGGTCCTTCGACTGCGTCCGCCGCGGCGGACTCCGCTCAGGATGACAGATTTTTGGGGATGCGAGCCTCTGAGTTAGCAAACTGGAAGCTAAAGGCTGGGAGCTTTGTTCAAAATGAATAGCGAAGCGAAAACATTGTTCGAGAAGGTCTGGGAGCAGCATGTGGTGGTTGAGCCGAAGGGCGAGCCGACGCTGATCTACATCGACCTGCAACTGGTCCACGAGGTCACGTCCCCTCAAGCATTCGAAGGGCTGCGGCTGGCTGGGCGCACGGTGCGGCGTCCCGATCGCACCATTGCGACCGTGGATCACAACGTGCCCACCACGAAAGAGGGCCGGCTGCACATTGTCGATCAGATTTCTGCCACGCAGATTGCCGCGCTGCGCAAAAACTGCGCCGACTTCGGCGTCGAGCTCTACGATGTGAACTCACGCGAGCAGGGGATTGTGCACGTGATCGGGCCGGAGTTGGGGCTGACCAAGCCGGGCATGACAATTGTGTGCGGCGACTCGCACACCTCGACGCACGGCGCATTTGGGGCGCTGGCGTTTGGCATCGGCACCAGCGAAGTGGAGCACGTGCTGGCCACGCAGACGCTGCCGCAGTCGAAGCCGAAGACCTTTCGCATCGCGGTTGAAGGGGAACTGCCGCTGGGCGTGACGGCCAAGGACATCATTCTTGCGATCATCGGCAAGATCGGTACCGACGGCGCCACGGGTTGCGTGATCGAATATGCGGGCTCGGCCATTCGTGCGCTTTCGATGGAAGGCCGCATGACGATTTGCAATATGAGCATCGAGGCGGGCGCGCGCGCGGGCATGATCGCGCCGGACGAGACGACGTTTGCGTACCTCAAGGGCCGGCAATACTCGCCGGCGGGAGCTGATTGGGGCAAAGCCGTGGCGGAGTGGAGCACGCTGCCCTCCGATGCCGGCGCGAAGTTCGACCGCGAACTCACGATCGACGCGGCTACGCTGGTTCCTTACGTGAGCTGGGGCACGAGCCCCGGCATGGTTGCGCCGGTGAGCTCCAGTGTGCCCGATCCGGCGAGCGCGGGCAATGAAGCCGACCGCAAATCGTTCGAGCGGGCTCTCGAATATATGGATCTGAAGGCTGGAACGCCGTTCGAGGAGATCGCAGTGGATCGCGTCTTCATCGGCTCCTGCACCAACGGCCGCATTGAAGATTTGCGCGCGGCGGCGAAGATTGCCGCGGGACGCAAAGTGTCAAGCCATGTAAGCGCGATGGTGGTTCCCGGCTCGCAGGCCGTCAAGTCGCAGGCTGAGAAGGAAGGCCTCGATCAGATTTTCGTTGCAGCAGGTTTTGACTGGCGCGAGCCCGGCTGCTCCATGTGCCTGGGCATGAACCCCGACATTCTTGCGCCGGGCGAGCGTTGCGCGTCGACCAGCAACCGTAACTTCGAGGGCCGGCAGGGGCGCGGCGGACGCACGCACCTGGTTTCGCCGGAGATGGCCGCGGCAGCGGCAATTGCCGGGCATTTCGTTGACATCCGGACTTGGGAAGTCCTCGAGGAGGTAACTGCCTGATGGAACCGTTCAAGACACTCACCGCGCTGGCCGCGCCTTTGGATCGCGCCAATGTGGACACCGACCAGATCATTCCCAAGCAGTTCCTGAAGCGCATTGAGCGCACGGGCTACGGCGATTTTCTGTTCTTCGATTGGCGGTTTTTGGCTGACGGAACGCCCGTTGCGGATTTCGTTCTGAACGATGCGCGCTACAAGGGTGCAAAGATTCTTGTGGCCGGCAAGAACTTCGGCTGCGGATCGAGCCGCGAGCATGCCGCCTGGGCGCTGAGCGATTTTGGTTTTCGCGTGGTCATCGCGCCGACGTTTGCCGACATCTTTTTCTCGAATGCTGGCAAGAACGGTATTGTGCTGGCGCGGTTGAGCGAATCGGAGGTTGAGACTCTCCTCGAAAACGCGCAGAAAATTCCCAATTATCAGCTCACGGTTTCGCTGGAAGCGCAGACGGTGACGGACGGCTTCGGATTCTCGGCGAAGTTCGAGATCGATCCCTTTAGAAAATTCTGTTTGCTCGAAGGGCTTGACGATATTGGGCTGACGCTGCGGCACGAGGCGGCGCTGGACAAGTTTGAGAAGCAGCATGATGGAGCTGGTTGGTTGAAGGCGAAGTGATAAAGCAGCTTCTAGCTGCTAGCTTCCAGCCTCTAGCTTTTCGCGTGGAGGCGAACGGGCCCGGCATCCACCCTAGCCGCAAAAACAAGACGCGGCGAGGGTGGGGCATCCAGATCGAGTGCGAACGAGCGCAGAATACAAGACTGAAACATTAATCGCGGCACGAACAAGCTAGCAGCTAGAGGCTAGGAGCTAGAAGCTCAAGAGATTTCGATGACCATCGAAGGCAAGCGACAAAGCATTCCGTTGACAGAAGGCGCGAGCCGCGCGGCGGCGCGGTCGTATTTGCGCGGATCGGGATTCAAGAAAGACGACCTGCACAAGCCGATCATTGGCGTTGCCAATACGTGGACGGAGATCGGCACCTGCAATGTGCACCTGCGCGAGATTGCGGAGGCGCTGAAGCAGGGCATTCGCGAGGCGGGCGGCACGCCGATGGAGTTCAACACCGTTACCATCTCCGACGGCATCACCATGGGCACGCAGGGCATGAAGGCGTCGCTGGTTTCGCGCGAAGTGATTGCCGACTCGATTGAACTGGTGGCCCGAGGCAATTTGTTCGACGGCCTGGTCGGTATCGGCGGCTGCGACAAGAATATGCCGGGCATCATTATGGCGCTGTGCCGGCTGGATATTCCGGGCATGATGCTTTACGGCGGATCGATTGCGCCGGGCAAGCTGAACGGTGTGGACATCACGATTCAGAATGTCTTCGAGGGCATCGGCTCGTTTGCCGCGGGGCGGATCGACGAAGCGGGACTGGAGGCTCTCGAAGCCAATGCGTGTCCGGGCGCGGGCGCATGCGGCGGCCAGTTCACGGCCAACACCATGGCCATGAGCGGCGAGATTCTGGGCATTTCGCCCATCGAGCTCTCGGGCGTTCCCGCTACTTCTCCAGATAAATTGGAAGCCACGCGCAAGGCCGGTCACATTTTGATGGATGCCGTGCGCGCCAACCGCAGGCCTTCGCAGATCATCACCCGCAAGTCTCTTGAAAATACGATTGCCAGCGTGGCCGCGAGCGGCGGCTCGACGAATGCGGTGCTGCATCTGCTGGCCATTGCGAAGGAGTTGGGCATTGCACTGAACATCGACGATTTCGATGTGATTTCGGAGCGCACGCCGTACATTTGTTCACTCACGCCGGCGGGCAAGTACGTGGCCTCGGACTACCAGGCGGCGGGCGGCTCGCGGTTGCTGGCCAAGCGCATGATCGACGCGGGATTTGCCGATGGATCGGCGCTCACCATCAGCGGCAAAACGCTGGCCGAAGAGGCCGCACTCGCGAAGGAGACTCCGGGCCAGGACGTGATAGCTACTTTTGAGAAGCCCATCAAGCCGAATGGCGGATTGGTGATTCTGAAAGGCAATCTTGCGCCCGAGGGTTGCGTGATGAAAATTGCCGCGGCGGGCAAGTACGAGCATCGCGGGCCCGCGCGCGTCTTCGATTGCGAAGAGGATTGCTTCAAAGTAGTGCAGGCGGGCGGCATCAAGCCGGGCGACGTGGTGGTGATTCGCTACGAAGGCCCCAAGGGCGGCCCGGGCATGCGCGAGATGCTGCAGGTGACGGCGGCCATCAGCTCCAACGCGGAACTGAGCGCAAACGTGGCGCTGCTGACCGACGGGCGCTTCAGCGGCGCGACGCGCGGATTCACCGCGGGACACGTGGCTCCTGAAGCGTTTGTGGGCGGGCCGATTGCGGCGGTGCGCGAGGGCGACATCATTGCCTTCGACATTCCCAAGCGCACGCTCAACGTGGAGATCAGCGACGCAGAGATGGCGGCGCGGCTCAAGGACTTCAAGCCGCCGGCGCTGCGCTGGCCCAAGGGAGTCTTCCGCAAGTATGTGGACAGGGTGACGTCGGCTTCGGTGGGAGCGACGACGTAGGGAAGAGCTTCTAGCTACTAGCTTGGGCCGTGGCGAGGATTAACGCGGCGATGAATCTCGATTCCGTGGCTTTGTGAAAAATCGAGCGCGCGGCGCAGAAGGAAATGAAGAACGAGGCTCGGAGCAGCAAGTACGGGCTAGAAGCCAGGAGCTAGAGGCTAGCAGCTTTCAAGGAGAGCAACACATGGCAGCCAAAGGACATGCAAGCGCAAAAGCGGCGGAAGCTAAGGCCATCGCGGCGGACGAACCCGAATCGAGCGCGCATACTCGCTTCAACGCGCCCACTCGGTTGACGGGCGCGGAGATCATCTGGGCCACGCTGGTGGGCGAAGGCGTCGACACCGTTTTCGGTTACCCCGGAGGAACGATTCTTCCGGCTTACGACGCTTTGCGGAAGTTTCCCGTGCGGCATGTTCTGGTGCGCCACGAACAGGGCGCCGCGCACATGGCCGACGGCTACGCGCGCGCCTCCGGCGATGTGGGCGTGGCCATTGCCACCAGCGGTCCTGGCTCGACCAACCTGGTCACCGGTATCGCCACCGCGATGCTCGACTCCATTCCGATGGTGTGTATCACGGCCAACGTGTCTTCCAAGCTGCTGGGAACGGATGCGTTTCAGGAAGTGGACATTACCGGCATTACGCTTCCCGTGACCAAGCACAACTTTCTGGTGAGCCGCGCCGAGGACATCGCGCCGACTATCCGCCATGCATTTCAGATCGCGCGCAGCAACCGTCCGGGGCCGGTTCACGTCGACATTACCAAGGATGCCGAAATCAACAGCACAATCTTTGACTTTGAAGCGGCCAAGCCGCGCCCCAACCGGCCTCATCCCATGCTGCACGTAGGCGAAGCGGAACTGGCGCAGGCGGCCGAGTTGATTCGCAACGCCAAGCGTCCGGTGATTTTTGCCGGGCACGGCGTCATGGAATCCGGCGCCATGGAGCAGATTCGCACGCTCGCCGAGAGAGCGCAGATCCCCGTGGCGCTTACGCTGCTGGGCATCGGCGGATTTCCGGCATCGCATCCGCTGTGCCTGGGCATGATGGGCATGCACGGCGAGTCGTGGGTGAATGACGCCATTCAGGAAGCCGATCTGCTGATCGCCTGCGGCATGCGATTCGACGATCGCGTCACGGGCAAGTTGACCGATTACGCCCAGAAGGCGAAGAAGATTCACATCGAAGTGGATCCGTCGGAAGTCAACAAGAACGTAAAGGTGGACGTGGCGCTGGTGGGCGATCTCGGCGAGGTGCTGGAGCAGTTGCTGCCGCGCATCGGGGGCCGCGACGGCGCGGCGTGGTTGAAGACCATCGAGGCCAGCAAGGGCGAGGTTGCGGTGCGCGACATCAAGAATCTTCCCGACTCCGGGCACTTGTATGCGGCGCACGTGATGCACGATTTGTGGCGCCTGACGGGCGGCGACGCGATTGTTGTGACCGACGTGGGCCAGCACCAGATGTGGGAGGCGCAGTATTTCCACCACGACCAGCCGCGCACGCTCATCACCTCGGGCGGGCTCGGCACCATGGGCTTTGCGCTGCCCGCGGCCATTGGCGCCAAGTTTGCCTGCCCTGAAAAAGAAGTGTGGGTTGTGGCCGGCGATGGCGGCTTCCAGATGACGGCCGCGGAGCTGGCGACCATCGTTCAGGAGAAGATCAAGATCAACATCGCCGTCATCAACAACGGCTACCTGGGGATGGTGCGGCAGTGGCAGGAATTCTTCTACGACAGCAACTACGAAGCGACACCGCTGGTGAGCCCGGATTTTGTGAAACTGGCGGACGCGCACGGCATACCGGGACGCGCGGTGCGCAAGCGCGCCGACGTCGAAGCTGCGGTTCAGGAAGCGCGCGCGAGTTCAGGCGCCTTCCTGCTGAACTTTATGGTGGAGAAGGAAGACTCGGTGTACCCCATGATTCCCGCGGGCAAGGCGTTGCATGAGATGATTCGCCGGCCGGGACGCGATCCGCTGGAAGAGACGGCGGACGACAAGTAACAGAGATCAGAGATCAGGATTCCCGGAGGTCAGTTAGGAGCTGTTTTCATGGCGCAAACATTCCGGGATTTGATTGTTTGGCAACGGGCCATGTAATTGACGGTCGCAATTTACTGGTTAACGAAAGGTTTTCCGCGGGAGGAGATCTACGGACTCACAAGTCAGATTCGGCGTGCGGCAGTGTCAGTGCCGAGCAACATCGCCGAAGGGCATGGAAGATTGAACAAAGCCGAATTTCGGCAGTTTTTGGGTGTTGCGCGCGCCTCGAATTTTGAGCTGCAGACACAACTGCAGATCGCGCGCGAGCTTGAAATGGGAAATCCTAAGCTGGTTGATGAGGCTGAGGGCCTTTCTCATGAAGTGGGCAAGATGATTTTCGCAACTCTGAACTCGCTGAAGAGCTAAGTCGGACGAGAAGCTCGGAAAACTGATCTCTGATCTCTGGAAAGGCATTTATGCTGCATACATTCGTTGCTTATGTCGAAGATCTGCCGGGCGTGCTGACGCGGGTTGCGTCGCTGTTCCGGAGACTGAACATCAACATCAACTCGCTTACCGTGGGGCGCAGCGAGCGGGTGGGGCTGTCGCGGTTGACGCTGGTGTGCGAGGCGTCGGCCGAGGCTGGGCACCGCATCCGCGCCAGCCTGTTTAAACTGGAAAATGTTGTCGACGTGGACGACATTGCCAAGGCGCCCGCAGTCACGCGCGAACTGGCGCTGATCAAGGTCGCGGCTACGCCGCAGAACCGCGCGCAGATCTTCGATCTGGTCGAGGTCTTTCGCGCGCGCATCGTCGATCTCACTTCGGAATCGCTGATGATCGAGATGACCGGCGTGGAAAGCAAGATTGAAGGGCTGATCGAGGTGCTGCGGGAAGACGAAGGGCGGATTTTGGAAATTTGCCGCAGCGGCAAGATGACCATGCGACGCGGGCACCACTTGAGCAGCGTAGTGAAAGCCATGGGCGGAGTCGCGAACGGGACAGAAGCCAGCGCAGTGAGCGAAGAGGACAGCGTGGCGAGCGAGCCGGCGTAGAGCGGGACAGATTTGCGGCCGGAAAAATGGCCGATCGGAAACTGAAATCGAATCCAGCAAAGGAAAAACGGAAAAATCATGGCAAAGACTTATTACGATCAAGATGCCGACCTCAGCCTGATCCAGGCCAAGAAGGTTGCCATCATCGGCTACGGCTCGCAGGGGCACGCGCACGCGCTCAACCTGAAAGATTCGGGCGTGCAGGTGAAGGTGGGCCTGGCGGCAAACTCCAAATCGATCGCCAAGGCGCAGAAGGCGGGACTTGAAGTTACCGCGGTTGCAGACGCCGTGAAGTGGGCCGACGTGGTGATGGTTCTTGTTCCCGACCAGACCGCGGCCAAGCTCTATGCAGACGAGATTGGCCCGAACATCAAGCCGGGCACGCTGCTGATGTTTGCGCACGGATTCAACATTCACTTCAAGACCATTGTGCCGGCAGCGGGCATCGATGTGGGCATGGCCGCGCCCAAGGCGCCGGGCCATCGCGTGCGCGAGGTCTTTACCGAAGGCGGCGGCGTGCCTTGCCTTATCGCGGTCCATCAGGACGCAACCGGCAAGGCTCATGCGCTCTGTCTCAGTTACCTTAAAGGCATCGGCGGCACGCGCGCCGGCGTGCTGGAGACGACCTTCAAGGAAGAAACCGAGACGGATCTCTTTGGCGAGCAGGCAGTGCTGTGCGGCGGCGTGAGCGCTCTGGTGAAGGCCGGGTTCGACACGCTGGTTGCGGCCGGCTACCAGCCCGAAAGCGCCTACTTCGAGTGCCTGCACGAGCTCAAACTCATCGTCGACCTCATGTATCGCGGCGGCCTGGCGTATATGCGCTACTCCATCAGCGACACGGCCGAGTGGGGCGACTACGTCAGCGGTCCGCGCGTCATCAATGAAGAGAGCTGCAAGGCCATGCGGGCGATTCTCAGCGAGATTCAGGACGGGAGCTTTGCCAAGCGCTTCCTCGCTGACCAGAATTCCGGCCGCAAGGAGTTTCTCGCCTTCCGCGAGGCTGAAGCCAAGCACCCCATCGAGATCGTGGGCAAACAGCTGCGCGCGCAGATGCCGTTCCTCGATCCGGTGACGGTGGAGGAAGTGGCGAAGACGCGGTAAGTTCCTCTTCGACTTAAGCACGCCGGCCTCACAGAGTTCACTCTGTGGGGCCGTGTTTTTTGGGGCGAATCGTTAGTGTTATCGAGAAGAAAACGTCCGTGTGATCCCAGGTCCGAAAGTCTAGACCAGGGGCAGCCGATTGGGTCTACACTAGTTGCGGGTTATGGACCGCCGCCAGAAAAGAAGGTCGCCGCGCAAATGTCTCGATACGTTGAAATAACATTTAGATGGTTACTTGTTGCAGTCATCGCCTCAATGATCGGCATTGAGCCTCGGGCCAACGCGATTCAGGCAACAACAAATCAACCGAATCGTATGGCTCAAAACAGCGAGCAGATGATTATCAGAAAGACTGTGCTAAAAGAGTTAGGGCAATCGCCCTTGTTTAAAATCAATAAGATTGTAGTGGCATCCGATTATGCATTAGTGGGTTGGCTCCAGGGAGAAGCCGGTGGTGAAGTGCTGTTAAGAAAGACATCTGGAACCTGGGAGATACTTGCCCATAGTGGCGGGTGGTACGGGTTGAAGGGCCTGAAGGAATTTGGAGTGCCACAGGCGATTGCAGAACGGTTGCTAACCGGAACTGATCCTAAATGGCGTGATTACGAATGAATCCCTCCGGGTTCCCCAGGTCCGGGTTTTCGGACCTGGGATCGCACGAACCTCAAAGGCCGGTTCTACCCTGCCCGCTTCAATCGGCGCTCCGCCTCCAGCCTCTCCGCCAAAAACACCTTAAGCAGCGACTGACAGGGCACATCGCGCTGGTTGGCCAGAACCTTCAGATCTTCGATCATGGCGACGGGGCAAGCGAACGGAGATGGTGCGCAGCGTGGGCCGAAGATGGGGAAATTTCGCGCGCTTGGCTTGAGACCAGCCGATGTACTTCGTCGAATCCGCCCCCGGCCCAGTCGATGACCAGAATTCGAACTCTTCGGATTCGTTTTTGAATTTAGGAATTGGCTTCTTCATACGGATGAATTGATGTTCGCTTAATTATGTGCGGGACTGGAGGCCCGCACGACAGCCGGTCTGGAGACCGGCGCTACAGTACAATCATCCTGAAACTCAGCCTCGAACCGGCCGTGGAGGCAACTTGCTTTACTGGCTTCTTTACGAAAAGCTGTTTCCGTTTTTTCACCCGTTCCGGATCTTCCGCTACCTCACGTTTCGCACCGCGTTTGCCACGCTCACGGCGCTGCTGATCGCGCTCTTCATCGGGCCGTGGGTGATCGAGAAGCTGCGGGAGTTCCAGATCGGCCAATACGTGCGCGAGGACGGGCCGCAGTCGCATCTGAAGAAGTCGGGCACGCCCACCATGGGCGGGGTACTGATCATCATCGCGATTGTGCTGCCCACGGTGCTGTGGGCCGACCCCGCGAATCCGTTTGTGTGGATCACGGTTTTCTCGACGCTGGGCTTCGGCGCCATCGGATTTGCCGACGACTACATTAAAGTTGTCCAGCGGCGCAGCCTGGGCCTTACGGCGCGGGCCAAGCTGCTGTGGCAGGGGCTGGCCGGCGCGCTGGTGGCCGCGGCGCTGGTGGTGATGGATCAGTTCAAGCTCTTCAACACGCGGCTTTCCGTGCCCTTTATCAAAAGCCTGCATCCCGATCTGCTGTGGCACCACTGGCCGGCTACGATTCCGCATCTTGGCCTGCTGGCCTTTTTGCCCTTTGTGCTTTGGGTCATGTTGTGGCTGGTGGGCATGTCGAACGCGGTGAATTTGACGGACGGGCTCGACGGCCTCGCCATCGGATGCAGCATTATTTCCGCCGGCGCATTGGCGGTGCTCACCTATGTGACCGGCCACGTGGTGTTTGCCGACTATCTGGAGCTGCAGCGCATGCCCATGGTCGGCGAATTGACGGTTTTTTGCGGGTCCATGGTGGGCGCGTCGATCGGCTTTCTCTGGTACAACGCGCACCCGGCCGAGATCTTTATGGGCGACGTGGGTTCACTGGCGCTGGGCGGCGCCATCGGCACCGTGGCCATCATCATCCGACAGGAGCTGCTGCTGCCGTTCATCGGCGGCATCTTCATCCTGGAAGCGGTTTCGGTGATCCTGCAGGTGGGCAGCTACAAGCTGCGCAATAGGAAGCGCATCTTCAAGATGGCGCCTGTGCACCACCACTTCGAGCAACTGGGGTGGAGCGAGTCGAAGGTCATCGCGCGCTTCTGGATCGGCGCCCTGGTGTTTGCATTGTTTGCACTCACTACCCTGAAATTGCGCTAAACACGGCGCGCGTCGAGACCCCTACGGTGCACAATGAAGTTGTCGGGCACCGAGAATGCGCGGTCTTCACGAGAGGCATCCCTCAGGGGCTAAAGCCCGGCTGATTTTGCTGGTCTTACGGCACGACTAAAGTCGTGCCCTTTCACGACCGGATATTTACCACAGCTTTATGGCACGACTAAGGTTGTGCCCTTTCACGAAGCGGACGTTTACGGCAGGCTGCCAAGGACAAAGTGGGAACGATGGAACTGAAAGCGAAAAAAGTTCTGGTGGTGGGCCTGGGGAAGTCCGGGCTTGCGGCGGCGTTGTTTTTGCGGCGGCAGGGCGCGCAGGTGACGGTTTCCGATATCCGCTCGGCCGAGTCGCTGGCGAAGGAGATTCCAGCGCTGCTGGATGAGGGCGTCATGGTGGAGGCGGGCGGCCACGGGCTGTTGACCTTCCGCCGCCAGGACCTGATTGTGGTGAGCCCCGGCGTGCCGCTGGATACGCCCGAACTGGTGCAGGCCCGCAACTTCGGCCGCCCGGTGATCGGCGAGCTGGAATTGGCCGCGCGCTTTTTGAAGGGCAAGATCCTGGCCATCACCGGCTCGAACGGCAAGACCACCACGACGGCGCTGGCGGGCGAAATTCTGAAGGAGTCGGGATTGCCGACACTGGTTGCCGGCAACATCGGCGTGCCGGTGGTGGGCCTTATCGACCGGAGCACTGAAGACACGTGGTCGGTGCTGGAGGTCTCCAGTTTTCAACTCGAAAGCACGGAACAGTTCCACCCGAGGATCGCGGTGATCCTGAACATCACGCCCGATCACCTCGACCGGCACGGCACCTTTGAGAACTACGCGCTGGCCAAGGAGCGCATCTTTGCCGCGCAGGATGCCGGCGACTTCGTGGTGCTGAACGCCGACAACGCGCGCACCGCCGAAGCCGCGGCCCATTCGCATGCGCCGGTTTTCTGGTTTTCGGCCAAACATCCAGTGTCGCCGGGCGCCTGGGTCGAGGACGGCTGGGTGGTGTACCGCGCAATTCACGAAGGGGCTGTGGAACGGATCATGCCGGTCGACAAGATTCCCCTCAAAGGCGAGCACAACGTGGAGAATGCTTTGGCAGCGGTGTGCGCCGCGCGGCTGGCGGGCGTCGCGCCCGGCGTGATTGCGCGGGCGACTGAAAATTTCAAGGCCGTGGAGCATCGCCTGGAATATGTGGAGACCATCAATGGCGTGGAGTACTACAACGACTCCAAGGCCACCAACGTGGATGCGACGGAAAAGGCGGTGGCCGCGTTTCCCGGCGGCATTCACCTGATTCTCGGCGGCAAGGACAAGGGCGCTCCGTACT
>CAZMWL010000062.1:0-15915 GCA_964569985.1 uncultured Occallatibacter sp.
ACCAACTGGATCGAGACGTGTGCGGGTCTGACTACGAACCAAGCGGCGTTGCTGGGCATCACGACCAACTATCCAATTCCGGGTGGGTTGACTCTCTATATCACGAACGGGGTGATCATGGGATTGCATTGATATGGTGCGCCTTATACCATTACTTTTGCTCTGCGTTGCCGCCAGTGGGCCGCCATTGCCTAGCACAGTCAAGCTGGCGTCGCCCAAAGCCGCAAGCGAACAGCAAAACGCGGTCATGGCCGCTCCCGCCATTGTCATCGCACCGCCGAAGCCGCAGGTGCTCACTCTGGCGTGGAACTATTCACCCTGGCCGCGTCTGACCAACTGCGTCACGGTGCTCCAGTTCAGCACGAATCTGACCACCTGGACGCAGCTTGCGACCGTGCGCTGCGCGCTGACCAACTCGTTCAGCATCACCAATGCGCCGCCGAGCTTAGGGTTCTTTCACGCATACACGCTCGATACCGGAACAGGATTGACTAGCAAATGAGCGCAAAGGCCATCTATCTCAGCCCGCAGCAAACCACCGTCCTCACTCAGCGGACCAATGGTAAATGCTTCAAGGAGATTGCTTTCAAGATGAAGCTCAGCCCAAAGACGGTCGAGTTCCATTGGGGAAAATGCTGCGAGAAGATCGGGACGCATGACGTTGCGCTCCTGACCCGCTGGGTCATCGCCAATCTCGAAAACCAGACGCGGACGGAACCGCACCATGTCATTGATTAACCGCATGAACAAATCGCACGATACCATCAAGGGAATAATCGGCACGGTATCGGCCGGACTTAGTGTGGGTACAACCTACCTGGACGCGCTCGAATTGTGGGTGCGCATCATGGCGGGATTCATCGGCTGCCTGGTCTCGCTGGCGATGTTGATCTCCATCGTGCTTTCGATCATCAAGAAACACCGCATCTACAAGCTGGAATACAGCGAGGCGGAAGCCATTCGCTGCCGCGAGTGCCAGGCTGGTGCAGTCCCGGTGCATTGCCCGATCCCAGATCGCGACCGGCCCGCGGATTGCCCACTGAAAGGAAAGCCATGAATGACTTGAACGCCAAGCTCGACAGCGCCGTTGACCTGCTCAACAAGCTCTATGGGCTGCCCGCCATCGCCATCGTCATGCTCGGCTGTCTCGCGCTCGGCTACCTGCTGAGATTCATCAAGGCATTTCCGAATGATGCAATCCCGGTGGTCTGCATCCTCTTTGGCGCGGTCCTGCTACCCACACTCGCGGATGCTCGCGGCCCGATGCCGCTTCGCATCTGGCTCGTGAAGAATGCCATGCTCGGCCTGATAGTAGGCTGCCTGGCATGGATCACGCACAACATCCTTTTAAGCAGGCTTGAGGATTGGCTGGCTGCCAAATTCCCTGCTTTCGACCGCCTGTTAAACGGCAACCCTGGAGCCGGGGGGCAACAACCATGAGAAACTGCCGCACGCATTTAGAGCAAGAGCTATTCGAGGCCCGCAAAGCCTTGATAGCTGAACAGGAAAGCGATCCACAGGACAAGGACGCGATTGCTGGACACTGTGGCATTCCATAAACACAAACAACAAAACAGAAAAACAAACGCATGAAAAAAACACTGAGCATCATCGGGCTTTTCGCCCTTCTCGCGCTGCCGCTGGCCGCGCAAACCAACACCCCGCAATCGTTCTTCACGACCGCAACCTCGTGGCTGACATCGCAGGATACCAACAGCACAACCTTCCTCAGCGACACAGTTGACCTGTGGGCGGGCGCGGACTATCAAAGCGGCGTGGCCATGGACGCCAACTTCGGCGCGGAAGTGCCGATTTACAAGTCCATCGCGGTTGAGAGCGTCACGCGCAACGCGGGCATCGCCGGGACTATCGTAAGCCAGCAAGCCGGCCTCTGTTTCAACATTGTCCATTATGACATCAAGTTCCTCGCGGGGCTGGACTTCGGATACTCGTTCGTGCAGAAAGACGAGTTCGTTGCGCCCTTCCTGCAACTCGAAAAGGCGATGACGCAAAACACGTTCGCCTATATTCGCTTGGAACAGCAGTTCTTCCTTTCGCGGGCGAGTTCCAACATTCCCCTTGTGGGTGTGGGAGTCGGCGTCACGTTCTGACCTGTGAACGCACCGGCGATCAACATCTACGTGCCCGGCATCCTGACTTTTCCCGGCGATGGGAAGAATTGGGATGGCCGGGCCGTGTCGCATACCATCGCCGGGCATTGGCCGGACTTGGCAGCGGAGAAGGTTGAATACCTCTGCGGGCCGATTGACCGCGCTTTCGGCCAGAAGATGCGCGCGGAAAAACTCTACCGCACCGTCCAGCAATATGCGCTCGGCTGGACGATCAACCTCGTAGGGCACTCCAATGGTTGCGCGGTGATTCTGGCGATGCTGTCGGACTTCCCGGCGTGGCCGGACATCGGGCATCTGCACTTGGTCTGCGGGGCGTGCGAGGCGTCGTTTGAAAAGAACTACCTGAACGCCTGGCTTCGCACCAGGCGCGTCGGGCGAGCCAGTGTCTATGTGGCAGAGGATGACGCGGCCTTGCGCCTGGCTCATAGCCTGCCGGGGCGCATTTTGGGTTATGGCACACTCGGCCTGCATGGGGCGCTGGATGTCGCACCCGACGTGGCCGGGCGCGTCAACACGGTGCTCTGGCCCAACTATGGACATTCTGATTGCTGGTCTGATTCTGAGTTTGAGCAGACCATGCGCTACTTCACTCAGGAGGCCGCTGAGGCATGACGATCACCCAACAGGCGCGGATCCGGGGCTTCAATGCGAATCTTGCCATGCGCGGGCGTCCAGTGACCACTGACACGCAAGAATCGCTTACGGTCCTCGTGCGGGACCGGGCGGCGATCACTGACCCTGACCAGCCGGCGCAAGCCAAGATAGCGATTTACACGGCCATTGAGGCACTGGCCGGCGCGGTGGCCGATCCTCGGGCAATCGGGCTTTTTACCGAAGCCGATGGCCGATGGCACAAGGTTTTGCAGTTCATAGAACTGCGGGGCGATCTGGTCAAGTGGGTATGGGATTGCGAGGCGCAAAGGCTATGAGTGGCGGCATGGTCACATTCAAGGTGGACGAGTCCGGCTTTAGCAAGGCCATCCTGGACCTCGCCGCCGTGTCGCGGAAGTCCTTTGAGGAAGTCTTCGCGGATCAAGGGCGGCTGCTCGCCGCCGAATTGATGAAGCGCACGCCGCCGTTTTCCGGGAAGGCCCTCGTTCGGATGCTGGATGCACGCGGCGCGAAGCTGCGCGATACCGAAGTCGAAGACCTTTCGGCCCTGGCAGTGGGCAAGCGCCGGGTCGAGAAGGACATCCGCAAAGTGGTTTATGGCTTGGAGGGGGCAAAGGCCGGGCCTGGTATGATGCTCTCTGGCCGGCACAACCAAGTCATTCGAGCGAGTCCGAATGCTACCACCTGGGGAACTATGCAGAAGTGCGAGGGCCAGCAGGCCATGCGCGTCTTCGCTACCAAAGGCGGCACCGTCTATGGCGTGGATATGAACCATTGGGCGCCCGACGCCGGAATAAGCGACCTTGCCGCCCATGTCCAGGGCGCCCGGGGCAAGCGCGGGCGCGTGACAATGGCCGGCCAGAAGACGCGCAACATTGGCCGCTGGCGCTGGCTCAACGTGCTTGTGACCAAAGAGGAAATGGTCAAAGAGTTCGTGAAGCTCAAGCAGTGGATGGTAGGGGAGGCCCGGGGCGGCTGGGGCGCTTTCTTCACGGCTTGCGGCGGGAAGCTCGGGAGCAGCGGATGGGTGGGCAAGCACGCCAAGCGGGCGGGAACGTGCAAGGCGTCATTTGAGCGCGGCAATGTGTCCATTACGGCCGTAAATCATTCCCGGTGGGCATCGGGCGGCGATCCTGACCGGATCATTGAAAAGGCAATGGCGGGCCGCGCTGAGGCGATTGCCGGCAGCATGGAGCATGAGCTTGACCGCGTTTGGAGGAAGCATTGATGAGACGCTACGATTTTGAAATGCCGCTCGCGCAAGGCATTGCCGATTACCTGGCGGATGAATGCAATCCCTCGATTGTCTGCGCTCCGCCCGCAGCCGGAGCGGCGGCAACCGCCGACTGCCTCATCGTTCCCTTCATGGACCCGATGAGCATTGACGACGCGAACCGCGTCGTGGTGGAAGTCCCGTTCGGCAGCACGCCGGCTGAGTATGGCGTGGAGTTTGAAGCGCAGGCGGCGATCACCGTCAAAAGCCAGTGGACGCAAAAGACACTCGCCGCCGACATGGCCGCGCACTTCGCCCGCGTCAACGAGGTCCGCGACAAATTCTTTTCGGCGACGCTTGCCCCCGATGTGGACGCGATGATCCCCGATGGCATCATGGTAGATTTTGCGCAGCAAAAGCGGAATTTCAAGACCACTATTTTCAACAATGGCTTTGTGACGAGCGAAGCCGATCTGGTTTTCAACTGTCATTTCGTTGACAAAATCCAATCCTAAACCTGTTTATGAATGAAGTTCAATTCGCTGCGCAACTCCGGGCCAACAAGCTCGGCGCGTCAATCTCGGGCGGTTTCACCGCGTCGCTCAATATGAATGGCTCCAACATGGCCCAGGCGACGCAGCTTGCTACCACCGCAGCCGCAGCCGTGTCGTTCGGGGCCATCCATGGAGCGCCGAGCAAGCTCATGATCGTCAACCTGGACCCGGCGACGTGGTATTCAGTCTCGGGTGTGCCAACCATCGCGGCAGGCGGGACCGGCTACCAGGCGGGCGACGTGCTCATGATCGTGGGCGGCAGCGGCATTGCGGCGACTGTCACGGTGAGCACTATCAGCGGCGGTGGCGGCTCAGGCCCCATCGCCAGCATAGCCTTAACCACTGCGGGAAAATACACGCAATCGCCTTCCAGCCCGAACACGCCCACCGGTGGGCACGGCACAGGCGCGAGCCTCACCTTCACGATGGCGACCAATGCGGGCAACCTCCTGATTATCGCCGGGGACAATCTCATGGCGACTTTCCCGCAATCATTACCGCCGCAGGACTTCATTCTTCTCAGCCCGAAGTCGGCGACGATCTATGCCATGGCGGCGGCGGGCACGGTAGAATTTTTCGTGGTTGCCACTGAGGCGTAGCCGCGAAACTGAACAGCACAGCAAACAAATAACGAAAGAGAAACATTATGGCAGCAGGACAAGCAGGAGTTCAAATCGGTCAGGCGGGGATGGCGGCGCAGCGCGGCATCCCGGCGATGACAGTAACGTGGAACGGCATAAGCGGGACAAGCCGCGCCGCCACGGTCTTTAATACCGTGCGGAAGAAAAACGACGCTGATTCGGCGGATACGGTTGGCAATGTGGGGCAGTGGCTCGCGTCGCGCCGCCGAAACAAGCGGATCATCCTCACGGTCGAATGCAAGCCGCTGGCGGCCACCATGGCCCTGGCCGCAGCCATCACCGCCGATCTGCCGATGAAGAATGATCTCGTGTCCATCACCGGCGCGACCGATACCGAACTGAATAGCAGTTCTACTGCCGCCCCTGACTACATCGTTGAGGGCGCACCCGAAGTCAGCTACTCGCCGGAGAATGAGGCGATTATCAGCTTCGATCTCAAGTGCTACTTGAACGACGACAACACGCACATCGTTCCAGCAGTGTTGGCTGACTCCTAATCGGCCATGATCTACGCCCGCGCAGACGAGACGGTGCCGGAGCCGTGCCAAGTGGCAGGGACTCCATTGCGCCCGTTTTGTCTCGGTCATCACCTGCTGTTCAGGCGTCTCGGCCTGCCCTTTGCCAATGCTCCGATGGCAGAGGCGGCCCGGGATGCGATCATCATTGGCATTGTGGTATGCGCGGCGCGATTCGAGGACACGCTCGAAGCGTTCCTCTCAGGGGACTGGCCGCGTGTCATGGCCCGCTGGCGCAAGCGCGTGGCGGGGCCGTGGTGGAAGCCGCGCAAGGTGGACTGGGCGGAAGCGGAGATGCTGTTTCGAGCGTACCTTCAGGACGGGTATAAGCGCCCTCCGGTACTGCGCCATGAGACCGCAGGCGGCGTCTTTTTGACGGCCCCCTGGGAAGTGCTTTTGAAGGTGCGCCTCGTCATGGCAGGGTTCAACGAAATGGAAGTGCTCAACGGCTATCTTCCGGGCCGGTGGTACGACTATTTCACGGCGCTTGAACTGGACGCCGCCGCGAAGCTCAAAGACCCGAAGCATTGGCGCAAGGTGTTTCACACGCAGGAAGCTGCTGAAAAGATGGAGGCCGCCAATGGGTGATCTGCGTGTCAACATGACCGGCAACCAGTCGGGTTTTCAGCAAATGCTGAACACGGCCCGGCAGGAGGTCAAGAAGTTCGGTAATGACGTAAGCGATGTCAGTATAGGCAAGCGGCTCATTCAGGGCGCGGGACTCTATCTCGGCTTTGACGCTCTTAAGGGCATGTTGGATTCCTTCATCTCGAAAGCCTCCGGCCTGCGGGAATTGAGCGAGCAAATGGGCATCGGCGCGGATGAAACGCAACGCTGGCAAAAAGCGGCGGATCATCTCGGCCTGAGCGCACAGGGAATGATCACTGTGCTTAACGGAGTGCGGGACGCTGCCGTTGCCGCGCTCACTGACCCGAAGAAAGCGGAGTTATTCAACCGGCTCGGCATTCCAAGGGAAGATGTTACCGCCGCCGCTCATGGCCGCAACCTCTCCGAATTTACACGCTCGGTTTTATCGGCGGGTGGAAAGGATGAGGAAAGCCGATCAATCCTCCGCGACATCGCCGGGGCGCGTGCGGAGAAATATATCCCGGTTGGCGACGAGTTCAAAAAAGTCACTGCCGATCTCGACAAGGCGGCGCTTGATCTGGCCCACTCGGCTGAACTGCTTGAAAAGGCCGCAGGGAACTCGGTTGGTTCGATATTTTCAAAGGCTATTGTTGGCCTGGGTTCCCTTGTTCCTGGGAGTGATGCTAACAATAAACTTTCTTATGCATTGTCTCTACGGTGGAATGCGCTTAAGTCTGGCGACTTCAAACGTGCTTTCCAGATGCATTGGGACGCGGTGTCGGATTGGGAAGGAGGCGCGGGGCATTTCGGGGGGCCGAAAGGTACATCAGAAATTGACCCGATGCCGTCTTTGATCGCCCAAAAGGACGCGGAGCGCCGGGATCGCACTGATGAAGCGCAGCGAAGCGAGCGCGACCATGAGCGCGAGCTAATGACCATCGGCGACCGGCGCAATTCGATAGCGCAAGAACGGTTGCGCATCGCGCAGAAGATCAAGGAAGTGGAAGCCCGCACGCCGCCTCTCACCATGAAGTCTGAGGAAGAAAAGAAAGACTTTGAGGCCAAGAAGCTCGAAGAAATTGCCCGGCTGCGCGGCGAAGACGCGGGCTATGCCTTGCAGTTGCGCCAGAAGCCGGAGCAATTCGGCGTTGATAGCCTCTCCAAGTCCGGCCTTTATTCCGGCGCGGCCCTGGCTTTCAACTCTGACCTGGGCATTGGGCAGAAGCAATTACAGGTGCAGCAACGCATGGAGCATCACCTTTTCATTATCGCCAATCGGCCTGACCCGCATACGCCATGAGTACGCCAAACCGCATCGGCCTTTATCCCGGGCCATTCCCGAAAAGCCAGCAGGTCGAGGAAAATACCCGCACCGGCTCCGTCACGCACAACACCGTTGAGGGAAGTTATTCCGAGTGCTTGATGGCCCGCAACATCGCGCGGATGCAGGGCGCATCGCAAATCACCTTCGGCGACCTGGGGGATGGCAACTGGCGCGTGCAATTCGACTTCCCCACCGGCGAGAATGGCTATGAGCCTGTGCCTTGTCCCTCGGTTCACGAGTTGGAGATCAACGTCGCGCAGGTATCCATCTACCGCAGCTTGGTTCTAAAGAGCCTCGGGTTGACGCTCGCAAATGCTGCCGCGGTGAAGCGGGCCGTCGATGGCTACTCAGCGGGGAAGTTCGATCCAAGTCCCCCAGCAACGACGCCAACGCCCGAATCTGCCGCTGAAACATGGCTCAATTCTCAGACTGGCAATGACAATCTCTCGCTCGATTTGTTCCGGCAGATTGCCTTCAATGGACTTGACGACTGCATCCAATACTCGACCGTCTATCGCCGCACGATCACCGCCGCAAACCCGATGGATGTTCAGGCCAGCTATACCGGCGTTGGTCAAATCTGGACTTCGATGGAAGTCTCGCAATGGGAAGGCTTGTCGCCTACCGGCTTCTTTCAACTGCCGTTCGGTTCGCAGTGGCTCAAGAGCAAGCCCCAGGTGGTCATGATCGCCAACCAAAAGACGCAACTGGTCTATACTTATACCGAGTGCCTGATTGCCTCGTGTCTGGCTTACACGGCCTATGGCGCGGCGCAACTCTACTCTGCCCTGTAATATGCCTCGCACCCCCTACAAACTGCGTGGAGTGACGCCCTATGAGCAGGCGTTCAATACCCTTGTGGATTGGGTCATGTCGCATACACCATTGCAGAGCATGGGCGTCTTGACGCAGCATACCGTGCACGGTGTTATCAGGAAGGCGCAGACGCCGAATGCTGCGTCAGGTGGCTCGGCGGTGACGGTGGTAGTGTGCGATCCTGCCACCGGGACAACAAAAACCTACCAACTCCAAGGGCAGGAAGTCAGCTCTTGAAACGTGAAAATGGGAACGCAATAGCATGGCTGGGGATTTTGGACTTCCTTACCGGGCGCCATGCCCGGGACAATGGCCAAGCATCCAGAAATGGTATCTCGGCGGATGCTATCAGCATCTCAGGACGGCGGAGCGGGAGATTGCGGCCTGGTCGAACGTAACCACGGTCGGCGGAGTCGCGCCGACGGACAGCAGCGCGCCAGGCGCGCCGGACGCATGCGCGGGCGGGGCGGGTTACGCGCGGCTGCCGAACCGGGCGGCGGACGGGAACTGCTATCACCTCAGCGGCGGGATAACGGATTTCAGCGCGTGCCACAAGCAGGGCTGGAAGGCCGTGCGGGCGAATAAAATCTGGCACGGCTCTTTTCCGTTCGCGCAGCTTGACTCCTGCGCCACGCCGGCGTGCGATCAACGCGCGGTGAAATTCCTCACCATGCAGGCGACGATGTTATACAGCGAATGGAACTTCACGGTTGACTCACCGACTGTGCCGGTGCTCACGACGCAATACGCTCTCGACCTCACCCTCACCACGGACAAAACCAGCGGAAAGATAACCCTCTCGGGTGTCACCTCCCTGGATGTTCTGAACAACGTAGCGTTGACCTGCGACCAGCAGGGGAAGTTTCTTGGCAACAATCCCACCAATCCCGCGGGGGTGGAGAATAATATCGTTCCCTGCGTGACCAATGCCGCACTAGCAGATACCTCGCAGTATTACGGAACTTATTCCGCCGCGCCGGTGGCGTTTGACGCGGGCGGCGGCGTGACGGGAATGAAATGGGACGGCAGTCCGGGCGGGTATCGCTTGCTTACTATTACAAACACCGGAACAACCTCCACTGAAGTTTACCAAGCCGGCATTCCCGTTCTTGGTTTAGCCTGCAATCAGTTTCTCGCGACCATTACGCTTTCCAATCCCTACACTTTTGCCGACGCGCTGGCGGACGCCACCGCGCTCGTTAATGAGTGGGATTTGAGCGACGACACGGTTTATCCCTGGCGGACTGATTCCTTTTGCACCCGGGTGCCGCTGGTTCGGAGGGACGAGAACGGACCGATTGATCCCCTGGCGCTTTTCCTCGGCACGCTGGGCAATATTCCCGGCGGTTGCGATAGCACCCCGGCTTGGACGGACAGCAACACGGCCACGGGAAATCTGCTCGGCGCGCCGCTGCCCGCCGGCTATGGGCCGCATTACGCTTTCGGGATGCAGCGGTATGAGCAGCTTGATAATCCGCCGGGAACGAGCTGCCCAAATGGAGGCACCTGGTCTTGGAGTCCGGTGGACGGGGCCGGAGTAAATTTGGGCACCGGAGTCTGGAAGCCGCAGTATCTGCCGAACACGGCAACCTGGTGGACGTCGCCGCTGGACGAGGTGCGGCAGCAGGACGTGATTGGGCCGGATCATTGCTGCGATAATCCGGTTTATCCCGACGGGGCGTTTGTCTTTGCCAATGGGGGCAATATCACGATCCAGAAATGGGCGGCCACGGCGGAGGTGACGCCCAGCTATAATTATTTTCGACCGTGTGGCCAGGACCGCGTGCGGCGGGATGAAACGCTGACCTGGTGCGTGTCGTCTGTGGCCGGGGCGGTGGTGAACTTGGCGACCGGACCGACGCTGGCGGCCGGGGACCAGGTTGGGCTATGCGGCGTGACGGGATTCGCGGATGGCGTCTATAAGGTCGCATCGGTGGCCGGCTCGGCGGTGACGCTGGATTTGACGGTCGGGACCGGCGGGCTGCTCCAGGCTTACGGCGGTTATGTGACGCCCAACACCCTGGGGAAGATTCGATTTCCGCTCGCCTGGCCGATCTGCGGCCGTATCCAGATGGATCTGGCTAATTCGAGTTCAGATGGCAGCACAGTCACGGTGAAGCTGCTGGCGGCCGCAAGCTGGCTGCGCGCGGGGGACATGGTGAGTTTTGTCGAGTACGGCGCGGCGCCGGATTATGCCGAGGCGGTGGACCTGGCGCACAAGACCGTCGCAACGGTGGCGGGCGATGGGATGTCGTTCACTTACTCGGGCGCGGCGATCCCGCCGGGCACGCATGTTCGGAGCGTGGTGGATTACGGGCCGGTGGGCGGCCCGGCGAACCTGCAAGAAGCGCCGCACTGGAAATGGTATGATGACCGCTCGAAAGGCGATTTCATTTATCTGACCTGGCAGGCGGATTTGTGCGCGCTCACCACGACTTTCGTTTGCGCTCAGGAGTGCCTGCAACGGCAGGTTTGCGCGCCCGGCGTGATGTGCATCACGCCGGCGCCCGCGTCGGTCGGGCCGATGCCGGTGGACCAGCTCGGGGCCGTGGACCAGCTTGGAGCGATTGATGAGCCGGCGATTGACCGCTTTGCGAACGGCGCGACCTTCGTGATTCCGCAGTTGGCTCCGAAGAACGGTGTAAGCTGGCAGGGCATTTGCATCGCGGCGCGAATCAATCCGCTCTGGCAGGCGCCCCGCGTCGGCTGCGATGAGGCGCAGACGGATCCGTGCGCGGCAAATCCGGCCCCGGCGGTTTGCGTTCCCGAGCTGGTCGAGTTGCGTTGCGCGCCGCCGGCGGGCGCGCCGGCGTTATATCCCGGGATTGATCTGGGCTGCCAGCAGACGAGCTGCCTGCCGCCGGCGCTCGGGGATTGCACGCATGGGGCGCTCGAGGAAGAATGGATCGGGGTATGAGCTGCTGCGGCGAGAAGGGAACGGTCGCCTGGGTCGCGCACGGGGCGCTTGGCCTGGCGAAGGCGGTCCTGGGAATTGCGGCGGCGGATGAGAAGGTGCGGGCGCAGCGCACGGCGATTTGCCAGGCCTGCCCGCACTCGGCGAAGCATCCGACCAAGCGGAGCGCCAACGGACTGCCGCTGGTGAGGTTCTGCGAGATGTGCGGATGTCTGCTGGCGGCAAAAATCCGCGTGGCGACCGAACGCTGCTGCGCGGGCAAATGGGGTGAACAGGAAAAACTGAAATAACAGAGAGAAACGAATGATGAAAAATATACGAATGATGATGGGGGCCATGGCGGCCCTCGCAATGGCCGCGAGCGCGGCGTGGGCGCAGCTTGTCCCGATGCCGCTTGGCAGTGACGATTCGGGCACACCGTATTACGTCTCAGGAGCCTGGCTGAGCGGCATCACCAATGATCCAGAGGCGTGGGAATTGTTCATGGCGATACGGACAAACCTCTCGATCCTGCACGCGGAGATTGCGGGAATGGGCATCTCAACTAATTCGCTTACCAATGGCGCGGACCTGTTGGCGCTGGATTACGATGGAGCGCCGGTGGCGGGGATAGTCGTTGACACGAACACAGCTTTCCTCTCTGCGAATGGAGCCGGCGTGCCGACTGGCGCGATGGCCTGGGGCGGAACAATGTATGGGCCGGGCTTGTATAGCATCCAGCCGCTGGGAGATTACTGGCAGATTCAATTCTTCGGCACAACCAAGTACACTAACGCCACGGCTTTTGGGACATACTCTGACGCGGGCGGCGGCCCTCCATTGCCGACAGTCACGCCGCTCGTTACTATGACGCTCAATGCGGATTTGGCCGGCCTTTTTTCCAACACAATTGTAGGGCCGGCCTTGAGCAGCATCGGCGCGGCACTTTCATGGGTCTATGTTTCCGGGGGGATTGGCGGGATCGCCTATAACAACAGCGGAACAGGGCTTGGCATCAATACTACGAATATCAGCGCGACCCTCGATATCCGGTCGCTTGATCAGACCTCCCCGCTTCTCATTCACATGGAGAACGACTCCGGCAGTGATCAAGACTCTACCGCTTTCGAGGGGGTTGAACTATGGGATGATTTGGGCGTGGCTGGGCGAATCGTTTGCAACAACTCTTCCAAACCGTCACATCCTAACGCGATGGAAATCACTGCTTTGAGAGGGCAAATCCTCATCAATAGTCCCTTGGTGCATGAGGCGGCGGTCTATTATACGCCGCTTGCCAGCGCGCCAACGGTCACAGGGACGGTGATTGCTCGCTGGTGGTCGAACAGTGTGCCAGCGGTAGAATATGTGACCAGCGCGAACGGGACCAAGCCGACGGGGTTAACGGCGCCGTGATGATCCTCTGGAAACGGGCGGCGCTGAGCAACTTTTGACCTCTAAACCAATTTAAGGTTGATCCAGTTTCCGGGTTTGAAAATGCCTCTGCTTCGGCAGCAACCCCATGAACCGCTCCGCGTCCTCTTTGAAGACAAGGGCCTTGTAATCCCGCAGCAGCGTGCCCGCGCTATGCCCTAGGAACGCCGCAATCTTCCCGGCGTCCTGGTGGAAGGCGAGTAGGTTTGACGCGGCGGTGTGGCGCAAAACGTCTTGCGGCCAGCGATCCATTCCAAGGAACGCGCGTAGCTTTCGCACTCCCCGGATGCGGGTCGTCTTCGGCAAGGGCAGCCGCCCGCCGATGGCCTTGGCGACCCGGAGCCAGGGGAGCGCCGGGGGGCAGAACTCCAGATCAATGATCCGGGGCGTCCTGACCTTGCTTTTGGTTATGACGATCCGCCCGCGGTCAAGGTCAATGTCCCCCCACGAGATTTGGTCTGCCTCGGCGTCGGGGCGCATCCCGCAGAAAAGGGCCAGCGTGAGCCATGCCAAGACTTCCGGCTGGCGCCGGCATGTCCAAACCATCGCCCGCCAGCATTGACCAAGCTCGAGTACTCGAGGAATCCCGCGATCCATATAAACCTTGTCGAGCCGCTTGACGGGATTCTCCGAGATGTAGCGCCGCCGCCAGCAATGGTCGAAGAGGGTCGAGAGCAGGCTGACGTGGCCCTTGCGCGAGCGTGGTGCCTCGTTGCGACCGGAAAACCAGGCTTCAATATGAGCAGCCCCAATCTGCCGGACGTCCGTTTCCTCCCGGCCTTTGGCAAAGCTGCCGAGATACCAGGTCAACTGCTTGATATACTTTGGCCGGCAACCGCCTTCGACCTTTGCCGCAACCGTCTCAGTTATGGCCTTGCCGAGCGTGCAACGGGCTTGCGGGGAGTTCGGAAGCGTCTGGACCGTCTTCCATACACCAGCGAGTGTGAGGCCGGCCTGCTCAATCTCTGAAAGGATGGTCATGATCTGCGCACGTTCGCGCGCGGAGAGGACTTCGAAGGCGCGCCCGAGGTCCGCCCGATGCTTCAGCGCGGCGCTCATGGCCTTGTCCGCGCTCGCCCGGTCCTTAAAAAACTGCCTTTTGCGCTTCCCGGCGATGAAGGTTTCGACCTTCCAACGGAGTTGACCCCGGACTTGGCAGGCGGCTACGCCCATGAATCCCCCTCCCGTTTCCCGTTCTGTTGGCGGTTTGTTGGCGTACAAATTCGACATATATGAGGTATATATCCGTATGCTACGCGCAAGGCAAGCTGAAAGTGAAAAGTTGCGGAAAGCCCTGTTACATGGGCGTTTCCTCGCGTTTTGTGGGTGGGTTTGGATGGTGGCGCCGACAGGAATCGAACCTGCGACCTTCTCATTGCGAACGAGACGCTCATAGCCCTTTTTGTGGGGTTTCTGAGGGGCTTTTTTCGTGTTGGCGGTCTGTTGGCGGGGGCGTCGGGGCGTCCACTGGAAGGCAAGCTACCATCCTCTCGATATGCTCCGCGGGCCCGGCGAGCTTCCGCGCCGCCTTTTCGATGCCAGTCAAGAGCGCATCCGTTGCCATCGCTACCGCCAGCACGATGAAGCCCGAGCTGCCCACCAGGTCCGATCCCAATCCGAAGCCGCCGAGAATCAGGAGCGCAGCTAGAATTGCCATGCAGATGACCATAAATCAGTTCTGGCGTGTTTGGCGCGGCGGGGGCGTCAGGGGTGTCGGGGCGTTGGTTCTCACCACTGCGACAATGTTTGGCGTGC
The DNA here is from genome assembly GCA_964569985.1 of uncultured Occallatibacter sp. Taxonomy (GTDB): domain Bacteria; phylum Acidobacteriota; class Terriglobia; order Terriglobales; family Acidobacteriaceae; genus Telmatobacter. The sequence continues at coordinate 14,475 of CAZMWL010000062.1, forward strand.
CATAGTCGTAAGCCCGGAGCGTCGCGCCGCCGATCTCGACTGTTCCGATGGACATGACCCGGATGGCCGGAATGTACTCGTCTTCCGCCACTGGCGGCCTAGCGGGGTAGTTTCGGATGAAAAGCCGCCTTCCGGGAATGTCCGCGCTGTTGTAGGGCGATCCCAGGGGCAGTCTTCGCTCCATTTCAACTATGATGCCATCGGGGAGAACTTTTATCACGCGGCCATCTACGAAGCCCCAAAGTGCGCTCTTTGCCCGATTGTAGAGCTTCCCGTCCACACGCCGGAAGTCGGGATCGGACTGGACATAGTTGGTCACTGCCTGCCCGGCTGCCGACATTGCCACTGCCAGCCCCGCCAAGCATCCGAAGGCCGATTTACGATTCATGCGCTCAGCAAGTTGTTCCCATACGGCGCGGTCACTAGATCGCTGCTTTTTCGCAATAGCCTTTATGCGGGCGACCAGTTCAGGATCGAATCGCTGCCCAACATACTGGCGCTTTTTCCTTTCGGAGGTCACAGGCGAAGCAAAACACCGATGCCTTCGCCGTGCAAGCCAATTCACATTCTTCATGGCAAAAACATTGTACACTATTGTTAAACAAAAGTCAACAAAACTATTGACGCGCGCTGTTTAACATTGTAAAACACTCGCCAATGAAAGTAAAAAAGAGTCGGAAGAAGATCAAAACACGGTATCCCTTCATTGGAGTGCGGCCCTCATCCGCACTGGACAAAAGGCTCAGGGCGCTGTCAAAGAAATCCTCAAAGTCAATCAGTGAAATCCTTTGCTGGTGTGCCGCGAAACACCTGCCGGATTTGGAGCGTCAATCGGGATTGATCGCATGACCCCCTCCCTTCGCAGCATTTACCGCCAGCAGGTCCGGGATCACCGGATCACTGCGGCCAGCTATTTGCGCACGATGCGGAAGGCTCGCCGCTGCGGCGACGAGGCAACCTTCACCTTCGCCATGCTGCGGGCCAATGCCAACAAGCTCGAAGCCGAGGCGGCGGGATTGCAAGTTAAGCTCGCGGAATTGGAGAGCAGAGTATGACGAGGCCCTGCGCCCAATGCGGGAGGGAATTTAAGGCGATAGGGAACGCAAAGACTTGTTCTCCTGATTGTTCCAAGGCGCGGCATCGGGAGTGGCGCAAAGACCCGGTGAATCGGCAGCGGGAGCGGGAGCGGGAGCGGGAGTGGCGCAAAGACCCGGTGAATCGGCAGCGGGAGCGGGAGTGGATGCGGGAGTGGCGCAAAGACCCGGTGAATCGGCAGCGGGAGCGGGAGCGGATGCGGGAGTGGCGCAAAGACCCGGTGAATCGGCAGCGGGAGCGGGAGTGGCAGCGGGAGTGGCGCAAAGACCCGGTGAATCGGCAGCGGGAGCGGGAGCGGCAGCGGGAGTGGCGCAAAGACCCGGTGAATCGGCAGCGGGAGCGGGAG
>CAZMWL010000063.1:0-15848 GCA_964569985.1 uncultured Occallatibacter sp.
CCTTGGGCGGACGGTCCGAGGCAATCACCACCTGCTTCATCGATTCGTGCAGCGCGTTGAAGGTGTGGAAGAATTCCTCCTGCGTGCGCTCTTTCTGGGAGATGAACTGGATATCGTCGATCAGCAGCACATCCACCGTACGGAAACGGTCGCGGAAGCTGGTCATGCGATCGTTGCGGATGGAGTTGATCATCTCGTTGGTGAATTTTTCCGCAGAGACGTAGCAGATACTCGCGGCCGGCTGCCTGCGCTTCACCTCGTGGCCGATGGCGTGCATCAGGTGCGTCTTGCCCATGCCTACGCCGCCATACAGGAACAGCGGATTGTAGGCGCGCGAAGGCCGCTCGGCCACCGCCAGCGCCGCGGCCCGCGCAAACTGGTTGCCGTTGCCGATCACGAAAGCATCGAACGTGTAGCGCGAGTTCAGTTGCGCTGCTGTCGACCAATCGAATCGACTCTGCTCGGGTGTGCGCATTGCCGGCGCCGGCGGCGCCGTGGGCGCGTGGCTCGGAATCGGCCCGAAGCCGCCATCCCTGCGGAGCGGCGGAATCGACGGATCCTCCTCCGCCGTCACAAAGCTCACGTCGTCGAATTCCAGCGCGTTGAGGTCGATCGCTTCCTGAATCAGGTCGCCGTACTTCTCGCCAATGTGCTGGAACTCTGTTGAAGGCACGCGCACGTAAAGCACGCGCCCTGCGGCATGGCTGAATCGCGTGGGTTTGAGCCAGGTCTCGAAGGATTGCCGAATGACCTTCTTCTCGAGAGCCGAGAGAATCTGGAGCCAGGGGTTAAGTGCCGGAGCCGGCGAAGTCGCAAATGCCATCGTACAATCCTTGCCTCTTCCGCCGGCGCAAACCTGGCGGTTTAATTCCAGCTTTCTGGCAACAACCCGGCAACCCGGAAAGCGCTTTCGCTTTCCGTGCTTTTACCGGCGACCGGTTACCTGTTCGAAGCTGGTCTGCCCCTCAAGAGTCGATCCGGGGCGTTTTGAGTAAAAAGCCGTAACGCAGAACGTTTGAAACTTCAAATGAAATTTCGTGAACGGGTCCGATAGTAGCGCACAACTCGGCTTCATTGCAACGGTTCTTTCACATAACTTTTTTGGCCGTCAGAAAGTTGCACCAAGGATGGTGAAACTGGCCGCGCTTCGTCTCTTCACCACAAAAAGCGTCCCAAAATCGCACGCTGAATTTTGCGCCGCGTCCCACTCAGCCGATTTCCCCGACTGCGCCGAGCGCTGTTCGTTTCGCCGCGTTCGGCCGTCCCGCGCTGGATTCTCAACTCCGCCTACGTTATACTCGTAAATGCTGCTTATTCGCAGATTTTTTCAAGGTACAGGAGCGGGTCACGATGCCCAAACGCACATTTCAACCTAACCGCCGCAGCCGCGTGAAAACGCACGGCTTCCGGTCGCGCATGAAGACCAAGGCCGGTGCCGCCGTGCTCAGCCGCCGCCGCGCTACGGGCCGCAAGCGCGTCTCGGTCAGCGCCGGGCACCGCGACTAAGCCTCGCTGATTCTGGCTTTCACGCCGGAATCCGTTGCGCAGTAGGGTCGTTCTTCCCCGAGTGTTGCTCATGAATTCTTTATCCAGGCCTGCTCAACGCCAATCCCTGGCGGGAGCGCGCCTGCGCAAGCACGCCGACTATCAGCGCGCCTACGCAGCTGCACGCAAGCGGCAATCCGCGTCCATGAGCTGGTTCCTTGCGCCGCAGGCGTCTGCGGGTCCGGATGCCGCGGGCACGCCGGAATCGCGAGTGGGCCTCACCGCAGGCAAAGTCCTGGGTAAAGCCAACGAGCGTAACCGCATCAAGCGCCGCATGCGCGAAGCACTGCGCCGTCACGTCGATCTGCTGCCCCAGGGCTTCGATCTCATCTTCCATCCCCGCCGCAACGTGCTCACAGTTGATTTCGCGCAACTTGAGGCGGAGATCGTGCGTATCCTTGAACAGGCCGGAAGTGAAGCATTGCGCCTGGCCAATTCGCCCCCGTCCCCGCTTCGGGTCCCGGGTACACCTGCACCATGACGCGCTTTCTGCTCGCACTCATCGCCTGGTACCGCCGCTGGATTTCTCCGGCGCTGCATGCGGTGAGCACCAGCCGATGCAAATTTATCCCAACTTGCTCTGAATACGCGGCCGGCGCCATTGCCACGCACGGTCCATTGCGGGGCTGCGGACTGGCCGCTTGGCGTCTGTTGCGCTGCCATCCCTTCACGCCGGGCGGATTCGATCCTGTCCCGCCTGCTCGCTCCAGCGGGGATTGCAGCTGCAGTTCGCAGGCCCTGCCCCGCGAACCGTTACCATAGAAGAAACGGCGGCCTAGAAACTGCCTTTTCCGAACGATAGGAAGTATCCTTTGCCCGAAATACAGAATCCCAATCTGCAATCGCAGGGGTCCGGCGGTGGCGGCGGCGATATGCGCTCCACCATGGCCTTCATGCTCCTTGCCATGGCCGTCATCTTTGGCTACCAGTTCTTCTTCGCAAAGCCCAAGCCGGACCAGCAGCCACCCGCGCAAACGCAGTCGCAACCTGCTGCTCCCGCCGCGTCTGCCGCTCCTGCCGCACCGGGCCAAGCGCCAAACGCCGCCGCTGCCGCGCAGGCGCCCTCGGCCACGCCGCAAATTTCGGCCTCGCTTGAGACCTACACCACCGTCGAAAACGAGTTCTATAAGATCGTTTTCACCAATCGCGGCGCGCAGGTCAAGAACTGGATCCTGAAGAAGTACTTCGACTCGGCCGGCAAGCCGCTTGACCTGGTGCAGCCGCAGGCCGCCGCACGCTTCGGATTGCCGCTCGCGCTATTCACCTACGAGCCGGCGCTTACCACGCAACTGAACGACGCACTCTACCAGGTCAGCTACGGCGGCGCGCAACCCTCGGCCGCCGGTCAGTTGCTGGCGCCGGCAACTATTACCTTCCACTACTCGGCCAACGGCATCGATGCCGTGAAGACCTTCAGCTTCAATACCAGCTACGTCGTCAACGTCGAGGCCGAGGTCACGCGCAATGGCGCGCCCTTGCGCACGCTGGTGGAGTGGCCCGCAGGCCTGGGCGACATGGAGGAGCTCCATCAGACCTCCATGCTGCGCGGGCAGATGCCCACGCAATCCTACATCGCCTGGTCGATCGGCGACCGGGATGACGTGCAGGCCGCCGCCAAGGTGAGCAACAATAACACACTGGAAGCGTCGTACCAGTACGCGGCCGTCATGGATCTTTACTTCGCCGCCGCGTTTCTGCCCGAGGTCCCCGACCGCACCTCGGTCGTTACCCTGCACAACTCCATCGAACTCTCCGCCGACCCCAGCGACCAGAACAGCAAGAAAACTTCCATCGATGTGCTCGGCCTCGCCATCGGCGACACCAGCGGCGATACCCGCCTGCGCTTGTTTGCCGGCCCCAAAGCCACCGAGCTCCTCAAGTCGGTCCACGCCATCGGCGCCGACGGCAAGCCCGACGGCCCCGGGCTCGAATCGCTCATCCAGTTCGGCAGTTGGCTGGGCGTCATCGCCAAGCCGCTGTATTATGCTCTGCGCTTCCTGCGCAACTTCATCGGCGGCGGCTCGTACAGCTGGGGTTGGGCCATCGTCCTATTTACGGCCGTCTTCAACCTGCTGTTCATCCCCTTGCGCTTCATGATGATGAAGTCGTCGCTGAAGATGATGCGCATCCAGCCCAAGGTCGACGCCATCAAAAAGCGCTATGCGAACTTGAAGATGAACGACCCCAAGAAGAGCGAGATGAACACCGAGGTCATGGCGCTCTACAGGGAGGAGGGCGTCAATATGTACGGCAGCTGTCTGCCCATGCTGCCCCAGCTCCCGCTCTTCTACGGCTTCTTCCGCGTTCTCTACAACGCCGTCGAGTTGCGCCAAGCGCACTGGTTCTGGCTACCCGATCTTTCGCAGCCCGATCCCACGCACATCCTGCCCCTGCTCATCATCGTCTCCATGTTCCTCACCCAGTACATCACGCCTTCGCCTGGCATGGACCCCATGCAGCGGCGCATGATGGCCTTCATCATGCCTATCTTCATGGGCAGCTTCCTCTGGCACTACGCTTCGGGACTGGCGCTCTATTGGGCTACCGGCAACGTGCTGAATCTCGCGCTGCAGATCTTCATCAATCAGTCGACTTACGGCAAGGAGATGCACGCCATCGCCGCGCGACGAGCAGCCAAGAAGGCCGGCATAAACCCAAAGACCATCCAGGGCAAGCGGTAAGAGCAGTGTGAGTGCGAGTGTGAGTGTGCCGAACGGGTGCAGCCACACTCACACTCACACTTTTCCCTATTCCCTCCCACCCGCTCCCTGTTCTATCGTCTGAGTCATGGCCGCACCTGAAAGCTCCGCTCCCCGCCCCACGCCTGAAGCCGAAGAAATCTATCGCCGCTGGATTCAATTCCTCGACGACGAATTCGTCCGCCACAGTTCTCCGGAGCGCCGCGGCGAAATTGTGCGCGATCAGCTTTACCAGCTTTATCTGGGGCGTCCCTTCAGCGGCAAACTTAACCTCAAGCTCACTTCGGAGCTGCCGGGAAACGTGGTCAGCCTCTCGCTCGACCCGCAAAACATCACCCTCGAACAGGAACACTTTGCCGAGGTGGACCGCGAACGTTTTGCACGCCGCAAACCTTTGCTCTGGTTCTGGCAGATGTTCGATCGCTCGCCGATCGGCCTCAATCACTGGCTGGGTTTGCGCTTCCGCTGCATGCTCGGCCGACACATCTTCGAGCATCTTGGCTCAGGCGTGAAGATCGATCACGGCGTCGACCTGACCTACGGCTATAACCTTTCCATTGGCGATGGCGTCACCATTCGCCAGCGCGCCCTGCTCAACGATCGCGGCGGCATCACCATCGGCAACAACGCGGTCATCGGCTCCTTTTCGCGCATCTTTTCTTTCTGGCACGATCCGCAAGACTACGGCAAGGTCCGGCTTCAGCCTACGGTGATTGGTGCAGGCGCCCACATCGCCACCCATGCCATCGTCCTTGCCGGACAAAATGTCGCCCCCGGCGAATCCGTCGGCATCTTCCCCGACGATCGCGTCTGAAGAGCAGGTTTCTACATGCCGCCGTGCACCACAAAACGCGCCATGTAGTCGTGCAATAGCTGCCGGTGGGCGTCGCGGTAGGCTGCGTAATCCTGCGCAATGCCCTGGTCGGCGCCATTGATCAGAATCCAGCAGTCCAGCATGCCCGCGTCGGATACTTCCAGCAAATTGCGCAGGCTCTCGTCGAGCTTGTCGGGCGGGATCTTCTGCTCCCGGACCACGGTGACTACCATACTCAAAGCATCGTCCTCCTCTTTGAGCGTGTGCCGGTATTCCTTCTCGTTAGGGAATTGCTTCTTGAACTGGTCGCCGCGAAAGCCGGCGCGGCCCATTGAATAGACCATCCATGCCGAATTTCCAGGATGTTGCTTATCGTCGGTCAGGTTCGGGTCGACGTTGATCGTGATGTTCTTGGGATTGTTGGGATCCACCACGGGCGCCGCAGGCCGGTCGATCTTCGGCGAGTTCAGCACCGCCTTCTGGCGCACCGCCCACTGCTGCAATCCCTGCCACGAATACTTGTTATATGGCTCCGCCACCACCGCGTCGATGAACTTGTTCTTCGCCGCCTCCGCATCGTTGCCGTAGAGCAGAATCGCGTCGCCCCAATACCGGTAAGCTGTCTCGCGGTTGGGATCGATGGCGACGGCCCGTGCAAACCAGTGGGCCGCAGTGGGCAAATCGTGTTGCGCGTAGGCCGCGTCACCTGCGTAGAGCGCCGCCACGTAAAGATGCGGATCGGCCGCAGCGGCGGCCACGTATCTGGCCTCGGCCATCGGGTAGTCCCCGGCCGCGAACGCTTTCTCTGCTTCCTGCATCCACGCCTCTGCCGAGCTGCTTTGCGCAGGCGTTTCCGGCGCGTCGACGTCGAAGTTCGCCATGTCCTGAACGAAGTTAGCCTTGTCCCCGAGTTGCACGGCGCGGCGCGCCGCATCGCGCATGCCCGTCAGCAGCGCCTTTTTTTGCGCCGGATCGTTGGTCTGTTCGGCCTCAGCATCGAGGCACGCAGCCAGCCGCTCCTGGTAAATCATCTCGTTGGGATATGTCTTTGCCAGATCTTCATAGAGCGGCAAGGCCTCCAGCTTCTTGCCCGCCTTGTAGAGTTCATTCGCTTGTCCGAATTCGTTCACCATCGCTTGCCCAGCCCATACCGGGCACGCAATCGCCGCGCACAAACAGACACTTGCGATCCGTTTCCACATCGCGTCGCACCTCATCAGAAATTCGCGGAGAGTCTACACCATTCGACACCGCCGGCGCAGGGTTTGTTCCCGGTGCGGTCTGCCTGTAGTATGTTTCTTACGATTGCAAAGCAGTACTTTGAAGAAATGAGAGGATGGGCGACCATCCCCGGCTGATCGATTTTTCCCTGGCTGCTGCGAGACTTGCTTCGCAAGGCAACCATGCTTTTTAAGGCCATCAGTGCGGCAGTTTACGGCATCGACGCCAATCTCATCGATGTTGAGGTCGACTACAGTGGCGTGGTCTCGAGCGAAGACCACTTTCACACCGTGGGGCTGCCCGATGCCGCGGTGCGCGAGAGCCGCGATCGCGTGCGCGCCGCCATCAAAAACTCCGGCTACCTCATCCCGCCCACCTTTATCACCATCAATCTCGCTCCCGCCGACCTGAAAAAAGAAGGTTCCGGCTTCGATCTGCCTATCGCCGTCGGCATTCTGGGTGCTTATGGCGCCTTGCGCACCAGCGACCTCAGCCGCTTCCTGCTGGTCGGCGAGCTGGGCCTCGATGGTGGTGTGCGCCCCATCCCCGGCATGTTGCCTATCGCCATTCTGGCCCGCGAAAAGGGCATTGCCAACCTGATTCTGCCCCTCGCCAACGCCGCCGAGGCCGCCGTCGTCGAAGGCGTCAACGTCTATCCCGTCTCCTCGCTTCTCGACGTGCTCGAACTGCTCAACACGTCTGTAGTTGGAGTGATCCAGCGCGAGCCCTATTGCGTGGTCACTGAGGATTTACTGGGTAAGCTCGAGCAATTCAGCGTCGACTTCAGCGATGTGCGCGGCCAGCAAACCGCAAAGCGCGCGCTGGAAGTAGCCGCGGCCGGCAGCCACAACATTCTCATGATCGGCCCGCCTGGCTCCGGCAAAACCATGCTCGCCAAGCGCCTGCCCTCCATCCTGACCGCGCTTACGTTTGAGGAAGCTCTCGAAACCACCAAGATCCACTCCGTCGCCGGCGTACTCGAGGCCGGCGCGGGACTGGTCACTCAGCGCCCCTTCCGTGCGCCGCATCACACCATCTCCGACGCCGGCCTCATCGGCGGCGGCATCGTGCCGCGTCCCGGCGAAGTGTCGCTGGCGCACAACGGCCTGCTGTTTCTCGACGAGCTGCCCGAATTTCCCCGCAACGTTCTCGAGGTCTTGCGCCAGCCGCTCGAAGATCACACCGTCACCATCGCGCGCGCTTCCATGTCGCTCAGTTTTCCCGCGCGTTTCATGCTGGCCGCGGCCATGAATCCCTGCCCCTGCGGCTTCTTCAACGACAAATCGCGCGAGTGCCTATGCACGCCGCCCATGATCCAGCGCTACGTGGCCAAAATCTCCGGCCCGTTGCTCGACCGCATCGACATCCACATTGAAGTTCCCGCCGTTCAGTACAAAGAACTGCGCGGCGGCGCGGCGGCCGAAGGCTCGGCGCAGATTCGCGCCCGCGTGATGGCTGCCCGCGAGCGCCAGCGCCAGCGCTTCTTGAAAGCCAAAGAAAAAATCTATGCCAACGCGCAGATGAACACGCGGCAGATTCGCGCCCACTGCGAACTCGGTGCCGACGCCGAGAAACTGCTGGAGCGCGCCATGCAGCAGCAGGGGCTCACCGCGCGCGCCCACGATCGCATCTTGAAAGTTGCAAGGACCATCGCAGACCTGGAAGGGACGGAGTCCCTCACCGTCGCCCATCTCGCCGAAGCCATTCAATACAGAACACTTGATCGCAGCTACTGGGCGTAGGGATGCAAAACGCAGACTCGCCTCGTACATCCTCGGTGGTATTGTGCTCGTTGCCAGCAAGGCGGTTACCTTGGATTGTGAATGTTTTCTAATTCTGGGCGATATCCCAATAGACTGAAGAAGCATCACAAAAAGCAGCACTGTTTCCTGGAGTTCGTCGTGCAAGATACCATTCTGCAATCCGGCTGGGAGAACCTTCTGGTTGCCGTTCCATTCGTGGGAATCCTCCTGGTGGGCCTCTTTCGGTTGGATGAACTGATCGCCTCCCCCAAACGCGGCAAGGCCGTCAAACGCCCTGCCAGCGGTTGCGATCGGAATGGGCGCTTGCTGCTCTCCGATCCCGACGGACGCCCCTGGGGCGGCGCGCACAAACCCAAATAGGGCGGGTGCCCCGGAAACAGGTAACCCCTAAGGTTCACTTTTCTGACACTAGCGTTTGCCGGCATTTTTACGCCCGGGAGCGCGACTTGCGCAGGGCCGGGATTGTCCCCCTGACTACACATGCAAGTAAATTAAAATAAATAAGTTAACATATTTTCTGGCATGGCATGCGCGTCCTGCTGGAACCGGTCCCTCAACGTCCCAAGGCAACCTTTCCCCTGGCACGAAATAACTATTGACCCCAACGGATGTTGGTTATACTCTCAACGTAGCCATCCGTAGAGGGCAGGTTGAGCATTTGTAGCCCGGGTGTGCCTATCAGCACATTTCCAGCATCAAACTATGAGCAGGGGCTTCTTTGATGTCTTGGGTGCGCATTTGGAGCTTCCGGAAAGGCCATGCAAGGCATCCAGGGGTTCGAGGCGCAAACTGCAATCCGATAGGGTATGGCATCCATCTCATAGCGTGCAATCGCCACCAAAATTTTTGAATTCGGGGGCGCGAGGAGCGCGTCTAAGGGATGGAGCGGCAATTTGGGGTAGCCCTAGTTTGTATTGGCTTCCCCCCACTGCACCGGCGGTCACATTGCGATTCCTCTTGTGCAGGGAATTGAAAAATAAGGAGATAAGTAATGCGTTCTGATCTTGTTTTTAAGGCACTCTCTCATGTGAACAATCGCTACCAGCTCTGTCAACTGGCAAGCAAGGCAACTCGAAAGCTTCACAAGCCGAATACACGGCTGCAGGACACCACAAACGAAGTATTGTGCCGCTTTGAGACGGCCAGTCCGCAAGCCCATAAGTCCGAAGAGGCACCAGCGGCTCAGCCGGTGGAAAGGCGACGCGCGGCCTAATGGCCCGCGCGTCGCTAGTAAGGTTGAGTCTGGCAAAGGACCAAGGGTAGTTTCCCTCTAGAATTTGCAGCTCTTTCCCAGCGCCCGTCACACCAGGTTCGTTTGGTAGACTCAGGGTCTGGTTTCCAGGCTGGTTTCGCGCCGGTTGAACGTCTCGATGCCTTTCGCGTCTACTCCTCCGGGGCACTTCTCCCCCCGTATCCCACCCAACACATCCCGCCCTCACGCAGGTGAACATGACCATCGCAGAACTCAAAGAAAAAAATATTACTGAATTAAGCCGTATCGCGCGTTCCCTTGAGATTCCGGGGACCAGCGGACTCCGCAAACAGGATCTCATCTTCAAGATCCTCCAGGCGCAAAGCGAAAAGGAAGGCCACATCTTCGCTGAGGGTGTCCTCGAAATTCTCCCCGACGGCTACGGCTTCCTCCGTTCCCCGGACTACAACTATTTGCCCGGGCCGGACGACATTTACGTATCTCCGTCCCAAATACGCAAATTCGATCTCAAGACTGGCGATTCCATCAGCGGCAACGTGCGCCCGCCCCATGAAGGCGAGAAGTATTTCGCCCTCGTGAAGATCGAAGCCATCAACTTCGAGTCGCCCGAAGAGACGCGCAACAAGATTCTCTTTGACAACCTCACGCCGCTCTATCCGCAGGAGCGCATCAAGATGGAGACGGTGCGCGAGGGCATCAGCGGCCGCGTGATGGATTTGCTCACGCCTGTCGGCAAGGGCCAGCGCGGTCTCATCGTGGCTCCGCCCCGCACCGGCAAGACCATGCTGCTGCAGTCGATTGCCAACTCCGTCACCACGAACCATCCAGAGGTAGTGCTGATCGTTTTGCTTATCGACGAGCGCCCCGAGGAAGTCACCGACATGCAGCGCTCGGTGAAGGGCGAAGTCATCAGCTCGACGTTTGATGAACCCGCCGCCCGCCACGTGCAGGTGGCCGAAATGGTCATCGAGAAGGCCAAGCGCCTCGTCGAGCACAAGCGCGATGTGGTGATTCTGCTCGACTCCATCACGCGCCTGGCGCGCGCCTACAACACCATCGTTCCGCCCTCCGGCAAGGTCCTCTCGGGCGGCGTCGACTCCAACGCCCTGCAGCGCCCCAAACGCTTCTTCGGCGCGGCCCGCAACATCGAGGAAGGCGGCTCGCTCACCATCATCGCCACCGCACTCGTTGACACTGGCTCCCGCATGGACGAAGTCATCTTCGAGGAGTTCAAGGGCACCGGCAACATGGAAATCATCCTCGACCGCAAGTTGGTCGACAAGCGCGTGTTCCCGGCGATCGATATCCAACGCAGCGGCACCCGCAAAGAAGAGCTGCTCATTCCCAAAGAAGATCTGCAGCGCGTCTTCATCCTGCGCCGTGTGCTCAACCCGCTTTCACCCGTTGAAGCCATGGAACTGTTGATCAGCCGCCTGGAGAAGGTGCGTAACAACGCCGAATTCCTGGCCAACATGAACCAGCTGTAAGCAGCTTCTGAAGAATGCAACGAAAGCCGTCAGGGCGGAAAATGTTTCTCTGCCCTGACGGCTTTTCCATGTAAAATCTCGCCATGCCTGTGACTGCATCGATCGACCGGCATCCCGACGGCTGCGCCGTGGTTGTCCTTTCGGGGCAGATCACGCTGGGCTCCTCGCTGAGCATGGTGGAATCACAAGTTCGGTCAATCATCAACGACGGCGTCCATAAGGTCGTTTTCGATCTGACCGATGTCGGCTTCATCGACAGCGCGGGGCTCGGCATGCTGGTGTATGTCTACGGCTCGCTTGCAGCCAAGGGCGGTACATTGCGTCTCTGCGGCGTGGCTCCGCGGATCATGTCCTTGCTTGAGCTGACCAGGACCAACACTCTATTGCCCACCGACGCCACGGTCGCCGACAGCCTCTCAGCCCTCCGCGCGTAACCGCACAGCAGAGTTCGACCGCCCAGGCTCCTGGCTTCGGTTCCGCGTTTCGGCGCCCGCGCTCCTATCCCCGCTCCCGCAATCGCCGATCTCAAAGGCCTGGCTGTGCCGGGCGCGTCCGGTACTTTGGCTCTGAAGCGAATGCAGAAAAAGTCCGCAGCATCGGCAACGGGCGATATACTGTCGCCGCCGGGAAAGCGACGCGAATTGCCGCGCCCGGCTTCACGGCTTCCCAAGGACTGAAAAGACGAGGAGGTTTACGATGCGTAAGGTTCATCGAGGAGAGTTGTTTGTGTTCTGCGGCGTGGTCTCCGCGCTGCTGTCCGCGGTGCCGGTAATGGCCGCGGTCGATGCATACATGACGGTGAAGGGCGTCAAGCAAGGATCCATCAAGGGCAATGGCATGTCGGAAAGCATCCAGCTTGTCAGCGTCGTCCGCGACGCCGCGTCCGGGATGTCTACCGGCAGACGGACGCACTCCACCATCACCATCACCAAAGAGGTCGATGCGGCGTCGCCCAAGCTGACCGCGGCGTTGAGTTCAAATGAGACGTTGAGCGAAGTGGTGATTACCTTTGTGGGCGCTTCGGGAGGCGCGAAGACAGCCCAGAAGATCGTGCTCACAAACGCCACCATCTTGAGCATCCGCAAGGCGGGCGGCAAGGAGCAAATTAAGCTCGATTACCAGGCCATCGAGGTCACCTGGACCGATGGCGGCAAGACCGCGACGGACGACTGGGAAACTCCGAGCTAGGGCCTGCTCAAACTACTAGGCGATTGGGGCTGCATACAACATGATGATTCGCACCGCGAAGCTACTGCTGCTGGCAGGCGTGGCTTTGTTTTACACCCTTGTTGTGCTCAATAACCTTACCGATTTCGGTTCGAATGCGCAATTCGTGCGTCACGTTTTGCTCATGGACACAACCCTGCCCGGCAACGGCGGAATGTGGCGCTCAATTTCTTCGCCAGCCGTCGATCGCATCTTTTACTTCGCCATTATCGCTTGGGAAATGATTACAGGCGTCCTGCTTTGGTGGGGCATCGCGCGCCTGCTGCGCGCTTTGCGCCTCCCTGCCCTGGCATTCAACGCGGCCAAGTTCCTGCCCGTGCTTGCGCTCACGCTCTCCTTGCTGATGTGGCTTGTAGCGTTCCTGACCGTCGGCGGAGAGTGGTTTCTAATGTGGCAGTCGCACACCTGGAACGGGCAGGAGGAAGCTTTTAGAAGCTTCACTGTGATCGGTATTGTGTTCCTTGCGTTCTTGCATCCCGACGCGGACGCACAAGCGTAGGTGGCGGTTCTAGCTCCCCGCGACTGCTCCGCGCTCCAGCATGTTGCGATCCCAACTCCCCAGCTCTGCCGCGGCATCGTAGGTGCCTTGGCAAAACTCGAGCAGGTCCGCGCTCGGCGACTGCGCACTGCGCACATCGTCATACGCCAGCAGAAATTCCCCAAGTCCAGCATCGTAGCGAGCCGCATCCGGACGCACGCGCGCTGCCTTGAATCCCGGTGGCTCCGGAGAGGCATAGGAGTAAAACGCCGGACCGCTCATCGTACCGCTGCCCGGCCACAATCCCACGCTGCTCACCTCGTGCGAGTAGGCTTCGCGTGTGATGAGGTCGGCGCCCGGCCGCTCCGGCGCCTTCCGCCCGGAAAAGCGCGTCACCGCCAGGTCAAAACTTCCCCAGAAGAAGTGCACCGGACTCACCTTGCCGATAAATCGCGAACGAAACTGATGGAAAACCACGTCCACCGAGAGCAGAATGCGCCAGAAAGTCTCGACCCGCTCGGCGTCGTAAGCGGCGTGCACGCGATCCTCGTCGAAGGGGATGGGATCGGGGATCTCCACGGGCATATGCCAGATGCTCACCTCGACCCCCGCCGACCGCAGCATCTCCATGAATTCCCGGTAGAAATCGGCCACCGTCATGGGACGAAGCGGCATTTCCTTTACCAATCCATCGCTGCATTCCAGCACCAGCCGATGCGCCAGAAAATCGAACCGTATCTCGATCGACCGTGCGCCGTAGGGCATGTTTGAGGTGGTAAGCCCACGCGCGGTCACGTACAGAGGAACATTCCACCATTGATTGACAAGCGGCGTCAGCCGCAGCCGCACCTTGCCCACAATCTGCGTCCACATGTGCAGCGTGGCGCAGGTCTCCCGCCAGGAATCGAGCGGCAGCGCCGGCCAGCATTCCGGCAGGTCGGCATTGGCTGTATGCGTCATACTCCCTCCAACTCAGGCGCTTGTGCGCGGGGATTTTGAGTCGATCGCGCCATGCTTTTCTCTAGCATCAGCCGGAATCTTGCCCCCGGCCGCCGCTCTTCCCCAATGACTGCCTCGCTGCTAAGATAAATGAAGCCACTGTGGGGCTGTAGCTCAGCTGGGAGAGCGCCTCGTTCGCAACGAGGAGGCCAGCGGTTCGATCCCGCTCAGCTCCACCAAAATTCCTCCATCCCATCCTCCCACCCGACTTCCCGTCATATCATCGATACAACCTAGAGCTGTAAGCCTTCCCTGAGGTGAACGTTTGTCCCAGGTAGTTTCTCTGCCGGAAGTTCCCGCAACAGCGCTCAGGCCCCTCTGTGTCGACCTCGATGGAACTCTCGTCAAGTCCGATACTCTCGTGGACTCACTGCTGGTGCTGGCCCGCACGCATCCGGCAAGTTTTTTCGCTCTGCCCGGACGCTTGCTGCACGGCAAAGCTGCCTTCAAGGCGTTCGTCACCTCCCACGTCTCACTCGACGTCGCGCATTTGCCCTACAACCGTACCCTACTGCAGTTTCTTCACGAAGAACGTACCCGCGGCCGTGCTCTCTATCTCGTAACCGGCGCGGACCTCCGGCTGGCCGAGCGGGTCGCCGCGCATCTCGGCATCTTTACCGGCGTTTTGGGCAGCGACGGCCAAGTTAATTTAACGGGAATCCGCAAGCTCGATTGCGTGCGCAGTCAGTTCGGCGGTGAGTACGCCTATATCGGCAACGACACTCCCGATTTGCCCATGCTCGCTCATGCGGCTGAAATCATGGTGGCCAATCCCAGCCTTCGCCTGCGCTTCAGGATGCGCCTGCGCGGCATTCGCCCCACGCGTACTTTCGAGGAAGGCACCGGATCGCTCTGGACGATGCTCTGGTCCGGGCTTCGCGCCATGCGCATCCATCAGTGGGCAAAAAATCTGCTCGTCTTTCTGCCTCTGCTGCTGGCGCACCCGCACGTGGGCATTGCCGGTCGCCTCCTGTCCGCGCTGCTGGCTTTTTTCTGCTTCAGCCTCACGGCTTCGTCGGCCTACATCATCAACGACCTGTTCGACATCGAGGCCGACCGCCGTCATCCGCAAAAACTCCTGCGCCCCTTTGCTGCGGGCGATCTCCCGGCCGTTGCCGGTTTCTGCATGGCGGCCGTCTTTCTGTTTTTGGCGTTCCTGGGCGCGCACCTGCTGCCCCTGGCCTTCTCCGGATGGCTGCTGCTCTATCTGGGATCGACGCTCGCCTATTCCTGGGTTCTGAAGCGAATCGCGCTGGTGGATGTGCTGGTGCTCTCCGGCCTCTACACCTTGCGTCTCTTCGCCGGCAGCGCCGCCACCGATTCGATCATCTCGCATTGGCTGGCCGGCTTCTCGGTTTTTCTGTTTTTCTCCCTGGCCATTGTCAAGCGTTTCGCCGAGCTGCAGAATTTGCGCAGCAGCGGATCGCCGCCGCACAACGGGCGCGGCTACCTGGTGGCCGATACCGATCAGTTGCGAAGCTTCGGCACCGCCAGCGCCTTTGCGGCCGTCATGGTCTTCGCCCTTTACATCAGCAGCAGCGACGTTGTCGTGCTCTATCGCCGCGCACAATTGCTGTGGCTCATTATGCCGTTCATGATTCTATGGCTCTGCCGCATCTGGTTGCTGGCCTCGCGCGGCGAGCTCGACGAAGACCCTCTCGTCTTCGCATTGACTGACCGCATGAGCCTCGCGATTGGGATTGCCATCGCCGCCATCGCCCTGCTGGCAATCTGAGTGCCCTACAGTGAACTCAATTGGCAATCCCCCGCCAGGATCGCTCGGCGCGTTCAAGATGACCTACGCCCTTGGTCCCTTAGTCCCGAGTCCCTCAGTCCCTGTCTTTCTCAGCTGAACAAATCCTTCATCTTCTCCATCAGCCCGGGTGATGTGGGACTGTTGTCCACGCTCATGGTCTCGGAGAGCTTGGTCACCAGTTCGCGCTGCGCGCGGTTCAGCTTGCGCGGGATCTGCACCACCACCTTCACGATCAGGTCGCCGGTGCCCTTTTCGTTCAGGAAGGGAACGCCGCGCCCCCTTACGCGCAGCTCTTTGCCGCTTTGCGTGCCTTCGGGAATCTTGATGTTCACCGGAGCGTCGATGCCGGGAATCTCGAACTCGGCGCCCAACGCCGCCTGCGGAAAGCTGATGGGAAGCACGCAATAAAGATCGTGCCCGTGGCGTTCGAAAAAATCGTGCGGACGGATGGCAAGAACGATGTACAGATCGCCCTTGGGTCCGCCGCGGCGGCCGGAGTCGCCTTCGCCCGCGTAGCGAATGCGCGTGCCCTCTTCGACGCCCGGCGGGACCTTCACGTTCAGCTTGATCTCCGTGGTCGCACGGCCCTCCCCGCGGCACGCCGTGCACGGATCGCCGATCACCGAGCCCGTGCCGCCGCAGGCCC
>CAZMWL010000064.1:0-14986 GCA_964569985.1 uncultured Occallatibacter sp.
GTAGGCGCGGGCTTCTGCCGTTCCCTTGGCCATCTCCTGAAACAATTTGCTCATCGTGTCCCCCCGCAATCGGCAAAGAAACTCTTTGCCATCTTTGCGAGCGCATTCCCACAGCTCGCTGACTTGCTGACACGCTAACTCGCTGACTTGCTAACTCGCGGTCTCGCCCAGCAGCCGCTCGACCTCGTCGTGCAGCCGAGCCGTGATGGAGGCCTCGCTGTCCTCAGGGCTGAAGCGGATGGCCTCGCCCACGCGTACCTCGAGATGGCCCGAGCGGAACCAGCGGCGACGGCCGGATTTCATCTCTCCCAGACCGCGAATGGCGGTGGGCACCACGGGCACGCCGCATTGTTTGGCGAGCAGCCCGATGCCGGGCCGGAAACGCGCCAGTTGGCCCTCAGAGCGCGCGCCCTCGGGAAACACCATCACGCTGTAGCCGCGGTCCATGGCCCGGCCCGCATGGGCAAAGCTCAACTGGAAATCGCGCTGGCGCGGCAGCGGAAAAACGTTGTAGAACGCCGTCACCAGCCAATAAGCGGGCGGACCGAGCAGATAAATGCCTTTGTGCCCCGGCGGCCACTCGGGATTGCGCCAGTGCCGGTAATCGTCGAGCATGTCGCCGGCCATAGCCACGGCGATGTGGCGGCGCAATGGGCCGGCGAGCGCGTATTGAATCAACGGGCCGTCGTAGGCCGAGACGTGGTTGCCCACAATGAGCAGCGGCCCCGGCGGCAGCGGCTTGGCCGGCCCCACCACGCGCGGAGCGGCCAAGAGCCACGTGAGCGGGCGCTGAATGGCCTCAAGAAAAGCCACGCGCAGCCATTGGAACGGCTTCCACCACGGCCACTCGGGATACACAAAGTGGACGCGCGGCGCGGGCGGAATCGCTGTTCTCTGTTCCCTGATCCCTAGTTCCTTCGTCCCCGTCTTCTCGCTCCCCTGGTCCCTGGTCCCTAGTCCCTTAGTCCCTAAGTCCCCGTCTTTTGCACCTTCCGCTCCGGCCACCAATCTGCGCAACTCGCCAAGCGTATGCACGTCTTCGAGCAGTCCGTTGCTCTGCACAATGCCCAGCCGATCCTCGATGGCTGCGGAGAGTTGCACGCGGCCCAGGCTGTCGAGGTGCAGATCTTCGGTGAGGCGCAACTCGTCACCCACGCCGGGGTGGGCTTCGCCGGTGATTTGCGCGATGAGCGCGAGCAGCCAGTCGGAGGAGGGCCCGAATGCGCCGTCGCCCGGGCCCGGCGCGCTGCTGCTGGTGGTGGCGGCCGCGGCCTGGATGCGGGCCAGCCACGCGGCCACAGGCTTACGGCGCACTTTGCCGGTGGAGGTGCGAGGCAGATCGGGTTCCGGCCACAGCACCCATCTACTGATGCGCTGGAACTCGGCCAGCGTGGCATTGGCGCGCTCGATGGCCGTCGCAACATGACATCCCGAGCCGCGGCAAGCCAGTACGGCGCACGGCTCCGGCCCGGTCGGCGTCTCCATGGCGACCACGGCGCAGGCAGCGATTTCCGGCTGCTCCTCGATGGCCGCTTCGATGTCCTCCGGATGAATGTTGAGCCCCGCCGCAGTGACAATCACCTCGCTCTTGCGGCCCAAAAAGCGCAGCTCGCCCGATTCCTGCCGCTCCGCGATGTCGCCGGTGGCCAGCCACTGATCCTGGCGCGGGCGGAGCTGGCCGCCCTGCCAGGTCGCGCCAGAGATCATGGGACCGCGGACAAGCACTTCGCCGTCGGGCGCGAGCTTGACTTCGCGCCCGGCCAGCGGCTTGCCGATGGTGCCCTTGGCCACGTGGAAGGGATGGTTGAGCGTGATGAGCGCGGTGGTCTCGGTCATGCCGTAGCCCTGGATGAGCACGAATCCGAGCGCGTTCCAGAATTGCTCGAGCGGGCCGGGCAGCGCGCCGCCACCGGAAACGAAGGCCCAGAACTTGAAGCCGAACGCGCGATGCACGCCACGGAAGCGCCACCAGCGGCGCCAGGAGCCAAGTTTTTGCGAGCGCGCGGCGCGTTCGGCCAGTTTGGGACGGGCCGCTTCCAGATGGGCCTTGAGGAGGGCCAGGACGCGAGGCACGGCAGCCAGAACGGAGATGCGCTCGGTGCGAATGAGCTCGACAATATGCGGGGCGGCAAGCCGACTCTCGAAGTGCAGTTCGGCCCTGAAGATGGGCGGGACCCAGAGCCCCATGGTCTGGCCGAAAACATGGCTCAATGGAAGCGTGTGCAGAATGCGCAGAGGATGAACGAACCGCTCGTAGCGCATGTAGGGCTGGGCGCCGTCTTCGATGGGCCCCACGCTGGACAACACATTGCCGTGGGTAATGACAATGCCTTTGGGTTCGCCGGTGGTGCCGGACGTGAAGAGAATTTGCAGCGGAGTATCCGCCGACAGGCCCGAGACTGCGCCCATCTCCGCGGCGGGAAGTTGGTCGAGCCAGTCCTCAAAGGCAAGCGTGGGGAAGGCCAGCGGGGGGAATGCGAGAGTGGGGAAGTCAGACGCAGGAATTTCGGGCCCGGCGTACGCCGCAGCCAGCTTGCTCAGCAGCAGCACGTCGCCGATGGCCAGTTTGGGATGGACGTCAGCGGCCACGCGCGCGGCAAAGTCGGCGCTTCCAGCGGCATCAAGAGGAACGGCCAGCACCCCGCGCAGCAGGCAGCCGTGGAAGGCGGCGATCCACTCGGCGCTGTTTTCAGCCCAAAGCAGTACGCGGTCGCCTTGGACGATGCCCTGCGCGGCCAAGTACGCGGCGAAACGGCCCGCCAGGCGCGCCAGATCGCCATAAGTGGTGACGTGGCGCCGGTTGCCCCGATAGTGCACCACAGCAATCTCGCGGTCGAAGCGGCGAAAGTCGTCGATCAATGTGGCGAGGTGGTCACGCATGAATTTTTTCCGGCAAGATCATGGTACGCGATGGCGGCGCCACTCTTGCCGCCGGGCAGCCGTCGTACACTGGATTTACCAAGGTTTCCCCATGAAAAAGCTGCTCATCGGCGTTTCCGTCCTCCTGACTCTGGCATTGATGGCTTGGGGTTATTACCAGGCAATTTATGTCGCGCCCAACGATGCCAGGCAGGGCGAACTCTTTCGTATCTTCTACTACCACGTGCCGTCGGCGTCGGTGGCGTTTGCGTTTTTCGCGGTCAGCCTGGTGGGATCGATCGGATATCTGGCTTCGCGCCACGCGCACGCCGGACGGGCGCAGATGTTTGATGCCTGGGCACTGGCCGGGGCTGAAGTCGGGGTGGTGTTCTGCACGGTGGTGCTGATTACCGGCCCCATCTGGGGGCGGCGTGCGTGGGGAATGTGGTGGACCTGGGACGCGCGCCTGACGACCACCCTGGTCCTGTGGCTTATCTATGTGAGCTACCTGCTTTTGCGACGGTTTGCCGCAGGGCCGCAGATGCAGACTGTGGCTGCCGTTCTCAACATCTTTGGCGCCCTCGACGTTCCCATCGTGTATTTCTCCACGCATTTCCAGAAAGTGATTCCCACCCAGCATCCCGCGCCTGTATTTGGCGGGGGGGCCGACTCGGGGATGGCCCCCTCGATGCTGGGCGCATTCTTGTGGAACATGCTGGCGTGGTTTGCGTGGGGAGTGCTGATCCTGGTGTTGCGCTATCGTGTCGAGCGGCAGCAGCAGAAGATCGCAGCCGCGGAAGCTCAACGCGCTTTAGAAGCCTGAGTTGCGCCCGGACTTGCTCGACACCAGATTCGCTTGAGAAATAAGGAGATCCATGAAAAAGCTCACCATCGGACTCATCTTTTCCGTCCCCCTCGCTCTCCTGGTCTGGACGTTTCACCTGATCCTCTCCGCCCCCCCGGCAGACTGGAATCAGAATTTGACTCAGGCCCAGCTCGATGCGGCCGCCGCCTTGCGCGACCACCTCTATATGCATGCGGCCTACGCCGTCACCTGGGCCATCCAGCTTGGCTACCTGGCATGGGTGGGCATGAAATGGCGCGCGCTGAAGTGTGAAGCAGAGCGCATGGGCAGCCTGAACCCTCCGGGCAAATCCCATTCACGTTGAGAGTTTTGGCTCGCCCGGCCTGACGGTTCTTTTCGCATCTGCCATCGCTCTGCCCGTCTTTCAAATCACAAAAGTGCTCCGCCGCAATAACACTTTAGGCACCGCATCACGGTTTAGTTGTATTGGATATTCCCGCTGACCCGCCGATGATTCCCGTATGGGCGGTTATCGGATGCCGCTCGAAGGATCCTGCCATGCATGACTTCATTATTGCTCTGGCCTTCATCGGTATGATTGTCGCCCCCGCGGTGGTGGCCGCAAAAAGCACTGAAGCCACGGACGACTCCGACTAGCACACACTCCTCACAAGCACTCGCGCCGCCCTGCTCAAAGCATGCGTTGCCAACCAAAAGGTTCTCGCAACGCATCTATGCTCTTGAAAGACGTCTTCTCTCAATACTGCCCTCCCTGCCTCGCCTGCCTTGGCCGCAGCTTCCCCCTCACTTGTGAGGAATTTGGTTTCGATGCTGTCAAGGAGGTCCCCCATGCCCGACATCCTCATCGCCTTGGCTTTCATCGCCATGATTGCAACGCCCGCGGTGGTAGCCGTGAACTGTATCAAGGCAACAGACGATTCCGACCAAGGCACAGCCCCACCCGCCAGGCCGCGCGTTCATCCCCGGATGCGCGGGGTTGCGCCTGTGCACACGACAGGACGGCACGTGACCACGACAGGACGGCACGGCCACACGACGGGACGGACCGTCCGAACCGCCCGAAACCTGCAGAAATCCAGCCCGAAAATTGCCCTCCGTTCTCCCACCCGGTAAACTGTGGGATCGGGGGGACGTCTCATGTTGGTGGTGATGAAGGCGCAGGCAACGCAGGAGGAGATCCAGGCGGTCTGCGACCATATTGAACAGTTGGGCTTCCGTCCCCATCCGCTTCCGGGGGCGCAACGCACCGCGATCGGCATCACAGGCAACCAGGGCGAGGCGAACCGCGGGAACCTGGAATCGCTCTCCGGCGTGGCCGAAGTCATCCGCGTTTCAAAGGCTTATAAGCTCGCCAGCCGCGATGTAAAAGAAGAAGACACCATCGTGCGCTTCGCTAACGGAGCGAGCATTGGCGGCCGCGATCTGGCCGTGATCGCAGGCCCCTGCTCCATTGAGAGCCGCGAACAGGCCTTTGCCATTGCGGAACAGGTGGCCGCGACGGGCGCGCAGTTCTTCCGCGGCGGCGCATACAAGCCGCGCACTTCACCGTACGCGTTTCAGGGGCTGGGCCTGGAAGCGCTTAAGATCATGGCCGAGGCCAGAGACAAATTCGGATTGCGCATCGTAACCGAAGCGCTCGATACCGAGACGCTGGACCTGGTGGCGGAGTGGGCCGACGTAATCCAGATCGGCGCGCGCAACATGCAGAACTTTTCGCTGCTGAAGAAGGCCGGACGGTTGCGCAAGCCGGTGCTTATCAAGCGCGGCATGAGCGCCACGCTCGAAGAGTTTCTGATGGCCGCCGAGTACGTGATGAGCGAGGGCAACTACGAAGTGATCCTGTGCGAGCGCGGCGTGCGCACGTTCTCAGACCATGCCCGTAACACGCTCGACCTGAGCATTGTGCCCGCGTTGCAGCACGTCAGCCACCTGCCGATCCTCGTCGATCCCAGCCACGGCACCGGCCGCCGCGACAGCGTGCTGCCCATGGCGCGTGCGGGAATCGCCGCGGGAGCCGATGGCTTGATCGTCGAGGTGCACAATCATCCCGAGAGCGCGTTTTCCGACGGCCCGCAGTCGTTATTTCCCGCGCAGTTCCACACCATGATGAACGAGATCGAACAGATTGCGCCGATCGTCGGCCGTAACCTGGCGCGAGGCGTGAACGTGCCGGTTGCAGTGAAAAAGTGAACGCGTGAAAGAGTGAAGCGTGGACCGTGGACCGTGTGCCGTGGACAGTAATCAAGGAACAGGTGTCAGGTTTCAGGTGTCAGGTGTCTCTGAAGCAGCGAGCCTCGCCGCGGTGGTTCTTGTTGCGCTGTTGCTGACCGGCTGCCGGCCGCACGATTTTCCGCAATACCCGCCCAACTATCGCGAATACGCCTACGTGACAAACGGCGGCAGCGACACGGTGACGGTGCTGGACGTGGTCAATGTTCGCATCGATCGCGAGCTTGCCGTGGGACATCACCCCGTGGCCGTCGCCGCAAACTCCACGCGTAACGAAATCTATGTGGTGAACGCAGGCGCGGCGGGCGCGAACGGGTCGATTTCCGTCATCGATGCCGAGCACAACACAGTGGTGGCGACGATCAGCGTGCATCGCCAGCCGCTGTCAATTGACATGGATGGAGACGGTCAGCGCGCGTATGTCGCGAACTCTGGATCGAATTCTGTTTCTGTCATCGACCTGAAAACGCGGCGGGAGATTGCGCAGTTTGGCGCCGGCGAGGGGCCGGTGGCGGCGCGACTCGCCGCCGATGGCAAAACGCTGGTGGTGGCGAACCAGGCAGGCAACTCCGTGACGCTGATGGATCCCGCGGACGGCCACGTGCGCGCGGTGTTCGGAGGCTGCCCAGGAGCGGCCAGTCCGGTGATTCTGCCGGATTCAAGCAAAGCGTTCGTCGCGTGCTCCGCAGGTCACCAGGTGATGGTGATTGCGCTGGCAAATTCCAAAGCCCGTCCTAATCAGCCGGACCAACTGGAAACGCTGATGGATGTGGGCCGCGGACCCATCGATCTCGCGTTGAAGCCCGATGGCGGCGAAATCTTCGTGTCGAACTCCCTGTCGGACTCGGTGAGCGAGATCTACAACACCACGGACGAAGTGGGCGACACCTACATGATCGGCGCCAATCCCGTCTTTGGGCTAGTTTCGCGCGATAACGCATTGCTCTACGTAGCCAACCAGCGTTCGCAGGAAGTCACCGTGTATTCCATCGACGACGGCGAGCGTGTGAGCCCCTCGCTGCACGTGGGCGACGGACCGGCCGCGATGGCCTTCTCCGCTGCCGGTCATTTGCTGTTTGTGGCAGACAGCGGTTCGGGCGACGTGGCCGTGGTGCGTACCGCAAGCCAATCGCTTTTCACCCTGCTCCCCGCAGGCCGCGACCCCAACGCCATCGTGGACAAGGCGTTCAAGGTGCAGTGATCAGTGGTTCGTGGTTCGTGACCACTGTGGCGGGTGGCCGGGGCTTTGGGCCGAATTAAAAAGAGGAAGTGCTGGGGCGCACGCCCGGCCTCAATCCGCAATCCTGGCCAACCAGAGCGGTTCGATCACGGCAATTTCCCTATCGGCTCCCGGCTGCTGTGGAAGAACGGCGCCTTGCACGCTTTGCCAGATGACAACCGCATCATCCTTATCCCCGGCAAAACCAAAACCAAGTTCGGATCGATCGTAAGGTACATTGCCCGCAAAATAGCGCTGAAAGGCGGGCGATGCGTCAAAGCTGTCCGCGTGTACGGGATTGTAATATACGAAAAATATATGGCTGGTTCCGGCTTCAAGCGCTGCCTCAAGTTTCCTCACAACCTGCGCCACAATCCCCGCGCCGAAAGAGTGAAAATTAAACAGAACCAGTTTTCCCGGCGGCAAAGTAAACGCGACTGCATTGGTTTGCGCAATCGTCACATGGGGACGATTGGGAAAGCGCATTGCCATCGCCGCTGCATTCGATCGAGCTTTGGCGGCTAACCGCGAAGACAATTCGACGCCATAAATCTCCTGAAACGGGAATTCACTGGCGACGGCAAGCACACGACCCTTCCCGCACCCAAGATCGATAAAGCTGTAATCGCTGACCGCGCCCAAGGCTCTGAGCGCCGTGCGTATGACGCTGGGCTGTGATCCGGCGTAGGGATTGATCGCCTGCTGCAAATCGGTGTTGGCGTAAATCGCCTCTACATCGACAAAGCCGCTGGTATCGATGCAGTAAAACCTGTCGATGGGATGCTTGCGAAAAAGGCCTGATTTATTGCGATAAATTACGTTCCGTGCCTGGGGAATTCTTGCAATGGTTTTCCAGACCGGAGGGAGTAACGTGAAACGGCGGATCAATTTTTTCAATCTCGCCAGTTGGAATTTCATAAAATCCTTCCGCGCCACAGGCACACCGGCCAACCACTGAACCTCCGAGCCAGGCGCCGTTCACGATTCACGATCTATGACGCAGCTACGGCGCCGGTGCATCCGGCGGCGGCGCGGGTGCGGGCGGCACTTTGGGGCCGAGCAGGACGCCATCGTCGAGCGAGGCCGCGACGAGGCGGTCGCCGGCAGCGCGGATGAAGGCGATCTGGTAGCCTGTTTGCCAGAATACCCAGGTCATGGTTCTGGGGTCGATGGCATAAACTTCATCACTGCTGCGCGAGCTGACCAGCACTCTCTTCGAGGCCGGGTCGTAGCTGAGATCGTCGACGTCACGGAACGGAAGACGATTGAACCACATCCAGGTTTTGCCCAGGTTGCGGGTGAAGTAGACGCCTTCGCGCGCGCCCAGCCAGAGTGTGCCATCGGGTGAAAAGACGACGCGGTGAATGTGGGTGAGCATGGTGGGCATGCCCATGGGGAACCAGGACTGGCCGGCATCGTTCGAGATGACTACGCTGTCGTCGCTGGAGGCGACCATATCGTCGCCATGGGCGGTGACGGAGAGGAAGTTGCCTTCGCCCATCACCGGACCGCCCTGCCAGGTTGCGCCCTGATCGTGGCTGGTGAGCAGCCCGTAATTGGCGGCGGCTACCCACACGTCGCCGGAGACGTCGAGCGCGTTGACGAGACTCTGCAATTGAATCACAGGCGCATTGACGGTTTTCTCAATGTTGACCTTGGCGCCGTGGTGCGTTTCCGTCGAGGCCTGGAGCAAGGTGTTGGCGATGGCGTTGCGCGGCTGCCACGTCAGCGCGTCGCCTGACGGCGCGCCTTCCGCCGAAACGGGCGTTTCCGAGGTGGCATTTTCGGGCGAGGGCGGCGCCACAACGTTTGCGGAGGCGGGAGGGTCACCGAGAACAAAGATGCCGTGGCTGGTTCCGGCCACAATGGCGCCATCCTTGGTTTCGGCCAAAGCAAACACGTCGCGACCGTCGAGCCCGGCGCTGAACTGCTCCCAGTGCGCGCCGGCATCGACGGAGCGGAAGACGCCGCCGAATTGCTTGTCGTTGACCACGCCGGCATAGAGACGCGGGGGATCGTCGCCGCCGGAGTTGCGGTTGTCGACGAGCAGAGCCGCAATCTTGCGCTCGGAAATGCCCCGGTTCGACGGCGCAAACGTGACGCCCGCATCGTCGCTCATGAGGACGCCGCCGCGATCGGTGGCCAGGAGCACGCGATTCGAGTTTGCGGGATCGACATAGACGTCGTTGACGACCACGTCCGAGTCCGTCATGCGCGCGAAGGTTTTGCCGCCGTTGACGGTTTTGTAGAGGCCCTCAGTGGTTCCTGCGTAGACCACCTCAAGGTTCTCAGGATCCTGCATGAGGACGCGGGTGCGCCGCGCCTCCGTGGGGATGCCTTGAATCTTGTGGAAGAGGGCGCCGGCGTTTTCGCTTTTGTAGATGCCGCTGCATGCGCTCAGGTAGACGATGTGCGGTTGATGGGGATCGACGATGATGGAGAAGACGTCGGAGTCCTCTATAATTCCCTGCTTGATGTTGCTCCAGGTCTGGCCGCCATCGGTGGTCTTCCACGGCAAATGCCAGGTTCCCGCATAGACGATGTCGGGATCCGTGGGATCGACGGCCAACGACTCAATTTCATGGATCTCATGACTGCCGGGCGGGCTGATCTGGGCCCAGGTGGCTCCGGAATCGCTGGAGCGATAGACGCCCTGGAGAGTACCGGCAAAGAGAATGTGGGGGTCAGAGGGAGCTTGCGCCAGGGCTTGCACCGGCTGGCCCTTGAAGAACGCGATTTCATGCCAGGTGTAGCCGGCATCGTGGCTGATCCACAAGCCTCCGTCGTCGGTGTCCTTCCAGGCTCCCACGTAGAGCGTGGAGGGGCTGGCGGAATCGACCACAATGTTGTCGAGAACGAAGCCGTCGCTGCGATCGAGCTTGGCCAGGCGACGCCAGGTTGCGCCTTCATCGAGGGATTCGTAGAGCCAGCTGTTGGTAGTGCCGAGATAAAGATGATTGGGCTGGCCCGGCACGGAGGCGAAGGCGCGCGCATCGCCGCCGTCGGGACCGACGACGGTGAATGTGGCCTGCGCATGCAAAGCCGAAAGGCACGACAGGCACAGAAAGAGAGAAACGAGCTGGACCGGAATGCCAAACCGGCGCAATTTCAGAGGCAAAGACCGCAAGCGGATCATTTAGACGAAAAGCTCCCGAGGTTCTCTATCAAGAATAGACAATTCCGAGCGCAATAGCGAAAAGAGAGAAGCTGCGACGGTACCCCACCCGCCCTTGTGCTGGGTTGAGAACGGAGGGGTAGAGTGTGTGGTTTCCCACATCGCAAAGGCGAGATGTGGGGCACCCCTTTTCGAGGTGAGTTGAAGGAGGCGAGTCTGAGTTTGTGCCCCTCGCGCAAACGGAAAACCCCGAAACCGGCCGGAGTTCCGGTCAGCCTCGGGGCTTCCGCCGGGGGGACGGTGGTCTAGTTGAATCCTGCGAACTCCGCCCAGGTGGGCAAGAGTCCGCAGGATCTAACAGGTCAAACAAGGACACGCGGCCGGTTGCGCCGCGGCCGGCTTCCTCAGTGCCTTTGCGGCAGCGGCTTGCGCGCTTGCGGCTTCACCGCCGTCTCGTCCACGGGCGTTGTCCCCTGCACATCGTTTGTGAACGTTGCGCCGGACGGCACCAGATAGTTTTCGACTGTTTGGCCGTTGGCCGTGCCCGTGGCTACGCTGACGCGCGATGGATCGATTCCCTGCTCCGTCACCAGGTAGTCCTTGGCATTCACCGCGCGTTGCGCCGCGAACTGATCGACGGTGGCGCGCGGGTGCCGGGCTGCGACCTCCTGCTGTTTGGCCGTGATGGCCGCCTCGTCCGTGGTCTGCTCGCCGACCAACACCGCCTTGGCGTCGGCCTGCTGCTTCAGATCCAATGCCACTTGATCCAGGCAGGCCTTGGCTTCGTTGTCCACGCGCATGGGACGCCGCTTGTCGGTCGCGAAGTTGATGGTGCACAGTGCCTGCGTTTTTGGCGGAGGCGGAGCGACCGGAGCCACGATGGTCAGGCTGGTGTTTGCGCTGGCCGAGTGTCCCTTATCATCCGACACATTGCAGGTGATGCCCACAGTGCCGGTGGGCGCGCCTGCGGAGGAGTATTCCGCAGTTGGCCCACTGCCGGATACGGTGCCCGCCGTGGCCGTATAGCTGTAGGTCAGCGGACGGTTCTGCGGGCTCATGGCCGTGGACGTGATGGCGCTGACGCCCCCGGGGGCGATGGTCGCGGGATTGGCCGAGCAACTGATGGTCGGCGGCTCGTATGCCTTCACCGTAAGGCCCGCGGTGCAGGTCGCCGTCTCCCATGGCTTCATGCCTTCACGGCCCGGCTTGCCTTCTTTCACGGTTCCCGTGATCGTGTACTCACCGGGCGCCAGAGCGCTCGTGTCCACCGTCGCAGTGGCGCCGTTGCCGGTGACGCCCGTGCCCGACCAACTATAAATCACGTGGTCCTTGGGGTTAAGAGCGCCCGCTGATGCCGTCACCGTGACCGGATCGCCGGGGAAGACCGATTCCGGACTCGCCGAACAGGCCAACGCGACCGGCGGAGGAGGCGCGATCGAGCCGACGTTCCACACCAAGCCGGCGCTCAAGCGTCCCTGAGGATTGAAATTGTAAGACCCGCCTTGACTGGCCGGGAAATTGGCATGTACGAACTGATAATCCGCCTGGTAGAGGCGTATCGCCAGATGGTGATCGAAGGCCGGTGTTCGAACGTCCAGGCTGCCGCCGGCCGTGAATGCAAAGCCGAAAACGTCTGTCTGCGGGATGCTGCCAACTTGCTCGGCGCCCGCCAAAGCGTGAAAGGAGGGGATCACCTTTCCGTTCGACATGGGGATCCTGAAAACCACGCCCCCGTATCCGCCGCTGAAATCGTCGCCCGGTTGCGTCCACGTTATGTTGCTCTCGGGAAGCAAGATGTGCTCGTCTCCCTCGACTCTGACGCCCACATAATTGTTGAAGTAGCGGGTGATGCTGAAGATCGCGCCGTAATCGATGGAGTTGTAGCCGAATACATGTCCAGCGGGGTAGCAGCAGATGTCTCCATCGGGAATCAGGGCGCTGTACCCGGCGAAGATGTCCCAGCGCGAGGGCGAATCATTGCTGGGCCCCGACCCGGGTGCGGGCGACTGGGCTGCCAGGGTCATGGGAAGCAATGCGAGAGCGGCCAGGGATGCCGCCCGCTTGAGGCAGTGAAAGACAGATAGATTCATCAGGTTCACCTCCAAAGATCATTTCCAAAGTTTTCGATTGCCGGGCAGTTGCAATGGGAAAGACGCCCGACACCGTGGGCAAACGTGCGCACATTCGGTCGTCCCCGGCGGAACATGCGGCGCAGAAAATGCACGCAAAGACACACGACGGCGCTCACGAATCCCCACAGAAGCGCAAGGACTCACGCCGATGAGGTTCCGGCGATTGACAGGCGAGATGGTCGATCGGCGTATTGGCAAGGTTTGATCCGGTACTGCGGCTCCATCGGGAGCCAGGGCAATTTGCGGCGTACCTCACCGCAGACGAGAAAATGCGCATGAAGCCGCGCATCAGGCCACGAACAAAACCAAGGACAAGGGGCTATCTGAAATCGCGCGATGAATTTCCCGCGCTCAGCCTGCGTTTAAGGTCTTTAATAGGCTGCGCGGCTCGCGCTGTATCTTCTCTTGTAGAAGCGTAATTGCGTAGATTAGTTGCTCGGGGCGCGGGGGACAGCCCGGAACATAGACGTCGACGGGCACGACCTGATTGACGCCCTGCAGCAGAGCATAGTTGTTGAAGACGCCGCCCGAGGTGGCACAGGCGCCCATGGAGATAACCCATTTGGGTTCAGGCATCTGGTCGTAGAGGCGACGCAGCACGGGCGCCATTTTTTGCGAGACGCGCCCGGCCACAATCATGAGGTCAGACTGGCGCGGGGAGGGGCGAAACACCTCTGCGCCGAAGCGGGCGATGTCAAAGCGCGATGCGCCCATGGACATCATTTCAATGGCGCAGCAGGCGAGGCCAAAGGTCATGGGCCACACGGAGTTCTTGCGCACCCAATTGACTGCGAAATCGAGCGAGGTGAGAAAAACGCCTTCCGGCTGTTCGTAGCCGTAGTTGGCTTCTTTCACCTTTAGGCGGTTTTTTGCGCTGCTATCGAGGGCTCCGAACAGATAGCGGTCACGCTCTACGGGAGACGCCATGGGTCCAGTATATGCCAGCGGTGATTTGGACGGGCGGGTGAAGGGAGTGAAGGAGGTGAACGTGGGTTGCGGGCCTGGACGCCCGCACGACAGCCGGCCTGGAGACCGGCGCTACGAGACAGCCGACTATTGGCCGCAGGGCGCGGTGCTGACGGTCAGGCTGCGGGGCACTTTCCAGCCGGCGGGCAACCAAAGCGTGATGGAGAAGCGCATCCAGTCGAGTTCTCCGCGGGGTGTGGGCTTGGAGCCGGCGGGAGGCACGAGCGTGGTCTGCATGCGTGCCGCCCGCAAGGCCCAGCTCTCGGCGAATGGCTCGGGGTCGGCGATTCCGGGCGAAAGGCCGGCATCGAGAATGCGCAATTGACCGGTAGCGGCGCGAGACTCGAAGTTCATAAGCTGGCGGGTCAGGCGGGCGACGGCTGGGCTAGTCGAGGCCGGATCTTCTTTTGAGGACGCGCCCGGCGGTTTGCCGGAGGTAGCCTGCAACTGGCTGGAAAGCGCGAGAAAGAGCTTCTGGCCCTGAAGGAATGCGGAGGGATCGATGAGAAAACGGAAGCTGCGCGGATTCCAGCCCATGGCATCCTGGGCGCGGAGGCCAAAGGTGGTGCCTATTTCCCGCTCGTTGATGGAGTTGTAGGGCGGCGTGGCCAGCAGAAGCGCATCAGGAAAACCTGCCGGCGGATTGCGATCGACGACCATATCCCAACCGGTGTAACCGGCCGATCCGGGGGCGATGGGCACCACGCGAAAAATCCAACCCTCGCCCAGAGACGCCTTCCATTCCTCGCCCGCATTCACCTTGCCGGTGAGTTCAACGCGAGTGCAGACGGCTGGGCGCGGAGGAGCGGCCAGGCACGGGACCGCGAGGGCCAGGAGCAGAGCCGCGGCGAGTGCAGAGGGCCAGACCGCGCGGTTTGCGAAGGTTCCGAGGCCCTTGGCCCCACGATTTTGCGGCTGCAGCATGAATTTCATGAAGAAGCAATGAGCCTCAGGACAGAACTTGCGTTATTTGTGCGCCTTTATGAAAATGATACGAAAGCACAGTCCAGCTTTCTATATCATCTCTCCGGCGGCCGCTTGCGGTCTTCCGGCTGCCTGAAAACCGAGTCGTGCGCCCAGCCTGCCCGAGACGGCGACGGACAACCGATAACGCATTCAGCGCTCCTTGCGCGTGAACGATTTTTGGAGTGGAAACTTCATGTGCCGCAAATGGTTCAAAATGTTGCTTTTCCTTACATTGGTTGGGATTCCCGCGTGGACACTGGCGCAAACAGCCGCACCGGCGCCGGCGACACAATCGCAGATTACCGCACTGCAGCAGGCAGTTCAGAACGCGCAGATGTCCGGCGACAACGCGTGGATGCTGACGTCGGCGGCGTTGGTTCTGCTGATGACGGGGCCGGGTCTGGCGCTTTTTTATGGCGGCCTGGTGCGCAGGAAGAACATTCTCAGCACCATGATGCAGAGCTTCGCCATGATGGGCCTGGTGAGCATTCTGTGGGCGCTGGTGGGCTACTCGCTGGCCTTCGGCCACGGAAATATGTTTATCGGCGGGTTTGAGCACGTGTTCCTGCGCGGCGTCACGCTGACTCCGAACACCGATTATGCCGCCACGATTCCCGAGCAGACGTACATGATCTACCAGCTGATGTTCGCCATCATCACGCCGGCGCTGATCA
>CAZMWL010000065.1:0-14871 GCA_964569985.1 uncultured Occallatibacter sp.
AGATGCGCGAGGTTCTGGCGGCACTGGGTTCCGAAGGCGTGGAGCGACGCATCGAATACAAGGATTTCCGTGGCGGGGCGCGAGAAGATGTGTTCTGGCAAATGCTGCAGCACGTGGTGAATCATGGCAGCTATCATCGCGGACAAGTGACAACGATGTTGCGGCAGTTGGGCGCAATGCCGCCAAAATATATGGATCTGATCGTGTATTACAGGGAAAAACGAGAGGGCGCATAGCCGGGAATGCGGGACTGATGCTCGCAGCGCGAACCGCTCAAGGACACCAGCGCCGCCTTGAGATTTTGCCTTGAGATTTTCAGGATTTCAAAAAGAGTGGTGGCCAGAGACGGGATTGAACCGCCGACGCCGGCCTTTCGGAGGGCCGCGGGCGATACCACTTCGCTGCGCTCAACGGCACGTGCGCGGCCTTGAGATTTTCGGGATTTCAAAAAGAGTGGTGGCCAGGGACGGGATTGAACCGCCGACGCCGGCCTTTTCAGGGCCGCGCTCTACCACTGAGCTACCTGGCCTCAGTCGATACGAGAAGTTGCATGAATCTGCGCGGATTCCGGTGCTGCCGCCGCGGCGTTGCCGGGTAAGGTGGGTGTTTCCACTTGCCGTGCGCTCAAAACAACCAGACCCAGTATACCAATCAGATTGTGGTCGGCCAAACCCCGGCGGGCCGGACTACACTGGAAGGCAATTATGCGATGCCGGATTGGATTTTTCTGCCTTATCGGGGGAGCAGGGGTTGTGCTGGCGGCGCTGGCCGGGTGCGGGCCGAGGCCCAACAGCCAAGGCACGTTTACCAAAGCCGAAGCACGAACCGCGCTGATCTACGAAGCCAATCTGCACCAGGGACCGGAGGCGCTGCGCGCATTCCTGAACGATTTTCCCAAGGGCGCCGATCTGCACGTGCATCTTTCCGGCGCGGTGTATGCAGAGACCTTGATCCGCGACGCCGCCGAGGACGGAGCGTGCGTGGATCCGGTGGCGCTTTCACTCGCCAAGCCGCCCTGCACCGGCAAACTGATTCCGGCAAAAACTTTCTCGGGCAACATCGACAGGAAGACCCAATTGCTCTATGACAAGCTGATCGATTCGCTTTCGATTCGCAGCTTTGTGCCTACAGATCGATGGAGCGAACACGACCAGTTCTTCGCCGTCTTCGACCGCACCGGCGGCCTCAAGGATCACAATGGCGAGTGGGTCGACGAGGTGGCG
The DNA here is from genome assembly GCA_964569985.1 of uncultured Occallatibacter sp. Lineage (GTDB taxonomy): Bacteria > Acidobacteriota > Terriglobia > Terriglobales > Acidobacteriaceae > Telmatobacter. The sequence goes on from CAZMWL010000065.1 coordinate 1,224, forward strand.
AGTCGCGCCGCGGCGCAGAACCAGCAGTATCTCGAGCTGATGGTGACGCCGCCCTTCAGCCATGCCGCGCAAATCGCACAGGCCATCGGCTGGAGTCCGCAATTGGCCCAGGCCGACCCACAGGCGTTCGCGCAGTTCCGGCAGCAATTGCTCGACAAGGGATTGCGCGACGAGGTCGCTGCGGGCCGCGAAGAAGTGCGCGCCGCCGAAGCCGAGCGCAAGCAACTGGAGCATTGCGGCGTCAGTCAGAAGGCCGCGCCGGCTTGCCAGGTGGAGGTTCGCTACATCTGGCAGGTGCTGCGCGACTTTCCGCCCGAGCAGGTTTTCGCGCAAACGCTGTTGGGCTTCGAGACCGCCGAAGCCTCGATCGACGCGAAGGATGACACGTGGGTGGGCATCAACTTCGTGCGGCCTGAAGACGATTACGTGGCCATGCGCGACTACACCGTGCAGATGAAGATGATCGGCTATCTGCATGCGCTGTATCCCAACGTGCACATTTCCCTGCACGCGGGCGAGTTGGCGCCGGGACTGGTGCCGCCTGAGGGCCTGCGCTTCCACATTCGCCAGGCCATCGAGCTGGCCCACGCAGAGCGCATCGGCCACGGCGTGGACGTGATGTACGAGGACCGGGCGCGGGATCTGCTGACGGAGATGGTTGACCGGCACGTGATGGTCGAAATCAACCTGAGCTCGAACGCGGCGATATTGGGCGTGGAAGGAGATGCGCATCCGTTCCCTTTGTATCGCTCGGTGCATGTGCCGGTGGCGCTCTCAACCGACGACGAAGGCGTGAGCCGCATCGACCTGACGCATGAATACGTGCGCGCGGCAATCGATTACGGACTGACTTACAGGGACCTGAAGCAACTGGCGCGGACGAGCATGGAGCACGACTTTTTGCCTGGCGCGAGCTTGTGGGCCACGCCCGACGATTTTCGGCTGATGGTGGGCGCGTGTAGGCCTGCATTCGACGGAGAAACTCCTTCGACCTGCGACGATTTCCTCCGCAACAGTCAGAAGGCCGCGGCTCAGTGGGAGTTGGAGCGGCGGTTCAGGGATTTCGAGGCAAAATTCCAGGGGCCGGGCTTCGACCGACTACTGCATGGACAATGAGCGCATTCGCGAAATCTGCCTTGCCCTCCCGAACGTCACTGAGACGCTCAACTGGGGCCACCACCTCGTCTATTGGGTAGGCGATCGCGATATCGGCGGAAAGATGTTTGCCATGACCGATCTCGACGGCACGGGTACGGGCGTGCTGTGGTTTCATTGCGGAGCGGAGCGGTTTCACGAGCTGCTGGAGCGCGGGGGGATTCTTCCAGCGCCGCACCTCGCGCGTGCATATTGGGTGGCCGTGGAGCGCTGGGATGCGTTGCGGCCGCGGGAGATTGAAGACGAGTTGCGCTGGGCGCATGCGCTGGTCTACGAAAAGCTCCCCAAAAAGACAAAGGCTCTGCTCGCGCTTCCGGAAAAAGAGCGCGCGAAGACGATTCGCGAGCGCAAGAAGATCGTGGTAGCGAAGGAAAAGGCCACGCGCCGCTGAGCGTGGGAGCGGCGCAAGCGCTCACAGTCGCATCCGCTCGGTTTTTCCGGATTCCCCCAGACCGGCCGGGCGTATAGTTGCCGTAGCAGACCAGCCTCAATTTGATCCGTCCGCTTCTGTAAGCCATGAACGCAGACACACAGACCGGCAGCCCGCTCGTTGTGGCCGGTCGAATTGTGCCCGAGCCCAGCCCCGCTAAAAGTCTCGGCAGACTGTATCGCGCGGGTTGGCTGCTCGTGGCGCTGTCGACGATTGCCATCGGCCTGGGTTGTTTCATCCAGCCCTGGCTGGCGACGACACTCGATCCCTACTTCCGGCCTTTTTCGTTTTATACGCTGAATTGTTTGGCTCTGACGTTGGCCGGCGTAACCATTGCCGCTGCCCGGAGGTTTCGTGGGTGGGCGGCGTTCGCGTGCGCGGCGGCTCTCCTCGCGGCCACCTTCGGCGGAGTGCTTCCGTACCGGCAAGTCGCAAACACGCGCGACGTCCTGATCCGCTTCGCGCTGATCGGCGGCCTCCTGATGCTGGCCGGCCTTGAGCGGCGTCGCGAAGGCCGCGTCAGCCGGTGGTTCCGCGTGGGACGTTGGGTGTTCGCCGTCAGCGCGCTGCTCTCGATCCTGGCGCAGGAGGCCGAAAGCTACTGGCGACAGTCCGGCCTTGACATGTTCTATGCCAACTACGATGTGCAGACGCTTTTCAACTCGCTGTGGTCGTGGCGCTATCCGCTGCAACTCGTCTTTGGCTTGCTGGCGCTTGTCGCCGCCTTGGGCCTTTGCTTCCGGCGGCTGGCTCGGGTGGGGGCGCTTTGCCTGGCCTGCGTGAGCATGGTTTGCCTGCCTGTGCTGTTTCTCTATCGCGTCGATGACTTTTTCGGCGACCCGGCGGCGCTCGTCGAGATTCTCTACTCCTGGGCTCTCGATCTGGGGCTGGCGGGAGGAGCCTTGATTGTGGCCGCGGGCTTGCGCAAGGCCGCACCTGCAATTGCCGCTGAGGCCCGGCCGGTTACCGCCGTTTTGCGCAGGTTCTTCATTCGCGCGTGGGTTCGTGTCGCGCTGTCTGTTGCAGCCATCGCGTTCGTAGCCGCAATCGTTCTTCACGGGCTCATTCCGACCATCTTTTACGAGGCGAACACGCGCGGCGATCAGAAGCTCGGTGCGCTGGCGACACGCGTCTATGATGCAACTTATCTTCCTGCTGACGGAAATTCGTACTGGATCGACAAGCTGTCGGCAGGCTTCGTGAGCGCGGGCCCGGCGGGCCTTGCCTGCGCAGCAAACAACCCGCAGGGTTGCACTGACATGGCCGATTTTTACCGTATGATCGGGTGGAACTGGGGCCGCGCATGGCTGCTCTCGGCCAAGGCCTCGGCTCTTATCAGCTCGCCGTGCGACGGCGGCGATATGGACGCCTGCTTCGAGCTTGGAGAGCAATACGATCAGGGGCAAGGCGTGCCATCAGATGCAGCCCATGCGATGGCTCTCTACGAAAAGGCCTGCGACGGCCGGGTGGCCGCTGCATGCCAAAGGCTCGGAGATGACTACTGGTATGGCATCGGCGTTCCGGCGGACAAGCGGAAAGGTGCGACGTTGATCAAAAAAGGCTGCACGCTGGACTACCAGTGGGCATGCCAGGAAGTGAACTTCCTGCGAACAAGCGACTCGGATTGGAAGCCGGAGTACGATCAATAGCGTTCGCCGGGGCCTGCGGCTGCATTGGGCGGAAGGGCCAGAGTATCGCGGCGGAACTTTAGCCGCTCTGGCTTCGTAGACGAATATTGAGCGCAGCCGATGCAGGAATTTGTTCGCAAGGACGTGAAGCGATGGCCAAGTTTCTTTTGTGGTGCATTTTGCTCGTGTTGTGCTGGCCGCTAGCGCTGCTGGCCCTGGTGCTCTATCCGTTTGTGTGGCTGGTGCTGTTGCCGTTCCGCGTGGTGGGCATCGCCGTGGGCGGCGTGCTGGAACTGGTGAAATCCATCATCCTGCTGCCGGCGCGGGTGCTCCGGGCGGTGTGACGCCACATCACATCTCGACATCCCCTCTGACAATGCTTTAGCGTGAGCCTATGGCGTCCGCTCTCGATCTCGACGGCAAAGTTGCGCTCGTGACCGGCGGGTCGCGGGGTATTGGCGCGGAAACCGTTCGCCTGTTGCGAGAGGCCGGGGCGCGCGTGGCCTTCAGCTACTGCAAGGCGCGAGCGCAGGCCGATGCGTTGGTGGCAGAATGCGGCGGGAAGGGCGCTGACGATGGTCTCACGTGCGTGGCCATTGAGCAGGAGTTGAGCACGCCTGCCGACGGACGCAGGCTGGTGGAGAGCGCCGTGGCGGCAATGGGCCGGCTGGATATTCTGGTGGCCAACCACGGCGTGTGGGAGGCCGAGGACGTGCCTATTGCGAGGTTGCCCGAGGCGCAGTGGCGGCACACGCTGGCAGTGAACCTGGACGCCGTCTTCGGGCTGGTGCAGGCCGCGGTAGTGCAGATGCTGCGGCAAGGTTCTCTGGGCTCGCAGGTCCCTGTAGTGCCGGTCTCCAGACCGGCTGTACTGGCGGCGTCTACGCCGCCAGATGCCGGACACATCGTGCTGATCAGCTCCACAGCGGGGCAGCGGGGCGAGGCATACCATGCCGACTATGCTGTGACCAAAGGCGCGCTGATTAGTCTTACCAAGAGCCTGTCGACCGAGCTGGCACCCCAGGGGATTATGGTGAATTGCGTCGCGCCGGGATGGGTAGCGACGGATATGACGGCGGCCACATTGGCCGATCCGGCGACGGGCGAGAAAATTGCCGCGGCGATTCCCGTGGGACGCGTGGCGACCGCGCGGGAGATTGCCGGCCCGATTGTTTTTCTTTGCACGCCGCTGGCCGGATTCATTTCAGGCGAAGTGTTGAACGTGAACGGTGGAGCGGTGCTGGTGGGGTGAAAGACAGTGATCAGTTGTCAGTGGTCAGTGGTCAGTTGGGCTGGCGAGTTTTCGGGAGAATTCTGATCACTGGCCACTGAGCACTTCTTAGAGGGAAACGATGAGAATCGGGAAACTGGCAACGATCGCGCTCGCGGCCATTGCGATCGCGACGCCGCAGGCGATGCGGACGCAGACGCAAGCCACTGGCGACGCGGCGCAGAAGAACGCGCAGCAGGCACGAGAGGCACTGGGCGCCATGGTGAAGGCGCTGGGCGGGCAGGCCTGGCTCGACATGAAAAATGAGATGCAGCAGGGGCACATTGCCGCGTTCTTCCATGGAGATCCCGACCTGGGAACCGAGGATCTCTTCGAATTTCACGAGTGGCCTGACCACGACCGCATTGAAGTGACCAAGCACCGCGACGTGGTGGAGTTTTTTGTGGGCCGGCAGGGTTGGGAAGTAACCTACCGCGGCAAAAAGCCTCAGGACAAGGACATCGTGGACGACTTTCTGCGGCGGCGCGACCACTCGATCGAGATGGCGGTGAAGGTGTGGCTCAAGGACCCGAACACGATCCTGCTCTACGAGGGCGAGCACATGTCCGAGCGCCACCTGGCCGTACAAGTGACGATGATCTCGCCGCAGAACGATGCCATCACCATCCTCATGGACGAGCAGACGCACCTGCCGCTCGCGCGCAGCTTTGAGTGGCGCGACCCCACGTACCACGACAAGAACACCGACACCGAGGAGTACGACGACTACCACGTCATCGACGGCTTCCCTACCCCGTTCACCGTCACGAGGCTCAAGAACGGCGACACCGTGCGCCAGTTTTACTTGACGCACGTGACCTTCAACCAGAACCTGCCCGCCGATTTTTGGGATCCCGACGCCGAGGCGCGCAAGGTAAAGCGGTAGAGGCGGGCGCTCAGTTCGCGAGGTGACCGCCGCAGAGTTTGACGGCCTGCGTGAGGGTTGCGGCGGTGCGGTCGGCGAGAGCGGCGTCAGTGAACGGGAACATGTCGGATCCGCCAAGCCGGCGTGCGACGAGCACTGTCACTGGTGGGCTGGTCGAGGTGACGACGCGATTGGGCACGCCGCCGGCAGCGTTGATTTCGGTTTCGAACTGGCTAGCCGGCTCAACGACGACGATCGTCACGTCGTGTAACAGAAACCAGAGAGCTTGGTCCTGGCCATCCAGGGCGTTCTCCCAATGGTAAGAGACGCGACACAGGGCCGGGTCGGCTACGACGCTGCTAAATTGGCCAGAAAACTGGCCCTGGAGGGCGCTGCCGTCGGCCTTGTTCTGGATGGTGTCGGTAAAGCTCACAGTACCGATGCTGCCCAACTCGCTCTGAAGGGTCTTCATCGTCTCTTGCAGGTGCGAGCGCGAAGTGAAATGCACGGTCGCAAAGACCGCAATGAGCAATACCGCGGCCCAAAGCCACGCTTCCACGCCCATGAATTCGCGCTGGGCCAGCGCTCCTAGGCCCCAGCCTCCGTCTTCGGAAACTCTCTCTCCGGCGTCCTCACCACCGTTGGAGTACTCTTCCTCCGGTTGCGGCACCGGCGTCACAGTCGCGGGCTCCAGAGGCCTCGCCACCTCGGGTACTTTCCTCGCGATCGCCGGCCGCATCGGCTGCGCGTCGCGTGGCTCCATGCGCGCCAGCAGGATCTTGATCGTCCCGGCGAGATTCTTGAGATGGGCTGCGAATGGCGGCGTCAGGGCGTCGAGCCAGTGCACGTTTCCGATGAAGAACTCGAGCGCCTTGCCGGGAAGCACATCCTCAACGCGCAATGGCAAGATGGCGACGCCATGATTGGCGGCTCGTTCAATCTCCCGGCGAACGTGCGGCGAGGCGTTGGCATTAGCCGTGAACACCAGCACCATAATCCGGCATTCTTCGATGGCGCCGATGATCTCCTCGCCCCATTCGATGCTGGCGAGCACATCGCGCGGAGCGATCCAGCAGCGGATGCCTTCGCCTTCCAGCATGGCGCAGACTGCGTTGGCGGTGGTTTTGTCTTTTGCGGAATGGCAGATGAAGACGTCATGAGCCATGCGTCCGTCCAGTCAACCTCGGTGAGGGGGTAGCTAGCGCTACTATATCCCAATCTGCTCTCGCGCCGCAGGCGCAGCGTTTGTTAGCCCCGCGCTTTAGCGTGGGGAAAGCCTATTCCACACATGAACTCCTGAGTCCCGTAGGAACGGCGCAAAATCTCCATGCAAAGACAAAACCCTCCAGGAAACCCGCCGATGCGCGCTTATTTATAATCCCAACGAGCACCAAGCAGCCAAAAGAACCGTTCCCTAGGAGCCGCAGAATGACGCTGAACATCCAGGAAATCATGGATTTCCTGCCCCACCGTTACCCCTTTCTCCTGATCGACCGCGTGCTGGAGTTCGAGTCCCAAAAGCGCATCGTCGCCATCAAGAACGTGACCATGAATGAGCCGTTCTTCCAGGGCCATTTTCCCGGCGCGCCGCTCATGCCTGGCGTACTGATCGTTGAAGCCATGGCGCAGGCCGGGGCGCTGCTTATGCTGTCGGAGATGGAGGATCGGCACGCGAAGCTGGCGGTCTTCACCGGCATCGACGGAGCCAAGTTCCGCCGCTCGGTGACGCCAGGCGATCAGCTTCGCATTGAAGTGGGCGTAGTGAGCTTCCGCTCACGCGCCGGAAAAATGGAAGGTAAGGCATACGTGGACGGCAAGCTGGCCTGCGAGGCGACACTGACCTGCATGATCGTGCCGCGGGCGCAAGAGAAGAAGACTGAAGCGGGTTCTTCCGAGGCGACACAGTGAGCATCCATCCCAGCGCGGTGATCGCAGAAGGCGCGCGGATCCCGGCGTCGTGCACGATTGGACCCTATTGCACCATTGGGCCGGAGGTGGAACTGGGCGAGGAGTGCAATCTCATATCGCATGTAGTCATCGACGGCCGCACGCGGATCGGGGCGCGTAACACGTTCTATCCGTTTTGCTGTATCGGCGTGGCGCCACAGGACCTGAAGTACAAGGGCGAGCCCACCGAGGCCGTGATCGGCGACGGCAACACCATCCGCGAGTGCGTCACCATCAGCCGTGGAACGGTGGGCGGCGGCGGCGTGACGCGGCTGGGCTCCGGCTGCCTGCTGATGGCTTACGCCCACATTGGCCACGACAGCCATGTGGGCAGCCGCTGCATTCTCGCGAACTCCGCCACGCTGGCCGGCCACGTCATCATTGAGGACGATGTGACGCTGGGCGCATTTTGCCCGGTGCACCAGCACTGCGTGATCGGCGCGCATGCGTTCATCGGCGGCGGCACCATTGTGACCCAGGACGTGCTGCCGTTTTCGCTCACCTCGGCGCGGCGCGAGAATAAGGCCTTCGGGATCAACAAAATCGGTTTGGAGCGCAAAGGCTTTTCGCCGGAGCGGCTGCAACGGTTGCAGAAGGCTTACCGGTATCTGCTCACAGCCAAGCTGAACACCACGCAGGCTCTCGAAAAGATGCGCGCGCTGGAGGGCGAAGACGTGGCCCTGCTCGTGCGGTTTATCGAGCGCAGTGAGCGCGGTGTAATCAAGTAAAACACGTTCAGGAAAGGCGAGGAATATGCGTGTTTATAAGGCGGCAATATTGATATTGGCGTTGCCTGCGCTTGTGACATGCATCTTTGCCCAGGACGTTCTCGAGGTGAATGCCAAGACGATCCAACAGCACGTAGACCACAAGGTTTTTCCCGTCTACCCGCCCATCGCCACAGCCGCGCGCATTCAGGGCACCGTCGTTCTAGATCTCCGCATTGGAACCACAGGCGGAATCGAGTCGATCAAGGCGATCAGTGGACCTGCAATGCTGCAACAGGCAGCGATCGATTGCGTGAAGCAATGGACTTTTCATCCATTTGAGAAGGACGGCGTTCCCGTTATAGCAACTGGGCAATACAACATCATCTTCGCGCTGGGTGATCAGAGCAACACCACGATTGGCCAGGGTCCGCCTTCATCAACTCCTTCCGCATCGTCAGCGCCCGTTAAAACCGTAACCGTGCATGTCCTGAGCGAAAATGCCGCCAATGGGCCGGACGAAGAACTCAACAGTAAATTCAATGATGTCGACGGTGTATGCAAAAAGGGCGTTTTGTCGCGGCAATTTAACGATGAGACTGTTTCGGCCTGCAAAAATGCAGCAGAAATGGCAGAGAAACTACCACTGGACGGCAACTACGTGGCAAGACGATCCGCCTTTATTTATGCGGCAAGTGCTTATGGAGACGTTGGCGACTTGAAGGACGCTTTGCCGTGGGCCGCGATGGCAGTCGAGACCGTAAAGCTCGGATTTGACGACAACTCCGGCAGCAGTGCAGCTTACTCTACAAAGGGAACGATTGAGGGGTACCTGGGCGACTTTCCCGCGGCCGATAACGACCTAACTACGGCTGAGGATTTTAGCCGTAAGGGAATCACGTGGGTTGAGAAGGAAGCACCTAGCCTTCGATCCGAATATGTGCGCCCGTTTGTTCGCGATTTGCAATTCCACGCCAAGGTGCTCCAAGCGATGGGCCGGCCAGGCGAAGCACAGAAGAAGCTCGATGAAGCAGCAAGTTTCACTAGCCCGAACCAATGAGGTGCCGAGTGCAAATCGCGGAAATGAGGGCTTACGGATGAAACTCGGTTTGATTGCCGGCAACGGCCGCTTCCCTTTCCTGCTGCTCGATGCGGCGCGGGCCGAAGGGCTGACAGTCGTCGTCGCGGCCATCAAGGAAGAGACCGATCCAGAGATCGACCGGCGTGCCGAGACCGACGCGGGCGTGACCGTCCACTGGCTCTCGCTGGGCGAGCTTTCGCGGCTGATCGAGACCTTCAAAAACGCAGGGGTCGAGAAGGCCGTGATGGCGGGCCAGGTGAAGCACAAGCAAATATTCAGTAGCATCCGGCCCGATTGGCGGCTGGCTAAGCTGCTCCTGAACCTGAGGACGCGCTCGACTGATGCGTTATTGGGCGCGGTGGCCAAGGTGCTCGGCGATGAGGGCATTGAATTGATCAGCTCGACCTCGTTCTTGGAGCCGCTGCTGGCCCAGGAGGGCGTGCTGACCGAGCGCGCGCCGGATGAAGACGAGTGCAAGAATATCGAATACGGCCTGGGCGTAGCCGCGGCGCTGGCCGGGTTCGACATCGGACAGACGGTGGTGGTGGCGGCGCAGGCATGCGTGGCCGTGGAGGCCATGGAGGGCACCGACGCTACCATCGAACGCGCGGGGCGGCTGATGGGCTCGATTGACGAATCCGCACACGGTGACGCCGCAGCGGAGCCGCCGATTTTGGAGAGGCGGCTGACTGTCGTCAAGGTAGCTAAACCCAATCAGGACATGAGGTTCGACGTGCCGGTCGTCGGCCTGTCGACCGTGGAGACCATGCTCCGCGCCGGGGCAAGCTGCCTTTCAATCGAAGCCGGAAAGACGTTGCTCTTCGACCGCGACGCACTGCTCGAGCGCGCCAGTAAGGCAGGCATTGCCATCGTGGCCGCGCGGCGGTGATATACAAGTGTCAGGGTTCAGGTTTCAGGTTCAACCAAGAGATTCCCCGGAGCCCCGCAGTTTTTCTGACCCCTGAAACCTGACCCCTCATCCCAGGAGGTTTCTCGTGAATAAGTTTATTGTCATCGGACTTTCCATCGCCGTTTTGGCTGCGATCCCTTTCTTCGCCACCCGCGCGGCAGCTCAGGAAATGCCTGCCGTGGGCCAGGAGGCGCCCACCTTTACCCTGCCCTCGCAGGACGGCACGCCGATTTCGCTCGAGCAATTCCGGGGCAAGTGGGTGGTGCTTTACTTCTATCCCAAGGACATGACCACCGGCTGCACCATCGAGGCGCACAAGTTCCAGGATGCGCTGCCCCAGTTCGATGCCAAGAATGCTGTGATTCTGGGCGTGAGCGTGGATACCGTCGACAGCCACAAGCAGTTTTGCACCAAGGATAGCCTGACCTTCCATCTGCTTGCGGACCCCGACCACAAGGTCGTAAGCGCATATGGGTCGCTGGGCGCGTTTGGCCCCATGACGATTGCCAACCGCAACACCTTCCTGATCGATCCCCATGGCAAGATCGCCAAGGTGTGGGTGAAGGTGACGCCGGCCAACGCGGCCTCGGACGTGCTGGCGGCGCTGCCGTAACGCGGAGACCGCGCCGTATTCATCCTCAGGAGAGTCCGATACCGACAGAGACTGTGCTCGAGTTCCGCGCGGAGATTTCCTCTCCACCGTCTACGGCTGCACGATCACCACGTTCATACTCCACGGCTGCAGCGTCAGCATCATGGGCAGCGTTTGCGGGCCCAGGTCCGTGGTTGTCGCCGGCGCCCACACCGCGCCGCCGCTGTTGGCGGGATTTGACTTGTCGTAGATCGCCTTGTCGTAGGTGATCATCTTTACGTCACTGCTGCTGGTCTGGCTGGTCCCTGTGAGCGCGACGTTCACGGTTTCGGCCGTGGTCTCGTTCAGGTTGAACAGCATCAACGCCGTGCCGCCGCTGTGCGTGGCCGCGTAGGCGCGCACGTCGGTAGTATCCCCCAGAACCGCGGCCTGCAACGTGGATTCGCCACCTGGCGCGTTTGCCGCGTTCACCACGTACTGGAACAAGTTGAACGCCTGCGCCGTGGGCGACATGGTGCCGATGGGGCCCTCGCCCGGACATTCGGTGTCGGAGGGCCCGTCGGAGAAGACGTTGTCGGCGCCCCAGGTGTTCTGCCACCCGTAGAGCGTGGCGGCGTTGTTGCCGGAACCCCAACAGTCGCCAAAACCAGTCCACCAGGTCAGGCGCGCCACGCCGTCGTTCATGGCCTCGCCCAGCAACTGGCCCGCAAACAGGCCCTGGGTAATCGACCAGCTCTGCGTGCCGGGATTGATGGGGTTGGAGCTAGCCTCGCCTACGTAGATCGGCGTGCCCGGGGCTCCAGCCGTGGCCAGTTCCGATTTGACGACGTTGATGTTGTATGTGAATACCTGGGCTGCCTGCTGCACCAGCTCCGTGTCGCTGGTCAGGTCTCCGTACCCAGCATAGAAGTGGTACTCCACAAAGTCGTAGTAGCCCGCAGCGTTGGCCAGCACGGTCGCATCCCAACCGTTCGTGCAATCGTTAGCCGTGGTGCAATTGGAGTCTACAACCACGCCCACCTTGGTGCTGGAACTCTGGTTTTTGATCAGTTGGTAGTAGCCGCTGGGCCCCGATACCGCACTGGCGTACGTGGCCGGATCCTGTGGCACGGCGTGCAGGTCTTCCTCCCAACTGCCATACGGCTCGTTGCCGACGGTCACGTAACTCACCGTGCCGCCGTTCGCGTAGGCGTACTCGACCCAGTTGGCTGCTTCGCTCGGCTCGCCTCCGCCGTTGCAGGTTGGGTTGGTGCCGTAGTTGGCCGTCAGCGCCACGTCGAAGCCGCTGGGAAGATTGGGATTTGCATATTCGAGGTCTCGAATGAAGGCCAGGTAGTTGGTGTCGGAATCCTGAAGGGCGCCGGCGCACATTGAAGGTGTGGGCGCCACACCGTTACTCGGATTCGCGTTGTTGCCGTTCCAGTGATAGTCCTCCGAGGTCTGGCCGCCCGGCCAGCGCAGCGCCGTGATGCCCGCGTTCTCGAAAGCGGACATGATCGAACTGGCGTTGGCGATATCGTCGTACCAGACTGCAAGGTTCATGCCCATCAGCAGCTTGCTGATCGCCGGTCCGCTGCATGAGGCCGACAGGCACACCGTTACAGCGGGATCGAGCGTCGCCGTCGTGGTCTGTGTGATCGCGCCCACCCCCGACGGTGCGCCCACCGGCGTCACCGTGAGCGTGTACGTTGTCATGTAGGTCGTGATTCCCGCCGTGCTCACACTGACAGGGGTCCCGCTGATTGCCGTGATATTGCCCGGCGTAATCACTCCCGTTCCGCCGCTAAAAATCGCCGTCAGGTTGATATTGCTGCCGGCCACCACCGGATTGGGGTTGGCGGTAAAGCTGGTAATCACCGGCATCGTATACACCGTGACCGCGGCTGTTTCGGCGATCGCCGACCCCACAGCGGGCGTCACGGTGAGCGTGTAGGTGTCGGTCGCAGGCGTGGTCATTGCGGGCGGGGTTACCTTCACCTGCTGACCGCTGCTCACGGATGCGCTGAAATTTCCCGGCCCCGTGATGAGCCCCGGCCCGCCGGTAAAATCGCCGGTCAGGGTTATGCTCGACCCTGAATTAATCTGGTTGGAACTGGCGCTAAAGCTGATGATCACCGGCACCGGATACACCACGATCGGGGTGGTCTGCGTAGCAGGCGCGGTCCCGCTCGGGCCCGTTACCGTCAGTGTGTAGGTCGTGTTGCTCACTGGCGTCACGGTCACTGCCGTTCCGCTGGTCACGGAGATATTGCCGGGCGTGATAACGCCTGAGCCGTTGCCAAACACCGCAGTGAGGGCGGTGCTGGTTCCCGCCTGAATGTTGTATGCGCCGGGCGTGAAGCTGGTAATGTACGGCTGCTGCGTTTGCGTTGCCCCCCCTCCTGCTGGAGAGGGTGTTCCTCCGCAACCGCTCAACAATGCAAGTGCTTGAACACACGCGACCGCCCATGCGGCGGAAAACACAACCCTTTTCATGGCTCTCGCCTGCGCTTGGCTGCACCTGAGGCTCTATGTCGATACGGCCCAAGTCGCCGCTCCCTGGAGTCCCACCCCAACAACCAAGACCAGTCGTTGGGGGCCCTGGGGTGGGTCGCGGCGACTTCATTGCGTGCCTTCAGTCTACAGAATTTCCGAAAATGCTTTAGAGACGCCGAGGCTACTTCTTCTTCGACTTTTTCTTCGCGGCCTTCTTGGCTGCCTTCTTGGCTTTCTTGCCAGCCTTTTTGGCCGGAGCTTTCTTCTTCGCGGCCTTCTTGGCAACCTTTTTGGCGGCCTTTTTGGTAGCCTTCTTGGCCGGAGCCTTCTTCTTCGCTACCTTCTTGGCAACCTTTTTGGCGGCCTTCTTGGTAGCTTTCTTGGTGGCCTTCTTCTTTGCCGCCTGCTTGGCCGGAGCCTTCTTCGCGGCTTTCTTGGCGGGCGCTTTCTTGGCCGCCTTCTTGACCGGAGCCTTCTTCGCGGGCTTCGGCGCCGGCGTTGCTGCGAACACGATCACGGTCTCTTCGGCCGCCACCTCATCGTCGTCTGAGGAGGTGAGGATGCCGGCGGTTTCCAACTCATCTTCCT
>CAZMWL010000066.1:0-14451 GCA_964569985.1 uncultured Occallatibacter sp.
ACTCCGTCACATACAGTCCCATCGCGGGAACACCATCCTTACGGTAGGGAATCGTGTACGTGGAACATGGCGGTTCGCACTTTTTTGCTGCCGCCCACAATGGTACGATCAAGGGTTTGGTGGAATTCATTCCAGACGCACTAAAACCAGGTTTTGAACCCAAAAGGCTCACTCAAAGCGAAGGAGAAATCACATATGGCAGTAAAGGTTGGTATTAACGGCTTCGGCCGCATTGGACGCAACGTTTTGCGCGCCGCGCTTGGCAACAAAGACATCGATTTTGTCGCCGTCAACGACTTGACCAGCCCGGCGACGCTGGCCCACCTGCTCAAGTACGACTCGATCCTCGGCAATCTGGCCAACGAGATCAAGTCGGGCGACGACTTTATCTCGGTCGACGGCAAGAAGATCAAGGTGTGGGCCGAGCGCGACCCCGCCAAGCTGCCCTGGGCCGATGTAGGCGCACAGGTAGTCATCGAATCGACCGGCCACTTTACCGATGCGACCAAAGCCAAGGCGCACCTGGGCGCGACCGTGAAGAAGGTCATCATCTCGGCGCCGGCCACCAACGAGGACATCACCATCGTGCTGGGCGTCAACGAGGACAAATACGATCCGGCCAAGCACAACATCATTTCCAATGCCAGCTGCACCACCAATTGCCTGGCGCCGGTCGTCAAGGTGATTCTGGAAACCACGGGCCTCGTCTCCGGCATCATGACCACCATTCATAGCTACACCAACGACCAGGTCATCCTTGACTTCCCGCACAAGGATCTGCGCCGCGCCCGCGCCGCTGCATTGAACATGATCCCCAGCTCCACCGGCGCTGCCAAGGCGCTCAAGCTGGTCATTCCTGAGACCGCCGGCAAGCTCGACGGTTTCGCCATCCGCGTTCCAACTCCCAACGTCTCCATCGTCGACCTGACCTACATCGCCGAGAAGCCCACGACCGTCGAAGGCCTGAACGCCGCCTTCAAGGCCGCCTCCGAAGGAAAACTGAAGGGGATCCTGGGCGTCGACTCGAACCTGCTCGTCAGCTCGGACTTCAAGGGCGACAAGCGCAGCTCGATCGTGGACGCGCCGTTGACCAAAGTGGTGGGTCAGAGCGTGAAGGTGCTGAGCTGGTACGACAACGAGTGGGGCTACTCAAACCGCGTCGTCGACCTGATCGGCTTCCTGGAAAAGAAGGGGCTGTAAGAAACGGGTTTCAGGAGTCAGGTGCCAGGTTTCAGAAGGCGAGCCCGCCAAATCAGGCAGGCTGCGCCCGTTCCCTGGCACCTGAAACCTGACACCTAAAACTATCTCTGTTTCCCACGAAAGGCAAAGCCATGGCCAAGCTCTCGATTCAAAACATCGACCTGACCAACAAGCGGGTGTTCATCCGCGTCGATTTCAACGTTCCACTCACTGAAGACGGACAGACCATTACCGACGACACGCGCATTTTGGCCACGCTGCCGACGATTGAATACGCATTGCGGCACCGCGCCAAGGTGATCCTCGCCTCGCACCTGGGCCGGCCCAAGGGCAAGCCGAATCCAAAATATTCGCTCAAGCCCGTAGCCATCAGGCTGCGCGAACTGCTCGACAAAAAATTCAGCGAGAGCGTCAACGTAGCCTTCTCGCCGGATTGCGTGGGCGAGATTACCGAGGAGATGGCGCGCCAGCTCGAATCGGGCCAGGTGTTGCTGCTCGAGAACCTGCGCTTCCACTCCGAAGAGGAAGCCAACGATCCCGCCTTCTCGAAGGCGCTGGCCTCGCTGGCCGAGGTCTACGTGAACGACGCGTTCGGCTCGGCGCACCGCGCGCACGCATCCACCGAAGGCATTACGCACTACCTCAAGCCCGCCGTCGCCGGGCTGCTGATGGAAAAGGAAATCACCTACCTCGGCAAGGCGCTCGCGTCGCCCGAGAAGCCGTTCGTAGCCATCCTCGGCGGCT
This sequence comes from uncultured Occallatibacter sp., assembly GCA_964569985.1. Lineage (GTDB taxonomy): Bacteria > Acidobacteriota > Terriglobia > Terriglobales > Acidobacteriaceae > Telmatobacter. The sequence goes on from CAZMWL010000066.1 coordinate 1,945, forward strand.
CGAAAATCTCCGGCAAGATCGACGTCATTCAAAACCTTCTCGACAAGGTCGACACCCTGGTCATCGTCGGCGGCATGGCCTACACCTTCTATCGCGCGCTCGGCGTCAAGACCGCCAAATCGCTCGTGGAAGAAGATAAGATCGACCTCGCCAAAGCGACTCTGGCCAAGGCCAACGCCAAGGGCGTCAAACTCCTGCTGCCCGTGGACAACGTGATTGCCGACAATTTTGCGAACGACGCCAAAACCCAGGTGTGGGATAGCTCAAAGGACTTTCCCGAAGGCTGGCAGGGGCTCGACATCGGCCCCGAGTCGGTTGCCGCGATCGAGCTGGTAGTTTCGACCGCGAAGACCATCGTGTGGAACGGCCCGGCGGGCGTGTTTGAATTTCCGCGCTTTGCCGTAGGCACCAACGCCATTGCGCGCGCCGTGGCGGCCAACCGCACGGCCACGTCGATCATCGGCGGCGGCGACTCGGTGAGCGCCATCAACCAGGCCGGCGTGGCCAGTCAGATCACGCACATCTCCACCGGCGGCGGAGCCAGCCTGGAGTTCCTCGAAGGCAAGAAGCTGCCCGGCGTAGAAGCGTTGACGGATAAGTAGCGCCTGCGGTCCGGCAGCCGCACCTTCGACGCAGAAACCGCGCGCAATTCCGACTGAGATCGCATCCGGTGACAATGCCGGATGCGATTTTTGTTGCCCTGCGTTTCCGCGAAAATGAATACACTGAATGCCGAGGGGAATAACCATGAGCTACTACACGCGAGTTCTGTCAAAAGACGAAGGGTATCCTTCTTTGGACGAGCTTGCCGGGTTCGTTCGTGCCGAGCACCCTCACTTCAAACTGACTCTCGAAGAAGGCACGGAAGAAGAGTGGGAAAGCCTGCTCCTTTCCAGCAATGACGAAGTTGAAGTTGCAGTGATCGAGCGCAATCCGGTCTCGGAGGGTTCAATCGGCGAGGATGACATTGCCGAATTCATCGAGGACACCCAGGACGCGAAGCCGGAGAGCGGCGTTGCGTGGCTCCATGAGTTTCTGGCCTCCGTGAAAACCATTTACGCCTTCCAGCACCTGCAGGGAAACGAGTTTGAAGAAGGCAGCAGCGCGCTCCACGCGCTGCGCACGAAGTTGTGGGAGCGCGGAGACGCGATTCTGCAGGCAGACAACGAAGGGTTCACGAATGAGGAGGGCTACCACATTGTCTGGCAGTTTTCCGATTCGGTCTCAGGCCCATGGAACATGGGGGTGCTGCAGGACGGCGTGTGGCGCCACTTCACGATGGATCTGGGCGATCCGGATCATCGCGCTGCTTTCCTTGAAGGCACGGTGCCCGACGATCTGACCTCGACGATCGGGGCAGGCTCGTAGGCCCGGCGCCACGGCCAGTACCCGGCGGGGCCTCCACGTCTCGCGCCTTGTGCCCGGCGTCACCCGGCGGGGCGAGACCGATCTTCTAAAATTGAATTGAGGAACTCAAAGACATGTCTCGTAAAGCACTGATTGCCGCCAATTGGAAGATGTACAAGACGCCGGCCGAAGCCAAGGCGTTTGTCGATGCCTTTTTGCCGCTGGTTGCCGGGCACACGCGCGACGAGATCGCGCTGTTCCCTTCTCCGGTGCTGCTGCCCACAGCCGTTCCCGCCTGCAAGGGCTCGAATGTGGCCGTGGGCGCGCAGAACATCCACTTCGCCGAGGAGGGCGCCTACACGGGCGAAACCTCCGTCGGGCAGTTGATCGCCGTGGGTGGCACGCATACCCTCATCGGCCACTCGGAGCGGCGGCAGTATTTTGCCGAGACCGACGAAATTGTGAACAAGAAGCTGCACACGGCGCTCAAGCACGGCATCGTGCCGATCGTATGTGTGGGCGAGGTGCTGGCGGAGCGCGAGGCCGGCAAAACCGCAAGCGTGCTGGAGACCCAGGTAAAGGGCGCATTTGCGGGCATTACGCCCGAAGCCGCTGCGCCGATTGTGATTGCCTATGAACCGGTGTGGGCCATTGGCACGGGCAAAACGGCAACGCCGGAGATTGCCGTCGACGCGCACAAGATCATTCGCGCCGAAGTAGCCAGGCTGCTGGGAGCCAACGTGGCCGCGGCCATTCGCATTCTCTACGGCGGCAGCGTAAAGCCCGACAACGCGACGGCGCTCATCGGCCAGGAAGAAATTGACGGCGCCCTGGTGGGCGGAGCCAGCCTGAAGCCGGATTCGTTTGCCGCGATTGTGAAGTATTAGAGCAGAACCAGAATGAACGTGCCCAAGCAATGAGCCTGCAAGATGGCTTTTTCTTGAGGAAAAAGCCACTCAGAGAGTGTGCCGGTGGGTACAGCTATTCTGGTTCTGCTGTAGTCCAAAACCAAGAAAAAGGCCGCCTGGAGCGAGAAGCTTCGGGCGACTTTTTGCGTTTCGGGGACGGAACCGCGCAATCCATTCCCACGTACAATGACTCATGCCTCAGCGCGAGTTCTATGTCGACCGTCTCCGCTCAGTGATGGTCGCACTGGTGATCCTTCACCATACGGCGATCACGTACGGCGCGATTGGCGGATGGTTCTGGCGCGAGGTTGAGCCTTCCGGCTCGCCCTCGAGTGTGCTGCTCATGCTGTTCTGCACCACCAACCAAGCCTACTTCATGGGCCTCTTCTTCCTGCTGGCCGGCTATTTCACTCCGGCTTCGCTGGAGCGTAAAGGCTATGCGCGCTTCATCGGCGACCGGTTTTTGCGGCTAGGCGTGCCGCTGTTGGCATTCATCCTCATCCTTGGACCGCTCACCTCGGGGATTGTGAACTTTGCGCAGGGTGACGGTTTCTGGCCGGCCATCCACTGGATCTGGCGGCACAAGCAGATCATCAACGGCCCGCTCTGGTTTGCCCAGGCGTTGTTGATCTTCAGTCTCGGATACTGTGCGTGGCGCGCGGTCTTTGGCTCTTCGTTAGCGGAACGGGAACGGACGCAGACGCCGCTTCCCGCTGGCCGCTGGTGGCTGTTGAGCGCCCTCGGAGTGGGCGCGGTGGCGCTCGCCATCCGGCAGCTCGTTCCTGTCGGTGTGAACGTCTTCGGCCTGCAGCTCGGTTATTTTGCCGGCTACGTATTTCTCTTTGCGGTCGGAATTGCAGCCTGGCGGCATAACTGGCTGGTCCAGCTCAACTGGAAGCAGGCGCGGCCCTGGATCATTACGCTATTGGTCGCATGGCCCAGTCTTCCAGTGGGCATCGCTGCGGCACGCGCTCTGCATCGCGGCGGGAGTTCCGGCGCGCCCAGCGGGCTTTCATTTGATGCTATCTTCTACGCCCTATGGGAGCCGCTCGTTGCATGGGGCCTGATCGCCGCGTGGCTGCTGATTTTCCGCGAGCACATGAACCGCCCTTCAGCGGTATGGTCGTGGCTCAACCGCCGCGCCTACGCGGTCTACATTATTCATCCCCCGGTGCTGGTCAGCATCGCATTGCTGCTGCACAACTGGGCAGCTCCGGCACTGGTGAAATTCGGCGTCGTTGGCTTGCTGGCGTGCGCCGCGACCTGGCTCATCGCCGATCCGTTGGTGCGGACACCCGGCGTTCGGAGTGTCGTGTAGTTACATGCCGGGATAGAAGCCCGTAATCCAATTCTGCAGCAGCGCCGGGAAGCATCCGAGCACAAGAACGGCGGCGGCAATCAACAGCAGCACCGCCATCGTGACGGGATGCGCTTTGATAGACGAATCGTCGGCTGCGGGCATTACATAGACGCGCTTGAGCACTTGCAGATAGTAGTAGAGCGAAACCGCGCTGAACGCGATGGCGAGGGCGACGAGGGCCAGTGCAGTGGTTGGCAAAGAGCTAAGTGGGCCATGGAAGAATCTGTAGTTGTAGCCCAGGCCGAGCACCGTAGCAAAAAGATTGAATTTAGCCCAGAAACCGACCAGCGGCGGAATTCCCGCGAGCGAGAGAAAAAGCACCAGCAGGACGGCGGCTAGCAGCGGGTTGCGCTTTTGCAGGCCGAGGAAAGCGTCGAGCTTGTCGGAGCCGGTGGCGCGCTCCACCACGCCGACCACGCCGAAGGCGCCAATCGTCGTCAGGCCGTAAGTGACGATGTAGTAGAGAATCGCCTGCGCGCTCGCGTTGGTCCAGGAGAAAAACGCGAGACCGAGCAGCATGTACCCGGCGTGCGCGATGGCCGAGTAGGCAAGCAGACGGCGAACGCTCGTCTGCGCCAACGCGGCCAGGTTGCCGAAGACCATGGACGCAACCGACAGCACCATCAGGATCAGCGGCCACGCGCTGCGGAATCCGTGCAGGACTGGCGGGGACGGGAGCGGGGCTCCTGCCTGGTGGACGATGGCGACCACGACGCCCTTCAAATGCAGGTCCCCAAGGAAGTGCAGCGAGACGCTGCTGATCGAGATCAACAGCGCGAAGCTCGCAACTTTCGAAACCGATGCAATAAACGCCGCGGCTGGAGCCGGCGCGCCTTCGTACGTGTCGGGCGCCCAGAAATGGAATGGAACAGCGGCAACTTTGAAGCCGAGGCCAACGGAGATCATGACCAGCGCGATCAATAGCAACGGCGTGCCCCCGTAAGCCGCCGCTTGGTAGGTACCGTAAACAACGCGAGGCAGGCTTGTCGAACCGCTCAGCCCGTAGAGATAGCTGAATCCAAACAACAGAAACGCCGCGCTCATGCCGCCGAAGAGGTAGTACTTGAGGGCAGCTTCGGCGCTCTTGCCGGATTGCTTGGCGAAGGCGGTGAGGATGTAGAGGCCGAGCGAGAGCAACTCGAGCCCAACGAAGATGACGAGCAGATCCTGCGCCGCGGCAATGATCATGCCTCCGGCCGCGGCCATCAGCACCAAGGAAACGTATTCGCCGGGATTGCGCGTGAACCCGGTATCGATGAAAAGCGCGAGCGTGAGCGCGGTAAGAGCGAGGATCGCGCATTGGGCCACACCCGCAGAACCACCCGCGGCAAGGAGAAGATCGTTGCCGAAACTCAGGGGGCCTGCAGTCGATACGGCCCCGAGCGCCGCAGCGCAGCCGGCGATACCTACGAATGCCGCGACGGCAACACGAGTTTCGGCTGCGGCCTTGCGAAGGAAGCCGAGATCGACAACAAGGACGAAAAGCGCGGCGACTTCGAGAGCCGTTTCAGGCAGCGTGGCGCGGAAGAGGTCAACGTAGGTCATTGCGCGCCTCCCGCCAGCAGCGCTTTCACGGCCGGTTCTATCTGATCAAGAAGAATGCGCGGATAAAGACCGACGGCAAGCGTGCATGCGCCGAGCAAAACAACCCCGGTGATCTCAGGCCAGGTGATGGGAGAGAATTTGTGCTCCTGCTCCGCTTCAAGCTCGTGCGGGGTGGGCAGCGTATCGCTGAAGAAGGCCTTTTGCAGCGCGCGCCAGATGTAAGCAACGCCAACAATGATGCCGATGCCGGAGACGATCGTCCACCAGGGATTGGCTTGCCACGCGCCGACCATCACCTGCAGCTCGGCGACGAACCCGGAGAAGCCCGGCAATCCCATGGACGCAATTCCGGCAAAGACGAAGGCCCAAGCGGCAAAGGGCAGGCGCCGCGAAAGGTGCATGGGCTCAAGCTCGGCGAACTGGCGCGTGTGCGTGCGGTCGTAAACCACGCGGCCGACGATGGCGAAGAGCAAGCCGGCGATGATGCCGTGCGAAAACATTTGCAACACCGCGCCATCGACGCCGATCTGGTTCAGCGTCATGAGGCCGAGGAGCACAAAACCCATGTGACTGACGCTCGAATAGCCAATGACGAATTTGAAATCGGTTTGCGCCAGAGCGACCAGAGCGCCATAGACGATGCCGATGACCGCGAGCCATGCGAAGACGTCGCGCCAGGAACCGATGCCGAGCAAAGAGAATCCCCAGGGATCGAGACCGTGCGGAAAGAGGCCGATGCCGACGCGCAAGCAGCCGTACGCGCCCAGCTTCATGACCACGCCCGCGAGCAGCATGGAAGCGGCGGTGGGAGCGGCGACGTGGCCGGTGGGCGCCCAGGTGTGGAAGGGCCACATGCCGGCGAGAATCGCGAAGCCCACAAAAACCAGCGGGAAACACCACATCTGGAAGCTGACGGGCAGGCCCGCGTGCGCGAGATCGGCGAACGCAGTGGAATGCGAGCCGGCGGTTACGTACGCGGCGAGCAATCCGATGAGCACCATGGCCGAGCCAACAAAGGAATACAGCGCAAGCTTCATGGCGCCGTACTCGCGGCGCGTGGAGCCCCAAATAGCGATGAGGAAGTATTTGGGCACGATGGCGATTTCGTAAAAAACGAAGAGCAGGAAGAGGTCGCCGCTCAGAAACACGCCGTAGACGCCACCGATAAGCGCGAGATAAAACGCGAAAAACTGATGGGTGCGCAGGTTAATATTCCAACTGAAAAGAACGCCGGAGACGGAAGCAATGCCGGTGAGCAGAACCAGCACCCGGCTAATGCCGTCAGCGACGAGCAGATAGTGGATGCCCATGGAAGGCACCCAGAGCGCGACGGCAAACACCTGCCGCCCCTGGCCAAAGCCCGCGGCGTAGCCTGCAACGGCGAGGACAAGCCCGGCCACGGCCACGGCCAGCGCGAACCACCGCGCAAGGACGGGTTTGTCCTTGGGCAGAAGCGCCGCAAGCAGCGCGCCGGCGAACGAAATATAAATGGTCCAAGCCATTCTCTAAAATCTCCAGTGCGCCAGCAGATTCTGGACCGTGGGATTGATGGTGCTCAAAATGAGCTGGGGCACAAGGCCGAGCAAAAACATGAGTCCAATGACGGGCGCGAGAGCCATGCGCTCGCCGTGATGCAGATCGGGAAACGCGGCCCAGCGCTCCGCAACGGGGCCGCTGAATACCTTTTGAATCACGGTGAGAATCACGACTGCGGTGACGAGCAAACCAAGCACCGATACGGTGGCTGCAACCCACGCCAGCGGAAAGACTCCCCGGAAGACGAGGAACTCGCCAACAAAACCGTTCAGACCGGGCAGACCGAGCGAACTGAACAGCGCGATGCCCATGAGCCCGGCAAATACCGGCGCGGGCTTGCGCAAGCCGCCGAAGTCGTTGATGCCGCGCAGGCCACCGGAGCGGAACTGCATCATCGAGATGAACCAGAAGAGCGCGGCCGCGGTGACGCCGTGGTTGAACATCTGCAGGATGACGCCATTCAGCGCGGCGGCCTGGCTGGCCTGTTGCGCCGCGCCCGCCGCGGGAACCGCCAGCGCGAAGATGCCCAGCAAACAATAGCCGAGGTGATTGATCGAAGAGTACGCGACGACGCGCTTGAGATCGGTTTGCGCGGCCGCGGCCCACGCGCCCATGACCACCGTGGCGGCGGCAAGAACAAGCAGCGGCGTGCGCATGGCGGCGATCTGCGGACCGAAGATGGGAATGGCGATGCGCAGCAAGCCGTAGACGCCCATCTTCGACATGGCGCCGGTGAGCAGCATGGTGACGGGCGAAGGCGCCTCAGCATACGCGGCGGGCAACCACGTATGGAAAGGCATGAGCGGCACTTTGACCGCGAAGCCGGCGAGCACGCCGATGGCGAGCCAAGGCATCACCGGGCCCAGATGCACGGTGACCATTTGCGCGAGCTGGCCGGATGCGGCCATGGCCGTCAGATTGACGAAGTCCATCGTGCCCGGAGCGTCTTTACTCGTAGTCGAAAGAAAAATGGCGAGGAACGAGAGCAACAGCGCCACCGATCCGGCCATGGTGTAAATGAAGAATTGCGTGGCCGCGGGACCGCGCTTGGGACCGCCCCACAACTTGATAAGGAAGAATGCGGGAATGAGGCTGAGTTCCCAGAACAAAAACCAATGGAAGAAATTGAGCGCGGTGAAAGAGCCGAAGAGTCCCGCCTCGAGCGTGAGCACCAAGCCGAAAAAGAGGCCGGGCATGTGGTGCACGCGATGCGCGGCATCGACCGCCATGAGCGTGACCATGGCCGAGAGCACCAGCATGAGGCCACCAAGGCCGTCGACGCCAAGGTGATACTCGATGCCAAGCGAAGGCGCCCACGCAGCGCGCTCCACCAGACCAATGCTGCCATCGCCGGGAATGTGCGTCCAGATAAAAAGCGCAAGCAGCAGGCAGGCCAGGGTGGTGAAGAGCGCCACAACGCGCGCATGACGGCCGGAGAAAAGCGCCATGGCTGCGCCCGCGAGCGGCAGCACGGTGAGCAGCGTCAGAATTGGGAACGCGAGTACGTTCATGGCCGGCTGCTCCAGAGAAGAATTGCGACGAGCGCGACCACAGCCGCGGCTAGAATGCGCAGGTAGTTCTGCACGCGGCCACCTTCGACGCTCGAAAGCAGGCCGCCGCCCGAGGAAAATTCCTCGCAAGTTTTGTCGAAGCCGCCGTCGACCCAGTTGACGTCAAGGAAGCGATTGAAGCGCGCCCAGAGCCCGAAGAGCCACGCAACGGCGGCGACGATGCCGCCCCAGATGCGGCGATCGAGCCAGTCGGCCACGCGCGCCCACCACGCGTAAAAGGCGATCACGGTAACACCATAGATTTCGTCGACGTAGAGACGGTCGCGCAGTGGCACCCACAGCCACGGAGCCGAGCGCTCGAGCGCATCGGGAGCTTCGGGCTTGGGCGACTTGTTGCCATAGAGCCGCCAGCCGAGGCCAAGACCGAGGAAGACAACCAGCGACGACAGAAGCATCAGCAGGCCGAGTCCCGGCTCGGTAAATCCATGCCAACTAAACGACGTGGCGCGGTTCTCGAGGAACGCGCGGAACCACGGCCACGCGGGAGTTCCGATGACGCCGAGCGCGATGGCGAAGAAGGCCAGGATCGCCAACGGCACTGTCATCACACGCGGGCTTTCGTGCGCGGATTCGTGGCCGCGCCAGTGGCCGAAGAAAACGTAGCAGACCTGGCGCGTCATGTAGAACGCGGTGAGCAATGCGCCGAAGACGAGCAGATAAAACGGGACCTTGGAGATGTCCCAATGCTGCGCGGCTTCAAGGATGCCATCCTTCGACCAAAAGCCCGAGAAGAGGAGTGGGAACCCGCACAGCGCCAACATGCCGATGGCGTAGGTGATGAAAGTGAGCGGCATGTCGGCCTTGAGGCCACCCATGCGCCGAATGTCCTGCTCCTCGTGGCTGCCGTGGATGACCGAGCCCGCGCCCATGAACAGCAGCGCCTTGAAGAAGGCGTGCGTGATGAGGTGGAACATGCCTACGGCGACGCCGCCCAGGCCGAGGCCGGCCATCATGTAACCGAGCTGCGAAATGGTGGAGTAGGCAAGGATGCGCTTGATGTCGTTTTGCGCGACGGCGATGAGCGCGGCGAAGACCGCGGTGGACGCGCCCACCCAGGTAACGACGGTGAGTGCCACCGTAGTTCCGTGAGGCGCGGCGCCGATCTGCATCAACGGATAAACGCGCGCCACAAGATACACGCCCGCTGCGACCATGGTAGCCGCGTGAATGAGCGCGGAGACCGGCGTGGGGCCTTCCATCGCGTCGGGCAGCCAGACGTGCAGCGGAAGCTGGCCGCTCTTGCCCACCGCTCCGGCAAAGATGAGCAAGCCGATAGCGCCGGCGGCGCTGAGACCCAATCCCGCGTGCTGCGCAAGCAAATTGACGAGGGCCAGACCTTCGAGCGAACCCACGCCGTGGTTATAGAAGAGCAACGTGCCGGTTTGCGCAAAGAGCCAGACGATGCCGAGAAGAAAGAAAACATCGCCGACGCGCGTGGTGATGAAGGCTTTTTTTGCAGCGGCCGCGGCGGAAGGTTTTTGATACCAGAAGCCGATGAGCAGATACGAGGTGAGGCCCACGATCTCCCAGCACATGAAGAGCAGCAGCAGGCTGTTGGAGATAACCACGCCCAGCATGGCTCCGGCGAAGAGCGAGAGGAAGCAGAAGAAACGCGTGAAGTTCTCGTCGTGGGCCATGTAGCCCACGGAATAAATGAAGATGAGCAGGCCGACGAAGCTCACCATCAACATCATGATGGCGGCGAGAGGATCGAGAACCCAGCCCAGATCGACGGCGGAGGAGCCGAAGCGGAACCAGGTAAAGTCGACGACCTCGCGGACCACTGCGCCGTGCGCCCATCCGGCCACGACGTGACAGAACGCGACCAGCGAAAGAAGCAACGAAATCGAAAGCGAGCCAATGGCAAGCGACGCGGCAAGCTTGCGGCGCGGCTGCTTGAGCAGCGCGATCACGCCCGACGCCGCCATGGGCACAGCGGGAATCAGCCACAGGATGCCCGTGATCGCGGAAGCGGCGAATTGCGGAGTGAATGCTGCGGATTCCTGCATCAAGCTTTCACCCCTTCATCCTGTTGATCTTGTCGAGTTCGGTGGTGTTGGTGTGGCGATGGATGGCGATGACGAGGCCCAGACCGACGGCAGCTTCGGCCGCGGCCACGGCGATGGAAAAAATAGCGAACATCATGCCCGTGAGCAATTCGGGACGCGGGCCGTAGCGCCAGAAAGCGATCAGGTTGAGATTCGCCGCGTTCAACATCAATTCAATCCCGATCAGCACCAGAATCGCATTGCGGCGCACCAACGCGCCGGCCAGGCCGATGGCAAACAGCAGTGCGGCGACCAGCAGATATCCGGCGAGCGGCGTGGTCATGCCTGTCATTTGGGCCTCCCGTTCTCGTGCATGGCCACGATCACCGCGCCGATCGTAGCTGCCGTGAGCAGCAGGGCCACAATCTCCAGCGGCAGCACGTAGCGTCCTACCAGCGCATTGCCGATGTCATGCACGGTAACGGCGGGAACGGCGGTCTGCTGCGGCACGGCGCGCACGCTTTGCATGACGGCCCACGCCAGCACCGCGAACACGCCGGCGGCAATCACGAAGCCCACCGACCAACTGCGGCTGAAGACGCCGTCCTGGGGCAGATCGGAACCGCGCGTGAGCAGAATGGCGAACACAATCAGGATGGCGACGGCGCCGATGTAGACGAGAATCTGCGCAAAGCCAGCGAACTGCGCGTCGAGTTGCAAATAAAGCAGAGCCAGCCCGGAGAAGGCCACTGTAGTGGCGAGCGCGCAGTGCACCAGGTGCTTGAGCAGCACAGCCGCAAGGCCGCCGCCGATGGTGAGGACCGCAAGCAAATAGAAGACGGCGTTCATGAGTGGCTCCTATTCAGCATAGCGGTATCTCCGGGGCCCGAAGTGCTCCTTGCGCATGCCGAAGCGGCCCATGAGCACGTAGGCCGCGGCCAGAATCGCGGTCGAAACCACCCAGCGCATCCAGCCTTCGCCCATGAAGCGCCAGAGCGCGGTCACGACAAGATCGAGCAGCGTAAAAGGCAGACAGAATTTCCACGCAAAGTTCATCAACTGGTCCTGGCGCAGGCGGGGCAACGTGCCGCGCATCCAGATGAAGACGAAGATCGAAAGCATCACCTTGGAGAAAAACCAGATCCACGAGGGAATAAAAGTGAGAAAAGACAAGGGCGCGGACCATCCTCCGAGAAAAAGCGTGGTGCCGAGGCCGGAGATGGAAAACATGGCCAGATATTCGCCCAGGAAGAAGAGCGCGAACTTGAAGCCCGAATACTCGGTGTGGTAGCCGGCGACCAGTTCCGACTCGCCTTCCGGCAAATCGAAGGGCGAGCGATTGGTTTCCGCCGTAGCGGCGATGGCGTACATCGCAAATCCCGCCAGGCCCCAGGGCGTAAAGATGTACCAGTGAGGAAAGATGCCGGTGTAAGTGTTTTGCGCTGCAACGATCGCCGGCAGCGAGAGCGAGCCGGTGATCATCACCACGGCCACGGCAGAAAGCAGCAGCACCACTTCGTAGCTGATCATCTGCGCCACGGCGCGCATGGCGCCGAGCAGCGAGTATTTGTTGCGGCTGGACCAGCCGGCCATGAACACCGAAAGCTCGGTGGCCGCGCCCATGGCAAAGAAGAACAGCAGGCCGGCATCCATGTCGACCAGAACCATGTTGCGGCCCATGGGCAACACCGCGAATCCCATGAAGACCGCGACGACCAATACGAGCGGGGCGAGAAAATGCACCGCCGCGTTGGCGCTCAAGGGAACGATGTCTTCCTTGGTGAGCGACTTGATGCCGTCGGCGACGGGCTGGAAGAGCCCGTAAGGGCCGACGCGGTTGGGGCCCAGACGATTCTGAATGCGGCCCAGGCCCTTGCGCTCAAAGACCGTGGTCAGCGCGAAGAGGCCGGGAAAGACGCAGACGATGGCGATGACGCCGAGTACAACGCCGGCGGCGGGACGCAGCGCCGCGGGCAAAAAGCTGACGAGCCAGTTGCGAAGGAGGATGAAGATCTGGTCGAGTGTATTAGCCATCGGCTAGCTTCCTCCTCCGGCGGATGGAGCAGGCGGCGCGGGCGCAGCAGCTTTGGCAGCGGCAGCTTCGGCCGCGGCCCTGGCCTTGGCTTCCACTTTGGCCTTTTCCTCGCCCAGGCGCGCGTCCACTTCCGCGGCCTCGGTGGGATGGATCGAGTGATAATATTCGTTCGATCGGGCCAACTGCTTGCGATCGTAGAGCAGGCCGCCGAAGCGAT
>CAZMWL010000067.1:0-14257 GCA_964569985.1 uncultured Occallatibacter sp.
CCCACATAGACCGTGACGGCGCCGAAGATGAGGCCGAAAAGCGAGCCCAGCAGGACGGCGCGGAGTGTAAATTCGCGGGGGTTTTGATCGGCAGGAACAAAGGGCTGAAACACGGGCACGGTAGCCTCCGAACGATGGCAAACCAAATCGGTCATGAAATGCCTGAAAGGGGAGTGTATCAGCGAGAGGGGCCGCGCGTCACAGGAAGTCAATGAAGGCAAAGGGCAAACTGGATGGAGGCACATTGCGGCGCCGGCGAAGCGCCATCCTGGCGAGGGCTGTGACGGCCGAAACGGGATGCACGGAGGACGGCGGATCGCCTTCTTAGCGCTAGAGCGCGCACAAGTTGCAAGCGCGATTGATCCCCCGAAAGTAACAGGAAGTACACTACCAAATCGCCAGATTTTTATGGACAGGGGCGGCGCGCATGGCCGACAATTCGAGGCGTGGAGGCCTGCTTCCTCTCTCTTGCAGGCACCCTCGACCCCGGGGAGAACAAGGAGAAAAACCTCATGCGTAAACAGGGAATCTTTGCGTTCCTGATCGCTTTGTCCCTTTCGCTGTGCCTCGGCGTTTGCCAGGCTCAAACCGTGTTGACGCATCATGTGCGTCAGGCCACGCAGGATAAAACCGCGCACTTCATCGGCAACCTTTCCTCATCGCAGACGCTGAATCTCGTGATCGCGTTGCCGCTTCGCAATCAGGACGAGCTCAATCAACTCCTCGTGGATCTCTACGATCCCAGCAGCCCGTCGTATCACCAGTTCCTCACGGTGGATCAGTTCACTGCGGAATTCGGTCCGACCCAGCAGGACTACGACTCCGTGATCAACTTCGCCAAGGCGAACGGTCTCACCGTGGTCGGCACGTCGCCGAACCGCGTGAACATCCAGGTGACGGGAAGCGTGGCGAGTATTCAGAGCGCGTTTCATGTGAACCTCGGCGTGTACCAGCATCCCACCGAGAGCCGCACCTTCTACGCGCCCGACAAGGAACCGACCACGAGCCTTTCGATTGCGCTGTGGCATGTGGCGGGTCTTGACAACTTCTCCATTCCGCATCCCGCGGGCTTGACACACAATCCCCAGAGTTCCGGATCCAAGTCCGGCGCCACCACGGGCTCCGGACCCTCGGCCTCGTTTCTGGGCAGCGACATGCGGGCGGCCTATTATGGCGGAGCACTGACCGGCAGCGGCCAATATCTCGGCCTGCTGGAGTATTACGGCACCGATCTGGCCGACCTGCAGACCTACTACAAGAACGCCGGGCAAACCTACCCCGGCAGCGTCATCACCCTGCTTTCCACCGACGGCACCAGCACGAGCTGCGTGGATTCGCGGTCCGGCGGCGATTGCGACGACACCGAGCAGACGCTGGACATGACGCAGGCGCTGGGCGTGGCGCCGGGACTGGCGGGCCTGACCATGTATGTGGGCTCGACCGACTCCGCGATCTTCAACTCCATGGCCACGCATACGCCTCTCGCGTATCAGTTAAGCTCTTCGTGGACCTGGAGCCCGGCCGACCCCAACACCGACAATCCCTACTTCGAGGAGTTCGCGGCGCAGGGCCAGAACCTGTTCCAGGCCGCGGGCGACAACAGCAAATGGACAACGTCGGGAACGGCTTCAGAGATTTACCCGGCGGACGATGTCTATGTCACCTCAGTAGGCGGCACAGACCTGTCGACCGCCGCAGCGGCCGGCGCATGGGCTTCAGAAACCGCATGGTCTGATGGCGGCGGCGGCATTTCGCCGGACAAGTTCGCGATACCTTCGTGGCAGGTGACGGCCGCGGCAGGCTGCGCCAGTTGCTCGCAGACCTATCGCAATGGCCCCGACGTTTCAGCCAATGCCAACTTCACCTATTACGTGTGCGCCGACCAGACTACCTGCACGGCCAACGAATACGGAGGCACCAGCTTTGCCGCGCCACTCTGGGCCGGCTACCTGGCGCTGGTAAATCAGCAAAGGGCGACCAGCGGCAGCAAGCCGATCGGCTTTATCAACCCGACTTTATACTCGATCGGCACGGGATCGAGCTATGAGGCGAATTTCCATGACATTACCAGCGGCAGCAATGGCTACTCCGCGACAACCGGCTACGATTTGGCCACCGGCTGGGGCAGCCCCAATGGGACCACGCTGCTGAATACGCTGGCTGGAACCGTAGTGCAACCCGGATTCAGCCTCTCGGCTTCGCCGAGCGCAGTCTCCGTGGTGCAGGGCAACGCGGGGTCGTCGACGATCACCAGCACGGTGGTGGGCGGATTCGATGCGGCCGTGACGCTCTCGGCGTCAGGCCAGCCTTCGGGCGTGACCATCGGCTTCAGCCCAACGTCGATCACGGGGACTGGCAGCTCGACGCTGACGTTCACCGTAAGCGCTTCGACGGTGACGGGCACCTACCCGATCACCATCACGGGAACCAGCGGTAGCACAACCGAAACCACGACGGTGAATTTGACGGTAACGGCTCCGGTAGCGGGCAGCTTCACCATTTCCGTTTCGCCCAGCTCGGGATATCTCGACGAGGGCCAGAGCGGATATGCCACCGTGACCACCACGGTCTCGGGCTCGTTTAACTCGGCGATTACGCTTTCGTACTCTACGCTGCCGTCGGGCGTGACGGCGACCTTCAGCAAGAATCCCATTGCGGCGCCAGGATCCGGCACCGTCGATTTCACACTGACGGTTTCGAGGACCGCTCCGACCGGCACCTATCCCATCACGATTACCGGGACGGGCGGAGGCGTAACGAAAACGACCACGCTTAGCTTCGAAGTATTGAGGTAGCGCATCCGGCCGAGCGTGCAGTACCAACGGCATCATGACAAAAAGGCCCGGACGGTTGGAGTCCGGGCCTTTTTCTGTGTGGCAAGGGATCGCATCGCGGCTCCGGCGCGGTTCCACAGGCTGGCTGACAACAGCAACGGCTTTCCGCTTGGCGAAGATGGACCCTTGCGCGTAGGGTATTGAGCATCGTTGCAATCGATACGGACGGAGAGCCGAATGTTCAAATTGCCTTCTGCCGTGATGCTGCAAAAACGCCTGCTTTCGCTTGACGTGCTGCGCGGCCTCACCATCGCCTTCATGATCATGGTGGACAACTCCACTTCCGGCGCGTGGACGCAAATGCAACACGCCGATTGGAACGGATTCACTGCCACCGATCTGGTTTTCCCCACATTTCTTTTTGTCGTGGGCGTGTCCATTGTCTTCTCGACCGAAGCGCGGCTGCGGCGCGGCGACTCGCGCGCGAAACTCGCGGGTCACGCGGCGCGCCGCGGAGTCATTTTGTTTCTGCTGGGCGTCTTTATCAATGGGTTTCCTCACTTCCATCTCCAACATTGGCGCATTTACGGCATCTTGCAGCGCATCGCTGTTTGCTATCTGGTCGTAGCGCTCGTTTATCTCTGGGACCGGCGCGTATGGACGAAAGTGGCGCTGTTCGTGCTCCTTCTGGTGGGCTATTGGGCGCTGCTGCGATGGGTTCCGGTGCCGGGAGCGGGTGTGCCTGGCTGCGACGTCGCTTTCCTCGACAAGGATCAGAACATTGTGGCCTGGGTCGACCGCCAAATCATGCCGGGCCATCTTTACGAAGAGTCTACGGCTGACAACCCAAGCAATCCCCACAACACGCGCGATCCCGAGGGGTTGCTCAGCGACATTCCCGCCATTGCAACCACGCTCCTGGGTTTGCTTACGGGAGTGTGGCTAAGTGGGTGGCTGTCCAAGAGGATCAAAGCGCTGGGGCTGGTCGGAGGCGCGGCGGCGTGTCTTGCGACGGGATATCTCTGGTCCATTTGGTTTCCGCTCAACAAGAAGATGTGGACCAGCTCCTACGTTCTATGGGCGGCGGGATGGTCGTTGCTCCTGCTGGCGCTTGTTTACTGGGCAATGGAACAGCGCGGCTGGGGACAAAAAGGCTGGGGCAAGGCGCTCACATGGCCCTGGCTGGTCTTTGGCTCGAACGCGATCGTAGCATTCGTCATCAACGATGAACTGTACGTGCTTCTCTCCCAAATTCACTTCACAGACGGCGGCAAACCGACGAACCCGCTTCGCTATGTATTCCAGCACGTTTTCATGCCCATCCCGGATCCGGGATGGAGGTCGCTGGCCTACGTATTGGTTTACACGGCAGTTTGCTTCCTGCCGATGTGGCTGCTCTACCGCAGAAAGATCTTTGTGAAGATATGAGAAAGGCAGCCTCTAGCTGCTAGCTCCTAGCTTTACCGTGCGGTTTGGTGCGCCGATGGAAAAGCCGGATGTCCCGGGATGCGTAAATCCGTTGCCATCCGCAAGGTCGGCCAATAGCTGGCAGCTGTTTCAGTTCTTCGACTTGATTGCGTAGGTCAGCCCCATTGTGAACTGAAACGAATTCGGCTTAGTCGGCGGAGTCGACGATGTGCCAATGAACGGTGCGTCATTCAGATAAGAATCCAGGGTCCCCACTGAGAAACTGAAGTTCTTGTACGTGGGAAATGCCAACGTGTCTGTCTCCGTGGCGGAGTAAGCGCTGAACTGGTTATACGCAGGAATAAACGCGAGCGCCTGCGTGTAGGTAAGCAGCTTGAGGTGCAGGATGTAGTTCGCCGCGAACGTCGAGGCGATCAGATTCTGGCTCACACTCCCCGTGTTGGCAATAAACTGCTGCTTCTCATACTGCACGGTGCCCTTCAAGTCGAGTTCCTGTTTGGGAGACTTCGCCACGGTCCATCCAATGCCCCCGCCGTACACCTGCTGCAATTGCAGGTCCTGTGAGTAGTTGTGGTCGAAGGCCGCTTGCGCAAGCACGTAGACGCGCGGCGAGAAATACTCGTCGCGCTCCGCGCCAAAATGCATAATCGACAACTTGGTTACGACCGCGGGCACGGGAATCGATCCCGTGGCCGGAGGAGTTGCCGGGTAAGCATAAGCCGGCTGCGTAATCTTGCCGTACGATTCGTTGAAGCCGAAAAGCGTCTTGTTCCGCGCATCCAGCCAGGTCGCCGTAGGAAGCGTCCGCACCAGGTTTATTGCGCCCGTAAACGTGTACTGATTGTTTGTTGCCGACACCAGCGTTGCGCCCGCGGTAGCCGCTCCATTCCATCCCGCGAAGAAACCCGGCTCGTGATTGATTTGCTTGTCGAGTGTCGCGCCGTCCATGATGTATTGCGCTTTGGCGACGGGAATGGGCGCGGGGGCTGGCGCGCTCTCAGGATGGATGGTGAGTTTCTGGTCCGCGACGTCGAATGTTCCCACGGGGAATTGCACCGCGCCCTTCCTGCCGCGCGCCGCGATGGGTTGGTTGATGACGCCGAACTTTCCGGCCACGTGAAGTTCCTTCACTTTGTCCCAGCCGAGACTGACGTCGCCCAGCGGATCGCTGTGGAATATAATCTTGCCGCCAGTTTCGCTCACGAATTTTCCATGCAAAGTGTCGCCGTTGCTCAATACCAGCACGTCCGGCGCGGGGTTTGGCGCGGCTGGCTTGCTCTGGGAAGTGCACATCTGCGCCAGGCAGAGCGCGGCCACCGGCGTCGCGATGCGCGCGCCTCGAACCAGCAGGGAAACGAAGGTGCGATCGGGAAAGATGCTCATAGGAGTGCAGGCCTCTCTTTGGATGACGCGGCGAAGGCAGCGCCTTCCTCCGCGTTTTATCGTAAATATTCTATTCGGCAATGCGTCTCCGCGTCTCGCAGGTTGTCGCGGTCTTACCTAATTGCGCCCATGCGCCTGGCGGGTGGCGTAGACTGGTTCACAGATTCCGCAACACTTCATCGGAGCTGGCGATGTCCAAGGCTGTTTCATACGCCCAATGGTCTCTGCAGCCGTATTGCATAGGCCTTAAGCTGCGCTCGCTGCGCAACAGCAAACGGCTCACCCTTTCCCGATTGGCGGCCGAAACCGGGCTCTCCACGGCGCTGCTCTCCAAGCTTGAAACCGATCGGATGACTCCCACGCTGCCCACGCTGGCCACCATCGCGCGCGTCTACGGCGTGGGCATGGATTACTTCTTCAACGAGCCCTCGCGCCACAAGCTCTCCATCACGCGCAAAACGCACCTGCAGGGCAACGGGCGCGGCATGGAGCCGGTGAAGGTGACGCCGTTGAACGGCGATGGCGAGGGATTCCGGCTGGTGGCGCAAGTGGTCGAGTTCCCGCCCGGCGGCTCCACCGTGGCCATGAACGCCTTTGAGGAAACCGGCGCCGTGATTTATGTGCTCGAGGGACGCCTGCGCCTGGACGCGGGCGCCATGCACGAGGTGCTCGAGGCGGGCGATTGCGCGTGCATGGAGAGCGAGATGCCGCTGGCGTGGAGCGCTGCCGACAAGCATCGCTGCCGGGTTCTGGCGGTGCTGCCCACCGCCGCCACCTGAGGAAACGCAAAACAGATCCTAGCCCGCCCTTCTGCGAGCAGCCGGTTCCCGGCGTTGCCTTGCCGGGAAGGGAACGCCGCTGCGGAGGGTGCTTTGCCGCCTACGGGCCCAATCTGTAGGATGGTTTGGAACTTTAAGGACAACTCACGATGCGACCCAATGCCAAATTGATGAAAGCCTCGCTGACCGGAGCCCTGGGCGGTCTGCTGTATGGATTCGAGTAAACGTGTGGTGTTACCGTCTGTGTTTCAAAGGGGGCCGCTGGTAACGATGTGCGAATAAATTCGAACCGAGCGAAGATACGTCGCCATCGAAGCGCCCTACAAAGCAGTTCTTGACTTTCCTTGATAGCCGAGCATGCAAGGCAAGTCTTCGACACCAGGAGACAGAGAATGCAGAACGCAGTTTTTGCAGTGACCCTAATTATTATTGCCGGGGCCATTAACGGCAGCTTCGCTGCGCCGACAAAATACGCGAGGCAATGGAAGTGGGAAAACATCTGGTCGGTTTGGAGCGTGTGGGGAATGCTGATTTTGCCCTGGGCGCTGGTTCTTGCTACCGTTCCCCACGCGATCTCCTTCTATCGGCACACCCCGGCGGACCAATGGTTGCTGCTCATTCTGTTTGGAATCGGTTTCGGCCTGGCCCAGATTTTCTTTGGATTGGGCATCGCAGCCGTGGGCATCGCTTTGAATTTTGCGATAGCGATCGGCATTTCCACGGCTTTCGGGTCGATTGTTCCGTTCTTCTCTCAGCACGCCGAGAAGGTGTTTACGCGGGAGGGCCTGTTCTTCTTCTTCGGCGTCTTTTTGATGCTGGCGGGCATAGTATTCTCGGCTGCTGCCGGACTGGAAAAGGAACGGCAGCTTCGAAAAAACGTTGCCGTTGCAACGGATCCGCACGCAAAAAGGATGAGCTTTGCCGCAGGGTTGACCCTGTGCATCCTGGCGGGACTGGGTTCTCCGCTAAACAACTTTGGCGCGGCCTTCTGCACGCCCACGGTGCAGCGGGCAGTGGCCAATGGCGCCAGCCCGATTAACGAATACAACGTGATTTGGGCGCCGCTCCTCACAGCTTCGCTTGTACCGTATCTGATTTATTGTGTCTATCTCTGGCGCAAGAACCGCAGCTTTCAACTTTTTGCGGCTTCAGGATCGGCAATCAATTGGGTATACGGTTTCGCTATGGCAGCCTTATGGATGGGCAGCGCGGCGATCTATGGGGTAGCTATGTCTCAGATAGGGAATATGGGGCCGGTATTGGGCTGGCCGCTGTTCATGTCGGTTATCATCCTGGCTTCTAGCGGATGGGGGTTCCTAACCGGAGAGTGGAAAGGCGCAGGCTCAAAGTCGGTGAAGAGAATGATCGCTGCGATTGCACTGCTCATTCTGGGATTTTGCACGTTGGCATATAGCAGCAGTCTCAGCTAGTGTCCAAAGCAAATGCTCATCGAAGACCCTAACGGCATCTGGTTGGATTATTCTTCCCCGAACCCGAGGGGTAGACGCTGGAATAGTTACAACGCAAGCCGATGCGCGCGTAGAGCGGTCAGGGGATCGCAATCCCATCTTAGGCGCAAAGACAAAAACGCGCCGAAGCTCCACCCCGCGGACGGAGAGCTGTCCGCGGGGGCCTCGGGACGGGATGCCTCGCGAGCTCGGCAGCCGGATCGCGGGCTTTACACCGACTCGATGGCGTGAATGCTCTCGGCGACGTCCTTTTTCAGTGTCTCCTCATCGCCATGGAAGAGCCTGCGTTCGCGCGCGGGCAGCGCCTCCAGCAGGTTGCTGAACGGCACGGTTGTGCAGCCTGGAAACGCGGCGAAGCCAATGGTGGAGGCCATCGCGCAGCTCACCTTCACCAGTTCCGAAACATCCCACGCGCCGTCGGTGCGCCGCGATTCATGATGCCGGGCGACCACGGATTGGAATTCCTCCGGGAGTTTCCAGTCGCCAATTAATTGGCGGCCGGTCTCGCAGTGATCCCAGCCGAAGAGCACGCGCTCGGCTTCGAGCAGGGTCGCCGAAGCTCCCTGATGTTTCTCGAGCAGCGCGGCATAGGTGGCGGGCTGGATCAGCGCCAGGCCCATGCGGCCCACGTCGTGGAGAATGCCGGCGGTAAAGGCCGTGTCTTTGTCAATGAAGCCCACCGCCGCGAGCCGTTGCGCGACGATGGCGCACCCCAGATTGTGCCGCCACAGGTTGCGCATCGCGGGGTGGCTCATGGTCTTGCCGAGATAGGCGCGCACGCCCACCGTGACGCACATGCCTTGCAGTGTGTTGGCGCCCAGCACGGCCACGGCCTGCAAGATGCTGGTGGAGGGATAACGCGGCGCGTAGAGCAGGGAATTGGCGACGGTCAGCACTTCGCTGGCGAATGCCGGATCGGACGAGATGAGGTCGCACAACTGATGCAACTGCACGTTCTCATTGCTGGCCAGTTGCAGAACTCTGACGGCCACCTGCGGAAAGGGCGGAAGCCGCAGATGCGCCCAGGGCATTGTGGCCGCTTGCCCGCGTTCCGCACCCATTTCCACCGCAGCACCTCCTTGGGCTCGCGCGTCGCTGTGCAATCGCGAAGATCGCTTTCGCTTGCTAAGCGCAAGATCGCCCGATGCACCGGTTGCACGCACTCCGACAATTGCTTCTTCGGCAGCAGGAAGGAATTTCTAGAGGCAGGAATCGCGCATCAGGCGAGATGCCGCGCGCAGGTACTCATTTTGGCGTCCAGGTTCGGCCATCGGTACTCACCCACGTCTGATTTTTGTCATTTGAAAGTTCAAAGAATGCGACGACTGGAGGCGCGAGGTCGGCATTGGCGGAGGAACCGCCCGTCGCCCCGTTTTGAATGGACGGAGCAACATACAGGGCTCCATGAAATTGGCCTTGCTGCCGCAGGGCGATGGCGCGCCCCGTCCACTGCGTAGCGACGCGCTCCCACGTGACGCCATGGTCTTCGCTCAAAAACAACGCGCCGGCTTCGTCGATGGCCAGCAGCAGATGCCCGCCGGACACGGCGGAGACGACGGCCAGCCCGCTTGGCAGTTGCATTGGCATCGCGGGGGTGGTGGCTGTCCCGGGGGATTTGCTTCCCGGCGCGTGCGCGGCCGGCCGCGTCTCGGGCGGCGGCGCAGCGGCAACTGTAACGGTTTGCGTCGCGCCGGCCGGTGGGGCGGCGTTGGCTTCGTGCACGGCGGCGGGCGCGGCCTTCGACTTGAAGGAACGCATGTGCGACGTGTCGACTTCAGCCTGGCGCTGCTGCTCGGCCTGGCGCTGCTGCTCTGCCTGCTGCTGTCGTGCTTCCCACGCGCCGGCTTCCGGCTGCGAGTAAGCAGGGCGCGTGGCGCCAGCTGCGAATTCGGGAGGCGCTTGCAGTGCTTCCTCGTGAGGCGCTTGTTGCGCTTCGCGCGTGACGTCCACTCGATCCGCGGATTCGGGCTCAGAGGCTCCGGGCTCTGACGGCATTTGCGCGGTCATTGCAGGCGGCACTGGTGCGGGCAGGGATTCTGCCGCGGCGGAGGGTAGGTGCTTCGCGGTGTGCGCCGGCGGCGGTGCGGGAACGGCCGCAGCCGGCGGCTCGAGCTTTGCCTGCTCCGTTGGCGGTGAAGTTGAAGACGGTGGTGTGCTTTGCGCCGGGTTCTGCGTCACGATCTTGATGTCGGGTCCGTGCTGATCCGCTCGCTCGATCACGAAGGAGATCGTCGTGACGGCAAGAGCCGCTGCGACCGCAGCCGGAACCCAGACCAGCCGCCACTGTTTCCACCACGCATTGGGTGCAATGGTCTTGCTTGGCTGTGCTGCTGGCCCAGCGCCGGCTTCGGCAGCCTCACGCGCCAGCGCCACCACCTGCCGGCAGCGGCCGCAAACGGCAAGATGCGCCAGCACCTCGGCGCGCTCTCGCTCACTGAGCGCCTGCTCTGAAAATGCGCTCAGGCTCTCCGCATCGGGATGCAATTCGTGTTGGCTTGTCGCAGTCATGACGCCGCCTGTTCCTGGAACGCTTCTGATTGCGAATTTTGCAGCAGTTTTTTCAAGTTCACTTCCAGATCGCGCGCATCGGCGCCCATCGCCTCTTCCGCGGCGCGCCGGCTCATGCCTTGGCGCTGCAAGTGTTTCAAAATCTGCTTGCGAATTTCTTTCTCCGCGCGGCGCAGCCTGCGGCTCACCGTCGCCTCATGCACGCCGAGCACGCGCGCAATCTCCAGCAAAGTCCGCCCGTCAAGATAATACGCCGCAAGAAGATAGCGATCCTCGGCATCGCGGCCGCTCACGGCGTGCTCAATTGCCTGCTCCAGCAGCGAGAGCTCGCGAGCCGGCGTCTGCGGCGGAGGGTCGGGAGCCGGCGCGTCAAAATTCTCGATAGGTTCTTCGCGGCGCGTGCGGCGGTAGTGATCCACGTGGCGCTGCACCAGCGTGGTGCGCAGCCAGCCCATCAGCGAGCCGCGGCCGCGGTAGGAAAGCAGCGGGCAGCGCCGCTGGCCGTCGCGCACATTCAAGCCGTAGAGCTCGGCGTAAAGTTGATCGGCCAGGTCGCGGCCCAGCGCTTCGCTGCCGGTGATGGCGATGGCGGCGCGGGTGAGCGGCTGCCGGAAGGTGGCGATAAAGTGCTCCCACGCGCGCTCGTTCCCGCGGGCGCAGGCGCGCGCCAGCGCGAGATCGCCCACGCACAGATTGCGAAAGAAGTTCATCTGCTGCTTGCGCGTCACGGGAACCAGCGCGGCGGTTTCTGTGAGCCCAAAGTTCTGCGCCGTTCCCGCATCGAGGAGGATTTGCTCGAACTCGTCGCGGGTCAGGCCCCAACTGCCCGCATCGCAGCCGCGCCACAGCTCGGCGGCCAGGGCGGAGTCGAGGCCGCGATCGGGAACGCAATCGGGCCCGGCGGCCCCGTTCGGGACCCCAGGCTCCGCTGCGCCGGCTACGGATTCGGTTGGCGCCATTCCCACGCCCTCACGATACCCCAAAAAGCAGGCACCAGAAAAAGAATGCAAGAAGCTGTCTGCTGACCGTTCGACGGTTGAAGGCCGGCCGAGGGAATCAGGGCCGCCCGAGGAGAGTCATGAAAAAGACGAGAGCGATGAAAAACCTGGGCAGATTGGGACTGTTGGCCGCGCTGCTTTTCGCACTGACGGCATGGGAGCACGGGAGCCAGGTGAATGCCGCCGGCGGGCCGGGAGAAAGCGCGAGCGGCCCCTACCGCGTGCTGGCACCGATCGAGAGCGGCAATCTGCTTTTATTTCCCGTGGTGCGGACCGATGGCAAATCGAAGGTGGAAACGCCGTTCATTACCCTTGACGAGGGTCTGAAGACCGGCGAAGTCGAAGTGACCGAAGCAGGACGCGCGCGCGGCCTGGTGCGGCCCAGGGGCGCTGCGGAACCGCAGAACTCCAATGCCGGCGACGAAGTGAACACGCTGGTGCTGGTCAACCACTCCAAGCGGCCGTTGCTGTTGCTGGCCGGCGAAGTGGTCACGGGCGGCAAGCAGGACCGCATTGTCGCCAAAGACCGCATTGTTCCTGCCGACGCGGATCCCATCGATCTCTCGGTTTTCTGCATTGAGCCCGGACGCTGGACGGAAAGCTCGCCTGTTTTTGGGGCATCGGACAAGTCTGCCGCTCACAGCTTCATGGTGCAGCCCGAAGTGCGCGAGCGCGCCATGGTCGACCGGGACCAGCAGCGGGTGTGGGACTCGGTGCATGGCGCGATGTCGCACATGGAGGCGGCTGCGGCTCCGTCGCCCTCATCCGGGAGCGGCGGACCCATGGTCGAGGCCGCGCCGCCGATGGCGTTTGGCACCACGAGCTACGCCAGAATGATGCAGAATCCGGCCATCAGCCAGAAGGTGGATGAAGCTGCCGCTCCAGTGATGAAGGCCCGCGAAGAGGTGCTGGCCAAGCTGCGCGACGAGCATGCGGTGGGCGTAGTGGTGGCCGTACGCGGCGAAATCGTGTGGGCTGACCTCTTTGCTTCGACCGATCTGCTGGCGCGCTACTGGACCAAGCTGGTTCGCTCCTACGCGGCCGAGAGCCTGACCGACGGCGAGAATCATGCGGCGCCCAGCGTGGCCGATGCCCAGCACTTTCTCGACATGCCTTCAGGAGGAACGGAAAACAGCGAGGGCGAAGTGGGCATCTATCGCTATAGAGAACTGAAGAGCGGAAACGCCGAGACCTTTGTGCTGGAAGCGCTGCTGCCCGGCACGGACTACGACGTGCATATCAGCAAGATGAAGCTCATTGAGGAGGTGCATCGCATCCGCAAGCCGCATCCGATGGTCCCACAGAATCCGATGTACGAACCGCAGAGCTACCATCCCGATATCTACCGCCAGGATGTCGACCGTTGATCGGCGTCACGCTTTCTGCCGCGCACGCGCCACGCGCGGCGCGGCAATGAGCGTGAATGCGACCAGAAAGATGGAGGCGGCGATGTAGGCCAGGTGGCCGTGGCGCAAATCTTCCGTGACCAGCTTGATTGCGACCAGCGCGATGGCCGCGTAACCCAGGCGCGTCAGTTCCCGGCGTCGCCGGTGCGCGCCGCCAGAAACCAGCACCAGCGCCGCCACGCACAGCGTCACGGTACGAATCAACGCCAGGTGATACGCGCCAGGCGTCACGCGCAATGCGATCAGCGCGACCAGCCCGTCGACAAGAAATGCTGCTACTGCGCCAGCTGCCAGGGCGGCAAAACCGAGATGCAGCGCCTGCGGAATCCATGGTTCAGCTTGGCGCGGCTGCGCGAGCGCGTAGCACAGCACGGCACACGCCGCGATCAGCCATACACCCACGGCCGGCGCACCGCTCGGCGTACCAACGAGGGCACTCGCCAGAAAAGTCAGCAGCCCCGAAGCTGCCGCAGCGGCCAGCAGAAATACCATTCCGTAGAACTCGAAAACCGCCCAACGCTGCCGCCTGCTCAAGCTCACTGCTGCCAGCGCAGCCACGCCCAGCAGCGGAATCAAAATCAACGGCGGCAGACGCAGGAAGCTACCGGTCAGAAGCAACGCCGCGGCCCACGCGGCAAATACGGATGCGTTGCGCAAATTGGGTGCGCGCGCGAAGACTGTGAAGACCATGGCGTAACACACGGGGGAAAGAACGAGACATGCCACGCCGAGAATTGCCAATCCGGCCGCCTGACCGAAATCCGCCAGGCTGACTGAAGCGAGCAGAAACGCAAGCACAGCCTGGATGATCGCGAAAACTGCGATGGGCCGCGCGCAAAGTACCGTTTTGACGCCCACACTTGCCGCATACAGCGCAAACACTGCGATGCCGGGAGCGAGCAGTGCGCCGCGGTTCAGCGCCGGGTAACCCTCATGCGCGGTCTGCCCGGCGAAATAGACGTAGATGAGAATCCAGATGGCCGCATCGGCGGCGAACGCGACCAGGGCCCCAACCTCAGGCACGCGATCACACCCCGGCACAAACTCGCAAACCGCCCCGAGAATCAGCAGCGCCACCACGAAGGGCAGAAAAACGTGCGAAGCGATGGCAAGCGCCAGCGCGAGAGCGGCCGCGGCGACGCACGCCACGCGCAGCAACGGTGTGAGGTCGCGCGGCGTGAAAGCGGCCAGCGCGAAGGCCGCGAGGGCAAAGCCGCAGACCACGACCGCGGCCGCAGCGGCGGGCAGCACGTTGAAGCGCAGGGTCAGCTCCCAAAGCATGGGAGCCAGGATGAGCGCGGACGTGCCGGCGTAGATAGAGCTGGTGGAGCGCGGTCCGCCGCGCACGCGTGCCGCCCAGACCAGCCAAAGAAAGGCGTAGACGATGCCGGCAGCGGCGACGATCAGACGCGGAAGAGCGCTGGTCTCCTCCACGGCACGCAACACATACGCGCCGGCAATGCCCAGCAGAGCTTTGCCCAGCACCGGGAAGAGATTCCCCGGCTGCGCGGG
>CAZMWL010000068.1:0-14159 GCA_964569985.1 uncultured Occallatibacter sp.
CCGATGAGCGGCAGAATGGCGCTGGTGTAGCGCCGCGTCATCCGTTCCAGCTCGCCCTGCGACATTTTTTTCGGATCGCAGGTGATGCCGCCCTTGGCGCCGCCGAAGGGGATGTTCACTACTGCGCACTTCCACGTCATCCACGTGGCCAGTGCTTTCACTTCGTCAAGCGTCACCTGCGGATGGAAGCGGATACCGCCTTTAGCAGGTCCACGCGCCGAATTGTGCTGCACGCGAAAGCCCTCGAAGCGGTGAATATGTCCGTCGTCCATGCGCACCGGCACGCCCACCGTGAGCATGCGCTCCGGCCGCTTGATCATTTCACGCGTATTGTTGTCCAGGCCGATGGCGTCTGCCGCGGTATCGAAGTTCTCCATCGCAACGTCATAGGCATTTGCTTGAACCATTGTTGTTGGCATTGGTGTTTCCTCCTTGCCCGGGTCTCGGAGACGGTGCGTAACAGCACGTCGGCATGGGCTCAGGCCAAGCTCGCTTCCTTGATCGACGCCCCGTCTAGCGAAGCCCCGCTGCGCTCGGGGGGCTGCCCCGTGCGATAGACCGGCAGTAGCCATTTGCGGTACGCCGGCATGCGTCCGTGCGTAGCGTCGACGTAAAGCTGGCGCAAACTGCGGGTAACCACGCCGATCGCTCCATCCGCGACCGGATGGCGATCGACGCGCGTCACCGGGGCCACGCCTACCGCGGTTCCGGTGAGGAACAGTTCGTCACAGACATACAGTTCACTGCGATCGACGGCCCGTTCCACGATCTCGAGGCCAAGCTCGCGCGCGGCCAGCTCCATGATGGAATCGCGCGTGATGCCTTCGAGAACGTTCTCTGTCACGGCCGGCGTGATCAGCCGCCCTTTGCGGCGCATGAAAAGGTTGCAGGTGGCGCCCTCGGTCACATGACCGCTTTCGTTGAGCAGAATGGCTTCATCGAAGCCGCAGCGGCGCGCTTCATCGCTGGCCAGGGCGCTGTTGGCGTAGGCGCCGCAGATCTTCGCGCGCGCGGGTATGGCATTGTCGTCGATGCGCCGCCAGGAGCTGACGCCCGCGTGCAGCCCGTTTTCGCTGTGTAAATACTCGCCGAAGGGCAGCGCCACAATGAAAAATGCATCCTGGTCGTCCATGGACACGCCGATGCGCTCGGCGCACTTATAGGCCAGGGGGCGAATGTAAAGATCGGTGCGGAATGCGTTGCGCTGCGCAAGCTCCAGCGTAATGTCGCACAGTTGGTCCGCGGTAAGCGGCACATCGATGTACAGGATGCCGCCATTTTGCTTCCAGCGCACGAAGTGGTCGCGGGGCCGCATCACAAACAACTCCTGCTCCGCCGCGTCCCAGTAGGCGCGAATCCCTTCAAATACGCCGGTTCCGTAGTGCAGAGCATGGGTCAGGATTCCCAGGTGCGCCTCGTGCATGGGCATGTACTGCCCATCAAAATAGACAATCACATTGGGATCGGCATCCGCATTCATCTCAAACCTCCGCAAGCGCTGCCTTAAACAGTTCCCTGCCCCGCGCTATCGCGCGCTCGTCCAGTTCCACCCAGCGCGGGTTCTTGATCAAGCGGCGCAAAGCCGCGTCAACGCTGGCCTGCGGCAGCACCCCTGCCATCTCCAGCATTGCGCCCAGCATCACCATGTTGGCCACCCGCTTGTCGCCCATGGCATCGGCCAGCCGCGTGAACGGGAGCGCCAGCACCTGCACGCCCTCGCGTTCGCAATCCGTCGGAAATTCGTCGCCGTCGTAGATGATCCAGCCGCCGGGGCGAACGCTGCGATCGAACTTGCGCAGCGAAGGCTCGTTCATGGCGACGAGCACGGTGGGCGCCGTCACCAGCGGCGAATCGATGGTCTGGCGCGAAAGCCGTACATGGCAATTCGACGTGCCGGAGCGCATCTCAGGCCCGTACGACGGCAGCCATGAAACCTCAAGGCCGGCATCGAGTCCCGCTTCGGCCAGCATTTCACCGAGCAGCAACACGCCTTGCCCGCCAAAACCCGCAATGCGCACCTCGAGATCGATCTCCTCGCCTTTGGCCATGGCTGAGGCGTTGCCTTCCGGCAAATCCTCTTCGGCCACGCCCAGAATGCGCGGCAACTCGGCAAGCGTGGGAGCCGGCGCAGTTAGCCCACCCGACGTTTCAAGCCTCTCTTTCGTCCGGTCGCAAAACACACCCAGAGGGAAAGTTTTCTCCATCACGTCGCGCACCCAGTGCTGCGATTCCACCGGCGTCATCTTCCAGATGGTCGGACACGGCGAGAGCACTTCAATAAGCGAGAAGCCCAGGCCGCGCACCTGATTGTCCAACGCGCGCTTGATGGCCCGAGCCGCCTGCGCAATCTGTTTGTTGTCGCCCAGGCCCACACGTTCAATGTAGGCGGGCGCCTCGAGCGTGGAGAGCAGTTCGCTCACGTGCAGCGGATAGCCTTCCGTGGCGGCCGAGCGGCCGTTCGGCGTGGTGGTGCTCTTCTGGCCCAGCAGCGTGGTGGGAGCGGCCTGGCCGCCGGTCATGCTGTAAATGGCGTTGTTGACGAAGATCACCGTAATGTTCTCGCCGCGATTAGCGGCG
Organism: uncultured Occallatibacter sp.; assembly: GCA_964569985.1. GTDB lineage: Bacteria > Acidobacteriota > Terriglobia > Terriglobales > Acidobacteriaceae > Telmatobacter. Next base: position 2,578 of record CAZMWL010000068.1, read on the forward strand.
TGCAGAATCTCCGCCGAACCGATGGCCGAAAGATCGCCGTCGCCCTGGTAGCTGATGATGATGCTGTTCGGGCGGCTGCGCCGCATGGCCGTGGCCACTGCGGGCGCGCGGCCGTGCGCCGCCTGCACATTGCCCACGTCGAAGTAGTAATACGTGAATACCGAGCAGCCCACGGGACCGACCATCACCGTACGGTCCTGCACGCCCAGCTCGTCGATGGCCCGTGCCAGCATTTTGTGCACGATTCCGTGGCCGCAGCCGGGACAGAAATGCGTCTGGTGCTGCAGTTCTTCTTTACGCTCGTAGCGCGGGTAGAACGATTGGGCCTTGCTGCGCGCGACCTCGTATTCAACCTGATTAGACATTGGCCATGCGCTCCTCTTCCGCAGTTTTCCCGTCTGGAGTTCGTTGCTCCAGGCCCTCGCGGCGCGCCAGCTCATGCACAAAGCGAAGCACCTCTTCATGCGAGGGCACGTTGCCGCCCATGCGATTCAAAAACTCCACCGGCCGCGAGCCGTTCAGCGCCAGCTTCACGTCTTCCAGCATCTGCCCGTTGCTCATCTCCACCACCACGAACAGGCGCGCGTTGAAGGCCAGGCGCTGGAACTGCACTTTCGGGAAGGGATACAGCGTGATCGGCCGCAGCACACCAACCTTGAGCCCCGCGGCGCGCGCCTCGGCAGTTACGGCCTTCAGAATGCGTCCCACGATGCCGTAACCCACCAGCACAATCTCCGCATCGCCCGTCATCCACTCTTCGGCGCGGGCTTCGCGCTGCTCGGCGAGTTTGTACTTGGCCTCGAGCTTGAGAATGTGCTTCTCCAGCTCATCGAAATCGAGCGCCAGTGAGGTGATGAGATTAGGCCGCGAAGCTGCCGTTCCGGCCACGGCCCACGCGGGCAGATGCGTCGGCGTGGCCGATTGCGGAAACTCCACCGGCTCCATCATCTGGCCGATGAATCCGTCGGCCATCAGCACCACCGGGTTGCGATAGCGATCCGCCAATTCGAAAGCCAGCGCTGTCAGGTCCGCCATCTCCTGCACGGAGTGCGGAGCCAGCACGATGGTGCGGTAGTTCCCGTGGCCGCCGCCCTTCACCACCTGGTGATAATCGCCTTGCTCGGCGCCGATGTTGCCCAGCCCCGGGCCGCCGCGGGTGATGTCGGCGATCACGCAGGGCAGCTCCGCGCCGGCCATATAGCTGATCCCCTCCTGCATCAGGCTGATGCCGGGGCCGCTCGAGGCCGTCATGGCGCGCACACCGGCCGACGCCCCGCCGTAGAGCATGTTGATCGCTGCGACCTCGCTCTCCGCCTGCACGTACACGCCGCCGGTTTTGGGCATGAACTCCGCCGCGGCCTCGGTAATTTCGCTGGCCGGCGTAATGGGATAGCCATAGAACGCTCGGCATCCCGCCAGGATGGCGCTTTTCACGATGGCCTCATTGCCCTTCATCAGTTGTTTTTTCATGCCGCCGTTCCCTCCAACACGGACGCGGTTGCCCCATCCTTTTCCGCGGCTTCATCGCGGAAAGGGCGGGAACCCGGGCTCACCAGGCGCAGCACGGTAATCGCGCCCGGCTCCGGGCACGCCATGAAGCAGATGCCGCATGCCGTGCAGTTAGATCCCGCATACACCGCCGTGCGATAGCCGAAGTGATTCAGCCGCTCGCTGAGCAAGATCACATTCGGCGGACAAGCTTCGATGCACAGGCCGCAGCCCTTGCACTCTTCTTCGTCGATCCGCAACTGGCCCCGATCCGGCTTCTTCACGTCGCTCATGCTTCCTACTCCCTCCACCTCATCCGCCGACTCGCTGACTCGCTAACTCGCCCGTGCCCCATCCTTTCCGCAGCTTTATCGCGGAAAGGGTGAGAACGTGCGCTACGCAAACGCCGGCTTCCGCTCCATATAGTGCGAACGCACCGCAAAATCCTCCAACTCCCCCTGGAAGCGCGGATCGGCAATCGCGATCAATGCCTCGGCGCGCTCGCGCAAAGTCTTTCCGTGCAGATACGCAATGCCGTGCTCGGTCACCACGTAATGCACGTCGGCGCGCGAAGTCACCACGCCCGCGCCCGGCTCCAGCACCGGCACAATGCGCGACACCGTGCCGCCCCGCGCCGTGGAAGGCAGCGCAATAATCGGCACCCCGCCTTTGGAGCGCGCAGCGCCGCGAATGAAATCAATTTGCCCGCCAAAGCCGCTGTAGGGCCGCGTGCCCAGCGAATCGGCGCACACCTGCCCGGTCATGTCGATTTGCAGTGCGCTGTTGATCGCCACCATGCGCTCGTTCTGCGCCACCACGAACGGATCGTTGGTGTAGCTGATCGAGCGAAACTCAAAAGCGGGGTTCTCGTGGACGTAATCGATGAGGCGTTGCGTGCCCAGAATGAACGACACCACGGCCTTGCCACGGTGCAGCGTCTTGCGCTCGCCGTTCATCACGCCACGCTCCATCAGATCGATCACCCCATCCGGAACCATCTCGGTATGAATGCCCAGGTCGTGCTTGTCGCTCAGGCAATGCAAGACTGCCTCGGAGATGCCGCCGATGCCTGTCTGCAGCGTAGCGCCGTCGGGAATGAGCGCGGCCACGTTGCGCGCCACGCGCATGTGCATCTCGGTTGCAGGCTCGGCTTCGAGCTCCAACAGCGGCCGGTCGGTCTCCACAATGGCCGAAATGCGGCTGAGGGGAACCACGGTGTCGCCATGGGTGCGCGGCATCCGCCGGTTCACTTCGGCAATCACCATGGGAGCGCAGCGCAATGCCGTCTGCGTGCAATCCACCGTGGTGCCTAGGGTCACAAAGCCGTGCGCATCCGGCGGCGACACCTGCATCAACACCACGTCCAGCGGCAATGCGCCGGTCTCGAACAGATTCTCAATTTCACTTAAGAAGATCGGCGTGTAATCGGCCCTGCCGTCGCACACCGCCGCGCGCACATTCTCGCCCAGGAACAGACCGCGATGGCGGAAGTGGCCTGTGTACTCGGGCCGCGTGTAGTCGGCGGCGCCCAGGGTCTTCATATGAATGATTTCAACGTCGCGAAGCTCGGGCGCGCGTTCGACCAGCGCATCCACTAGAGGCGAAGGGGTTCCGCAGCCCGATTGAATCCAGATGCGAGCGCCGGAATGTACGGCTGTGAGCGCCTGCGCGGCGCTCATGCGCTTGCGCTCGAAATCCTCGGTCCAGGTCATCTTGAGCCGCCTCTGCAATTCCGTTTGGATGCTTGCGTCGGGGCCGGTCGTCGCCTCACAAATCGAGCCTCCCGGAACTGCGCTCCAGTCCTCTAAGCCCGGGTTATTCTGCTCTTTGGCAAGGGCGCCCGCAGTGACGGGTATCACCCACTTCCTTGCACGTTCAGGGCAGAATTCGGGGCCGAAATTGGCGTCTCTTCCGAAATAGGCTACTGTTTTGGGCGATACGTGCAGAAATGATTGAATCCAGCACAGATCAATCATAAGTCCCGCTTTTTCCGCAGCCGCATGCACGGAAATTGCGAACTCGAGTGGGGAAAGACGCCCAGCTGTTAAGCCGCAGAGCGGCTTTTCCGAATATCCCCATAAGGAATGCTCGGCCCATCGCGCCGTAGGCGCAGTGTTTGTTAGCCCCGCGCTTCAGCGTGGGGAAAGCGGCTTCCACAGTTGACCTCCGGAGTCCCGTAGGGACGGCGCAAGGCCAGATTATTTCGAGGACTCAGTAGCCATCAGCGATCAGTTCGACCGCCGCTGGCACGAGCCAGTTCGGCTTGCACCCGCAGAATGAAGCTGAAAGCTGTCTTCAGTTGCTCTTGCCCGAACCCTCTGTCACAACGGCGGGCAGATCGAGCGCGACAAGCTCGAAACGGGTCTGGCCGTTCGCGGGTTCATCGAAGCCCATGATGTGCTGGTGGCGCTCGGAACCGGCCTTCAACTGGAGGCCGCCGTTCGATGTGTTGTAGGATCCGGCTTCGACATTCACGTGGTGATGATGGCTATCGTCAGCGCAGGTCAGGCCTTCGGATGTCTGCGCGGGCGTGCCCACCGGCGCGTTGTTCTCGCAGGTAATCACATCGCCGTAGCGCCCCAGGGCCTTTTTGTAGAACGCCACCACCTGGTCCTTATTGTCAGGCGTTTCATAGGACACGGCGCGCACGCGCAATTCCCACTCGCCGAAACCCATGTGCACGTCCGCCGACTGGTGGTCGTCCTTATCCTTCACCAGTTGGGCGCCGGGATACGCCGGCAACCCGAGATCGGCCGCCGTGGTCTGGTCGGTGTTCACGTGCACCCCGCCAAAGGGAGTGTCCACTTGGACATTCTTCTCCTGCCCGTTGGCGTCTTTATCCACGTGGATTCTGCATCCGGCCACGCCGGCCGCAAGGGCCACACAGGCGAGCAGCCCGGCCGCGTGTGCAATCGGGTTTCTGTTCATGGCAATCACCCTCTGGCCAAGTTATACGCCGACGGCGGCAAAAAAGTTCCGGAAAAGTGCAGCGCCGGACTCAGTGCTGGGGGGGCTTGTCTTCCTTGCTGCTGGTCGCGAACAGGATCGCCGCCACAAAAACCGCGAGGATGACAAAAACCACGAAATACGGGGAAGAGATGTGCATCGTACAGAGCTCCTTATTGCTCACAGAATAACAAACTCGTAGTTCGTGGACCGTGGTTCGCGGATCGCAAACCCTCGGCCGCGTGCCATTCGCCGTTCACGACTCACGAACTACGATTCACGAGCCACGATTCACTGTTTCGCCCCGCCGTTCGGATAGCTCACCCGTATCGTCAAAATCTCATACGGCTTAATCGGCGCCTTCACCACATCGCCCTCAACCTTGAGCGGATCGCCTTCCGGCTGCTCCATCAGATTCGTGACCGTGGCCCCAGTCGCCCCCGCCGGCACATGGAACTCCGCCGTCGTCTCCTTCCCCGCCCACTCATAAACGCGGAAAATCAGCCCATTCGCGTCTTCGGCCTTTTTGACGGCGGTCAGCACCACATTCTCCGGTGACACCGACGCGAAGGAGTGCTCTGCCGGCAGCGATCCCGCGTGCGCCGTGGTCACCACCGCCTCGAGCGGATAGTCGTACTCCCAGCCATGGCGCACGGTCAACGCATCCTTCCAAGTGCCCGCGTGGGGATAGAGCGCGTAGTGGAAGTGATGGTGGCCCTGGTCGGCGTCGGGATCGGGCCAGGTAGGCGAGCGCAGCAGCGTCAGCCGCAGCACGTTGCCCACGGCGTCGTAGCCGTACTTGTCCTGGTTGAGCAGGCTCAGGCCGTAGACTTTTCCGTCCGCGCCCGTGCCCGAGAGATCGGCCCAGCGCATAGCCGGAACCTCAAACTGCGCCTTTTCCCACGAGTTGTTGCGCGTAGTCGGCCGTTCAATCGCCCCGTAAGGAATTTCGTACGTAGCAAAGTCGCTCTTCACGCTGAGCGGAAACGCAGCTTTCAGCAGCACGTGCTTTTCGTGCCAGTCGATGTCGTTGTCGATATCGACGTAGTCCGAGCCGTCAGGAATGGTGATGGTCTGCACAAACTTGGACTCTTGCCAGGTGTAACTGACCTTAATTGCCGGCGCACCGTTGGCAAGTTCGGTGGGTTCCACTGAGTCCGCTTTGAAAATCCTTGCTGGCGCGGTATCGAGCGCTCCCGGGTCAATGTTCCAGGCGTCGTAATCTCTCGGTTTGTCCCTAAAGAATTGCAGTTGGTTGCCGCATGCCCCCGGAGCCAATGTCTCAAACCTCGTGGTCTTTTCCATCAGGCTAATAATGCACCCCGTAGATTTGTCTACCATGACGCGCACCTTCCCATCGCCTAAGGTCAGCTCGAAGCCGTTGTCTGAAGTCATCACCGTTTGCATATTCAGCGGCGTCTTTTGGCCAACTCGCAGCACTTTGTAGCCAAACGCGGGAATATTCTCCACATGCATCGTAACCGCGGTGGATTTATCCGCCTCGGTCTGTACCTGAACTCTCAGGTCGCCTGAGCGTCCCCAGCTGAGCGGGTTGTAGACAACAATTGGAATTCCATTGCCGGTGGTGTTTATACGCTCCGAGACCGTCTCCAGCGCTCCCGCCGAAATCTCACCCGTCGACATACGCACCCAGTCGTAATCCTTCTGCGCATCCTTATAAATGACGCCGATCCCCGAGCCCGCCGCCAGATCGTGGAACTGGTTGAACAAAACTTTCTTCCAGTCCTCGGTTAACTCGTCGCCCGGATACTTCGCGCCAAACAACCATGCCAATGAGGAAAACTTCTCCGCGTTCAGCACTTCCTCCTCGCTGTCGCGCATGTTTTTCTTGTGGTTGGCCTGCGTGGTGTAGACGCCGCGGTGATATTCGAGATACAACTCGGAATCCCACGTCGGAATTGAGACCTTCCCCGCCACGGCAGCCGGGGGCTCGTAATGCGGAACTGACTGGTAATTCCAGGTCCGGCTCTCCGGCGCAATCTGCTTCTCTACCGTCGAGAAAAAACTCTGCGCCGTGCCGAACTGATATTTCGGCGTCACCGGCTCGCCGCCATTTGAGGCCACTGCAGCCGCCGAAGGCGCCGCCCAGCGGAATCCTTCATCCAGCATCGCCCGCGTGGGCCCTCCGCCATGATCCCCCACGCCGTAGAGGTCCATCATTTCCATCAATCCCGGCGAGCGCCGCCGCGCCGTGGCAAGATCGTCGCTCAACCGCACCGGGTTAAGCGTCAGGTTCACGTAGTCGTGCGGGAAATAGGCCAGAACCTTCGACCCATCCGGCGATTCCCACCAGAACAGCTTGAACGGCAGCTTGTTGGTGTCGTTCCACGTCATCTTTTGCGTGACAAAGTAGTCGATGCCGCTCTTCTTATAAATCTGCGGCAACTGCCACGTGTAGCCAAACGAGTCGGGATTCCACCCGATCCTCACGTCCACGCCGTAAGCCTGCTTGTACCAGCGCTTGCCCACAAGCAACTGCCGCACCAGCGACTCGCCGTCCGGCATGTTCAGGTCCGGCTCGACCCACATGCCCCCGACAATCTCCCAGCGGCCGTCTTTGATGCGCCGCTTGATCTCGTCGTTTAGCGCGGGATATTTTTGCGCCATCCACTCGTTGTAAGCCGCGGCCGATTGCGTATAGGTGTAATTGGGATACTCGTTCATCAACTGCAATGCCGTTCCAAAAGTCCGGTGCACCACGTCCACGGTTTCAGTCCACGGCCAAAGCCACGCCGCGTCGATGTGCGCGTTGCCGTCGAGCAGGAAGGTAGCCTGCCGCAGCACCGGCCGCAGCGCTTCAAGCCGGGCCTGCGCCGCCTTCAAGCTCGCATCAAAATTCGCCTGCCCCTGGGCACGCGCCTCCGCGCTGCCCGCTTCTGCCGCGTCCAGCGCCTTCAAATCCACCGCGCCAATGGCCCCATTCAGCGTGGCCATCCAGCTCATTTTCCCCTCGGCATCGCTAGGCGTAAGGCTCGGGATCAACAGCGCAGCCGAAAGAAACTCCTCGGCCAGGTCCTGCGGATTAGGCCGGTTCTCCGGGAAATCCACGCGCAAAGTTGCGCTCGTGAAGCTCTTCACGTCGATCGTCTGCAAGAGCTTGACCGCGACCACCACCTTGTCGCCGGGCCGCGCATCGTCGAACAACACCTCCGGCTCCAGGTCCTCGCCCAAAGCCACGCGGCGGCCGTTGAAATAAATAATCTCGGGAACGGCTCCGTTGGCGTCCACGTGAAACTGGAACCAGATGCGCGCGCCGCTCAGGTCGTAGCCGTTCAGCGTCGCAGGCAGTTCAACGCTCTGGCGAAGCCAGATAGCACCGTTAGAAAAGTGCGCACCCACCGCCGCATCCTGCCATCCGCTCGTGTCAAGGTTGACGGCTTCACCGTGCGGCAAATCGCCCTCGTGCATCTTCCACGTCCCCACGTGTAACTGTGAAAGACGCATAAGCCGCTCCACCACGGCGCCGGACTGGGGCGGCAACAGCGCGAGTCCCCGGCCCACTTCGCTGCCGCGTTGCGCCACAGCCGGCGAGGCAGCGAGCAACGCCCCAAGAGAAAGAAAAAGGAGCGCAGAAATGCGGCAATAGAGTTTCAAAGAAAAGTTCATGGCGGATCAACCCTCTGCCGCATTGTAGGCCATGAAGTGGCGGCGCGGAGAGCGGTCTCCGATCGAAAATCGTCTTCAAGCCCGGCCTGTTTTCTTGGCCGCCCTTATGGTTCGCTGGGTTCATGCCATGCGCGCTCGCAGCGGACTCCGAGCGCCAGAGGCGCGCCGCTTGTGAGCCCGGCACTTGAGTGCTGGGCCAGCTGCCACGCCGCCATCCGGAGTCCCGTAGGGACGGCGCAAGTCCTCCCGCTGGCATCAATTTCCAGTGCTTGGAAGGCATCCCGGAATTGAGGCCGAACCACTGTCCCACAATCCGGGATATCGCACTCCCACCCGGATACGCTCCAGCGGCAAGGTGTGCGCGGTCACATCCGATCGAACGCTCGCCCACTCAACATGAAGGCATGGACGCAGCAACCCTCATTCTGATTGCTCCATGTACGCTTTTGCTGGGCGCCGTGCTGCAGATTCTTGTTGGCCGTCTCTGCTCCGCTCGGGCAAAAGGCATTCTTGCGCTTCTCACCTGTTTGCCCGCCATTTTTGCCGTAGCCGGCATTGCGCCCGCGGTGCGCGGCGGCCAGTCCATCGATCTGCATCTGCTGCCCTGGGACGGCCCGCTGGCTCTCGTCCTCCATGTCGACGCGCTCAGCGTGCTCTTCGCCTTCATGGGCGCCATCATTGGCAGCCTGGTGCTGCTCTATTCCATCGCGTACATGGCGCACGACAAATCCGCCACCCGCTTTTACGCCATCATGCTGCTGTTCATCGGCGGCTTCATCTCGTTGGTGTATAGCGCCAACCTGTTCGTCCTTTATCTCTGCTGGGAATGGGTCGGCCTCTGTTCCTTCGCACTGGTCGGCTTTTGGTACACCAACCGCGAAGCCGTAAACGGCGCCCGCAAGGTGCTGCTGATGACGCACATTGCGGGCTACGGCTTGCTGGCCGGGATTATCGTGCTCTACCACCGCGCCGGCACTGCCTTGTGGACCGACCCCGCCGTGGCGCACCAATTCACCGGCGGCCTGTTCGCCCTGATGCTTGTCGCGCTGGTGGCCAAGAGCGTGCAGGTTCCGTTGCACACCTGGATTCCCGAAGCCATGGCAGCGCCCACTCCGGTAAGTGCGTTGCTGCACTCGGCTTGTTATGTCACGTCTGGCGTGTACCTGGCCGCCCGCATGCACAGTTTCGGCGTGTGGCCCGCCGCGTGGGGCCAGAGCCTGATGTGGATCGGCACAGTAACCATGGCCGTAGGCGTCATGTACGCCATGGTGCAGACCGATTTGAAGCGCATGCTGGCATTCTCCACCGTGAGCCAGATCGGCTACATGATGATGGGGATCGGCATCGGCACGCCGCTCGCCATCACGGCCGGCCTGCTCCACTGCCTGAATCACGGCTTCTTCAAAGGCGGGCTGTTTTTGACCGCCGGCTCCGTGCAGCACGCCGCGGGAACCCGCGACATGAATAAGCTCGGCGGCCTAGCCGGAAAGATGCCGCAGACCACGCTCTCCTGGCTGATCGGCGTAGGCAGCATGATGGGCATTCCGCTGATGAGCGGCTTCGCCAGCAAGTGGATGCTCTATGCCGCGGCGCTGCAGGCCGGATGGGCCGTGCCAGCCATGGTGGCGTGGGCGGCAAGCCTGGGCACGGTGTTCCTTGGCGTCAAGGCCACCAGCGCAGTCTTCCTCGGCCCCACCACCGAAAACACCAAAGATGCGCACGAGTCTCCGCCCACCATGATCTGGGGCATGGGCCTGCTGGCCGCGGGCAGCGTGGTTCTGGGCGTCGCGCCGCAGTTGGCCGTCAACTACCTCCTCAATCCGATTCTCATGGCCTTGGGCATGGGCACGGGCGTGCACGTCACGTGGCTGGGCCTCTCCGCCGATGCCGGCAGCTTCTCTTCAACCGGCGGACTTGTTCTGGCCCTGGTCTCTCTTGTCGTCGGCGGCGCAATTTATCTCGTCGCCTACGCCGTGCGTCCCGCATCGGCAGGCCCGGCGATGGCTGGCGCCGGAGGCGGCATCTTTACCGGCGGCGAGCCGCTCGGCGAGCAGGGACGCCTGACAGCCGGCGACTTTTCTGAGATTTTCCAGGAGCACTGGCACTCCTTCTTCCGCTGGTCGAATGTGGACCGCGTGTATTTGGCCGTGTGGCGCGGGCTGCAAGCCGTCTCACGCGTACTCGGCGTCGCTGTCTCGTGGATGGAACGCCGCGCTGCGCTTCTCCTTGTGATTCTCGCCGCCGCCATCTTCGCGCTGGTCTCTTGGGTTCTGCCCGGAGCAGTTCCCGCCCAAATCGTAACCGTAATGCCGCTGGCACAATTTCCGTTGCTGCTGCTGTGGGCCGTCGGCCTTGCCTCATTGGCGCTGTTGCTGGCCTCGCTTTCCGGCCGCTCCAACTGGAAAATTGCTCCGTTCCTCTTCCTGATCGGCGGCCTCACCGTCAGTGGGCTGCTCCTTCCGCTGGCGCGGGTGCGCCTCGGTCTGCTGGAACTTGCGGCATTGCTGACGGTGGTTCTGGTTTGGCAAAAGGCGCGCTCGCGCTTGGCCAAATTCACTTACCTCGCCGTAGTGTTGCTCTCTGCCGGGTCCATGATCGCGAGCGACCTGCTCGTAGACCGCGGGTCGCTCGAAGCCGGGCGTGCGTTTCTGCTCACCGGCATCGCCGTCAAACTGGCCGCGGTGCCGCTCTTCTTCTGGCTGCTGGCGCTGGCCGACGAAGTGCCCGCTCTCGTCCTCGGCGTCATCATCGCCGTGGTCGATATGGCGGCCTTCGGCGAATTCTTGCTCGGCGCGCAGACCAATGCCCTGCTGTTCACGCCGCAACCGATGTTCTTCTACGCCGCGACCCTCACCTCGCTGCTGGCTGCCCTGTTGATGATCACGCAGCGCAGTCTTAAGCGGCTGCTGGTTTTGTCCACGGTCGAAGACGTGGGCTTTCTGCTGCTGGGAGCAGCCTCAGCCAACGCGCTCGGGCAGAACGGCGCCATCATCGCTGCTTCCGCCCACGCCCTGGCCAAAGCGCTCTTGTTTATTTGTCTTGCCGCCCCTGAGGCCGACGGCGCCCTCGCGAACGAGCCGGTAGCTCTCGCCGCGCGTTACCCGGTCAGCGCCTTCGGATTCCTCTTCGGCATGTTGGCCATGCTGGGCATTCCGCCCACCCTCGGCTTCATCGGCCGCTGGCGGCTCTATTCCGCCGCATACGAAGTTGGCTTTTGTCCGCTCACCATCTTCATTGTTTCCTCGATCCTCGCTCTCATCGCCTACACGCTCGCGCTCACGCGCAACTGGTGGGGGCCTCCACCTGATCCGCCGCCGCAAACTGCGGCACACGAGCCCTTCCTGATCAAGGCCGTGATCGTTGTGCTGGTGGCCGTCCTGCTCATCGCCGGAATCTGGCCCCATGCATTGCAAATTCTGATGGGGGTGCGGCCATGAAGTTCTGGAAACGATTGATGTGCACCGCACGCCGCAAGAGCCCCTGGCTCTTCCACATGAACTCCGGCAGTTGCAACGGCTGCG
>CAZMWL010000069.1:0-13537 GCA_964569985.1 uncultured Occallatibacter sp.
GTGGGCGGACGGGTACAGCAAGCGGTTCGGGATTCACTACGTGGACTACAAGACCGAGCGCCGGACTCCGAAACTGAGCGCAGAGTGGTACCGCGAGGTGATTGCGCGGAACGCGGTGGTGTAGGGGCGTGGACCGTGGGCCGTGGGTCGTGGTCCGTGGTCCGTGGACAGCTCGTAGCCTTTAGCCGGTAGATACGGGCGTTCGTGGTTCCCGGGTCCGAGAATCTCGACCCGGTGCACCCTTGCAATGGTGAGTTTGCTTCCCGAGGAACCGGGCACACCGCGTTCCATATACCTATCAGCTACCCCCACGTACCCCCCCTCCCCTTTTTTGGGTAAAGTCGTGATTCAAAAGGGTTTATCTGTTTTGGAGCGTTCCCGTAAACGATTGAAGACAAATAGGTTAGCGGGTAAAGTCGTCAAAACAGCGACTTTAGCGGGTTTTTTGCGGATTTGCACTGTTTTGGGTGCAATTTTGTCTCGGGATCTGGTGTCTCGCCCTTGAGCCGGTTCCAGGATCGGCTCACCAGCATTTTTGGTCTCCCACCCATTTCGGTCGCCACGACGACCGAAATGGATGGGGCGCGGAGTCTGCCAGCCAGGGCCGCCCAATTTGTCCGCATTGTTCGCACTTCTACGAAAAGTGTAGCGAATTTGAGGAAATAACCTGCAGGTTCGCGCGGGTTTTTATCTCGCTGGAAAGAGGAGGGTTGAAGGGAGTTGGAGGGCTGGGAGGGGTTGACAGGCCGTGGACTGTGAACATGCGAGGGAGTGAACCCGTTTAGGGATGAGGGTCGCTTCACACTGGCTATAGGTCAGATCGTAGATCGTGGCCTCGCCTACGCCCTACTGACAGGTCAGAGGGCAGACTGACACGCGCATGGAGGTGGTGGGGACGCGGTAGGCGCGTCAGTTATTTTTCGCTTCCGGGGCAGCCTTCTTCTTATGCTGCTTCTCTGGCTTTGGGGGGCGGGGCGTGAAAGAGTTCGATCATTGTGGCTTCAAAGCTCATTTACGCATCTGCACCTTGGCGGAATTCGTGTTTCATATTCTTCGCCCTAAGGCCCAATGCAGACGGGCTTTTCCGTTCTTAATTTGGCTACCGTTTTACGTTCGTCGCTTGCATTAAGGAGTACTTCCTGGAAGATGCCGTAGTACGCTGTGCGGCAAGCAGCGAACCATTTGTGGTATTTGTCTGGTTCACTGTTCAGCTTTGAATCCAGAGCTGATCGATATACCTGAACTGACTCCTCGACACTCTTTGCGTCTCCCGATTCGCTATTAATACAGTCCAAGAATGACTTCCATCCGCTCAAATTGCACATGTGAGTGTCACTCAGGTGCAGATCGCTCACATGCGCCCGGGGAAAAACTTTTACCCTTGTGTCGTTAGGTGATCCCGGAGGTGGGGTTCCGGTAATAAAGCTGTTATTCAAGGTGAGAGACCCTATCTCACCTTCGTTGTCTACAAGCGACTGCTTGGTTACGTTCGTGACAGTTTGGGTTCCATTATTGACCTGTGCGCAATTGCTCGAAGCCGAATCGACACAGACTGGTCCCGATCTGACGCTGCGTGGGGCAGGTTGAGCCCTAGATGCTTTGGGTGACGATTCTTTCGATGGAGTCGCCTCGGTTGGCGGCGCGACCTTGGGGGTGGTTGCCGGTAAAGATGCTGGAGTTGTTGTTGCCAGAGTTTTTGTTACCAGAGTTGCGTTCGCCCGCGAGCGACTTTCGATCGTTTGGGCTATTGACCACACTCCCATCGCCACTAGCGATAAAACCAATACGAAGGAAACTGGGTGCATTTGTAGTTGCGATCGGAACTTTACGCCTGCTTCTTTAAGAAATCGCTCATAACGGAAAATCGCAATTGCACACCAAAGCAGGCCTACAGCGTAAAGGCCGCATACTGCCCAAGTAGGCCAATTGCTCCCCCATTTCTGGATACTAAGATTGCTCGCGTAGGTCAACATGCATCCCCCCGCAAACAAAGGCCAGTTCTTCTTCGGGGATTTTGCCAAAGACATAACCTTCTTGGCTTTTTGCTTTTTACGCATAGCCCATTGTCCGCCCAAGCTGACTTGTGCGTCGAGTATATTATTGCCGGGTATTTCCCCTGATTCTGCTTAGCTTACGCGAGAAATGGCGGGAGCTCGGTTTGCGCGCGATCGAGGTCTTCGGGACCCGGGAACGCGCTTTACTTTGGTCGGCTCTGGCGGCCTGTGGTGGAAGTCAAGACTCTTGAAAGACCATCCCTCAGCGGCTGAAGCCGTGCCCTTTCACAACAGCGACCTTTGCCGCGGACTGCTCCTACTGCAGTTGTATTTACCCGCATACGACGCGATCCGGGCCTAAAGGCCCCGGTTTTGAGGCTTTGATTCAGGGGCCTAAAGGCCCCTGCTCCCTCCGTATGAGCTATCTGCAGCTGTGGTGCTAAGGGAGAAAGGGCGCGAGTTCGGTTTGGGCGCGGTCGAGGTCTTCCGAGATGCCGATGTCGAGAAAGAAGCCGCCGACTTTGAAGGCTGCGGGACGAAGACGCACGACTTCGGACATGAAGAAATCCGTCTCGATGGAGAATTTTTCCGCGAGGCCGGACGGCCAGGCGAGGTTGCGCGCGAGGACGTAGGTTCCGGCGCTGATCCAACCCGAACTAGTTCGGCCCTTCTCTTCGAATCCCACGATGCGCTGGCCTTCGATGGTGATGCCGCCATAGCGGCTCACGTCGTCGCAATGCACGACGGCTAGAGTGACCGCAGCGCCGCAGCCCGCGTGGAAGCGCAGCATCGCGGCGTAATCGGCATCGAGGAAGGTATCGCCGTTGACGACGAGCACGGACTCTTCCCTTGCCTGCGCGAGCGCGAGGCGAATGGCGCCTCCAGTGCCTAGAGGAACGCTTTCGATCACATAGTCAATCGTCATGCCATCGAACGACGCGCCGAAATGGTCCTGAATGACGGTGTGCTGGTGGCCGACGGAGAGCAGAACGCGGGTGCAGCCGGAGCGGCGCAATTGCGTGAGAAGAATTTCAAGAAAGGGACGGCCGGCGACGGGCGCCATGGGTTTAGGCAGGCCATGGAGGCGCGAGGCGAGCCGCGTGCCGAGACCGCCGGCGAGAACGATGGCTTCCATCGGGACTCAGCCTTTTGCCGCGGCGGCGGCAAAATAGCGGCGCTCGACGAGGAGGGAGAAGATGTGTTCGAGGGCGAGATGCGCCTGCTGGATGTACATGGTGACGCCGGAGGGCATGCGCAACAAATAATCGCAGAGCGGCGGCATTTTGCCGCCGGTGCTTCCCGTAAGGCCGATGGTGACGATGCCCGTTGCGCGGCACTGCTCCAAGGCGCGCAGGATGTTGGGCGAGTTGCCGGAGGTGGAGATGGCGAGGAAAACGTCGCCGGGCTGGCCGAGGGCTTCAATCTGGCGGGCAAAGAGGCGCTCGAAGCCATAGTCGTTGCCGATGGCGGTGAGGATGGAGGTGTCCGTGGTGAGAGCGACGGCGCGCATGGCGGGACGGTCGTGGACCAGGCGGCTTACGAACTCCGCGACAACGTGCTGGGCATCGGCGGCGCTGCCCCCGTTGCCGGCCACCATCAGTTTGTGTCCGGAAATCAGTGCGTCGGCCGTGACTTCGGCAGCCGCGATGAGGGTGGCGTGCAACGCGGCGTCGTGGGCCACGGCTTCCATCACGTTCAAACCTTCGAGGAGTTTTTCGCGGACCAGATCGGAAGTTGGTTCACTCATGGCACTCTCCACACCTGCACACCGCCGGGAGTGAAATGACATGCGTAGGCGGTGCCTCCGGCGTGCTGGCCGCGCAAGGCGGCGGTGACTTTGTCTTTGTGGATGGGATCGACGAGGAACATCATGAAGCCGCCGCCGCCGGCGCCGGAGATTTTGGCGCAGTAGGCGCCGGCCTGGAGCGCACAGGCGTACAGGCCTTCAATGTGCTCGTTGGTGATCTGGCTGGCCATGCGTTTCTTCGATTCCCAACTGCCGCGCAGCACCTGATGCAGGCTTTGAAAATCGCCGCGCAGCAGGCACTCCTTCATGCGGAAAGCCTCATCCTTGATGGCGTGCATGGCGTCGAGGGCGAGCTCGTTGCGGTCGCGCACATTGCGCGATTGCTCCTGAATGATGTCGGCCGAAGTGCGGGATTTTCCGGTGAAATAGAGCAGCAGCGAGGCCTCAAGCTCGGAGACGACCCAGTCTTTGACGCGGAGCGGGTTGACGAGGACACGGCCGTTGCCGCCGAACTCCATAAAGTTGAAGCCGCCGAAGGCCGCGGCATATTGATCCTGCTTGCCGCCATCGAGGCCGGCCTCAACGCGCTCGATGACGAAAGCGGTATGGGCGAGCTCGTAGTCGCCGAGGGGCAGATTGAGCCACTCGGTATAGGCCGCGAGCATGGCCACGGTGAGCGTGGAGGAAGAACCCAGGCCGGAGCCTGCGGGCACGTCGACCCGGGTGCTCATGCGCAAACTGAGCGGCTTGCCTTGGTTGAATTCGCGGACTACATGGTTGTAAACGGCCTTGAAGAGGTCGAGGCGTCCGTCGCTGGGGAGCACGGCGGCGGCAGGGTAGGAGGCGGTTTGGCCGAGGTCTGCGGAGACGAACTCGACCGTGCCGGTGTCGAGGGGTTCGAGCGCGGCGTAGGCGTAGTAATCGATGGTGGCGTTGAGGATGGCGCCGCCGTACTCGTCGCAGTAGGGCGAGACGTCGGTGCCGCCACCGGCCAAACCCAGCCGAAGCGGCGCTCTGGAGCGAATCAACATGGTAGGAAGGCCATCACTGCAGCCCATTGTAAACAGGAAGGCTGCGAGAATGGATTGCACTCCTGGGGGAGACGCTTTGGTGTTAACAGCTGGTGCGGGGGAGCAAGGGAGCGAGGAAGTGCGGCCGGCACAGAAGAACGCGAAGAGCGTTCCGCTGTGCCGGTCTTCTTTAGTGCGGTAAAACCAGCAGACTGGCCGCGAGCAGCTTCTCCGTGAGGCGGTCGAGGGCCAATGGGTATTTGTAGGAAATGGTGCGGATGGCCATGCCGAGCATGACGGCGGTCTCAGCCTGGGTGTACTCCTGGAGTACGACCCGGGCCAGGATTTCGCGATCGAGCCGGCCGAGCTGACCGAGGCATTTCTCGATATCGAGGACAAAGATGACAGCGTCTTCAAAGGTGCGGACAGGACGGCTGGAAGCCCAACCGCGCCCGACCGAATCGGCAAGGATGGACGGCGCCCTACCCACCTGCATGGATGCGTAGAGGTAGCGCCGCAAGAGGCTTTCTGTGTGTTTCCTGTAGAAGGCCAGATTGACGGGAGGCTTGACCGAAGCGGCTGCGGGCTCCGCCTGGGCTTGTGCCGCGGGTTTTCGCTCCCATCTCCTGCGTTCGATCCGCCATACTGCCTGGGAGGCGCCTGGCACCGCAACCAAGGGCAACTGGAGAGCTGCGCTCATCGCGCACCTCCCGCAGCCTGCGCCACCGCCCAAACCCTGGCAAGTTGCTTACGGCCCGGACGACCGCGCCGCTTGCGGCTCTCCGGGGTTGGAAACGTCCTCAACTTGGACTCACACTCTTTGCAGTACACGCTCCCGAGTGTCTGGGCGCGATACCAAAGACAACCGCACCCTTCGCAAACCTTCAATTGCACGCGCACTTCCATGACTGATTCTCCGTATTGGTTTCATCTCCCGACGGAGGCTTGTGTTGCAGGTTGTTCCGCGGGGTGAAGAGAACCAGGCGAGGCAACTCAGATTTCTCCTGTCCTGATGGGGGATTGCCACCTGTGCTCTCTTGTTGTCTGTCATGACCATTCGTGCGCAGATCCTGGAATTTCCCGATTGGCGAGTTTTTCGGCGCTGTTTCAAAGCGGCGCCGGGATGGGAGGAAAGCCGGATTTCAACAAATTGAACCGGCAAATGTTCATTCGCAGCTTCCGAAGGCACGATTCCGCCTCCGCTTAAGAAACAGCGAAAGGACGTTTTCCTAAAGATTCCCACAAGCCAATGCGTGATTAAGTAAACCCAATGTAGGGATTTGCTTCTTCTGCGTCAACGCAGCACTACAGGATTCCAATCGATCACTTTGCAATCGCGGCACAAATGCTCAAAATGAAGGACTACCAGCCCTGATAAGTTTTCCAAAGGAAAGCAATGAGCTTTCGCACTCATTGCTAGTAGCAAATTTTCCACAGATGAACTTCAGCCAGATGCACGAGCGCCTCCGCCTGGAACTGCTGCGCAGGATCCAGCGGGGCACGCTGAGCGTCTCGTTGCTGGCGCGGCAGACCGGCTTTGGACAGGCGCACCTCTCCAATTTTCTGCGCAGCCGACGGCAACTTTCGCTGGAGGCGATGGATCGCATCCTGGCCGCCCAGCGGCTGACGGTTGCCGATCTGCTGCCCGCGCTGCCCCAGGGCGGGTTCTGGCCGGAGGATGAGAGCGCGGGGTCGGTGCCGGTGGTTTCACACGCTACGGCGCTTTTCGAGCCGGTGATCCGGCCGTCGGCCGTGCAGCTTATGCTGCACCTGCCCGCCGGGGCTTTGAACTCAGTGCATGCAAAGGCTTCAAACGTGCGCCGCGCGTGGCAGCGGTTTGTCGCCATCCGGGTATCGACGGCGGACGCCCTGCCCATGGAGCCATTGGTGCTGCCGGAGGGCATTGCGCTGATCGACCGGCACTACAACTCGCTGCTTCCCTACCGGCCGAACCGTCCCAACCTGTATGCGGTGCGGCACGGCTCGCACCTAACGCTCCGCTATGCGGAATTCCAGGCGGGGCGCCTGATTCTCCGCCCGCACAACATCGCGTCTCCGGTGGAGCTGATTGCGCTCAATCCTGAAGAGTCGCCCAGCGATTTGTTGACGGGGCGGATTGCGTTGATTCTGAATGAGATGTGAGGAGGTTCCTGAAGCAGTTGGGCGGCGGCGGCGCACCTGTTACATTACTGCCGTAGCATGCGAGAGTGGCCGCGGCAAGCGCCGGCTGCTGCAATATCCCATAGGAGCGATCGATGTTCATCAGGCAATTCAGCGAAGGAGAGGCCTTTCGCTGCGCGGGCAACGAGTTTGTGATGCTGCTGCCCCGCGACGAAACCGGGGCCTGCGAGGCGGTGCTGCAGATGGTTCGGCCGGGCGGCACCACGCCGCCGAACCGCCACGAGACCTTCATGCAGATCTACCTGTTTTGGAGCGGCGAGGCCCGGGTGTATATCGGCGGGGAGATGAAACAGGTGCGGGCTCCGGCGGTGGCGTTTGTGCCTCCGCGCAGCGAGCACTGGGTGGAGAATGCGCTGGACGACCGGGAACTGCATTATCTATATATCAGCGTTTGGCCGGATGGGATTCCGCCGGAGGAGCGCGAGGGCGGATGGAAGCAGGTCTACGCCAAGATCATCGACAGCTACGTGAGCCGCGGGTATCCGGTGGATGCGGAGTGAACGGGTGCGAGTGTGAAGGTGTGAGTGCGTGAAAGAGTGAATGAGCATGAAGATTACTGACATCGGCATCAGTGTGATCGCCAATCCGCATTCGGAGATGGTGACGGCGGGCGTGAAGGGCGGCAGGGCCGCGCACGATATCGTCTTTTTGCAGATCAAGACGGATGAGGGACTGGAGGGGCACGCGTTTGCGTGGGGCGGCCGCTCGGGGCAAGCCACGGCGCACCTGATCGGGTCGATCATTCGCCCACTGCTCATCGGGCAGGATCCGCTGAACCGCGAGTTGCTATGGCAGCAGGTGCGGCGCATGGATCGCTGGTGGGGATTTTTGCCCATCTACGCGCACGGGCCGGTGGACGTGGCGCTGTGGGACCTGGGCGCGAAGGCTGCGGGGCTGCCTCTCTACCAATTGCTGGGCGCCTATCGCACCCAATTGCCGGCGTATGCCAGCTCGTTGATCCTGCCTACGATTGACGCTTTCGTGCAGCAGGCGCAGGAGTATCGCGACCTGGGCTACCGGGCGTACAAAATCCATCCCTGGGGCGATCCGGCGCGGGATGTGGAAGCGTACCGTGCGTTGCGCTCGGAATTGGGCGCCGCGATGGTGCTGATGAGCGATCCCGTGGCCGGCTACACGCAACAGCAGGCGTTGCGGATCGGGCGCGAACTGGAGCGACTGAACTATTACTGGTTCGAAGAGCCGCTTTCGGACTACGACCTCTACGGCTACCAGGAGCTGTGCCGCGCGCTGGAGATTCCCATTGCGGGTGTGGAGTCAACACCGGGAGGATTGTTTGGGACCACGCAGTACCTGACGCAACGCGCCGTGGACATTGTGCGCAGCGACGTGTCGTGGAAAGGCGGCGTGACGGGATTGATGAAGACCGCGGCGCTGTGCGAGGCCTTCGGCGTGAACTGCGAGGTGCACACCACGACCAATGCCCTGCTGGATGCGGCCAACCTGCACGTGAGCTGTGCCATTCGCAACTGTGAGTACTTTGAGGTGCTGATTCCGCAGGAGCCATTCTGCTTCGGCGTGAAGAATCCCATCAGGATCGATGCCGAGGGGTTTGTGCACGTGCCGGAGGGCCCGGGGCTGGGCGCGGAGATTGACTTCGACGTGCTGGACAACAATTTGATTTGCAAGGTGTAGGGAGGGCTCAGAACCATTTTCTTTCGCCCGCGGAAGCGGGCTGGCTGCATTGAACGTTGCTCGCCGACCCCAGGCTTGCGCCTGGGGCTACCATCTTTTGCCCGCTGCGCGGGCTGGGTCAATCCGCTGGATAGGTTCCGTCTGCAATATCGCGTTCGGCGGCGATGAGGTCGTTGGGCCGGCCGAGATCACGCCAATAGGCACCATCGGCGCGGAAGCCGAGGATGGGCTCACCATGCTTGGCGAGGCGCACGTAGGCATCGATGATGGAAAAGGTCCCCTCTTCTTCGAGTTTGGCGAAGATGCGCGGCGAAACCACGTGAATGCCGGAGAAGGCGAGGGCCGTCTCGGAATGGGTGGGGCCAGCAGTTGCACTAACCCCGGTCCCCGAACGCGAGGTACCGGGGGCACCCATGGTTTGGGTCTCATTCGCCATGCCACGACCTCGGAGCTGGCCGTTGGCATCGAAGAGCAATGGGCGCGACGTGGTGCGCACGGCGACGGCGAGTGTGGCCAGGGCGTTGCGTTGCGCGTGAAATTGCGCCATGCGCGTGAGATCGATGGTGCTGAGCACGTCGACGTTGTGAATGAGGAAAGGTTCGCCGGCACTGGCGCCGGACTCAAGAAAAAACCATGCGGCTTTTTTGAGGCCTCCGCCAGTATCGAGTAAAGCCTCTTCGTGCGAGATCTCGATCCTCATGCCGAAATTCTGGTTGGCGGCGAGGTACGCGACCACCTGATCGGCAAAGTGATGGACATTCACGATGACTTCGCGGACGCCGAAGGTGCGCAGGCGAGAGAGTGTGATTTCAAGCAGGGTGCGGCCGGCGACGGTGACCAGCGCCTTGGGGCGATCGTCGGTGAGGGGGCGCAGGCGCGTGCCCAGGCCGGCCGCGAACACCATAGCCTTCATTGCGGGGGATTCTCCCAGCCAAGTTTCTCGAGTTGCATGTGGCGCACTTTAACATCCACACCATTCGTGCCACGCAGATGTTCCGCCAGATGCTCGGCGAGATAGACGGAGCGGTGCTGGCCGCCCGTACAGCCGAACGAGACGATCAAATTGGAGAACCCGCGTTGACGATAATTCGCTACGCTCGAGTCGACAAGAGCAAATGCGTGATCGAGAAACTCATGCACGCCCGGTTGACGGTCAAGATACTCGATGACGGGCTCATCCTTGCCGGTAAGTTGGCGGTATTGCTCTTCGCGTCCGGGGTTGGGCAGGCTGCGCCCGTCAAATACGAAGCCTCCGCCGTTTCCGGATTCGTCGGCGGGGATGCCGTTATGAAACGAAAAGCTGAAGACGCGGACCGTGAGCCCGGGCGCGGGCGCGGAGAGGTTGAGTAGTTTTTCCGAAGCCTGCATTGCCTGAAGGGCGTCGAGCAGCGAAGGCAACGCCACCGGCAGGCGGACATTGTGAGCCAGCCAGCGAAGGTTTTTGAGCGCGTAGGGAACGCTTTGCAGAAAGTGCGCCTTGCGCTCGTAAAAACCGCGGAAGCCGTAGGCGCCGAGCGCCTGCAGAATGCGCACGTAGACGTAGGCGTAGTAATGCTCCATGAATGCGCCGCGGTCAAGATCGATGTAGCCAGCGAGCGCGTCGAGATAGTGGTCGAGCAACTCCTGGCGCAAAGCCGGAGGCAGGTCGGCTTTGCCGTCGTAGAGCAGCGAGGCGATGTCGTAGTGCAGCGCGCCCTTGCGGCCACCCTGGTAGTCGAGAAACCACGGTTGTCCCTCGCGCAGCATCACGTTGCGCGATTGAAAATCGCGATAGAGAAAATAATCGTGCGGAGCGGCGAGCAGCAGCTTGGTCAAACGGCTGAAGTCGAGTTCGAGCGCCTGCTCGTTGAAGGGGATGCCGGCAAGGCGCAGGAAGTAGTACTTGAAATAGTTCAAGTCCCAGGCGATGGACTGGCGGTCGAAACTGGAGCGGGGATAGCAGACCTTGTAATTGAGGTCGCGGCCCGCTTCGACCTGAAAGCGCGGCAGCTCTGCGACAACTTTACGATAGGCTGCGACAACCTCGGGCGCGATGGCATCGCCGTTGCGATGGTCGCTGAGGAATTCAAAGAGCGTGGTGTCGCCCATATCCTCTTCGATGTAAGCGCCATGGGCCAGATCCTCTGCGTAAATCTCGGGAACAGGCAGGCCATGGCGGCGAAAGTGGCGGGAGAACTCAAGAAAGGCAAGATTCTCTTCGCGCACGGAGTAGAGAATGCCGACGGCGGTGTGGCCCGAGCCGGCCAGCCGGATGATATTGCGTCCCGAGCCGCCGAGCTGGCCCTGAAGGGGCTGCACGCGTTCAGCCGGCGAATGAAAGTGCTGCTCGAAGAGGTATTTGAGAACGTCCATGAAAAACTTCCCTGTTTTTTGTCAAGATACCTGGTCAAAGATAGCGATGCAGGGGAAGGGGACGCAAGGGAAGCGGGCGGATGAGGCGCTTACTCGCTCTCATAATGCGTATCCGCGCCATCGAAGCGCGTCAAGGCCGCGTCCCAGCGCATCTTGACGATGCCCGTGGGACCGTTGCGCTGCTTGGCGACGATGATCTCCGCTTCGGTCCTTTCTTCGACCGACAGATTCGGGTCGCGGTTGTAGTAGGCCTCGCGGTGGATGAAGGCGACCACGTCGGCATCCTGCTCAATGGAACCCGACTCGCGGAGATCGCTGAGCATGGGGCGCTTGTCGTCGCGTTTTTCGTTGCTGCGCGAGAGCTGGGAGAGAGCGATGACGGGAACCTGGAGCTCCTTGGCCATGGCTTTGAGGCCACGGGAAATGGCTGAGACCTCCTGGACGCGGTTTTCGAAGCCTCTCTTGCTGGCGCCGGGCATGGTCGCCGACATGAGCTGGAGATAGTCGATCATGACCAGGTCGAGGCCACCGGCATTCTGCTTGAGACGGCGCGCTCTGGCGCGCATTTCAGCGATGGTTGAACTGGCGGAATCGTCAATGAAGATGCGCGACTCCACGAGAAGGTTGAGCGCGGATTGGAGCTTCTCCTGCTCGTCGCGGCCGAAGAAGCCTTTTTGGATTTTTTGCTGGTCGACGCTGGCTTGCGAGGCCAGCATGCGGCGGAGGAGGGACTCGCGGCTCATTTCCAAACTGAAGATCGCTACAACAGCTCCGAAGCGCAGCGCAGCATTTTGCGCGATGTTGATGGCGAGCGCGGTTTTGCCCATGGAGGGGCGGGCGGCGATGATGATGAGCTCGCCCTTCTGCAATCCGCTCGTCATCTCGTCGAACTTGGTGAAGCCGGTGCGGAGGCCCGTGACGTCGCCTCTGTGATCGTAGAGATTGTCGATGGAGCCGAAGGAGTCGCGGACGATGATTTCGATCGACTGCAGGCCCTGCGTGAGGCCGGACTGACTGACTTCGAGCAGTTGCGATTCGGTTTCGTCGAGGACACCGATGGCATCCTGGCTCTGGTCGGCGGCCTTGGCGATGGCGGCCGAGCAGATGCCCATGAGCCGGCGCAACAGGCTCTTGTCTTTGACGATGCGGATGTAATCTTCGATCACCGGGCGGCGGGGCAAGCCCTCAGTGAGCGAGGCCAGGTAGGCTACGCCGCCGACGGCCTCGACTTCTTTGTAGCGGGAGAGCTCATTGGCAAGGGTGACGATATCGACAGCCCGGCCAGTGTCGATTAACTCGCTCATGCGCAAGAAGATGCGGCGATGCGAGTCGAGCGAAAAATCGTCGGGCCTGATGTGCTCGGCGGCCTCGGCGTGGGCGGCGTTATCGAGCAGGATCGCGCCCAGGATGGTCTTTTCCGCGTCGACGTTCGCGGGCAATCCGGCATCGAGGGTGAGGTCGGGGACGGTGGCCATCTCAAGAATGAGTTTAGGGCAATTCCCGGTGGCCTGTTGGGTGTGAATTGCGGCGCGGTATTGTGGGAATCGCGAACCGGACGCTAACCCTCATCTCTTCAGGCGACGGGCCGGATCTCATACTCCAGCTTGCCGGTGGCGCGCAACTCGACGACAGACAAAGTCTTGCCTGGAACGGGACCTTCGGAGTTGGGGCAGCCGGCCTCAGGATTGGCGCAGGGAGCGGGTGCCTGGCCGAACCTGCGCGCCGGTGCGGGACCGGCCTTGATTTGGGCCATGGAGACCACGCAGGCGGGATCGAAGACGGGGACGCGCTCGACGATCTCGCCGTTGCGTTCCACGGTGACGCGAATGCGGTCGTCGGCAAAGGTGACGGTTTTATTTCCGCCGCCGGGGAGCGGGTAGCGGACCACGGTATTGCCGTTGCTGTAGGTGGCATCGAGGCCGGTTGCTTCGACAGGCAGTGCGCTGCCGGCCGAGGTGCCCCATGCGGTCTCACTGCCGTTGGTTTGCGATTGCAGCAGCACGCCTTTTTGGGGCGTCCAGATGAAGGTGAGGCCGAGGCGCTGCTGCTCCGAGATAACTTTGGGCGCTGACGCGAAGGCCGCGTAGTAGCCGGGACGGCGGATGTAGGTGAAGACGATGGGCTCGCGTGTGTCTTTCATCTGTTCAATGAAGGACGTTGTGGCCAGCGGCCGCAGCAGCTTGCGCGCTTCGGCCATTTGCGCGGCAGTGGGATGCCAGTCATAGTGCGCGCGCTGCAAAAAAACGTACGGCGACAGAGCGCTGAACTCACCCACGGGAAGCGGATCGACCTGCGGCCACAGCTTTTCCATTTTTTCGCGGGCGGCGTGGATCTGCTCGGCGCGACGCTCAGGCGGCGTGGCGAAGGCGCGCATGATGAGGCAGCGATCGGCCAGCGGCGTATCGACGGCGGGAAAGATGGAATGCTGCTGGCGGCATTCGATGCTGCGGTTGGCCACCCAGAAGGGTTGGCCGGGCTCGGGCAGGAGATTGTACGAAAGCCACTTACCGAAGCGGTTCTCCTCTTCGAGGAGGATTTCGCCCAAGGGCGTGCCGCGCCAGTAGTGATAGGCCATCTGCAGGTTTTCGTGGTGCGTGTTG
>CAZMWL010000070.1:0-12055 GCA_964569985.1 uncultured Occallatibacter sp.
GATGAGCAAATTGTTTCAGGAGATGGCCAAGGGAACGGCAGAAGCCCGCGCCTACATGGAAGGTAAGCGCAAGGGTTACAAGGTCACTTTGCCTGAGAGCGTGGACGTACGGGGCATCCGCAAGCGCCTGCGTCTCAGCCAGGGACGTTTCGCCGAGAGTTTCGGCCTATCAGTCGATGCCGTGCGTCATTGGGAGTCAGGCCGCCGCCAGCCGGAAGCTGCCGCGCGGGCGCTTCTAATCGTCATTGCCGCTGACCCCGAATTCGTCATGCGTTCGCTGGCCAAGAGTGCATGAACGCGCTTCATGAATGGGTTCTAGTCCTCGGCGGCTCTGCTTAAGAATTCCGAGTTTTGGATAAGAGCCGAGTTGTCCAGTTGTGCTCGAATTGAGCCGAACTCGCAGGTGTTTACCAGAACATTACTTCCGAGTAGGCGACCGACCAGGTGATGACCCATTTCCGGACCCCGCGGCGTTTCACAGGACTAATCACAGAACTGACGCAGATTGACGAAACAGTTTTGAAGACAAGTCGAATGATGCTTCGTTTGTGAATAGGAAGCTAAATGCGGTTACTTTATGTTTCCGTCCGGCTCTATGAGCGGAGGGCCAATTGGGTTGGCGTGAATTGCTTTGATCGCAGGAGTGATGTCGTAGGCCATGATCAGCCCGGAGTTCGATTCGACAACTTGCTTGGGTTGCTGTTTAGATTTTTGCCCTGGCAGCGGGGGCGGGGGAGGGATCGGACTTACGTAGGCTTGTCCTGGTTCGGGCGCGGGCAGGACCTCCAGCGGCTCGGCGTGGAAGCCGGAGACCACTGCGAAGACCTCCAAAGAAGCACCGTTTCCTGTCACCACTGGGCCGCCGGAGAAGCCGAGGTTATTGATGCCGTCGAGGACGAAGACGGTAATGCCGTTCTGGACCATGGAGGCGGAAAGAGTGCAGTGTTTTACGAAAGGCGACCAGGCCCAGGCAGTGGTCGCTGACAATTTGACTCCGCTTCCTGGAGCGGGCGGCTTCGAAGGTTGTTTCGCGGCGTAGCCAGGTATATTCGCCCTCCAACCGCTGCCATAGGGGTAGCCTAAGAACTCACAGTCTCCACCGATTGGCACGAGAGCGTGTTCGTCCGCAGGGTCGGCATCGCTTGCCAATTTCATGCTGCCTGCGGGTAGAAACTTGGTCAAGGAATGGTCGGGTGCTAGCACCAGGATGTCGATGTCTTTGCCAGGATCGATGGTAGTGAATTTGATCGTAACCCACTTCTTATCCTGTTCTTGATCGCCTCTGCTGTAAGGGAGCAGGAGATTGGCCTGAACGGTCTTCGTCGTGAAGATACCGGGCGGCGCATTCTCGATGCCAGTGAAGATGTGTTTCGCCGTGATCCAGTATTCGCGGCTGTCGACATTCACCACAAAAGCAGTGCCGATACTTTTCGTCGTTTGAATCAGCCGTGTTTGCAGGAGAGCAATTCTGTTGACGACGATGGATTGACCAAAGCAGGCCGCGCCGGACAAAAGCGCGAAACAAACGATAATCAGAACTGATCTGCGGGCCATCTGTCCTCGAAGAATGCTCCAAGCCCTGTATTGTATGCCGACTCGGGTTGCGTACTCCATCAAATGGCAATGGCGAATAAGGATTACTGCCGGCAAGTCAGCTTATGGTGAGTGAACCGTTCCGAGCGGATCACGGTCTACTCGGAAGTTGCCGGTTGAACACCAATCCTGCGCCTCTGACTAGTTACAGGCCGTGCCTCGTCGACGCCGGCGTGAATTCGTTCGTTGGATGTTTCCTTGGGACCAGATGGCAAGAGCGCACGGTCGAAGCGCAGGGCGGGCTCAATTTCCCCGGGCGCTACGCGTCTTTTTCCGCGGCGTGGTACTCGCGGCGGATACACTTCAAATCGACCGTGGGCTTGGGATACTGCATCTTCAGCGACTCCAGATGCTCGACGACGATGCGCGCGATGGCCAGGTTGCGAAACCACTTGTGGTCGGCGGGGATCACATACCACGGCGCATGGGCGGTGCTGCACTGGGAGAGTGCTTCTTCGTAAGCGGCAACGTAATCGTCCCAGAAGCCGCGCTCCTTGTAGTCGGCCTCGCTGATCTTCCAGTGCTTGCTGGGGTCGTCGAGCCGCTCCTTGAAACGCTTCAGTTGCTCTTCCTTGGAAATGTGCAGATAGAACTTTAGAATCTGGGTGCCGTTCGCGGCCAGGTTGCGCTCGAAGTCGTTGATCTCATCGTAACGGTGCGACCAGACCGCTTTCGGCACCAGATTGTGCACGCGCACCACCAGAACATCCTCGTAATGCGAACGGTTGAAGATGACCACTTCGCCGCGGGCAGGCGCGGCCTTGTGCGCGCGCCATAGAAAATCGTGGGCAGCCTCCACTGCGGAGGGTTGCTTGAATGCCGCCACGCGGCAACCCTGCGGGTTCATCGCGCCCAGCACGTGGTTGATCACGCCATCTTTGCCGCCGGTGTCCATGGCCTGCAGGCAAATGAGAAGTGAATGGCCGTGCTCTGCGTAAAGCAGGTCCTGGAGTTCGCGGAGTTTTTCCTGATAATGGGCGATCTCCTCAGCCGCCGACTTGTGGCTTTTGTGGCCGTCCGTGAATCCGGGATCGATCTTCTTGAACTTCACTTTGGATCCGGGCGCAACTTTGAACCGTTCCAGAGAATTCATTTCTCCCTCCGCTCCCAAGGTCATCGTACAGGTCCGTGCGAGGTTGGGCCGGGCACGCTCAGGCGGGTGAGAGCGCCATCGGCGCCTTTTGTGGCAGCGACTCTTCTTTTGCCACGCGATGCAGCGTGAGCACGGTGATGTCGTCCTGCTGTCCAAATTGCTGCGCAGCCTCAGCGATGACTGCGGCCGGCTGGCGCGCCATTTCTGCCGCGCGCTCGAAACCAAACAATTCGCCCGCGGCATTGCGGGCTTCGACCACGCCGTCGGTGAGCAGCGTCAGACGGTCTCCCATCTCCATTTGTAACGTGGACTCGCCGTATTTTGCACCCATGCTCAGGCCCAGCGGAAGGCTGTTGGCCACGGGCGTCTCTTGTCCGTTGAGGTAGGGCGGCATATGTCCGGCGTTGGCCGCTGATACTTTGCCATCCGCGTCCACGCGCACGATCAGGCAGGTGGTAAAGCCGTCCTTGCTGCGGCCTATCATGCGCGTATTCATGGCCGTCAGCAGTTGGGCGGGGCTGTCGGTGTGGCGAGCCTCGGCGCGCAACGTTCCCACCAGCAGCGAAACCGTCATGGCCGCCGGCATGCCCTTGCCGCTCACGTCCCCGATGACTGCCAGCACACCGCCATCGCCCAGAGCCACGATCTGGAAAAAGTCGCCGCCCACCTGGCGGGCCGGCCGGTAGTCGCTTTCAATCGCGAAGCCCTTCACGATGGGCAGCGCCTCGGGAATCAGCACCTGCTGCACGCTGCGCGCCTGCTCCATCTCGGATTCGAGTCGCTCCTTCTCCCGCTGGCCGCTGATGAACCGCCGCAGCAGGAGCACCGACATGACGGCCAGCATCAAAACGATCGCGATCTGACCCACGTTAAGCACCATGCCCAGGAAATGGAAGGTGAGGGGGACGCGCAACATAGTGAGCTCATCCGAGTAGAGCCAGAAGAACATGAGGAGGACAGCGGGCAGAACCAGCCAGCCTTCGGCTCCCTGGCGGCGAATGCCGCGGTAAGCGACCCAGAGGAAGAGCAGCCCCAGCAGCAGCTTGACGACAATCGTGAGCGGAAACAGCCAGCTTGAAGCCGCCGCCGGTATGATGCCGCCGTAAAGAGGCGCGCGCAGCATCGTCGTGGCCACAATCAGCACGGCCACAAGTCCCCAGGTAACCCGCCGCACCAGGCGGATCTCCTCGAGCCGGAACCAGTAGCCCCAAAAAATCATCCAGAATGCGAAGGGCAGGGTTCCGAAAATGACGTCAATCAGGAGATTCTCTCCAATCATCGACATCCAGGTTGTGTAGTAACCGATCAGGCTGGCAATGGAGTTGAGTGCATGGAAAAGGCAGGCCCATCCCAGCCAGATGTAGGCACGCTCCGCGCGGTCGAGCCAGTAGAGGGTAAAAGCCAGCAACGTAACCACAATCAGCAACGGCAGCCGGAGAATGATCGACGCCTGAAACTCGTCAACCGCAGCCCAATCGAGGCGCAGCATGGCGTCTATGGCCGGGGCCTGGCCCAAAAGCGGCGTTGCATGGAGCCCTCCAGCATCCTGCGCCAGGAAGGGCGTCGAGGCATCCATCCACATGCGGATGGCGATGGTGACCACCTGGTTGCCGGTGCCGGCGGGTAGCGGAAAAGTGCGGGGCTGGGAGTTGTAATAGGCGACGTGGCCGGGCTCGAAGCGCCCGAACTCTCCAATCAACTGTCCGTCGGCGTAGACCTGGTAGGCGTCATCGACGTTTTCGGGCATCTTGAGAGCCAGCGCCGACTGCGCGGCGGTGGCCGCGTTGTTTTCGACCCTCACACGCAGCCTGTACCAGGCAAAGCCTGTCAGCTTGGGATAGCCCTTTGCAGTCCAGCCGGGCACAAAGCCGCCTGAACCGAGGGTGGGATCGTAAGACCCTTCCGGTGGCGTCAGGTCCATCGGCGCCCATTTCGAGTCGTCATAGCCGGGCTGCGCCCAGGCCAGATCGTCGCCGGGATGGAACTTCCACGGGCCCGTCAACGCCACGACCGAGTTGCCGATCTGGGCCGGAAACGGCGCCTGCGCTTCAATTTTTGCGGTGGAAAGGGTGACAGCGAGAAGAAAGAGCGGAAGCAACGCGGTTCTCGAACGCATGACGTCCTCTTGCTGGAACGATCCGAGCCAGTTGATCTGGAAGACTAGTCAGGATACTACTACGGCCGAGGCGCGCGATTGCAGATGAGCAGACCCTAGCTGGGAATCCGCGGACGGTAGTAGCAGGCCCCGCCGGCGAGGGCGGGTTTCCACATTGACATGTCTGTGGGCTGCTCGCTGGAGCCGAGGAACAGCGTGCCGTCGGGAGCGAGCAGGCGGTGCATGCCGGCGAGGAGCGTGCGGCGCGTGGGCTGATCGAAGTAGAGCATGACGTTGCGGAGAAAGATCACATCGAAGCAATCGCTGGTGCGGTTGAACGGCAGCGATCCGCCGCAGAGATTGGCCTGGCGGAAATGGCACAGCTTGCGGACCTCGGGTTTGACGATCCAATCTTCGCCGGCGCGGTCAAAGTAGCGGACTACGTAGCGCGCGGGCAATCCGCGATTCATCTCGATGCGGTGATACAGGCCGGCTTGCGCGCGCTGGATGACTTCATTTGAGATGTCGGTGCCTTCGATCACGATCTTCCAGCCGACCAGCATGGGAAAGTGCTCGAGCAGCATCATGGCCAGGCTATAGGCCTCCTGGCCGGTAGCGCAGGCGGCGCTCCACACGCGGAGCGTGCGGTGAAAGCGGCGCGCCTCAATGAGTTTGGGCAGCAACTCCTGGCGCAGCAGATCGAAGGGGCGCAGATCGCGGAAGAAGCTCGTCTCATTGATGGTCATGGCCTCCGCGACCTCGCGCTCCAGCGCAGGATTTCTCTGGGCGCGCAGCTTGCACACCAGTTCGTCGAGCCGCGTGATGCCCTGGTTGCGCAGCACCTTGGTGAGACGGGTGTCGAAGAGGTAATCGCGCGAGGCGTCGAGAACATTATGCGACACGCCGAACACGAGCTGGCGGAGGTAGCCGTACTCGGGGCCCACGCTTTGTTCCATCGCTAAACCACCATCCGCGCAAAGTTGCGCACTTCGGCAGGCAGTGCAGCAGCGTGGCCGGTGACGCGCAGGATCTCGGGAGCGATCGCGGCAAGGGGAAGCACCTTGTAGGCGAGGCCGGCCTCGGTCACGGCTCCGGGCATGCCCCACACTGTGCTCGTGGCCTGATCCTGCGCCAGAACGGATCCGCCCTGTTCGCGAACCATGCGCGAACCCGCGAGACCGTCATATCCCATCCCCGTAAGCACCACGGCCAGTACGCCGGAGCCGTACACGCGCGCTGCCGAGCGAAACAGCGTGTCCACGGAGGGACGGCAATGGTTCTCCGGCGGATCCTGCGCCAGGTGAATCGTGGCCGGTGCGCCGGGACGTGCCGCGGCCACCGATTCCATGTGCCAGTTGCCACGCGCAATGTAAATGCAGCCGGCAGTTGCGGGCATGCCTTCCACGGCTTCCGAAACCCGCAAAGCGCAGCGGCGGCTCAGGCGGTCGGCAAGCAGCCGCGTAAAGACTTCGGGCATGTGCTGCACGATGAGAACCGGAAGCGGAAAGCCGGCGGGCAGTTCCGGCAGAAGAACGTCGAGCGCCGCAGGGCCGCCGGTGGAGACGCCGATGGCGAGCACCAACGGCCTGGCAGGCACATGCGGCGCCGGGGTCATGGGCAGCACCGTACGCGGCACGGCAGAAGCAGCGGGCCGCGCTTGCAGGTGGCCGGTGAGCGCGCGAATCTTGGGAATGAGCTCCTGCGCCAGCGCCTGCATGGCGGATTCCCGCCCCGCCTGGCCGCTGGGCTTGGCTACATAGTCGCTTGCCCCGCCCGCCAGCGCTTCCATGGTCACTCGGGCGCCGCGCTGCGTAAGCGAGCTGCACATGATCACCGGCACTTCGTGGTCGCGCGTGCGCAACTCGCGCAGCGTCGCCAGGCCGTCCATCACCGGCATCTCGACATCGAGCACAATCAGATCGGGACGCTCGAGCCGGAGAGACTCCAGCGCCGAAGCGCCGTCGGCCGCAGTTCCGGCCACTTCCAGGCCGGGATCGGAGAGGATGACAGAGCGCAGCAGGCTCCGCATCACGGCGGAGTCATCCACGATGAGAACCCGAATGCGGTTTACGGCCGTCATAAGTCAGGCTTCCACCAGGCCAAGCATGGCCAGTTTTTCGTTCAGGGCCTCGTCATCGAAGGGCTTCATCAGATATTCGTCGGCTCCGGCTTCGAGGGCGCGCACGATGTATTCGTTCTCGGCCTCGGTGGTCACCATCATCACCTTCAGGTCGCGGTAGCCATCGGCGCGCAATTGGTGCAGCATCTCCAGGCCGTTCATCACCGGCATGTTCCAATCCACCAGCGCCAGGTCGAAGCTCAAGTTGCCGCGCAGCAGTTCCAACCCCGCACGGCCGTCGGCAGCCTCGTCGCACGCGATCCCGCGTTCCTCGAGCATGCCGCGCAAGTAGCCCCTTACGAAGCGCGAGTCGTCGACGATCAATGCGCGCATGATGTTCCTCCTGGCACAGATGCTTGCAGCAATCTCTAAGCCGCCTGGGCCGCGCCTACGCGCGCCGCGTCAGGTCGCGCTGGGTCCAGCCGCACTGGATCGAGCCGTTCGGGATCGAGCATGACGAGCAGGCTGTCTTTGAGCTTGTACGCGCCCGCCAGCAACGCCCGGCGCCGCTCGTCGAGAATTGAGGGATTGGGCTCGTAGTCGATCCCGGAGACGGTGAGCACCTCGCCCACCGAGTCCACCAGCAGCCCGAAGCATCCTCCCGCGCTCTCCAGCACCAGGATGTCCTGCGCGCCGTCGAGGGGAGGAAGGTCGAGCAGATAGCGCAGGCTTACCGTGGTGAGCACGTCGCCGCGATAGTGCATCAGGCCGCCCACAAAGCCCGGCGCCAGCGGAATGGGCTGCGGACGGGCCGAGCCCACAATCTCAAGAATGTGCTGGATGGGAATGCCGAACAGCGTCGCGCCTGCCCGCACGGAGCACACCTCCACCAGCGCTTCATTCTTCTGCTCGCGATCGAATGCGCTTATCCCCTTACTCATCGGGAAACCTCCGCTGTCGGTTGCCAGTCCTCAGGCGCGCCTTCATGGGCGGGCAGCGGCGGCACGCCGCACAAATCGACCACGCCGGTCACGCGATCCTTCAGCAGCGTCACCCCCTCCGTGCGCGTTCCCGTCCCGGCCGCGGAAAGATTGCTGCCGGAAGTTACGTCGAGCACGTGTGACACCGCGACGCCCACGTGGCGATTGCCGTCGCGGCAAACCACTACCACCACCTGGGCCTCGGGATTGCCCTCGGCCGCGGCCGCGGCCAAAACGCCGCCCGCGTCCTCAACCGGCAGCAGCTGGCCTTCGAAGTTGAGCACCGGCCGGCAGCCGATGTATTCGACCCGCGAAAGCGGAAGCTGCTCGATGCGCAGCACGTCGGCTAGCGGCACCGCGGCCTGACGCCCCGCCACTTCCACCAGCAGAAAGCGCATGTGAGCGGCTTCGTTCTCGCTCTCCTCTTCCGCGCCTTGAGCGGATTCCTCCTCGTTGCCCATGGTCACGCCGGTCTTGATGGCGATCAATCCGGGATCGAGAATGAGGGCAAGATCGGCATTGCCCAGAACCGTGGCCCCGGAAAATATTCCGATATCCTTGAGCACTGCGCTCAACGGCTTCACCACGATCTCCTCGGGATCGGCAAGTGAATCGACGACCAGTCCGAAGCGGCGGCCATCGGCGTCGAGCACGGCGATGAAGTTGTCGCGATCGGTGTAGAGCTTGCACTCGCGGCCCGGCATCAGCAGCCGGTCCAGAAACACCAGCGGAAGCAGACGGCCGCGCAACCGGTAGAGCGGCGCGCCTTCCATCCATTCGATGGCCGTGGCGGCCCGCTCGGGCGGAATGTGCACCAGCTCAGAGAGCGCGCCCTGCGGCAGCGCGAAACTCTGGCTGATGCTGCGCACGATGAGCGCGGGAATAATGGCCAGCGTCAGCGGAATGCGCATGCGCAACGTGGCGCCCTTGCCCAGGCGCGAATCGATCTCCACCTTGCCGCCGATCTTTTCCACGTTGGTGCGGACCACGTCCATGCCCACCCCGCGCCCGCTTACGTTGGTTACCGCGGCCGCCGTGGAGAATCCGGGCAGGAAGACAAGCTGTAGCAAATCGCGCTCGCCCAGCTGCGCGGCGCGCTCTGCCGAAAGCAGCCCGCGCTCGATGGCCTTGTTGCGAATTTTGTCGACCGCAATGCCGGCGCCGTCGTCAGAGACCTCGATGACCACGTGGCTGCCCTCCTGGGCCGCGCGCAGCGTCAGGGTGCCTTCGGGATCTTTGCCCGCGGCCTCGCGCTTGGCCGGCGGCTCAATGCCGTGATCGAGCGCATTGCGCACCGCGTGCGTCAGCGGATCCTTGATGGCTTCGAGCAGGCTCTTGTCGAGCTCCGTCTCCTGGCCCTCCATCTGCAGGCGAGCCCGGCGGCCCAGCGCATGGGTCAAATCGCGGACCAGGCGCGGCATCTTGGAGAAGACGTTGGAGACCGGCTGCATGCGCGCCTTCATCACGGATTCGCGAAGATCGGCCGTGACCATGTCGAGGCGGCGCGAAAGCAGCGTCATGTTGGGATCGGCGGCCGTGGCCTGCAGCACCTGGTTGCGGGTGAGCACCAGTTCGCCTACCAGATTCATCATGCGGTTCAGCAGGGTTACGTCCACGCGCAACGTGCTTTCTGAAGCGGCTCCCTGCGCCCGTGCTTTGGCGGCTTCGGCGGGCGTCAGGGCCGCGGCGTCGGCGACAGCTTCCACGGGCTCCGGCGCCTGCAGTTGGACCGGGGTGGAGGACGCAGCGGTGACGTGGGCCGGTTTTGCGGAGGCCGGCTCCAGTTCCGCGGCAGCAGCAACGGCACGGGCGCCTGACTTGACCGCGGCAGCTTCGCGAGCGAGGCGCGCGCCCTGCGCTTTCACCTGCGCTGCCGGAGCTTGCAGTGCTTCGAGCTGCGCAATCAACGCGTCGTCGTCCCCGTCGCCCTCGCTGCCCGCGGCTTCAATCGTTTTCAATAGCTCGCGCAAACCGTCCAGCAGATGCAGCAACACCGTGATCACAGTAGCGCCTGCGGTCATTTTGCCGTCGCGCAGCAGGCCCAGCAGACTTTCGCCGGCGTGCGCCAGCTTTTCCAGGCGCTTAAAGCCCAGGAATCCCGTGGTGCCCTTGATGGTGTGCACGGAGCGGAAAATTTCCGCCAGGAGTTCCTTATCCTGCGGCCGCTCCTCCAACTGGGTGAGGCAGCACTCCATGCGGTCCAGCCCTTCCTGGCTCTCGATCAGGAACTCCCTAGTCAGATCGTCCATGGCTCCCACTCGTCCGTGCGCCGGGTTCGCACTCCGGGCCACGGGCACTCAAGAGCCTTATCGGAAAGACGGCGCGCAACTTGAGAAACGCGGGGACAAGGGGTCAAGGGAACGAGGAAACAAGCCGATGGAGACGGCCCGCCTTGGTCTCTGACCGGTTGAAGAAAAACCTTCCGTGCCCCATCCTTTCGCCCATTTTGGGGCGAAAGGATGGGACAGCACGAACTCAACAAATACGAATTCATGCGGCCACCGACCTAGTTGGCCGACGGCATCTCCGCGTGGTCGATGACCAGAACCTGCACCGGACCTTTGGCGGGCTCCAGTTTAAGGCCCAGTTGCTCCTCGAGCGCGGTGAAGAGCGAAGGGCCGGAATCGGCAGCAGCGTCGTCTGGAGTCCATTGCAGCTTGAGGTTGTAGCGGCCGGTGATCCCGGTCTTGTCCACCACATTACGGCCGGTTTCCTTCGACAGCTCTTCGGCGAGAAATGCGACGCTGTTCGACCCATCCACCTCGATATGGCCGCGGCTGTAGTTGAAGGTAGTGCCACTATACTTCGGATCGCCGAGTTTTGCGCCGCCCTTGGCGACAACCAGCGCGTAAATAGGGAGTTCCCGTGTCTCGATATGCGTCACGAGCTTGAAGCGGTCGGCCAACAGCGCCTGCACCATTTTCTCTTTCTGCTTTTCGCCAGCGTCCGAGGTCAGTTGGTGCAATGCGGCGTCTACCGCAGGATCCGCTGTGGCATCGATGTTGAAATGGGTTGTGCCGGCCCATCCCGGCGCATCGAGGATTCGTGTTTCCGGCATTTCGTATGCCCAGTGGATGAGCATCACCACGGAGACATTCTCCGCTCGAAAGTGGCCGTCGAAGGGTGAGCTGACGATGGAGTTGTGCTCATGTGGTTCGGGGATGTGGGGATGGATGGCGGCGACATCGAAGACCGGCGCGGGAGCGGCTAACAGCGCCGGCGCGGATTGCTGCTGCGGCGCTGCGCTCGCTTTGACCTGCGCGACGATAAGAACCACGACCGCCATTCCGCTCAGGAACAGAAATGGCAGCAGAGCACGCTCGCGGCAGTTGAATCGGCATTCGCCGGGTCTCCTCATTTGCATCATCCCGCCTTCTTGGTCCCTTGTTTCCTCGGTCCCTGCTGCTCTCATGTATACATCCAGAGGCAAATGCATTAGCCTCTAATATCTGCCCCATCTGGAGTGTCGGGGCAATCACTATGACGAACCAGACCGATGCGGCGCTCGACGAACTGCTCCAGCTTGCCGAGCAGGCCGCGCAGAACTCTTATGCGCCTTATTCCAAATTCCGTGTGGGCGCAGCGCTGCGGCTCACCAACGGTGAAATCGTGACCGCGACCAACGTCGAAAACGTGAGCTTCGGGCTCACCATCTGTGCTGAGCGCGCGGCGCTGGTGCGGGCCGTTTCCCAATTCGGCCCGGAGATTCGCATTGCAGCCGCGGCCGTTGCTAATTTGAACGGCATGCCCAGTCCGCCGTGTGGCGCCTGCCGGCAGGTATTGGCCGAGTTCATCCTGCCCGATGCGCCCGTCGCCTTCCCGGCCAAAGAAGGCACGCGCATCATGCCCTTCAGTGAACTGCTGCCGCTGGGCTTCGAAATGAAATTGAAGTAATGGCCGGCTGGGACTGTCGATGCGGGCCTTCTAGGCGGCCTTCGACTTGAATCCCTCATAGGTCAGGTACGCGCCCAGCACTAGCAAAAGTGCCGTTACCGAGTACAAGCACGCTCCGCGGTTGATCACTGCCTGGAAGAATCCCGCCAGCCACCTCGCCGGCAGAAACAGATAGGCAATGCCCTTGAGGAGTGTCAGCCATCCCAGAACAGTAATGATGACCACCACCGGGCATTTTGACCACACATTGTGCGCGAGAACCATCGCCAGTCCGGCGAGCGTAATCATCATCGCGATCCACCGCATGGCCAATGGGTTGTACGCAACCGTGGCGAGCGCGG
>CAZMWL010000071.1:0-11639 GCA_964569985.1 uncultured Occallatibacter sp.
CCATGGGCGAGGCGCTCACGCTGGCCA
Organism: uncultured Occallatibacter sp.; assembly: GCA_964569985.1. Classification (GTDB taxonomy): domain Bacteria; phylum Acidobacteriota; class Terriglobia; order Terriglobales; family Acidobacteriaceae; genus Telmatobacter. Next base: position 28 of record CAZMWL010000071.1, read on the forward strand.
CGCGGTGCGGGCTCAATCCTGAGGTGGTCTTGAACGCGGTCAAAGGCGGCCTGGCAGGCAGCGCCGTGCTTAATGCCAAGGGGCCCATGCTGATCGCGCGCAATTTTAAACCTGGCTTCCGAATCAGCCTCCATCAGAAAGACCTGCGCAATGCGCTCAAGACGGCCGAGGCCAACAGTGTTTGCCTGCCTTTAACCGCGCAAGTTCAGCAGATGATTTCCTCGCTGATCGCCGATGGCAAGGGCGACTGCGATCACTCGGCGATCGCGACGTTTGTCGAAGAGGCGTCCCACGTGGAAGTAAGAGTACCTTAGCCCAGAAACTCGGCAATGGCCGCGACCACGGTCTGCTGCTCGTCCTCGCGCAGTTCCGGGAAGATGGGCAGGGCCAGCACTTCGCGCGCGGCGCGCTCGGCCTCGGGGAAATCGCTCGCGGCGTAGCCCAGGCCCTTCAGCGCCTCCTGCTGGTGGAGCGGCAGAGGATAGTAGATCTCCGATCCGATGCCCCGCTCGGAGAGAAACTCGCGCAACGCGTCGCGGCGCGGAGCGCGAATCACATACTGGTGCCAGACGTGTCGTGCGCCCGGCAGCTCGCGCGGCAGAACGACGCCACGTACTGGATAGGGCCCAGCCTCTGCCAAGCCCGCCTGGGCAAATAAGGCGTGGTAGCGAGCGGCCAGGGTACGGCGCGCATCGGTCCATGCCCCAATGTATTTGAGCTTCACCGCGAGCACAGCGCCTTGGAAGCCATCCATGCGCGCGTTCCAGCCCAGCTCATCGTGATAGTAGCGCCGGCGCATGCCGTGCTGGCGCAGCATCTTCACCCGTTCGGCCAGGTCATCTGAATTCGTAGTGACCATGCCGGCGTCGCCCGCGGCGCTCAGGTTCTTGGTGGGATAGAAGCTGAATGCGGCCACATCGCCCAGACCGCCTGCCTTCACGCCATTCCACTCGGCGCCCCAGGCCTGTGCGGCGTCTTCAATGATGGTCAGCCCGCGCTCTCGTCCAAAGCCAGAAGAAAAATCGCAGCACTGTCCATAGAGATGCACGGGGAGGATCGCTCTGATCGCATCGCCTCGCGGACCATTCAGTACGGTTTCGACTGCGGCCGGGTCCAGGTTGAAGCCGACGGGGTCAATGTCTGCCAGAACCGGAGTTGCGCCGGCGCGGAGGATCGCGCTGACAGAAGCAAAAAAGCTGAACGGGGTGGTGACCACAGCCTGACCGGGGCCCAAGCCCGCGGCGGCCAGCGCCAGCCACAACGCGTCCGTGCCCGACGAACATCCCAGAGCATGGGACACGCCCAACTGCTCCGCGGCGGCCTTTTCGAATGCGGCCACCTCGCCGCCAAGGATGAACTGCTGCGTTTCGAGCACCCGGCCGAGCGCATCCAGCAGTTCCTCATGGATGGGGGCATATTGGCGCTTCAGGTCCAGCATGGGGACGGGCGTAGGCCCAGGCGTTGATGTTGCGGGGGCCGCCGGGGCCGAAACGCGAGATGAAATCGCGGTGTCTGGCACACCTAGATGCTATCAGTCATGGAAGTTGCGCGTCCCGCAGCTTGGCTGGCCGGTGCCTACGGTAACCGTTTTACCGGGGAACCGGCGCCTCCGGTGTTGAAAAGGGCGTAAAACCTCTATAATCTTGACACATTGCGGGGTTACCCGACTCCGGGGGTTCCGGAGCCGTCCCGTGCATCTGATGTATGCAGTAAGGCAAGTTGCACCACCAACCTTCATCAAGAAAGCAGGAGATCGGCACATGGAGAACAAGCCGGCACAAAATATTCAGGACACCTTTCTGAACACGGTTCGAAAGGACAAATCCCCCATTACGATCTATCTGGTCAGTGGCGTCAAGCTGACAGGGAAAATTCGGTCCTTCGACAAGTATTCCGTGCTCCTGGAGAACAACAGCCAGGAACAATTGATTTTCAAACACGCGATTTCAACTGTGGTCAGCAACCGGAGCGTGATTCATAGCGAACACCGTCCGGCTGCTGTGTCGTCGGGTATCGGTCCGTCAGCCGTGCCGGCACCGTTGGCGCCTCAGGCGACTGCGGAACAGAGATAGCGCCGGAGCGTCCTCGATTGACGTACAAGATCGGCAGCGCCGCAACCCGCGGCAGCGGCCCGTCTGAGCGCGCCGTCCTCGTCGGGGTGGACCTTGGAGTCCGTTCGCGTGACATCCGCGCAGCCGCGATGGCGGCGCGTGCGCAGAGTGTGTGCCTTGACTCTGCGACGGCGGAGGAGATCGCTCCGCAATCCCCCACTTCTCGACAATCCACGCACCCGCAGCCTTCGCTGGCAGCCGCGCATGAGGCGCAAGGTCTCGATGCCGAAGCATCGCTCGCCGAATTTCGCGAGCTGCTGCTAAGCGCCGGCGGGGAAGTCGTGGCCGAGGTGCTGCAGCGCCGTCCGCGCCCCGATCCTGCAACGCTGATCGGCTCCGGAAAGGTGGAAGAGATTGCCGCGATTGCCGCATCCACAAACGCCGACCTGGTTCTCTTCGATCACGATCTTACAGCCACGCAACTGCGCAACCTTGAGGCCGCGTTGCCGTGCCGCGTGCTCGACCGGACGCAGCTGATCCTGGACATCTTTGCCCGCCACGCGCGCACCCGCGAGGGGCAGTTGCAGGTGGAGCTGGCGCAGCTCGAATATATGCTCCCGCGCCTCACGGGGCGCGGCAAAGCTATGTCGCAACTGGGCGGCGGCATAGGCACCCGCGGACCCGGCGAGACGCAGCTCGAAACCGACCGCCGTCGCATCCAGCGGCGCATCGATCAACTCAAGCGCGATCTGGAAGCCGTGCGCCGCGTGCGCCGCCAGCAGCGCCAGCGCCGCGAGGCCGTTCCCGTGCCCACGGTAGCCCTGGTGGGCTACACCAACGCGGGCAAAAGCACGCTCTTCAACACCGTCACCGGCGCGCAGGTGCTCGAGTCGGCGCGCATGTTTGCCACACTCGATCCCAAACTGCGCGCCATCGAGCTGCCCAGCCGCCGCCGGGTTCTCCTGTCGGACACGGTCGGCTTCATCCGCAACCTGCCTCACACGCTTGTCACCAGCTTCCGCGCCACGCTCGAAGAGGTGGAACAGGCCGAGGTGCTGATTCATGTCCGCGACGCGTCGTCGAGTTACGGCGACGAGCAGAAGGCGCAAGTCGAAAAGGTGCTCGACGAACTCGAATGCCTGTCGAAGCCGCGCATTGAAGTGCTGAACAAAATCGATCTGCTTCCTGAAGCGGAGCGCGCGGCGCTGCTTTCCCGAACGAGCTCCGGTCCAAAAAGTAAAAGCGCCCCCGGCGCCGCGACGGTCGCGCTTTCCGCGCTCACCGGTGAAGGCGTGGATGATTTACTCGCCGCCATCGACGCGGCGCTCCACTCCGATCCCATCGTGGAAGCGGAGCTGCGCGTTCCCCAGCACGAGGGCGCGGTTCTGGCTGCGATTGAAGCGGAAATGGTCGTACACACGCGCGAATACGAGGGCAACGTGGTTCGCCTCAGCGTGAGCGGGCCGGCGTCGCTGGTGGGACGCATGCGGCGCTTCCGGCCCCAAAAATCCGCATAGAGATTGATTTGTCCTCCCATGTGAGGTCGCCTCGGCGACCAAGCCGAAGGGATCCGCGGTCGCATTTGCTTTGCCGCAGCGTGAATTCCGGGAGCCCCATCCCGGCTTCGCTAGGATGGGAGAAAGCTCCGCCGCGCTCCGTGCTCTAATAGGCGCATGCCTCTCAGCCGCATGGGCCGCGCCTTCGCCGTCGCCTACCTCGCCGTGTCCGCTTTCATCGCCGCCCAGACCGTTGTGCTCCGCCCGCGTGTCGTCGTCGTCGTGTACTTTGAGGTCGGCGCCGACACCGGTGATCAACCCGGCGAGTTGCAGTTCTGGGTCGAGCGCGATCATCTCGATCGCGTCATTCAGGTTCCCGGCATGTCGCGCACCGTACGCGCCAATGCCGCAGGCTCTGAGATTGCGGTCGCCATCGGTCCCGGCAACATCAACCCAGCCGTCAATCTCATGGCTCTCGGCGCGGACTCCCGCTTCGATCTGCGCGAAAGCCACTGGCTCATCAACGGCATCGCCGGCATCTCTCCTCAAGACGGAACCGTGGGCTCCGCAGTCTGGACGGACTACGTCATCGACGGCGATCTGGCCAAGGAGATCGATCCCAGGGAAAAACCCTCGTCGTGGCCCGACGGCTTCCTGTCACTCGACGGCGTCACGCCTTCCGACCCCAAAAGCGCCGCATGGGAGGACAATGTGCGCCAGTGGAGCGGAACCGATGCGCATGCCAACCGGCGCGGCAACGTCATCCGCCTCAATGCCGATCTCCTGCAGTGGGCTTATGGATTGACCAGGAACATCGCACTCCCGGAAAGCGAGCCCGAACGCGCGCTGCGCCTCCGCTACGCCGGATTTGCCGGAACCGCCAGTGGCCCTCGCGTCCAGATCGGCGCCAACCTCGCCACGGAGACTTTCTGGCACGGCGCTCTCATGGACGCGTGGGCGCATCGCTGGGTGCAGTTCGAATCGGACCGCGTTGCCCGCTTGGGCACCACTGCGATGAACGATACCGGCGCGCTTCTGGCCCTGCGCTCGCTCACGCTGGGGGGCAAAGCAGATTGGAACAAGGCGCTCGTGCTGCGCACCGCGAGCAACTTCGACATGCCTCCCGCGGGCGTCACCGCCGCCGAAAACCTGGCCGGCGAACGTCACGGCGCGTACACGGGTTATCTGCCCGCACTCGAAGCCGCCTATGCTGTCGGTCACCGCATCATCGAGGCTTGGTTGCGGTAGCTTGCCATCAGCTCGGCGCAGAATCTACGTCGTCAGGTTATAAATCAGGCCAAACGAATCCTTCACGTAGCACCGCGGAAATTCCGGCGCATCTTTCACAATCTCGCAGCCATTTTGGACGAGCCGCCGCTTCGCATCTGCCAGGTTGCTCACCGTCACTTCCAGAACAGGCCCCAGCGCCGGTCCTTCCTCGATGAAGAGGTGAATGTGGTTTCCGTGGAGATCGATTCACTTGCCATGTTCGCCGGTAATCGCGAAGCCGAGCTGCTTCACGTAGAACCCCGCTGCGGCCTTCGGGTCGGGCGTCTGAATCAGAATGTCCGTGCCAAAGGTATTTGCCATCGATCCTCCTCAATGTGACCCGATGACCTGTCATCCTGAGCGAGCTTTGGCGCATTTCATGCGCCAAAGCGAGTCGAAGGACCTGCGGCTGCTTTTTTCTCTTCTGCGCATGATTGCAACGTAAGCGCGCAGCTAGTTAACCGCGCTTACGTCCCCCGCGCGGTGCGCCGGGCCGCGAACCGCCCCGCTTTGCGCCGCCACTACCCGGGCCGCGGGATTTGCTTGCCCAACGTGGCTTGCTGCCGGAGCTGGGCTTACCGCGGAAAGCCGGCTTGCCGCCGAACGACGGCTTCGGCTTGCTGCCAAAGCTGGAGCTCTTTTGAGGTTCCGCGATTCGCTCGATCTCGATGCGCGGCTTGGCTTCGCTGTCCCGCTTCCATTCCGGCCGATCGGCACGCGGCTTGAAGGGCGGGCGTGGCCCGCTGCCAAAGCGATTCTCTCCACGATCCTGTCGCGGAGCGCCGCGAAATTCCGGCCGATCGCCGCGAGGCTTGAAAGGTGCGCGTGGTCCACTGCCGAAGCGATTCTCACCGCGATCCTGTCGCGGAGCAGGGCGGAATTCCGGCCGGTCGCCGCGAGGCTTGAAAGGTGCGCGTGGTCCACTGCCGAAGCGATTCTCACCGCGATCCTGTCGCGGAGCAGGGCGGAATTCCGGCCGGTCGCCGCGAGGCTTGAAAGGTGCGCGTGGTCCACTGCCGAAGCGATTCTCACCGCGATCCTGTCGCGGAGCGGGACGGAATTCCGGTCGGTCGCCGCGCGGCTTGAATGGCGGCCGTGGTCCACTGCCGAAAGGTCTTTCGCCGCGTTCCGGGCGCGCATTGGGCCGCCGATCGAAACCCGGACCAGGCCGCCGGTCGAACTTCTTGTTCCTTGGCCGGTCGCGTTTCTCCGCCGCGACGCCAGCTTCTTTGGGCAGCATCTTCGCGACTTTGATGGGTCGCGGCTTCATCTTGCCCACGGCGGTTAGCCGCAGTGCAACAACCTCATCTTCGCTAAGCTCACGCATGTTTCCCGGCTCGACGTCGAGCACCAGGGGCCCATAGCCCACACGGCGAATCTTCTCGGCAAAGTGTCCGATGGCCGCGAACATCTTTCTCAATTCGCGGTTGCGCCCCTCGGTCAAAACCACCTCAAACCAGGGATTGTCGCCTTCGCGGAACTCGCGGACGCGCGCCGGGGCTGTACGCACTCGCGCCGAACCCGGCTCGCCTTTCTCAATCGTCACGCCGCCGCGCAAGCGTTCGAGTTCTTCTGCGCTCGGCTGCCCGGCCACCTTCACCAGGTACGTCTTCTCCACGCCCGAGCCGGCTTTGCTCAGCAGATTGGCCAACTCGCCGTCATTGGTCATCAACAGCAGGCCTTCACTCAGGTAATCGAGCCGGCCAACCGGATACACGCGTTCTTTCGCGTTCGCAAAGAACTCCATCACCGTGGGCCGGTGTTCGGGATCGCTCACCGTGGTCACGTAGCCCCGCGGCTTATTGAGCAGAAAGTAGCGATGCCGCTCGGCGCCCTGTAGCAACTTGCCGTCGACGCGAATGTGATCGCGCCCTAGATCGGCCTTGCTGCCAAGCTCCGTCACCACCTTGCCGTTCACCATCACGCGCCCGGCGACAATCATCTCCTCGGCGTGACGCCGGCTGGCAATCCCCGCCCGCGAAAGAATCTTTTGCAGCCGCTCAGGATTTGCGGCGGGACGCGGCTTCTTCGTCGTCCCAGGTTCCTCTTCTTTCGCATCGTCTTCGGTTGCGTCGCTTGCGGCCTCGGCGTCTTCTGCCCGCGATGCCTGGGCAGCCGCAGTCATACCCGGTCCAGCTTCGAGAGCCGCGGTTTTAACGTCCGCAACTTCAGCTTCAGGGTGCGCTAAATCCTTAACGTCGCCCAGATACTTATGGGCCTCGCCGCTGGTCACGTCGCCAATGGGATCGAGCACCGGCACATGAAGGCGAATCGCGGCTTCCTTCTCCACCTTCGCAGTACGCTTGATCCTTTTCGCAGCGGGCGCTTTCGCGGGAGCTTTCTTTGCCGGCGTTGCGCTCTTCGCCGCGGGCACGGCCGTCTTAGCCGCCGATTTTGCAGCTTTCGCGCCGGCCGTCTTGCTCGTGGCCGCGGGTTTCTTACTCGCGGTTTCCGCTTTCCTGGTTTTGGACGCGGACTTGGCCGCGGGTGCGGCCGATTTCGTTTTCTTCTTGACTGTCATGGGGAAACCTGTGACCTTCTGCTCACTCCGCGTCGCTGGCTGACGCATCGGAAGCGGCTTGTGGGGATTGCGCCGCGGCTTCGGCCTGATGGTTCGCGCCGTTTCCGTTCGTTTCGATATTCGTTTCGGTGCTCAAATCCGGGTTGAACTCGGCCGCGGCGTCGGCCGCTTCACCGCCCGCCGGCCCCGTCCCGGCGACTTCCATCTCGGCAATTTCCGATTCTTCCAGCTCGCTTGCCGCCATCTTCTCGAACTCTTCCATCGACGGCAGCTCGGAAACATCTTTCAGCCCAAAGCGCAACAGGAATTCGCGCGTGGTTTTGTAGAGAATAGGCCGGCCCACCACCGGCTTGCGCCCTGCGGTGGCAATCAGCTTGCGCGCCAGCAGCGATCCGAAGACCGCCGACGTATCCACACCGCGTATCTCGTTGACCTCCGGCGCGGTCACCGGCTGCTTGTAGGCGACCACCGCCAGAGTTTCCAGCGCGGGCAGCGAAAGCTTGAGCGGCGGCTTGAGCCCCTTGATGAACAAACGCACCGCGTCGTGACACTCCGGCTTGGTCGCCATGCGGTAGCCGCCGGCGATCTCGCGGATTTCGACGCCGCGGCCATCCACGGCATAGTCGGCAATCAGCTCGTCGAGCAGTATCTTGATGACGCCTCGGACCTCGCGGTCGCGCAACCGAGCCGCGCGCCTTGCCTCTGCGTCGGCATCATCCGGCGCATCGCCTCCAGGCGTTGTACCGCCGGTCTCCAGACCGGCCGTAGTGCGGGCGTCTACGCCCGCGCCCTCTTCTGGTCCGTTCTCGACCGTCTCTTCGGCCGCGTCCGGCGCAACTGCCAGATCGGGAAGGGAATCACTCTGAAACGGTAAAGACGCATCTTCGGATGCAGCCGGCTCTTCGGCGTGCGCTTGCGCAGCCGCCTCCTGCTCCGCCTTCCACTCCAGGGCGTCGTCGGCAAACAGACCGGCTAGTTGCGCCAGCGTTACCGGCTCTTCGGCGGCGTAAATGACAGCTTCCAGTTTGGCTTTGAGACTCATTCTTCCTTAAGCACCATTCTGTATGTTACCGGAAGCGGCTATTCTTTCGCGCGTTCGCGGTAGTCCCGCCGTTTTCCATACAAAAAAGCGCCCCGCCGAAGCCGGACGCCCCTTTTGCAAGGATCGACTGCCGCCTAAAAAATAGCGTGGAAAAGCAGGTATAGGAGGCCGGAGAGCACGGCTGCGGCGGGCAGCGTGAACACCCACCCCGCTGCGATGGCGCGCACCGTTGACCACCGCAGGCCGCTTCCGTTGGCGGCCATCGTGCCCGCGACGCCGGAACTGAGGATGTGCGTGGTGGAAACCGGCAGGCTCCAGGTATCGGCGGCGAAGATGGTCACCATGGTTACAAGTCCCGCGCTGGCGCCCTGCGCGTAGGTCATGCGCTCCTTGCCAATCTTCTCGCCCACCGTGACCACAATGCGCTTCCAGCCCACCATGGTGCCCAGGCCGAGAGCCAGCGCCACAGCCACTTTGACCCAATCGGGGATGAACTTGGTTGCCTTGTCGAGCTTGCCCTGATAAATCTTGAGTGCGGCGCTCTCTTCGGCGGTGAAGGCGGGATTGTGGGCCGGGTCCATGATCTTCAACGCCCGCCCGGTCAGGTACATGTCGTTGCGGATTTCCGTCTGCTGTTGTGCCGGAATGGCGCGGAGGGAATTGTACGCGGAGACTTCGCGGTTCAGTTCGTCCACCAGCTGACTCAAGGCCAGAAGAGTGCCCGGCTGCATCTGTTTGGTGTGAATGTAGTCGGTGACTTCGGTGCGCGCATCGGGATCGGCCGTGCCGGGCGGCACATGCCGGTCCAGAATCTGCCCCGCCTCGACGGAAGAGGCAATGAAACTCTGCACCTCTGCCGGGCTTGCGTTGTGATTCAACGCGTAGGCCGTGGGCACAGTGCCGATGAGGATCAACATGATGAGGCCCATGCCCTTTTGCCCGTCGTTTGAACCATGGAAGAAGCTGACGCCGGTACAGGTGCCCACCATGAGCGCGCGAATCGGCCACGGCGGCGGCTCGTTGCCCTTGGGCGCTTCGTAGAGCGCCGGGAAACGGAGGAGGCGCCGGGACACGAGAAGCAGGATGCCGGCCAGCGCAAATCCCAGCAGCGGCGAGATCAGGAGAGCCTCAAGAACCTTGGTCACCTGGCTCCAATCGAGGCCGGAGGTTCTGCTGTGCAGGTTCACGAGCTGGCTGGCCAGCCCCACGCCGATGATGGAACCCACCATGGTGTGCGAGCTGGATGCGGGAAGGCCGAACCACCATGTGCCCAGGTTCCACAGAATCGCGGCGATGAGCAGCGCGAAAACCATCGCGAAGCCGGTGCCCGAGCTTACCTTGAGGATCAGTTCCACCGGTAAAAGCGTGATGACGGCAAAGGCCACCGTGCCGGAGGACAGCAGAACTCCGGTCAGGTTGCAGATCCCCGACCACACCACGGCAATTTGCGGCGGCAGCGAGTTGGTATAGATGACCGTGGCCACGGCATTGGCGGTGTCGTGGAAACCGTTCACAAATTCAAATCCAAGTGCGATCAGCAGCGCCAGGCCCAGCAGCACAAGCGGCCAGATGCCATTCACGGTCGCGTTGTCCAGGTCTTTGGTGAGATGAATCCCGATATAGCTGAGGCCGGCCACCAAGGCCAGCACAAAAATCCAGACGCCTGCGCGGCTCGGGTGGCTTTTGATTCTCCGCTGCAACAGAGGCGGGGACCCGGGAATGGCATGCACTGCCGTGGCGAGATCGGCCATTAGAAATCTCCACGGCGGCCGGAGAAACTTCGGGCGCGCCTGGGCCTCCGCGACGGAACCGCATCAACAGGCTGGTTTTTCAAATGAAATAGAGATGGATTGTTGCGGGAGAAGAACGAGCCGGAGAAAATGGCGTTCATAAAACCTCAACAACCGCAGTCCTTCACGATTGTTTACCCGGCAATGAGGAGATTGCAGCCGGGTTACAGACAAGTTTAAGCCCGGCAACCCGGGGGATGTGGAAGAAAGCATCCTTTCTGCCCAGGCTGGAAGAGGGGCGGGTGGGGAAAAGTCTTTATTAACTTGTTTATTTTTAACAATTTATAAACAGAGGGGCCGTCTTTCATGGCTTTTGGGACCGTCGCCGAGAAGGGCCTTGACACGTTTTTTAGGCGATGAGGGGCGCTTCCCGTTACGAAAGCCCCCCATCTTGCTCTTTTCGAGTCACTTATTCCGGCAGCGTGAGCGTGCCCTTGATTTTGAAGTTCCCCGCCACGGCCGGTGCTCCCGTACCTGGCTGGCCACCGCCCACTGTCGCCGTGTACGCGCCTTCCGCCACCACCGGCTCGCCCGCGTCCGTCACCATGCTCAGGTCGCGTGGCTGCAGTTCAAACCGCACGGTTTGCGATGCGCCCGGCCCCAGGTGCACGCGTTCGAATCCGCGTAGCGCGCGCAGCGGCGCACCGGGAACGGCGGGAAATTCGAGGTAAAGCTGCGCCACTTCGTCGCCTGCGCGAGTGCCGGTGTTGGTAACGGTAGTTTCCACAACCACCCGCTGACCTGCCTCCACTGCGGCAGTGGGAACCGTCAATTTGCTGTAGGAGAACTTCGTGTAGCTAAGACCATAGCCGAAGGGATAGAGCGGCGTCCCCGTGAAGTACCGGTAGGTGCGCCCCTTCATGGCGTAGTCCTCGAAGGGCGGCAACTGGCTCACGTCCTTGTAGAACGTCACCGGCAGGCGTCCGGCGGGGTTGTTCTTGCCAGAGAGCGTTTGCGCCACTGCGGCTCCACCCTCCTCGCCGGGGTACCATGCGTCGAGAATCGCATTGGCGTGCGCGTTCGCCCAGTTCACGCCCAGCGCGCTGCCGTTGGTCAGCACCACCACCAGCGGCTTGCCGGTAGCGGCGAGGGCTTCCAGCAGCTTCTCTTCGGGCTCCGGCAAATCGAGGCTGGTGCGGTCCCCGCCCTTGAACCCGGGCTCGTTCACATTCATCTCCTCGCCCTCGAGTTCGCTGGTGATGCCCACCACGGCCACCACGACATCGGCATTTTGCGCCGCCGTCGCTACCGCCGGGTCGACACTGCGATCCAACTTGCCCCAAACGAGCTTGAGGTGCGGGGCCGTGTTGGCCGTTCTCTGGTAGTCGACTTCGAGTTCGTAGGGCTTACCGGCCTCGAGATGCGCCTTTCCGGTGACCGTCTCCACTCCGTGCGGATAATTCGCCATCGTCACCGGCCGTCCGTCGAGAAACACCCTGAAGA
>CAZMWL010000072.1:0-11553 GCA_964569985.1 uncultured Occallatibacter sp.
CTGTCCGGCCGAGCAACGGTCCGAGATGGTCAGCACCGCAAGCAGCATGACCTGATTCTATTTCCTCATTGCGCCGGCAGCACCTTGATCGTGTGCAGCCACGTTTCCACAAGCTTAGGCCAGCCCATGATGGGGAAATCCCTCGGCCGCAGGCCGAATCCGTGGCCACCTTCCGCGTAGATATGCAGTTCCGCCGGAACCTTCACGTTCTTTAGCTGCATAAAATACACCACCGAGCTCTCCACGTGTGCCGTGTAGTCGTCCTCGGCTTGCAGAAGAAACGTGGGCGGCGAATTCGCCGTGGGTTGAATATCGGGATTGGACGCGAAGTTCTGGTTCGCCATCGCAAGGTAGCCGGGATAAAGAACGATCGCGAAGTCCGGCCGGCAGCTCAATGCGTCGGCCGCATCGATGGCGTCGTAGATCCGCTTGTCGAAATGGTTGCTGACAGCTACCGAGAGGTGCGCGCCCGCCGAAAATCCCATCACGCCCACGCGGTGCGGATCGATGCCCCACTCTGCCGAGTGTAGCCGCACCAGGCCCACGGCGCGTTGTGCGTCCTGCAACGCCGCCGCCGCCTTGGGATACGGCCCGCTATCGGGCACGCGATATTTGAGCAGCACGCAGTTGACGCCGATTTGATTCAGCCAATCGCAAACCTCCGTGCCTTCCAGATCGATCGACAGAATCTGATAGCTGCCACCGGGAAACACTACGATCGCCGCTCCCGTGTTCTTGCCCTTTGCGGGATACACCGTGATGGTCGGCGTGGACACATTCGTGAGGCGCATGTAAGGCCGGCCGGCCATCACTCTGGATGGCGCATCGGTCTCAGGCGGCATGCCGGCTTTGGCGCCCGGCGGCGTACCCGGCCAGATCGGCATGGTCACCAGCCCGGCAGGTGGCGTCCATTCCAAAGCGGAAGTTGAAGTGGCTGCTGGAGTCTGTGCCAACGTACCAGCGGTACTCAATGCAACTGCGGCAACAAGCAGTTTCTTGTTCATGTTTGGGACCTCCCGCGCAAATCTGCGCAGCGATCATCGCAGCCCGATATATGCCTGCGCAACCCTCCGTCGCTTCCGGCCTCAGCCAAAGGGACACTCGGCCGAAATGTGATCTAACTCACGTTTTACGGTGCTCTCCGGCACATCCCGGTCCTTGCGCCGGTGACACGCTTGCGCATATGAGGTGTTTGCCATGCGGGATTCTGACACCCGCCGCTGGACGCGTCTGGAAACCATTCTAGTCGCCACTGACCTGAGTGATCTGGACCATCTCATGCCGTTTGCTCTCGAAGAGGCGGGCAATACCGGTGCCCGCCTCATTCTCCTGCACGTGCTCTCCACCACGTCGGCCTTTACTGCCGATGTCACCGGCATGCCCTACTACGACACCGGCGGAGCCTTGGAGATTGCCGAGCAGATGATGCATCCCTGGTGCGAAGTTGCCGCCCGTCTCGGCATTCGCAGTGATTCCCTGGCCCGCGAAGGCCATCCCACGCAACAGATTGCAGCCGCCGTTCGCCAGTTCCATGCCGACCGCGTGCTGCTCGGAACTCGGAGCCGGGGCAAGCTTGGCAGGTTGCTCATCGGCTCTGTGGCAGAACAAGTGCTGCGCTCGGTCTACCTCCCGGTCATCACCGTGGGACCCGAAGCTCATCTCCCGGTGGGCATGGGCGAAGAACGTGTCGTCCTGCATGCCACCACACTTCGAGAGACCTCTCGCCCGAGCGCGGCGCTTGCCTGCCAGATGGCCGCTGCCCAAAAAGCAAAACTGGTTCTGGTGCACGTCCTGCCGCCCATCTCAGAGATGGAGCGCAAAGGCCTGCCCACTGGATTGCACTCCTCGGTCATGTTCGAGCTGCGCATTCTCGCCGCGCAAACGGGCGCCGAATGCTGCTCCGCCGTCGAGCCGGTCGTCGTCCACGGCAATCCTTCCATCGAAATTCTCGCCTTGGCCTCCGAACGTCGTGCCAGCCTCATCGTGCTCGGGGCCACGCAACGCCCCACCTTTGAGATCCTCACCCGCGACCATACTGTCCATCGCGTGCTGGCCCACGCGCGCTGTCCCGTACTCACGCTGCGCGAGCCGCACACCATGCCGGAAGAGATGCACGCCGTCGCGGCCAGTGCCCATCGTTAGCCCGTCGCAACCGCCAGCTTGAAATCGCGTAATGAAACCGCGCAGCGCTTAGGCTGGCTCGTTGTCAAAGAGCGTGGGCCCATCGCGGAGAGTGATGTTGCCGGCGGATTTGCGGGAAGAGATGCGTGTAAACGGCAGCAACCGTTTCAGGCATCGTTCGTGCAGGTAACGAAGTTGGCGGAGAAGTCCCAGTCCATCCTGCTTCCGGCCGCTGGCATGCGCGTTGTAAATTTCCGCGGCCAGGGCGTGCAGTTGCTCATGAAGAGTTTCGATGGCCTGAATGGAGGGCGACATACCTCCCGCGGATTGTCGTTGCGACTCGATCCACGCAACCAGGCTGCATGGATCGGCATCGAGAGACGGCGGCGTCGGCCGTGTGCCCTGCAGGTACGCCAAAAAATGTCCTTGCCAGGCGCGGTGTTCGACCATGGCGAACAGCACCGCACGATTGCTCGCGTGGACCGCAGGCACTTCCACCCACAGTGGATCGGCGCGCCATGCGGCCGCCCAGGCGGGCAGTTCCTGTGCGGGCATGGGCCTCGCGATTCCGTATCCCTGTGCGAAATCGCATCCCAGCTGCAGCAGCATTAGGCCGTGGTCCACCGTCTCCACTCCCTCCGCAATCACTTGCCGGCGAAATGCCTCAGCCAATCCCAGGACGCCTTTCAGGATGGTAAGGTTCTCCGCATCGTCGAGCATATCCCGCACAAAACTCTGGTCAATCTTCAAAATATCGGCAGGCAGTCGCTTCAAGTAGACAAGGGACGAGTAACCGCTGCCAAAATCGTCCACGCTGATCAGCACGCCGGCTGCACGGCAGGCCGCAAGCACTTGGGAGCTGAGTGCCACGTTCTGCAAGGCGCTGGTTTCCAGCACCTCCAACTCCAGATGCGATGGCTTGACGCGGGGATGCGCCGCCAGCCGTGCGCACAGCCGGTTAACGAAATCCGGCTGCTGCAATTCGAAAGCGCTCACATTCACGCTCACCGGTATTTCCAATCCGCTCTCCTGCCAGGCTTCGATTTGCGCCAGTGCGCTCTCAACCACCCACTCGCCCACCTCGGCTATGAGTTTATGGTTTTCAATGACCGGCAGAAACAGGCCCGGCGGCAGCAGGCCGCGTTCCGGATGTTGCCAGCGAATCAGAGCTTCCGCGCCGATCACCTTCCCCGTGCGCATGTTCACTTTCGGCTGGTAGTACAGCACGAACTCATGCGCCGTCAGCGCCCGGCGGATGTGCTCGATGTTTGCATGGTGGCTGCGCGCGATCAGGTCATGGCTGGGATCGAAAATGCAATAGCGGTTCTTTCCCGCCAGTTTGGCCTCGTAGAGCGCCTGAAAGGCCTGGCGCAACAGCAAGTCCGCGTCCACCTCCTCCGCTTGCGGGTAAAGGGTCACGCCTGCACTGGCTGTCACCCGCAGCGGCAGGTCTCCAATCTGCACTTCCTTGGCGGCGGCTTCGAGCATGCGCGCCACTGCCGGCAGGCAGGCGTCACGGTCGGGCAGATCGAGCATCATGGCAGCGAATTCATCTCCGCCCAGCCGCGCCAGGGAGCCTCCCTCGCCCAGTGCGTGCTTCATCCTGAAGGCCAGGGCCGTCAGCAGCGCATCGCCGCTGGAGTGGCCGTACCCGTCGTTGATGGCCTTGAATTCGTCGAGATCGAAACATACCACGCCGAGCAATTGATTGTGGCGGTGCGCCTGCGCCATCGCCTGGCGCAACCGGTCGGCAAACAGCGCCCTGTTCGGAAGCCCCGTCAGCGCGTCGTAATGCGCGGCCAGTTCCAGTTGCTGCTCGTGCTCCTTGGTCTCCGTGATGTCGGTGAATAGCCCCACATACTGCTTCACCTGTCCGCCGGCATCACGGATCGCGTGGATGGATAGCATCTCGGGATAGATTTCCCCGCTCTTTGTCCGGTTCCAGATCTCACCCGACCAGCTGCCATCCCTGAGGAGAGAGTCCCACATGTTCCTGTAAAAGTCCTTGCCCTGCAAGCCCGATTGCAGCACGCGCGGATTTTTTGCCAGCACCTCTTCCCGCGTGTAGCCGGTAATGCGCGTAAAGGCGTCGTTCACCTCCAGAATCGTGCCCGTAGGATCGGTAATCGTGATGCCCTCGCGGGCGCCGGTGAAGACCATGGCGTCCAGCCGCAGCCGCTCCTCGGCCAGTTTTCGCTCCGTGATGTCTTCGGCGAAAAGGACGATGCCGCCCACCGGGCCATCGGCGGTTCGCCAGGGGATGACCTCCCACCGGATCCATTGCACCGTGCCGTCGGCACGGTCGAAGCGCTCCTCGTCGGCGCGCAGCGACTCGCCCGCCAAACCGCGCCTGTGCGCCTCCTTCCAGCGCTCGGGAATGTCGGGGACGATCTCGTAGTGCGAGTGCCCGATAATCTCGCTGCCGGCAAGCGAGTATTCCTCCAGCCAGCGCCGGCTCACGGCCACGTAGCGCATCTCGCGGTCGAACATGGCCAGCGCCGCAGGCGCGCGATCGATGAACAGTTGCAGCAGGTTCCTGCTTTCGCTCAGCGCCGCCTCAGCCAGCTTGCGTTCTGTGATGTCCTCGTAGTAGATCACGATGCCGCCGACAACGCCATCGTCGCTTCGCCACGGCGTGATCTGCCAGCGAATCCACTCCACCGCACCGTTGGCCCGGTCATACCGGTCCTCTTCCACCCGCTGTGTCTCGCCCGCCAGGCCGCGGCGGTGCGTCTCTTTCCAGCGCTCCGGCACCTCGCGATTCACCTCGTAATGCGAGCGCCCTAAGAGCTCCTGCCCGTCGAACGAATGGTCCTCCGCATAACGGCGGCTTACCGCCAGGTAACGCATCTCCCGGTCGAACATGGCCAGAGCGACCGGGGCGTGCTCGATGAAAAGTTGTAGCAACTCCTTGCTCTCGCGCAGCGCTGCTTGCGCATGTTTCCTTTCTGTAATGTCCTGAATGGTGCCATGCATCGCCTCCGGTTGCCCCTGGGCACCGAAGGCCAGTCGGCCCATCCCATGCACCCAGCGCTCCACTCCATCGCTGCGGCGAACGATGCGGTACTCCTTGTCGAAGGGTTTCCCCTGGGCCAGAACCTCATTCTCGAAATAAGCGCTCATCACTGCGCGATCGTCGGGATGAACCAGATCCAGCCATCCGGCGAAGGTGCGCTCATACGTGCGGTCGATTCCGAAGATGTCATCCAGGATGTCCGAGCTCGTCCATACCCCTGAAAGAATTTCCAGAGCGTAGCTGCCTAATCCCGCAATCTTCTGCGCTTGGCGCAGCGATTCCTCGCTTTCGCGAAGTCTCTCTTCCGCTTCCACGTACACAGTAATGTCCGGTGCGATTCCAAGGATACCGATGGTCTCGCCTCCAGGGCCGTTGATCGGGTATTTGCGATTGTCAATCCAGCGCTGTGCTCCATCCTGGGTCGGCAGCCGCTGGAGTTCATTCACGCGCTTCCTCTCGGCGAATGCCTTGCTCTCGAGCCGGTAACCGACGTCAGCGATTGCTTCCGGATGAATTTCGTAGTCGGTTTTTCCCACGAGCTCCGTGACTTGCTTCGCCGATTCGGTAAGGTTTGCCAGGCTCCGGCTGGCGGCCAGAATCACGTGGTTCGAATTTTTCAGGAAAATGTAGTCGTCCGTGTGCTCGATCAGGGTTTTGAAGCTGACGATCAGCCCTGCGTCGCCGGGCTCGCTCACTTTCCGCGCGTCTTCGATCCACAGATTGAGCTTGGGGCCGCCACCCCGCTTGTGTGTCTTCGCGTACCGCACCTTCAGGCAGCGAATCCTTCCGTCGGCGTGACGGATACGTAGGTTCACCGACCCTGACGTTTTCGCGCTCTTTGGGGAAAACAAGGCTTCAGCGACGCCGGCATCCTCCGGGTGGATGCGATCCTTCAGCTCGACGCGTGCACTGAGAAATTCTTCCTTGGCGTAACCGAGCAGGGCTTCAGCATCGTCGCCAACTGAGACGAGCTGCGGCGGGGGATTCAAAACGAAGCAGAAAGTTGCATCTGACATCTATCCCTGAACTTCTGCGTCGGCCTGCACTCGCGCGAAGCAGATTACCATAGCAAAACCTGAATAAGATATGAAAATCGTAGGCCATCGCCGCATGCGATCCATCGCCCACGCGATAGAGCTTCATACAACTTTCCGGCAGAGCGCTCCCCGATAGTGGCAGACCGCAACAGGCGGGGCCGATTCTACGGCCGCTTCGCCCACTGCGCGGTTTGATGCAAATCACCCTTTCCGTCGCGCAAAGCGGCTCCTCGTTGCCGCGGCAACACCTTGAGCATCGGCGCCATGGCCGCCAACTGCAGTTGCATTTCAGTTAAAGCGCCTGACCCAGAGCTGATTTGAACCAAATCGTGCACCCGTTATCCACGTGTTTTTGTTGCATCTATGGGTTCCACCCCGTTTATCCACGCTCCAATCCGGCTCGAACTTGGCATAATCGCTGCAAGAGCGCTTCCTGCGTGACTGTTCAAGAACGTCGCGGCGGGATCGGGAGCTCACCATTGCATTCTCTGTGGCATGGCGGAATGCAAGGCGCAACCCCGGCACTGCCTCGCACTACCTGTGGGAGCACACGAGTGACCACTTATCGGCGTCAGGACGTTTTGCGCATCTTCGAGATGAGTTCCCGTCAATTGCAAGCCTGGGAACGAGCCGGATTGATTCCCCAACTGGAGATGTATAGCTTTCAGGATCTCGGGCAATTGCGCATCCTGTGTGCGCTGCGCGCTGAAGACGTGCCGGCAGCCTCCATCCGCGACTCCATCCGGGCCATGAAAGCGGTCTCCGGCATGGCCAACCCGCTCCTCGAGACGGGCGTGGTGCGTACCGGTACCCGCCTGGCCTTCCGCCATCACGGCGCCATGGTCGACCCCATCCGCCGCCAGTTGCTCTTCGACTTCGAGCGAGGCGGCGAACAGCCATTCGCTGCGGCTGCCGCGGAACCCGAACCCCTTCGCCGCCCAGTGCCCGCTGGTCCGCGCGACCTTCCGGAACGTTTTCTGGCGGCGGTTCGTGCCGAGGAAGCTGGCGAAAAGCCACGCGCCATCGCCCTCTATGAGGAGATTCTCGCCCTCGATCCCGACTACGCTGCGGCCTCGATCAACCTCGGAACCATCTACTTCCATTTACGCCAGTACGGCCGGGCTGAGGAATTGTATCGCCGCGCTACCGTGGCCGATCCCGGCTACGTGCTGGCCTATTTCGATCTGGGCAACGTGCTCGATGAGCTCGAACGTCTCGACGAATCCATTGCTGCCTATCGCAAAGCCGTCACCCTCTCGCCGGCCTACGCCGACGCCCACTACAATCTGGCGCTCGCCTATGAGCGCAGCGGGCAGCAACGCCCCGCGTTGCGCCACTGGCGCGCCTATGTCAAGCTCGACAACCACGGACCCTGGGCCGACCACGCCCGCGGCCAAATGCGCAAGCTCCTCAGCCGCGAAAAGCTCGCCATCGTTTCCCGCGCCCCGCGCTTCGTAGCTCCGCGCAAGGGCATGGCCGCGTTGCGGCTCGCCTAGTACGTATCGGCAGAATCCATCGCTCCCGCGTGGCTGCCTTTCTTGCGTAGCGCAGCACCCCGGCCTATACTGCTGCCACAATGAAAACTCCAGCCGCTTTCCTGCTTTGCGGGCTACTTGCGGGTTCCTCTGGCGTGTGCCATGGACAAGACATGGCCAACATACAAGAAGACCCTGTGCTCACAGGTTATGTGACGCGTGCGGGCTCCGGTTCCGATTTCGACGTCAACGGCGTCCACATCGTGTGCAGTGGGGTGAAGAGTTGCGTAATCGAGTCCATTTGCAGCGTGAAGCAATCGGCCGTGGGCTGCCCGGGGTACCCGCCTTTCCTCGGCGAGCGCTTAAGGGTTTATGGCTTCCGGCATACTGAGCTGGAAACTGTTGACAGGGTCGAACCGATTATCGCGACCCGCATCGAATATCAGCCCACGCTGGCCCGCGAGCTATCCGGTTCAGCCGTGATCGACGCCACACCCTCTCCGGAGCCGGCGGCGGCGGTGGCCTCCGGATTCCTGGTTCGCGCGGACGGTTATCGGATTCACATCTCCGGCAAGACAAAGATTCAATGGAATCCACCGTTGCGGTCGCTTGCCGATGTGAAGGCCGGAGACTGGATCAAGTACAAAGGCAAGCAAGATGCGGCCGGGGCGCTCAACGCTGTCTCGGTCGTGATTGGTCCCAATGCAACCGAAACCCGGGAGAAGGCGCTGCGCACCAAAGAGGAATACGACCCATCGGCGGTCCCGGCGGATGCAAAACAGAATTTCCTAAAGGATGCGGTTCGAGTGGGGTACGATCCGAAGAGGTTTCCACCGTTCAAAGACAATGCGATGCAGGCGCGCCTCGGGAGGATCGGAGACAGCCTCATTCCCGCCTACCAGCGCGCTTTGCCCGACTCCGATCCTGCAAAGATCCATTTCCGGTTCCAGCTCATCGATACCAAGTTGTTCCGTGGCGGGCTCGCGCTCTCTAACGGCATCATCCTGGTTCCGCATCAAGTCGTGGAGCGCATGCAAAACGACTCGCAGCTTGCGGCCGTCCTAGCATACAGTATTGCTTGTGTACTCGAGCGGCAGGAGTATCGGTTGCGACCGGCAAAGCGAGTGGCGGCGGCGGTGACCATTGCCGGCATTGTCTCAGGCGGTTGGGTGGGCGACGCCGTCCCCAGTTTGACCGGCGATGCGATGATGATGGGCGGCGCGGAGGGCTATCGCAAAATCCAGTCGGAATCGGAAGAGCAGAGCGGACGCGTTAGTTTGGAATTGCTATGCGACGCCGGGTACGACATCGATCAGGCGCCGATGGCATGGTGGCTACTCGCCCCGGGAAAACCAAAGCCACTCTTAGAAATTGAAATGCCTGATCAAGCTGGCTATCTCTATAGCATCCTTGGCGAAATCTGGAACAATCCGGCAGCCAACGCGGGCGCTAACGACAAACCCTAGGAGGGTTGCTGCGCCGCGTCGGCGATATTTGCTGGTCGCGTGCTACTGCAGGCACGATCTGCACTCCAGCGCGAAACCACCCGGCAGCTTGAGCGCCAAACTCCACTGCCTCGCTGGCACCCGTTCGGCAGCGCCGCTCGGCATCCCATCCTACGTCGGGGCGGCGATCCTTGTTAGTTGGCGGCGTCTCTCTGCCGGGTGGCCTTCACAGCCGACAGAATCCCAACACCGATCATTACGATCGCGCCGACAAGAATCCAGTGCGCGGGCATACGCAGCAGGTGCGCGGCATACACCAGCCCGGCGATGACGATGGCGAAGCCAGCGGCATACAGTCCAAACGACATGAGACCTCCTTAGCCGTGTGCTGTGCGGTTACGTGAAATCTCGCACACCAGTCCAGCGTCGCACCGCGAGCGGACCTGGTCTGAGCAGTTCAGACCACCTGTTGCGTTTCTCTTGAAAGCGCCGATGCGCTATCCGCAAAAACGGCCCGCCACTCTTCGATGTTGGCATGGAATGGGAAACTCGACCTACGGCGAACAAGCTGAAAGCTGCTCTTACACTTTCTGCGTCCGCTGCACCTGGCGCACGCCGCCCACGCGCTTTAGCCCCAGCACCATGCGGTTCAGGTGGCGTACGTCCTCGGCCTCGACAACAAACTCGATAATCGCTTCGCCTTCATCGTCGCGCTTGAGTTCCACGCCGCGAATATCGGCATCCTCGTCGGAAATTACCGCCGTCAGTTCCTTCAGCATGCCGGTGCGGTCGTCGCAGAAGACGGTGATCTTCACCGGGTAGCGCTGCGGCTTGCCCGCGGCATCGGGCGTGCGCGACCACTCCACGTTGATGCGCCGGTCGCTCTCATAAAGCAGGTTCTGCACGTTGGGGCAGCCACGCGCATGCACGGCCACGCCCTTGCCGCGCGTCACGTAGCCCACAATTTCCTCGCCGCGAATGGGGTTGCAACATCGTGCGCGATAGACGAGCAGATCGTTCTGACCCTCCACCTGCAGCGAATCCGAACTGGTCAGTTGCAGCCGGCGCACCGCGTCGGACACTCCCGTCGTGCCCGAGCCCGCTTCTCCCGGCTTGCCCTCCGTGCCCGTCTGGGCCTCCAGTAGTTTGGCAAATCCCGGCGCCACCTTGCTCAGCACCTGGTGCGCGGTATGTTTGCCCTGGCCCAGCGTCGCCAGCAGATCCGATGCCGTGGCCACGCCGAACTCCTGTGCCACGCGGCCCAATTCCTGGTCGTCGACCTGCGTCATCGGCACCTTGAATTTGCGCGCTTCGCGGTCCAGCAGCTTTCTGCCGATCTCCACCGCCCGCTCCCGTTGGTCCTCGTTCAGCCAGTGCTTGATCTTGTTGCGCGCGCGCGGGCTCTTCACAAACGTGAGCCAGTCGCGGCTCGGCTTGTGATCCTTCTGCGTCACGATCTCCACGATGTCGCCGGTACGCAGTTTGGTGCGCAGCGGCGCCATGCGCCCGTTGATCTTGGCGCCTACGCAGGTGTGGCCCACTTCGGTGTGAATCGTGTACGCGAAATCTACCGGCGTCGACCCCGCCGGAACCACCACCACTTTCCCCTTCGGCGTGAACGTGTACACCTCGTCGGGATACAGATCCATCTTCAGGCTGGAGAGAAATTCGTTGGGGTCCGTCATCTCCTTCTGCCACTCCACCAGCTGGCGGATCCAGTTCATGCGCTCTTCGTCGCGGGCCGTCACGGCGGAGCTGCCGCCCGACTTGTACTTCCAGTGCGCCGCAATGCCTTCTTCGGCGATGCGGTGCATCTCTTCGGTGCGGATCTGCACTTCGAACTGATGTCCGCTCGCGCCCATCACCGTGGTGTGCAGCGATTGATAACGGTTGGCTCGCGGAATGGCGATGAAATCCTTAATGCGTCCCGGCACCGGCCGCCACAACGTGTGAATCAACCCAAAGACCGCGTAGCACGACGCCACGTCCTCGGTGATTACGCGTACCGCGAGCAGGTCGTACACTTGGTCGAAAGAAACTTTGGTGCGCTCAATCTTTTGGTAGATGGAGTAGAGCCGTTTGATTCGCCACTCCACGCGCGCCTGCACGCCGTTCTCGCGCAGCTGCTCCACCAACGTGTCCTCGACACCGCGCAGAAACTGTTCGCCCTCGATGCGCCTCGCCTCCACGGCCGCCGACACCTGCTCGTAGCTCACGGGATCGGTGTAGCGGAAGGCCAGGTCTTCAAGCTCACCGCGCACTTTGCCCATGCCCAGCCGGTGCGCCAGCGGCGCATAAATATCCAGCGTCTCGCGCGCAATCGCCTCCTGCCGATCCGGTTTCAGGTGCTCCAGGGTGCGCATGTTGTGCAGGCGGTCGGCAAGCTTGATCAGGACCACGCGCACATCGCTCACCATGGCCAGCAGCATCTTGCGCACATTCTCGGCCTGCCGGTCCTC
>CAZMWL010000073.1:0-11225 GCA_964569985.1 uncultured Occallatibacter sp.
CCAATTGCTTCTCTGCACGTGTCTTCTCTTCCTGTTGAAACTGCACCTGGGGAACCGCATATTCTGACGTGAAGGTCGAGAAGATCGGAAGGACATTCACAAGGAAGAGCTCGGCATTGAAGTGCAATGCGAGGTCGGCCGCCGTCTCTAAAGCCGATTGGGATGATGGGCTGAAATCGATAGGCAACAAGATCCTTGTCGGGATGGACACCAGACCATGACAAACAGACATGACGTGCTCCTCGCCGGACCTTTGTCGCGGTCAAGTGACGATTATTGTCTCCGGGGAGAGTGGGGACTGTGCTGTCTTGCACAGTCCCTTCCAATCTGCCCGATGCTTTCTCTTGTGCTGGCTTCGTCAGTCCCGGAACTGGGATAACGGACGTCTTTAGTGAGCAATTATGACCTGCACTCCTGAGCTGGATTGGCCGATACTTGCGACGCTATACAAGAACTCTTGCCTGGGCATGAAAAGACATTACGTCGACAGAAGATTCCGAAAAAGATGCTGCAATGTCGTCTTACCGGCACGCGGTCGCGCAGCCAACTGTGGCTGCAGGGTGCGACACCGGCCCACACAGTAACCAAGGATTGAAAGCGGATTGAACATGACAGAAGTTGGGACATCACTCATTGGAACGGGGGCATGGAAGGCCCTTGAGGCCCATGCCACGACGAACTGCACACTTCAGCTAAGAGATCTCTTTGCTCAAGATACAACACGGGGGGAGCGCTTTACGGTTGAGGCTGCGGGCATTTACCTCGATTACTCCAAAAACCTCATCACCGACGAGACAGTGGCGCTGCTGCTGCAACTTGCCGGAGAGTCTGGCTTGCGTTCACGCATCGACCAGATGTTTCGAGGGGAAAAGATCAACACCACCGAAAACCGAGCGGTTCTGCATGTGGCCTTGCGCGCTCCAATTGGAGAGAAGATTCTCACCGATGGAGTGGACGTTGTGCCCTTGGTGCACGCCGTTTTGGACAAGATGGCCGTCTTCTCTAACGGCATACGCAGCGGAGAGTGGAAGGGCTATACGGGAAAGCCAATCCGCAATGTGATCAATATCGGCATCGGCGGGTCCGATCTGGGCCCAGTGATGGCCTATGAGGCACTACGCCACTATTCACAGCGCGATCTGACTTTCCGCTTTGTTTCCAATGTTGACGATACCGATTTTGCCGAGGCAACACGCGACTTGGATGCCGAGGAGACGCTGTTCATCATTTCATCGAAGACCTTTACGACTCTTGAAACAATGACCAACGCGCACTCGGCGCGCGTGTGGGCGCTTGAAACGTTAAAACATAGCGCCGCCATTGCCAGACATTTTGTCGCCGTCTCGACCAATGCCGAGGAAGTGGAAAAGTTCGGCATCGACACAGCCAACATGTTTGAGTTCTGGGACTGGGTGGGCGGGCGGTATTCGATGGACTCGGCGATCGGACTCTCCACCATGATCGCGATAGGCCCGGACAATTTCCGAAGCATGCTGAACGGCTTCCATGAGATGGATGTCCACTTTCGCACTGCCCCTTTCAAGCAGAACTTGCCTGTGCTCCTGGGACTCCTCTCGGTCTATTACAACGAATTCTTTGGCGCGCAAAGCGTCGCAGTCCTGCCTTATGAACAATACCTGAAGCGCTTTCCAGCTTACCTGCAACAGTTAACGATGGAGAGCAATGGCAAGCATGTCACGTTAGATGGAGCGAGAGTCGATTACGAGACGGGGCCCATTTACTGGGGAGAACCCGGCACGAATGGACAGCACTCCTTCTATCAATTGATCCACCAGGGAACCAGGCTTATCCCTTGTGACTTCATCGCGTTTGCCCAGCCGCTAAACCGAATCGGCCGGCATCACGACATACTTCTGGCCAATGTATTTGCTCAGGCCGAGGCGCTGGCGTTTGGCAAAACCACACAGGAAGTCGAGGCGGACGGCACACCTGCTTGGCTCGCGCCCCACCGCACCTTCGAGGGTAACCGGCCGTCGAACACGATCCTACTTGAGAAGTTGACTCCCGCGGCGTTGGGGAAGCTTGTCGCGCTATACGAACACAGCGTCTTTACCCAGGGCACGATCTGGGGGATCGATTCATTCGACCAATGGGGCGTCGAGCTTGGGAAGATCCTGGCTCAGCGCATTATCCCTGAACTCGAGAACAAGACTGAGCTCAATTTGCAGCACGACAGCTCAACCAATACTCTTATCCGGCGCTACCGGAAATCCAAGGAAGCGTCGTGACAGATACAGAACGCTCTTTTGGGCATGAGGATGCAAGTTGTCTTTCACTCTGGAAACCGGGTGAGAGCAGAGTAAGCTCATCAGTTCGACTCATGGGCATCCGGTGTTAATGGCCAAAACAGCACAGATAGACGCGACCGTTCATGGAATTCTAAATGTGTCTACGCATGCAAATGCGCAGCGGCGCGGAGTGCCCGCTCGGTTCCGACCGGCGAGCATGTTCCCGCACAACAGAGCCTTCAGACGAGAGAAGGCATGTGCAAGTAAAAGGAGCCCTTATGACCACGGCAAAGAAATGCGAACACACGGCATGCAACTGTACGGCAGCGCCCGGAAAGAACCACTGTAGCGAAACTTGTGCTGATGCGAAGAAAACACCCGAATTGACCTGCCAATGCAAGCACCCGGAGTGCAGTGATATAGGGCTCAAGATGTAGCGGGGACTGGGTCATGACGCAACTATGGGTATCGAATGCCTGTCCGATGTTCAACCCATTTCAACTGTGAAAAGCCAACGCGAACCCCATTACCCCCTCTGCGACACTTTCGACGACTATTGCACCGCCCGCATTGGATGAGCACTGCATCAACACTCTTCGCTTTCTGGCGGTGGACATGGTCAGGAGACAAATTCGGGCAATCCTGGTTTGCCCTTGTGCTAGGGGTCCATGGCGTTAACGCTCTGGGATCGTTTGCTCAAGTTCGCAGCCGGACGATTATCGAGAAAAGATTCTGCCGACGGGCGCACCGCTAATGGTCATCGAGGCCGGCGCCACTCTTGGCTGGAGATTCTATTTGGGCCCGCAAATTGACGTGATCTGGGTGGACACCTTCGGGGCGTCAGCTCCTGGGGCAGTTGTGATGGAGCATTACGGATTTACTGTTGAGAATGTCTGTAAACAGGCTCATGTCGTGCTCGACCGTCTCTAAAGGAGAAAGCGTGATGCGCGTGGGAATTGCGTCGGACCACGGTGGGTTTGCGCTGAAGGAGCAGGTAGCTGAGTTGTTGCGCGGCTCAGGCCGTGAGGTCGTGGATTTCGGCGCGCACGAACTGATCCCGGGGGACGACTACCCCGACTTCGTCATTCCCCTCTCCAGAGCCGTGGCTGCTGGACAAGTGGAACGCGGGGTGGCGCTCTGCGGAAGCGGAGTGGGCGCATCGATTGCCGCGAATAAGGTTGCTGGCGTACGAGCCGGGCTCATCCACGACGTGTTCTCCGCCCACCAGGGCGTTGAAGACGATGACATGAATGTTTTTTGTCTGGGTGGAAAGGTGATCGGGTCCGCGCTCGCATGGGAATTGATCGAGACGTTTCTGAAAGCTCGATTCAGCGGCGCTGTGCGTCACCAACGAAGAGTCAACAAAGTGAAGGCGCTCGAAATGCATGAGATTACGCTTTGACTGTATTCATCGAACTGACCGCATTCTGGTGCAGATCAGGAGCGGCCGGCAGTCGCAGTTTGACGGGATCGATATTCCCGAGGCCGCAAAGGCGAAAGTAGGATGTGTCCGGTATCGGCCGGGAATTGGTACTCACAAATCGCGCGACGGAGGATGTTTCATGATCGAGGTTTTGAAGAACTTTCCCAACAATGTTGTTGCGATCTTCTGCGAGGGTCAGGTCACAAGAGAGGACTACGAGGGAGTTTTTGTTCCGGCAATTCTCAAAGCGCTCAAGCGGCACGACAAGATCCGGCTCCTCTACCAGATCTCTGCAAACTTCACCGGCTACGACCCAGGAGCCATCTGGGAAGACATGAAGATTGGCGTGGAACATCCCACGCGCTGGGAGCGCGCCGCGGTCGTCACCGACGTTGACTGGATTGTGCAAACGATGCGCATTTTCAGCTTTCTCATGCCTTGCCCGACGAAGGTGTTTCCGCCTTCGGAACTCGCGCAGGCCCATGCCTGGATCATCGCCGCCAGTTGAGCCCGAATGGACACAAGCAGCCGAAAGAATTTGGAATACCTATGAGCGTAATGTTGCAGGCGTTTTACTGGGACTGTCCCACGAAGGAAAAGCAGGAACATAACTGGTGGAACTTTGTTGCCGACCATGTTGAGGACCTTTCCAAGTCTGGTTTCAATGCACTCTGGCTGCCGCCAATATCTAAAGCTGCTGAGACTCGTTCCATGGGCTATGACCCCTATGATTACTTCGACCTGGGCGACCTTGACCAGAAGGGCAGCAAGAAGACCTGGTTTGGCAATCGGGCGGAACTCGTGGCGCTCATTAAGAAGGCACACGACAACCGCATCGCATGTTATGCGGATATGGTTATCAGTCACAACTCCGGCGGGGACGAGGAAGAAACTAACCCACTCGACGGTAAAAAGCGCTGGACCAAGTTCCATGCCAAGAGCGGCCGCTTCCCCCGCGACTGGAACTGCTTCCATCCCAGTCGATATGAAGTTGTGCTGGAGGGCGAACTCTTCGCCGGCTTTCCCCACCTCTGCCATCGCAATCCGCTCGTCTACACCTCCATATTGGAATACGCACAGTTGATTATCGAGGAATTGGGCTTTGACGGCTTCCGCTTCGACTTCGTCAAGGGATACGGTACGTGGATCGTAAGCGCAATCGCCAAGTATCGTTACGTCAAAGATGGCAGGGAGTTCAGCCCTTTTGTGGTCGGCGAATACTGGGAAGACGGCGAAAGCATTGAGGCGTGGCTCACCAAAGTCAACACCTTCTGTGACAATCAAGTGGCCGCGTTCGACTTCCCGCTGCGCTACCAGTTGAAGGATGTCTGCGACAAGTTTCACTACGACCTACGAAAGCTCACTCGGGACGGCGCGATAGTTACCGATCGGCCCAGGAAAGCCGTTACCTTTGTCGATAACCACGACATGGGAAGCAACATGATCGTCAATGACAAGATGCTGGCTTACTCCTACATCCTGGTGCACGAGGGCTATCCCAGCGTCTTCTGGTTCGACTACTACAACAACGCGCTGGCCCGTGCCGGCACACCGAATGGCATTGACGCTCTCATCGCCGCGCACCATCGCAACGCCGGCGGCGATTTGCAGATTCTATATGTTGATCCCGATCTTTACATCATGCAGCGAGCCGGCCTTCGCGACGGCAACGTGCAGCAATCGGGCCTGATTTACGTGCTAAACAACCTGGGCGACAAGTGGAGCGGCGCCACCGTGAAGACAAAGTGGAAGAACCAGAGATTTGCCCCCGTCGCCTGGGACGGTCACGATACGGCGACTCCCAACGAACGCACTACGAACGCTGATGGCAGCAGCGAGTTTCCCGCACCACCGCGCGGCTATGTCGTCTACGCGCCGGCGTAGGGTTTATGAGTGCAGCATATTAGCGAACCGGAGTTTCAATTGTTTCGGGACTTGTTTCAAGAGAGGAAAAAACATGGAATTGGGCATGATCGGATTAGGCAGGATGGGATCCAACATGGTGCAGCGCCTTCTACGGGCCGGTCACCAGTGCGTTGCTTACGACGTCCATCCGGAAGCGGCGCAGGCGCTCGTCAAAAACGGTGCAGTCGCCGCATCGTCGATTGAAGACTTCGCCATGAAGCTGAAGGCCCCTCGCGCCATCTGGATGATGGTGCCGGCCGCCTTGGTCGATGATACGCTGAAGACGCTCATACCGTTCCTCGAAAAGGACGATGTGGTCATCGATGGGGGCAACTCCTACTACCACGATGACATCCGCCGCGCTGCCGAGTTGAAGCCGAAGGGCATTCACTATGTGGACGCCGGAACCAGTGGCGGGGTCTGGGGATCGGAGCGAGGTTACTGCCTGATGATCGGCGGCGATGATGCCGTCGTCCAGCGTATCGACCCCATTTTTTCCGCTTTGGCCCCAAGCATCGATTCGGCGCCACGCACGCCAGGCCGGGAGAAGGTAGACGGCACAGCCGAACACGGCTATCTGCACTGCGGTCCGAGCGGCGCTGGCCACTTTGTCAAGATGGTCCACAACGGCATCGAATACGGCATGATGGCTTCGTATGCGGAAGGGTTGAACATTCTGCACCATGCTAACGCGGGCAAGCAGAAGCAGACCGTGGATGCCGAGACCACGCCGCTGCGCAACCCCGAATACTACCCCTACGACCTGAACATTGCCGACATCGCCGAGGTCTGGCGGCGCGGCAGCGTGATTGCTTCATGGCTGCTCGACCTCGCTGCCATCTCTCTGCTCGATAGCCCAGACCTGACAAAATTTGCCGGCCGCGTGTCGGACTCGGGGGAAGGGCGCTGGACGATCAAAGCGGCCATCGACGAGTCGGTTCCTGCTCCCGTGCTCAGCGCCGCGCTCTACGAACGCTTCAGTTCGCGTGGCGAAGACGATTTTGCTGAAAAGGTGCTGTCAGCTCTGCGTTTTCAGTTCGGCGGCCACGAGGAGAAGTCAGGTGACGGCAAGGCAGGCGCCTGATGGTCAAGCCCCATTCGGACGCGTTGGTGATCTTCGGAGTGACAGGCGATCTGGCCCACAAGATGATCTTCCCGGCTCTCTATGCAATGGTTAAAAAAGGCGTCCTTAGAGTTCCAGTCATCGGTGTCGCCTTTCCAAAGTGGAGCATGGTGCGTTTGCACAAGCGTGTAACGGACAGCATAGAGCGATCGGGCGGAATCGATAATAAACGCGCGTTGCAACACCTTCTCTCCCTGCTCAAATATGTGAGTGGAGACTATAAAGACCCCGGCACGTTCGCGGCGATCAAAGAAGTGCTGGTTAAGGCGCGAAGGCCAGCGCACTATCTGGCAATTCCTCCGTCTCTCTTCGAAACGGTGATCAAAAGCCTGGGCACGGCAAACCTCGCCGAGAACGCGCGCGTGATTGTCGAGAAACCTTTCGGCCGCGACCTGGCCTCCGCACGGGAACTCAACCAAGTCGCGCATGCGGTGTTCCCGGAAAACTCAATCTTCCGCATCGATCACTTCCTCGGGAAGGAAGCGATCATGAACATTCTCTATTTCCGCTTTGCCAATTCGTTCCTTGAGCCGATCTGGAACCGCAACTACGTGGCCAGCGTCCAGATCACTCTTTCGGAGAGCTTTGGCGTGGGAAAGCGCGGGAAGTTTTACGAAACCGCAGGCTGCTTGCGTGACGTGATCCAGAATCACCTCTTCCAGGTCGTTGCACTGCTGGCCATGGAACCACCGTCGGGCCGGGACTTTGGTGCCGTGCACAGCGAGAAGGCAAAAGTTTTCAAAGCCATGCGGCCTTTGGCGCCCGACGATGTGGTCCGCGGCCAGTACGCAGGTTACCGGGATGAGCCGGATGTTGCAAAGCGCTCTGACGTTGAGACCTTCTGCGCGCTGCGGCTCTTCATTGATTCCTGGCGTTGGGCGGGGGTGCCGTGGTGCCTGCGCTCCGGCAAGTACCTGCCAGACACCGCGACCGAGGTCCTGGTGGAGTTGAAGCCGGCGCCGCAAAGGCTATTCGCCGACTCAGAGCCGGTGACAGGCCGATCAAACTACTTGCGCTTCCGGCTCTCCCCCAACCCGGCGATTGCCCTGGCGGCACGCGTCAAGCGCGCAGGCGAAGATTTCGTTGGAGAGCAGAAAGAGCTTTATCTGTCGGAGGAGCGCACGGGCGACGAGACGCCCTATGAGAGGCTTCTTGGCGACGCCATGGCCGGCGACGGCGCGCTCTTCACGCGCGAAGACGCGGTTGAGGCCGCGTGGGTAGTTGTCGATCCGGTCCTCAAGAATCATCACCGCGTTCGCCCCTACAAACGCCGTAGCTGGGGGCCGAAGCAGGCTGACACGATCATCGCGGCAGACGGTGGTTGGCATAACCCCAGCAGCGCCGATTCATAGGGATGAACAATCGTACGGAGCTGTGTCATGCCAAACCGGATCAGAACCCGAAATACCAACGCAACACCGTTCTATCTAGGAGAAATGGAATGAAATCGACCCAGAAACTTCATGAGATCGGCCAGAGCCTCTGGCTCGATAACATTACCCGCGTTCTGCTCGCCAGCGGCACCCTTCAACGCTACATACAAGAGCTGTCGATCACGGGTCTTACCTCGAATCCCACGATCTTCGATCACGCCATCAAGAACAGTCACGACTATGACGGCGCGATCAGCCAGAAACTGAAAGAAGGCAAATCGGGCGAGGCTCTCTTCTTTGAATTGGCGATCGAGGACCTGCAGCAGGCTGCCGATCTCTTCCGCCCGATCCACGAGCGGACAGACGGCGTGGACGGCTGGGTATCTTTGGAGGTCTCGCCCCTGCTGGCCCGCGACACGGCGGCTACTCTGGCCGCGGCCAAGGCTCTTCACTCCCGCGCGGGACGGCCCAATCTCTTCATCAAGATCCCGGGCACCAGCGAGGGGCTTCCGGCCATTGAGGAGGCAATCTTCGCAGGGGTGCCCATCAACGTAACCCTCCTGTTCTCTGGTGAGCAATATGTCGCGGCTGCCGAGGCATACTTGCGCGGCATCGAACGTCGAATCTCCGCCGGGTTAAATCCCGATGTCGGCTCCGTAGCTTCACTCTTCGTCAGCCGTTGGGACGTTGCAATAGCAAAAAAGGTGCCGGAGTCTTTGCGGAACCAGCTTGGCATCGCCATCGCCGGAGAGGCCTATGAGCGATACCGCGCTCTGCTTGACTCGCCGCGGTGGCTGCGCATCCTGAACGCTGGCGCCCGTTCCCAGCGCCTTCTATGGGCCAGCACCGGTACCAAGGACCCCAAAGCCTCCGACATCCTCTACGTTCAAGCTCTTGCGTGGCCCTTCACCGTGAACACGATGCCAGAAGCTACTCTGAAAGCCCTTTCCGCTCACGAAGAATTCGGCGAAACTCTGCCCGGGGATTCCAGCAAGATACTCTCGGAATTCGCAAAAGCCGGTATCGACAAGAAGGATGTTGCCGCCCAACTGGTCGGAGAAGGAGTTGCCTCGTTCGCCAAATCCTGGAGCGATCTTCTTGACTGCATTGCGTCAAAAAGCAAAATGCTCAAAGCCGCCTGAGGGGGTACAGGGGCCACGTTCTGCTCCGTGTACGCAATTGCTCAGCACTGGAACCTTCAAAAATGAAATGCTTATTGAGCGAACTGTTCACAGTTCGTATGCGAATTATGATGCGGGATTGCATAGGGCTCCCGTTGGCATGTCCAGAAAGATCATTGCTGCCGCATTGGCGCTTCAAGAGCAACCACCCAAGCGATGTCACGTCAACCATGGAAAAGGAGATGGAAATGAACTCGAGAAACTCTGTAGCGGCAATCTATGACACTCACGACCAGGCCGAGCATGCTGTAAAGGAACTCCAGGAGGCCGGCGTCGATATGAAGAGCCTGTCGATTGTAGGACGAGATACGCACACGGATGAACATGTCGTCGGGTATTACACTGCCGGCGATCGCATGATGTATTGGGGCAAGGTTGGAGCATTCTGGGGTGGCTTCTGGGGGTTGCTGTTCGGATCGGGTCTCTTCTTCATACCAGGACTCGGACCGATTCTTGCAGCCGGTCCAATCGTAGCGTGGATTGTTGCTGGTCTCGAAGGCGCAGTTGTCGTTGGAGGTGTAAGTGCGATTGGCGCGGGCCTGATTAGTCTCGGCATTCCGAAGGACAGCGTCCTGAAGTACGATGTCGCCTTGAAGACCGACAAGTACGTGCTTGTCGTCCACGGAACACCTGAAGAGGTAGAGAAGGCAAAGGACATCATTGCCGGCACCGAACAGAGCCACTACGCGGTTTATGGCCAAGCTGTACTCGTCTAAGAAGCGGCCTGACTGCGCTGCGTCTGGGTTGGAGGACAAGGTAATGTGGGACTCGTTCTTTCGCAGCGCCGTACATGCAGGTTGCCGTTGCCAATTCAATGGAAGAATCAATACAAAGGAGATGTGATGTTAATTAAAGCAAAGGAACTCAAGGGTTACTCACTCAAGAGTCTTGATGGAGACATAGGGTCGGCGAATGAGTTCCTGTTCGACGACCAATATTGGGCAATTCGATACTTTGTCGCAAACTCAGAGGGTTGGCTTAGCGGCAAGAAGGTGTTGATCTCGCCGTACTCTCTCGGCGGTCTCAATGATGTTGAAGAGCAAGTGTCTGTTCTATTGACCAGGAAGCAGATCGAAGAGAGTCCCTCTGTTGATACGGACGAGCCGGTCTCCCGTCAATATGAAACCTCCTACAACGGATACTATGACCTTCCGAACTATTGGGGTGGGCCATACATGTGGGGAAGGTACGCGCATGTTCAATTAGATCGCACCAGACGGGGATTTGGCGCCACGGACGCGATGGGATGGGACCCGCATCTTCGCAGCACTCACGAGGTTACGGGCTACCATCTCCTCGCGGTTGACGGCGAGATCGGCCATGTCGATGACTTCATCATTGATTCCGAGACCTGGGCAATTCGATACCTTGTTGTGGCGACAAGAAATTGGTGGCCTGGGAAAAAGGTTCTAATATCACCGAAGTGGATAGACAATGTGAGTTGGGATTCCAGGGAAGTTAAGATCGGACTGACTCGCGAGACCATCAAGGCGGCGCCGGAGTATACCGACGAGTCTTCGCTCACGCGGGATTACGAGACAGGCTTGTATGGATACTACAATCGAGAAGGATATTGGGTAGACGAACTCTCGGCCGTTTGAATGCAGTTCAACAAGTTATGAGAGCTGCTCCTCTCTATCCGCGGCAACTACGATGGGGTCGAACGGCCAGCACTTGACGCTTGACGGCACGCGTGTGGAGACCGAACGGGGCCGATCTACTGGAGGAATAGGCAGCACTCGTTTTGTCAATTAATCCACCAGGGGACGCGGCTGATTCCGTGCGACTCTATAGGGTTCTTCGAGACGCTGAATGCACTTAATCGTCGTCACGACATGCTGAGGGCAAACGTCTTTGCTCAGGCTGACCGACATAGGCAAAGCCACACCTGACGCTCTCATCGAGTACCTCGCACTGACTGCCAGGCCAATCACGGGAGCCTTTCATGCCCTATAAGACCATCGACGGCAT
>CAZMWL010000074.1:0-10913 GCA_964569985.1 uncultured Occallatibacter sp.
CCTACATTCAGGACACCAAGCCGGACGTGAAGCTCTACGAAGTCCCCATCGCGGACTACTACATGCTCAGCCGTGTGGACTTCGGCAAGGGCTTTTTCGACAAGACGTACTTGCCCAAGCAGGAGCAGGCCAAGCGTGGCTTCTTCAAGAGCTCGCTGGAATCGATCTCGTTGCTGACCAAGGCGCTGCATCTGGATACGCAGTTCACGTATTTGCCGAACGGCTTCATGGAGATGATGTTCCTCGATCCCAGCGGTTTCGATCAGCAGCATTACGTCTTCAGCTTTGTGCGCCGCGAGTTCCTGGGCTCGGTCCGCACCTGGGTTTTCGACGTGCATCCCAAGGCCGAGGTCAAAGGCATGGGCCGCTTCTACGGGCGCGTCTGGATCGAGGATGAAGGCGGCAACGTGGTGCGCTTCAACGGCACCTACACCGGTCCCACCGACGAGGATTCATCCAAGCACTACTTCCACTTCGACAGCTGGCGCATGAACGTGCAGCCCGGCATCTGGCTGCCCGTGGCCGTCTACGTGGAAGAAACCCAGCGCACCGAGGCTGACAAGTCCGTGGGCCTGAAGGCGCAGACCCACTTCTGGGGCTACTCGCTCAAGCTGCCCACCCGCGACAGCGAGAACGTGAGCGTGAAGGTGGATGACGCGGTGGACAAGAGCGAGGACTCGCAGGATGTGGGTCCGCTGCAGGCCTCGCGCATGTGGATCACGCAGGCCGAGAATAACGTGATTGACCGACTGGTCGAAGCCGGCCTCGTGGCGCCTTTCGACGCCGGCGGCTATGAAGACAAGGTTCTGGGCCAGATCGTCATCAACCTGGTGGTGCCCAACAATCTGGCCTTCACTGACCAGATTCATTGCCGCGTCCTGCTTACCGACACCGTTGAAGCCACCACAGTAGGCAACACCATTCTCATCAGCAAAGGGCTTCTCGACAGCCTGCCCAGCGAGGAAGCCATTGCCTCCGTGATCGCCATGGAGCTGGCGCACATCGCCATGGGCCACCACATCGATACGCGATACGCCTTCAACGACCGCTTGCTCTTCCCGGATGAGGCGACCTTCCAACGCATCCTTATGAACCACACCGACGTGGACAACGGAACCGCCGCCAAGCAGGCCATGATTTATTTGCAAGCCTCCATGTACAAGGACAAGCTGCCCAACGCCGGCCTCTACTACGAGCAGCTCGCGGATCGCGCCAAAGTGCTGAAGGCGCTGAACTCGCCCCGGCTGGGTGATTCGCTGCTCAAGCCCGACGGCACGCCGTGGTTGGGCGATCTGGCCCACATGGCGCCCAAAATCAATTGGGACGATCTGACGCAGACCGCGGCCCTGCCCCTGGGAAGCTGGCTCAAGACGGATCCGTGGGACGACAAGGTGCACATGCTCAACGCCAAGCGCTTTGCACCCATGAATGCCCGCGACAAGATGCCGTTCGAAGTCACGCCGATCTTCTACAAGCTGCAGCGTTATGACGAGGCAGCCGTAACACCGCCGCCTCCGGCAGCGCCAGCCCCGGCCAGCGCCGACCAACCCGTGGCTGCGCCTGACAACACTCCGCCGGCCCAGCCGCAGGCACAACCCCCGGCGCCACCCCAGAGCGGAGCTGCACCGCCGCCCGATCAGCAACCGGCACCGACGGCTGCGCAAAATCCGCCGTCATAATACAATGAACTCTCCGAGCCCAGGTGTGGTGCACCGCAGTTTCAGAGTGCACTCCGCCGGGCTCGTAGCGTGAGTCCGAGTGGATGTCCCCGCCGTTCGACGATTCACAGGAAGTGGATTTGCGTTGTGCTCATGAAACGTTGGATAGTAGCGCTTTCCTGTATCGCGTTTTCTTTGGCAGCGATCGTTTCCGCACATGGCCAGGTGGTGCCTGCTGCGACGTCGCGGGTCCTGGACGTCCGCGCCGGAGCGTTTGCCTCGGCGTTTCAGCCCGACTACGCAGGCGGAGGGGTCCAGTACACCAGCCCCCAGCGCCTCTATGGCGTGGGTGGCTACGTGGACGCGCGCTTTACCCGCT
The DNA here is from genome assembly GCA_964569985.1 of uncultured Occallatibacter sp. GTDB lineage: Bacteria > Acidobacteriota > Terriglobia > Terriglobales > Acidobacteriaceae > Telmatobacter. The sequence continues at coordinate 2,038 of CAZMWL010000074.1, forward strand.
GGATACAGCCCGAACTCGAAGTCCGCTTTCTGCGCTTCAATGAGTTCACCTGCTATGGCCAGTGTGCGGGAATCGATGAGAACACCTATTCCATCGGCGAGCGTGTCCCCATCAAGACCTTCCATAAATTCACGCCCTACGGCAAAGTGCTGGCCGGACTTGGCAATGGCAGTTGGCTCAACGGAAACGCCCTGGTGCTCACCTATGGCGGCGGCGTGGATTACCAGCTGAACCGCAAGTTCACCATTCGCTGCGCTGATTTCGAGTATCAGCAGTGGCCCGTGTCGAGCACAAACGGTTCCTTCAACATCTGGCCGTATGGCCTCAGCGCCGGCTTGAGCTACAGGATCTTCTAGAAAACAGGGACCAAGGGAACAAGCAATCAGGCGGCGGTTCTTCAATGGAACCGCCGCTTGTGTTTTCACGGCCGCTTTTCTCTATCGCGCGCTCGCTCCGTGCCCCGTCCTTTCGCGTTTTTTGCGAAAGGGTGGGAGCGCACACATCTCAACCCACATCTTCCAACTCAGCACGAAAATGGACGGGTAATCCGATCAAGGCGCAACATGCAGCGGCGTCGCCTTCGCAGTCGGCATGGCTACGTGCAACATCCCGGCCACCGTCGGCGCAATCTGGCGCATATCCACCACGCCCAGATCGCGATGGTGCGCGATGCCGGCCCCCACGGCAAAGAACGACGCGCGCATCTCCGGGTACTCCGGCGAAAATCCGTGCGAGCCGCGCGCGCCGGGAACCAACGTGACCAGATTGCCGCTGGTGTCCGTGCCGAAGTAGTAGCCAGGCTTGAAGACCGCGAGGAACGCTGCATCGGGAAACGCGCCGCGCTCACGAATGGCGTCATGATCGAGCACCTGCGCGATTCCGCTGTCGGGATCGGCGGCCAGCTTGTCGAGAAACGCGCGCACCTGCTGCGCGGTGGCTGCGTCGTTCGGGTCGTGCAGCATGATTGGGGCCATGCCACCCGCGCCGCCCCAGGGCTCGGCCCTCCAGGAACTCACGTTGGGAACGTTGCCCGGGCCGACGGTGGCCTGGATAAATCCGGCTTTGACAAAGGCGTAGGCAAGATTCACATAATGCGTGATGTTCATGAATCCATGATCGGAGACGATGACCACAACAGCCGCAGGATCATTGGCAATCGCCTGATGCACCAGCCGCTGCACCATGCCGTCAAGAGCTTCGAGGTCGGCACAGGCTTCGGGACTGAAGGGTCCATGGGCGTGCTGGGCATCGTCCAGCGAGCTCAGGTGCAGTGTCATCAAGGCCGGCTTATAACGCTTGATAATCTCCAGTGCGTAGCGCGTCTTGGTCTCGTCGCCTCCGATGCTGGTGTCGTTGCCGTCCATATACGGACCGGCAGCCGGCTCCAATTGTTGGAGCAGCGTATCGGGCCGCGCCAGCGCCGCCATCAGCATGCGGTCCTGCGGATCCGATGAGCTCGAGACATTCTGGCCGCGCCAGTACTCGGGAATCAGCACATCCACGTCCGTGGCTCCCACGCTCACCGGCCAGCCCACGCTGGCCGTGCGCAGGCCGGCCTTGTGCGCCGCCTGCCACAGCGTAGGCACGCGAATCCCCGCCGCATACCAGTTCCACGCGCCGCCGAAACGCTGCAAGGGATCGAACTCCAGATTATTCGTAATGCCGTGCTCATCGGGCCAGACGCCGGTGAGCAGCGTGACATGACTTGGATAGGTGACGGTCGGCCAGATGCCCACCACGCCCTCCGCGTAGGTGCCATCGCGCAGCAGCGTGCGCAGGTAAGGGATTTTCATGCCGTGCGCGTCGGCCTGCGTGATGTATTCGGGCTTGAGCCCGTCAATCGAAATCATCAACACCGGCGCGGCGTGCGCAGCCGTTGCCATGAGCAAGAGAATCAACCAAAACCAGAAAAATACGGAAGAACGGCGGACGACGGCGTTCATGCGGAGTGCTCCTCAAGAGATTTTGATGGGAACAAACGGGCCGGCCGCGACTCTCGGCGCACAAGCGAACGAATTCCGTCTGCGGGGGAAGTATACAGGGTTCAGGTTTCAGGTGTTAGGTGTCAGGTGTCAGAGATCAGCAGTCAGCAGACAGTGACGAAGGGCAGCCTGGAGGCCAGCGAAAGGGGCTACTCTTTCGAGCAGCCCCTTCTGTCCACTGTTCACATGCCGTAGTGCTTGTTGAGCGAGGCCTGCAGCTCAAGGACCTGCAGTTGCACCTGCTTGACTTCCTTCAGTATCTCCACCCGGCTTCGCAAGACGAATTCCTTCAAAATCTGGAACAGGCCGCAGACAAACAAGCCGATTACAACGAAATTGAATATGCGGCCATTGGGAGTGGTAAGCCACCTTTCTCCGCAATTGAAGAGCACCGCCCAATAGACAAGCGCAACAATCCAGGTGGATCGCGCCATCCACTTCACCCAGATAAGCTTCCTGTCGTTCTTCGCCAGAGCTAACGCTGTTTCTTCCCGGTAAGCCGCGAGATTTTCCGGCTGGGGCAAGCGCGCCATCAAGCGGTCGCGCAGGCTTTCATTTTGCTTTTCCATAATTCCCTCCACTCAGAACTTCCTTCATTGTTCGTTTTGCATAATGCATGCGGGATTTCACTGTTCCTTCGGAACACCCTATGACCTCGGCGATCTCGGCGACCGACAGGTCTTCAAGAAAATGCAGAACCAGGACTTCGCGATGCTTCAGGCCAAGCTCGCTCAAAGCCTGATGAACCGCCTCCGCATCTTCTTTCTCAAACCACGGCTCCTCTGCCTCGCGAAAGTCCTCCATCTGAACCTTCTCGGCCTTCTCCCGTGAATAGTTCTTTCGCACCCGGTCCACTGCGACTGCATGTGCGATCGAATACAGCCACGCTCGCAGAGAACTGGGATCCTTCAACTTGTGAATGCCGCGAAAGACCTTGAGCCACACGTCTTGCAACACATCGAGCGCGCTGTCCGCATTCCCAGTCAGGCTGGCCGCGTAATAGAGCAACGGCCGCTCCATCACCGCGATCAGGTCCTCGAATGCATCCGGATCGCCGGCCTGGCATCGAAGCGCCATCCACTCATACTGCGCTCGAGTCTCGCTTTCCATTTGCATTCGTTATATATGTCGCAGCAGAAACGCGGCCGGTTCAATCGGCGGAAAGAATTCGGCCCGGTCATGCAAAAAGGGCTGCTCCTTCGAGCAGCCCCTTTTTGATTCCTGACACCTGACACCTGAACCCTGTCTTCACGCCGGCGAAGGCGAACCCTCCGGAATGCTTCCGGTGCCGCCGCGGCTCTCGGGTTTGAGAACCTGTTGCGGTGTACCGTCGGAGTCGCCGGGCCCTGCCAGGTTGGAGCGCATCGCAGGCAGTTCCTTGCCTTCGATCAGCAGCTTCAGCTCCTCGGCGTCGATGGTCTCGCGCTCCAGCAATGCCGCTGCGATGCGGTGCATGGCGTCCTGGTTCGCTTCGAGAATCGTGTGCGCCGACTGATACGCTTCGTCGATCAGGCGGCGGACTTCGAGATCAATTTGCCGCGCCGTCTCTTCGCTGAAGTCGCGGTGCTGCGCGATCTCGCGGCCCAAAAAGATCTGCTCTTCCTTCTTGCCGAAAGTGAGCGGTCCCAGCCGGCTCATGCCGTACTCGCACACCATGGAGCGCGCCAGTTCGGTGGCCCGCTCGATGTCGTTGCCCGCCCCTGTGGACATTTGCTTGAGGAAGATCTCCTCGGCCACGCGTCCGCCGTAAAGCATGGCCAGACGCGTTTCCAGATACTCGCGCGTGTAATTGTGACGGTCGTCGGGCAGATGCACGGTGACGCCCAGCGCCATGCCGCGGGGAATGATCGTGACCTTGTGCACCGGGTCGGAGTGTTCGCGCTTCGACGACACCAATGCGTGACCAGCCTCGTGATACGCCGTCACGCGCTTCTCTTCGTCGCTGAGCAGCATCGACTTGCGCTCGGCGCCCATCAGCACCTTGTCCTTGGCCAGCTCGAAGTCGTACATGGTCACTTGCTTGCGATTCAGGCGCGCGGCATTCAGCGCCGCCTCGTTCACCATGTTGGCAAGATCCGCGCCACTGAAGCCCGGCGTTCCGCGCGCCAGCACGTTCAGGTTGGTATCTTCGCTCACCGGAACCTTCTTGATGTGGACCTTGAGCACTTCCTCCCGCCCGCGTATGTCAGGCAGGCCCACAACCACGCGGCGGTCGAACCGGCCGGGGCGCAGCAGCGCAGGATCCAGCACGTCGGGGCGGTTGGTCGCCGCCACTAAAATTACCCCGTCATTCGACTCGAAGCCATCCATCTCCACCAGCAGTTGGTTCAGCGTCTGCTCGCGCTCGTCGTGTCCGCCGCCCAGCCCGGCGCCGCGATGGCGCCCGACTGCGTCAATCTCGTCGATAAAGATGATGCAGGGCGCGTTCTTCTTGCCCTGCTCGAACAGGTCGCGCACGCGGCTCGCGCCCACGCCCACGAACATCTCCACAAAATCAGAACCCGAAATGGAAAAGAAGGGAACATTCGCTTCGCCGGCTACGGCCCTCGCCAGCAGCGTCTTGCCGGTGCCCGGAGGTCCAACCAGCAGCACGCCCTTGGGAATGCGCCCGCCCAGCTTCTGAAACTTCTGCGGCTCGCGCAGGTATTCGATGATCTCTTTCAGCTCTTCCTTGGCCTCATCTACGCCGGCCACGTCTTTGAACGTGACTTTCTTCTGCTGCATCGAGAGCAGGCGCGCGCGGCTCTTGCCAAACGAAAGCGCCTTGTTGCCGCCCGACTGCATCTGGCGCAGCATGAAGAACCACACCAGGATGATCAGGATGAACGGGCCCACGTTGATCAGCAGGGGAAGCAGGAAGTTGCTCTGCTCGGGCTTGACGGAGACGTTGACCTTGGCGACGACCATCGCCTTCAAAAGATCCTCGTAGTTGGCCGGCAGAATGGTGTGGAACTCGTCTTTGGGCGAGGTCTTGAGATGGCCTTTTAGCTCGTTGCCCTGGATGACGGCGTCCTGCAGTTGGCCGTTTTGCACCTTATCGTAGACATCGGAGTAGGAATACTCCACCTCTTTGCCCATGTTGGCGCTTCTCTGCACGATGGCCCACAGCATCATCAGGCAGATGGCGATAAACACCCAGAACATGATCGTTTTAACGCTTGAGTTCACCAACCACTCCTTTTCGCGGCGAAGGAGGAGCCGTTCCCGCGACCTCCGTCATTCGTCTCTGGCAAAGCCACCTCTTCCTTAGACGCCTAAATGTCTGTCAAAGTGGCAAGAAATACACATTTCCCGCAGGCGCGCAGCAACAGATTGCCGCCCCAGGAAGCAGTAAGCAAATTGTACTCCCTGGCCAGAAAAACTGGCAGCAAATCCGCTGCCGCGAAAGGGGTACAGCGGTTCCAGGATTGCCATACCCCGAAGGCACTACGCTCAAGTCGACCCGACCTCCCGGGGTCCCCAACGACTGGTCTTGGTCGTTGGGGTGGGACCCCAAGGAGGGGCGACCTGCCACAAAAGCGGGATAGAGCAAGTCGATCTTGGAACCGCTTTAGAACCCGCCGCATCACCGTTACTTTGAGCGGCTAAGCGACGCGGCCTCCGAGCCTTCCGGCGTCGTCTCCACGGCGATAATTGCAAGGCCGGGTTCGCGCTCCAGCTCCACGCCCTTCATCCAAACCACGCGCCCGCCAGCCTCCAGCACTGGCCAAAGCGACCGTTCGCTGCCCGTAACATGCTTGCGTTCCAGCACCTCCTTCACTTTGCGCAGCCCACTCGAGTAGCGCAGCCGCACCCTGTCGCCGGGTTTCCAGTTGCGCAGCGTGGCCGTTTGCGGCAGGTCGTCTCCGCCAACCGCCTCATTTTCATGCACTTCTGGGTTCGTAAGCCCGATTTGAAGGCGCACTCCAAACTCCGGCGCGTCGATGCTGCCGGGAATGGCCACGCTGTACTCCGCTCCCTCGCTGCTCCCCTTTGCGGCGAGTTCAGCAGCCACGGAAAGCCTCAGTTCCCGCGCCGTCCGCTCGGCGCACAGACCCTGCGGCAGCGCCAGCCTTTGCCCGGCCCGGCCGCCGAGCATCAGGGACCGCACCGCTTCCGTTGCCGCAAAATCGAGCCCACCGCCCAACTGCTCCGCTGCATGGCGCACCAGTCGCCGTTGCAGCGCCGGGGTCAGTGCCGCCAGACGGCTTACTTCAATGGCCAGGCCCTCACTTCCTGCCCGGCCGCCGCCACGCGCCGGCTTCCCCGGCAGAATCAGTTGCGGCGCCAGCCGGGCCAGCTCTCCCTGCCACCATGCCTCCTCGTCGTGCGCCAACTCCGCCATCTGCGCCAGATGCTCGCGCAGCCGCGGGTTCCAGCCCTCCAGCAGCGGCAGCAGTTCGTGGCGGATGCGGTTGCGCGTAAAGGTCAAATGGCGATTCGAGCTATCTTCGCGCCAGTCCTGCCCCAACTCGCCCAGAAACGCTTCGATCTCGGCCCGCGTGACGCCCAGCAGCGGCCGCACAATTAGGCCGCCCTCCGGGCCGTCGAGTTTTGGACTGATTCCTGCTAAACCCTCCGTCCACGCGCCTCTCAGAAACTTCGCCAGAACCGTCTCCGCCTGGTCGTCAAGCGTATGCGCCGTCGCCATTGCATGGAGCAGCTCTTTGGACATGAGCTCTCGGAACCACGAATACCGCAGCCGCCGCGCGGCTTCCTCGATGGTCTCGGCCGGCTTGCCCGATTTTGCATCCGCCCGCGCTTCTTGAGCCGCATCCACGCGCGTCTCGTGAAACGGCACACCCAGCTTTGCCGCCAGGGCGCGGCAAAATTCCAAGTCGCCGTCGGCCTCCGCGCCGCGCAGCCCGTGGTGCAGGTGCGCGGCATGGAGCACCAGCCCCAGCTCCTGGCGTCGCGCGGCCAACGCGCGCAGCAACGCCACCGAATCCGCCCCGCCTGAGAGCGCCACGGCCACACGCATGCCGGGCTTCAGCAGGGCGGTGTCGAGCGGCAGACCCCGAACAGGATGCGGCGCAGTTTTCGACTTGGGCAGACGGGGCACGAGAGGATGATAGCGCGAGGACGAGCCGTTAGCTCTCAGCTCTTAGCTCTGGAGTGCCGGAATCGGCGGCATTCAATCAAATCCGCACTCGCCGAATTGCGATTCATTTACGGCAGAATCAGGTGGCGCAAGAGCAAGAGCTAAGAGCTAAAAGCTAGCGGCCAAGGGCCGCGGGCCGCAGGCTCGGCCCGGTGCTATACTCGCAGAGCCATGCAAGTCTTTGTCATCCTGCCTGCCGCGGGGCTGGGAACCCGCATGGCGGGTCCGCAGCCCAAGCAATTCCTCGCCCTCGATGGCGTGCCCATCCTCATTCACTCGTTGCGCGCCTTTGCCGCTGCGCCGCGCGTCACGTCGATTTACGTGGCCGTGCGCAAGCCGGAGATGGAGCGCGCCGAGGCGCAAGTAGCTGAGTACGGTTTTGCCGGCCGCGTGCGCGTGGCGGAGGGCGGCGAAAAGCGCCAGGAATCCGTGGCCAACGCGCTCAAGCTCCTGCCCGCCGAGGCGGACGATATCGTGCTTGTCCACGACGCCGTGCGCCCGCTCATCGACGTGGCCACCATCGAGCGCACCATCGACGCAGTGGCCGAGAACGGCGCGGCGATTGTCGGCATGCCCGCCACTGACACCATCAAGCAGGTAGAGCGCACCGCGCATGGAGCGCTGATCACCGCCACCATCCCGCGCGAGTTCGTGGTGCAGGCGCAGACCCCGCAGGGCTTCCGCTACGGCCTGCTGCAACGCGCCTTTGCCGAGGCCAACGCCGACGGCTTTGTGGGCACCGACGAGGCCTCGCTCCTTGAGCGTGCCGGAATTCCCGTAGCCGTGGTGCACGGTTCTCAGGTTAATCTGAAGATTACGCAGCCCGGCGACCTGGAGCTGGCCGAGTTCTATCTGAAGCAGCGGCGCTCACGGAGTTAGCGACGACCCGGGAACACCGCACCGTCGCCGCAGTACCGAACACACAGCTCCATTGCCCCACGCAGGCTAACGAACATGGGAAAGACGGACATACGCATCGGTTTTGGCTATGACTCGCACGAGTTCAAGTCCGGCGTGCCGCTGCGCATTGGCGGCATGACCCTGGACCACCCCGAGGGCCTGGCCGGCCACTCCGACGGCGACGTGCTGCTCCATGCCATCACCGACGCATTGCTGGGCGCTGTGGCTGCCGGCGACATCGGCAGCTTCTTCCCGCCCGGCGATCCGCGCTGGAAAGATGCCGACTCCGCCATCTTTCTCAACCTGGCGCTCGAAGAGTTGCAACACGCGGGCTATCGCGTCGCCAACGTCGACACCACCCTGGTTCTGGCCGCGCCCAAAATCTCGCCCATCGCCGGAGAAATGTCAGCCCGCGTCGCCGATCTCCTGGGTGTGGAGATCGACCAGGTGAGCATCAAAGCCAAAACTCCTGAAGGCCTGAATCTCGATCACGTGGCCCAGTGCCACGCCGTCGTGCTGGTGGAGCGCGTGCAGGAGCCCGAAGAACTCAAGAGCATGGAAGCGGTGATTGAGACCCAACGTCAGCTCGAAGACGTGGTCGAAGATCTGCTCTCGTCGGTCCACGGCGTGCCGAAAAAGCGCGTCGTCACCCCCGTCTACGACACCGAAGACATCACGTAGAAGCACGGATCAGGGAACAGGCGTGCGAGCGCGATTCAATGCGCCGGCATTTCTCAGCATTCTTTCTGCTTCAAGCCCCCAAAAGTGCTAGCATGGTGCGCAAACCTCTGACATCGGGAGATTGACATGTCTTCAGCCGTCAAAGCCGTCGCTTGTTGCGCGCTTATTCTGCTTATTCCGCTTTGTCTGATCGTGCTTTGGGCCGTCGTGCAGAGAAGCGCGAGCATGGGCAA
>CAZMWL010000075.1:0-10801 GCA_964569985.1 uncultured Occallatibacter sp.
GGGAGTAAATGTCGTAGGCGCGCTCGCCCCGGCTCGTCTGCTCTACCACCATGGGTACCAATGCCATGCGCTCTTCACTCCTGGTTGCCAGCTTGCCGTTCCTGGCCTTTTCCTGTTTGTAGTGGCTGTTTTCGCCCCAATTCCTGCATCCAATCCCGGGAACTCAAGCTCACGCGGGCAGGCGTTCGTACAAAATTGACGCAGTTTTTTCCCGCCTTAACTGTTCCCTGATCCTAGCCAGTCCGCCTTCTTTGGTCAATCGTACTTTCAGGGTATCGAGCGGCTCCCGCGATTGAATCGCCGCGATCTGCAATTCCTTCTCCATCTCCTCATCGCTCACGGTAATGTTTTCTTCACCGGCAATGCGGTCCAGAAGAATGTTGGCTTTCACTTCGGCCACCGCGCTGTCACGCTGTGCGGTGCGCAGCCGCGTGAAATCCAGCTTGCGCATCTGCTCGGCTTGCATGCCCTGCGCCGCCAGCGCGCGTAGTCCCCGCTCCAGGCGCGTGTCAATTTGATCTTGTACAAGTGATTCCGGAACCGGGAACGCAAACTTTTCCGTCAGCGCTGCAAAAAGCCGGTCCTTGGTCTCAGACTCCACGCTGCGCTTCTTGCGATTCTCCATATACTCGCGCACGCTCTTCTCCAGGTCGGCGTAGCTCTCGTAGTGCCCCACTTCCTTGGCGAACTCGTCGTTCAGCTCGGGAAGAATGCGCTTCTTGATGCCCTTCACCGTCACTTCGTACGCTACCGTTTTGCCGGCCAGCTTCGCTTCCGCATAGTCCGCCGGGTAGATCACTTCCACCTTCAACTCCTGGCCCGGCTTGGCCCCGCGCAGTGCGCCGTTGAATGCCTCCACCGTATCCTTGCCGCCCACTTCGACCAGCGTGTCCTCGCCGCTCACCGGCAGCGCTTCGGCAGCGCCTTCAGCTTCCGTCGCGTCTTTCTGGATCTCGCCCTTGTAGCTAATCTGCGCCCAATCGCCGTCCTGGAGCGCGCGGTCCTCTTCCACCGGCTCAATCGTCGCCCGCGAATCGCGCAAGTGATCGAGTTCCTGCTTGAACTCCTCTTCCGTCACTTCCACCGAAGGCTTCGCCACCGTCACGTCCTTGTAGCCATCGATCGCGAAGGAGGGAATGGTCTCAAAAACCGCCTTCACGTGCAGCGGCGCGCCTTCTTCCACTGAAAGCTCGGTCACCTGCGGCTGCCCCACGGGACGAATGCCCAGCTCGACCACGCCCTTGTTGAACCGCTCTGGCAGCAGCGTGTCGATCACTTCCTTGCGAATCTCCGCGCCAAAGCGCTTGCGCACCACCGATTCCGGCACCTTGCCGGCGCGGAATCCGGGAATCTTGGCGTATTTGCGGTAACCCGCGGCCACTTTAGCCCACGTGCGGGACACTTCTTCCGCGGGCACGTCGATCACCAGCTCCCGGGTGCACTCGGGATTCAAAACCGGGCCGTGCGCGTGCTCATGAGGTTCTTCGGCGTGATCGTGGTTGTGCTCGGGTTCAGCCGTTTCAGAGTTGTTTTCGAGGGTGCCGCTGGCAGTCAAAATAGTCCTTCCGGGCTTGCGCTGTAGTTCATGCGGCCACGGCTGCCTCTAACGTGATTCGGCGCCGTCTGGCATGGGGATTACCTCTCTTTATGGTACGGGGCTTTGCAGGAGGGGTCAAACCAGTTGGGCGGCTCAAAACCGCCAAAGGACCGCCAAAGGCACGTTACTGTTCTGCACTCTGGGGCTTACGAACGTAAGGCAGAAAACGCGGATGCGCCGCGCCAAAATCCGTGTAATTCGTGCGCGCCTGGTTCAGGCTCAGTTGCCCGTTCACTGTTAACCGAACCTCAGACGCGTCTTCGTCTTCTTGCCCGTCATCCTCCCACCAGCAAACCGGGCACAATTCCAGAGCGCCCGGCGCGTCGAGCGTCTTATATCCACAACAAGGGCAGCGATAACGGACTTCAACCGCAGTGCTCACAGATGAATTGACGGCAGAATAGGTGCATCAGATTACGAAACCAGACAAGCAATCCGCCACCTTCACAGATTCCTTATGCCTTTTTGGCCGCCGCCCTTGAGATTCCCATAATGAGCCTCACATGCCTTGGAAGCGCAGCCACGCGCCCGAAGTCCGCTTCTGCCTCGTCACTTCCCCATCAGCTTTTTCAATCCGCGATAGTTCGCATACACCGCGGCGACAATGGGCACATAGAACAGCGAGAGATTCGCTACGCCCGAGCAGGACTTGCTCGCCACGGCCTCAATGCACCGCCAGCGATCGAAATACACCCACAAGGTCACGAGGATGGCCACCACCACGGCGATGCCGTAGGCGCGGGTCGCAGGCATGCCGCCGCCCGCGTGCGAAAGCAGGACGGCCACCAGGGCCCCCAGCGCCACAATTTGCGCAAAGAATGCTATGTGGACGTGCGCCCATGCCGAGTACTTTCCATGCTTGATGCCCGCGTTCTCCCGCGCGGCGTCGCCGTATCGCAGCCGGACCTCCGTCGCCGGCGGTCCCACCGCGTACACGTTCGCGGCCGCCGCGGCCGCCTGCGAGCGGTCGGTCGCCGCGGCAAACTGCTTCATCTGCACCCAGATGTAGGCGATCAATGCCAGCACCAGGAACCCGATGCCGTAATTTCTCAACTTCGCGTCCACGTGACCCGGCTCCAGGCCGTTCTCTGCCGGGTTGTCCTTCATGTAATACACCGTGCAGCCGGGATCCTGCGGCTCCGTGCCCACTGTGCCCTTGCCCTTGTACTGCTGCCCGTTCACGTTGAAGGCATACGTCACGTCGTACGAAACGCTCGTTGTGCCGTTGTCATGCGTGGTCACCTGCGTGTAGTTCTCGTCGAGCGTGCCCGGCGCCGTGGCATTGAAGTCATGCGCGGTGAAGGCGTTGGTCAGCAACTCCACGCCGGCCAGGGCCGATAGCGTGAAAATCACCGCGAACATCGCGAATTTGCCGCTGAACCTGCCCAGGTAAACCTGCTCCGGGGCGCTGCCGGGAAGGGTGGGTGTGGCCATTGAAGCCTCCTTGCGCAGCCCCGCAACCTGGCCCGTTCACAAACCGACGCCAAGGCAAATCTTCGTTCAGGCGGAAAAGGTGGGGGCCACGCCGCCGTGCACAAACCTGCGAGGCATGAAGCACTCCAATTTCAGCATGGAAATGCGCCACCGGCAAGCAGTTTTCGCATAGACGGGGCTCCGCATCAGGAAACTGCGCAGTGGATCAGTTTGATTGCCGTCTCGAGAGGCACGTTCGTTTCAGACTGACCCGCCGCCAGAAATTCCCGCTCACGCCCGCCCGGCAAACTCCCTGGTTTCGGTGTAGACCCGTACCTTTTCACCTTCCTGAATGTAGAGCGGAACCTTGATCTCAAGGCCGGTCTCGAGCCGCGCCAACTTGGTCACGTCGCCCGACGTGTTGCCGCGCGCTCCGGGCTCGGAGTACGCAACCTTCAACTCCACCTGCGCCGGCATTTGCAAGCCGATGGGATTGCCGTTGAACTTGTGCAGCTGAATCAGCGCTCCCTCCACCAGAAAGTCCAGCGCGTCGCCCACCATGCTCGGCGACAGCGTGTGCGTATCGAAGCTCTGCTGGTCCAGAAAATAGGAGCCGTCGCCATCGCTGTAAAGGTAGGAAGACTCCACAAGCTCCAGGTCCGGCTCGCGAAACTTCTCGCCGGCTTTGAAGGTCTTGTCGAACACCGCGCGCGTAAGCAGGTTGCGCATCTTCAGCCGGACCAGAGTCTGCCCGCCCCGCGCCGTCGGCGTGGAAGTCTCCGCCTCCATGCAGGTATACGGCACGCCTTCATACTCAAAAACCATCTTGCGCTTTACGTCGATTGCTTCAATCAATGCCGCCATGCGTTCCTCAAATAAAAGTCGATGCGGCAATAAGCGCGCGGAGCGCTCCGCCCATCTTTGGAGTGTGTTTCAAAAATCAGTCTTGTAACAAGGGCACGACTTCAGTCGGGCCAAAAGAGGCTATAAAACAAGGGGTTTTAACCCCTGAGCATTTTGCGCCAAACCCGCTAGCCCACTTTTGAAACACGCTCTACCCATTATAGGGAGACAAACGAAGTTGCTCTGCAATTTGCCCAATGCAGGGAATTCGAGCCGCAGCCGCCCGCCTACCCCTCTTCCGCCTCGCGCAGCTTCGCAATCACCGTGAAATCCTCCAGCGTAGTCACGTCGCCCCTCACTTCGCCGTGCGTCGCCAGGTCGCGCAGCAATCTGCGCATGATCTTGCCGCTGCGCGTCTTCGGCAGCGCCTCGGTAAAGCGAATATCGTCGGGCCGCGCCAGCGCGCCAATCTCTTTCGTCACCCATTTGCGCAGCTCGTCCTTCAGTGCGTCGTTGGGTTCGTTGCCGTGCTCCAGCGTCACGAACGCCGCAATCGCCTGTCCCTTCAGATCGTCCGGCCGTCCCACCACTGCGGCCTCGGCCACCTTGGGGTGCGCCACCAGCGCCGACTCCACTTCCATCGTCCCCAGCCGGTGCCCGCTCACGTTGATCACGTCGTCCACGCGCCCCATTAGCCAGAAGTAGCCGTCGGCATCCTGCCGCGCGCCGTCGCCCGTAAAGTAGCAGCCAGGCACATCGGACCAATAAGTTCTTTCGTAGCGCTCAGGATCGCCGTAAATCGTCCTCGCCATCGAAGGCCACGGCCTGCGCACCACCAGCAATCCGCCATGTCCCGCCGGAACTTTTTCAAAATGGCCGTTCGCATCCGGCTTCGTCACCACCTCCGGCTGAATCCCGAAGAACGGCCGCGTTGCCGAGCCCGGCTTCGTCGGCACCGCACCCGGAATCGGCGCAATCAGAATCGCGCCCGTCTCCGTCTGCCACCACGTATCCACAATCGGGCAGCGGTTGTGGCCAACCTTCTCGCGATACCACATCCACGCCTCGGGATTGATCGGCTCCCCCACGGTCCCAAGGAGCCTGAGAGATCGGAGATCGTACTTGTCCACAAACTCATCGCCCCACTTGATGAACGCGCGAATCGCCGTAGGCGCGGTGTAAAAAATCGTCACCTTGTGATCGTCGATAATCTTCCAGAAACGCGAAAAATCCGGCCAGTTCGGCGCGCCCTCGTACATCAGCACCGTGGCGCCGTTCTGCAACGGCCCGTACACCACGTACGAGTGCCCCGTCACCCAGCCGATATCCGCCGTGCACCAGTAAACATCCTCGTCGCGCAGGTCGAACACGTACTTCGTGGTCAAGTAGGTCTGCACCGCATAGCCGCCCGTGGTGTGCAGCAGGCCCTTCGGTTTTCCCGTGGACCCCGATGTGTACAGAATGTAGAGCGGATCTTCCGAATCCATCGGCTCGGCAGCGCATTCCGCCGCGGCCTTCGCCACCAGCTCGTGCCACCAGTGGTCGCGCCCCTCCACCATGTTCACCGGCGTGCCCGTGCGCTTCAACACCACCACGTACTTCACCGTGGGGCACGCGGGCATGGCTTCGTCGACAGTTGATTTCAGTTTCACTTCGTTGCCGCGCCGGTAGCTCGTGTCCTGCGTCAGAATGGCCACGCACCCCGAGTCCGCCACGCGGTCGGCAATGGCGTTGGCGGCAAATCCGCCAAAGATCACCGAGTGCACCGCGCCGATCCGCGCGCACGCCAGCAAAGCTATGGCCAGCTCCGGCGTCATCCCCATGTACACCGCCACGCGATCGCCCTTCTGAATGCCCAGCCCCTTCAGCGCGTTGGCGAACTTCTGCACCTCGGCATGCAACTCCGCGTAGGTTAGCCGGCGAATCTCGCCCGGCTCGCCCTCCCAGAGGATCGCAGTCTTGCTCGCGCGCTCGCCCAGCGCATGACGGTCCACGCAATTGTGGCTCAGGTTCAGCTTGCCGCCCACAAACCACTTGGCCCACGGCAAATTCCACTCCAGAACCTTGTCCCACGGCTTGAACCAGTCGAGTTCCCGCGCCGCATCCGCCCAAAATCCCTCAGGATCGTCGATGGACTGCTTGTAGAGCGCCTCATATTCTTCCAGGCTCTTGATGCGGGCCTTGGCGCTGAACTCCGCCGGCGGCGGAAATACGCGGTCTTCCCGCAGCGTTGAGTCAATATCCCGGTTGGCAATGGCCGGAACAGGTGCGGAACTCATCAGGGAATCCTCCAGGGAAGAAAAGAGACGTTCTGCGGCCGCAGGACAGTGAAGCGATTGCCCGGATGGACCGCGTGGCTCCAACTTTATCGGGCGGGACGCGTGATCGGCAAGTGCGGCGCCGGTCTCCTGCCTCTTGTAGCGCCGGTCTCCAGACCGGCTGTCGCAGGGGTCTCCAGACCCCCGCAATTCTGTAAGCCCGCAACAACAGCGAGTGCCCCGGGGTCCCCCTCTCAGACCCGGGAACCACCGCCGCCGAACGTGCCGGCTTTGTATCAGGGCGCGACTTGAAGGGAAACAACCTCTTGAGACACGACATTTAGCCCCTGACGCATGGTTCTCCTCAAACTGAGCCGCCGCCAGATCGGGGGCCTCCTGCGAACCCCTCCCCGCTTCGCAAAACCGCGACTGCCGGCATATCCCCCAATAGTGCTATTGCCTGAACGGATCGAAAAAATTAGCGTTTGAATAGCCATACCCTGTTCGTATGTCGGGCTGCGTTTGCTGCTCCACCTGAATCCGAGCTGGAACCGTTACCGCCGTAGGTTGATTTGAGGGTATCGCCGTGTTCCTGCCGAGGGTGAGCCATGTTTACTAGCCTGCTCCAAATCACCACCGTTGCCGTCGCCGCACTCTACTTTTTCTATCTGCTGGTGAGCATCCACCAGCGGCGTAAATTCATTTGGGCCCTCCTTAAGGCCGAATTCCTGCCCAAGGGTCCCGGCCCCGAGCAATGGCGTCAACTCTGTTTGGATGGAAACCAGGCTGCCACGTGGGAAAAGTGGAAGAACATGCAGAGCGCAGGCATGTGGTCCATGTACGTGAATGCCGGTGTCATGCTCGAGCTTGCCAATTTTGTAGACCAACACTGCACCGGCGTCGATCCAGGGGTCCTTGCCGCCTTGCGTGAAGACGCCATGCAGATTCGCAGTTGCTCGTTGATGGAGCTTACCAGGCACGCGCGCAGTCAGGTGAGCCAGCAAACCCTTGGGAATGCGGCCAGCGCGGCGATGTACTACGCCGACATGCTATCCAGGACGGCGCAACTTCTCGAGGGAATTAAGGTCGAGGAAGCCCTCGGTTTCGTCGGCTCCATCTGATCGCCAGACTCGCGCTTTTTCGCCCTTTTGGCTGGGAAGATTGACGGGAACCATCAGCGCATTTTCACAAATTGTGTAAAGCAGCTCCGTGCCCCTTTCTTGCGCCTTTTTCCTGGCGCAAGGGTGGGAAAGCACAAACTCCACTCTCCATAAATGATGAAAATGCTCTAGCGCTCAGGTTCGCACTTCGCGACCGGTAGATCCCGGCGTCCGTGCTTCCCGGCAGTGCCGCATGCAACGGCCGCCGCTCATTGCGCAGGAAACTGGAAGCCTTCCCGGCGAAAGAGGCTCACGCAGGCCTCCACGGCCTTGGCGTCGTACAGGGTGCCGCTCTTCGACAACACTTCATCCAGCGCCGCGTCGATACCCCTTGCGGAACGGTAGGGCCGATGCGAGCTCATGGCCTCAACCACGTCCGCAACCGCCAGGATGCGAGATTCGATGAGGATCTCATCCGCCTTTAATCCCCGCGGATATCCTGAGCCGTCCAGCCTCTCGTGATGTTGCAGAATCATCTCCGCGATCGGCCACGGAAACTCGACTTTCTTCACAATCTCATAGCCAAGCTGCGCGTGTTCTTTGAGAAGGCTGTACTGGATTTCCGTTAAGCGGCTCGGTTTCACCAGAATCTCCGCGGGAATGCCAATCTTGCCCAGGTCGTGAATACCTGCCGCCAGGCGAAGGCCCTGCGTCCGTTCGCTCGATAGGCCCAGCTTGCGCGCGATGGCCACGCAAAGATCAGCGACTCTGCGCTGGTGGCCCGCGGTATAGGGATCGCGCTGGTCTACAGTGTCTGCGATCACCTCGATGGTTTGTTCCAGGCTCGCGCTCAGGCTTTCCCGGTACTGCGCCTTGGCCAATGCCGTGCGCAGCGTGGTAATGCCGAACCCCAGTGCCGACGCCACCCGATCCATCAGCCTGCGTTCCGCCTCGCCCCAGCGGCTAACCCTGACCCCATACGCCGTCAGGCAGGCCAGGCTGCCTTCAAATTGCCGGAAAGGAATGGCAATTGAAGACATATACCCGCGTTTCAACGCTTCTTCACGCCAGGGAGCCGTCGTCGGATCGGCTGCGAAGTCTTTCACCACAGCAATTTCCCCGGTCCGAATGCACAGCCCGGTCGGGCCTTGGCCGCGTTCTGTGTCCGCCCATGTGAGATTGATCAGCTTCAGGTACCCGTCCTCATGCCCGTAATGCGCAATCGGAAGTATGTGTTTTTCTGGTCCCTCTTCGGCAACGCCAACCCAGGCCATCCTGTAGCCGGCCACCTCCACCAGGATCCGGCAGTACCCGGTCAGCAGCTCCTCTTCCGTCTTCGCATGCAGCAGCGCATCATTCATCTCGCTCAGCACGTGCAGCTCCCGGACCTTTGCGCTCAGGTCCAGCTCCAGCGCCTTCTGCTCCGTGATGTCCTCCATGAATCCCTGGTAGTAAAGTGTCTTCCCATCCGCACCGCAGATTTTGCGCCCCGTCGCGATGACCCAAACAAGTGTTCCGTCCTTGCGTCTGAATTGACGAGGACCGCTGTGTGCTTCTCCATGTTGTTCCAGAGCTCGGATAAAGGTGGCGCGCTCTGCGGGGTTGAACCATACCTGGCGGCCCCAATCGGTGACGGCGCCAACCACCTCTCCCGGCGAGTCGTACCCCAGCAGCCTTGCACCAGCCGGGTTGATGGCAAGTGTCTTGCCTTCTCCCGTGACGCGAAAGATGGCCTCCGGCGCAAATTCGAAGATGTCACGATACTGCTCTGCCGTTCTGCGCAACGCCTCCTCGGCCGCTTTCTGCCGCGTCACCTCCTTGCCAAACACGGAGACACCGACCTTTCGGCCATCCTGGAGGATAGGGCTGAAGGTCACTTCAAAGCAGGTGCCGTCCTCGAGGCAATACTCGGCTGAGCAGGGCCCTTCACGAAGCGCTTTCTCATAGAGGGGAGGGAAAAGTGCCGCCAACTCGGGCGGAAGCTGGTCGCGCGGAGTCGTTCCAGCTGCGATCTTCACTCCAAGACGCCGCGCGAAAATGTCGCTGAGAGCCTTGTTAAAGGTGACTAGGCGGTAATTCAGATCGACGGACCAGATAAGATCCTTGGTGCTCTCAATCAAGGCTGCCAGATGTGCGGCGGCAAAAGTAGGCGACTCCTCTTCCTGTGACCTGTCGCGAGATGCGCTCTCTTTCGTCACTTGGCGTCCTTCGGAGGATCACGACCACCGGCTGCAAAGCCTTTTTACCTGGCCAAAAGAAAGCGCTTGGGTACCGGTCGGTGAGTTGGTACCGTCTCGCAAAATACTCTATTGCCTAATTGGGCGACTGGCAACGGAAATTCACACAGGAGTACCCGAATCTGCATCTGCTCAGATAGAGCATTTCGCTTCGCACCGGCAGCCGCGCAAAAAACCAAGGCTGTCGCTCTTTCGCGCAGGGCGCAAGAAAGATAAGAACCTCAAATAGCAAAAAGCCCCGCACGCAAGCGGGGCCTTTTCGTTGCATCGGATCGAGCGATTCGCTTTAGTGCGCCTTCGTGGTTTCGCTTGCCGACGAAATCTTCGCTTCCGCTTCGGAGATCGCGCGCTGCGCCTCGTCGTAAGCCTCTTCGCTTTCGCCGGCTTCCTTCCAGGACTCCACGCCGCGGTCGAGTCGGCGAAGCGAAGCAAGCGTCGAAGCGAAAATGCCCTGGATGTACATGATGTACGTGGGTTGACGTACATCATGCTATAATCGCAGGATCGTGGAAGTTCCGATTACCCAATTCCGGCAGAAACTCTTCGACCTCGTCAATCAAGCCCTCGACGGCAAGGAAGTCTGGGTCTCGCACAAGGGCCGCCGGCTGCGCCTGGTGCCCGAGCATGCTCCCTCCAAACTGAGCCGCATCACGCCCATGCAGATCCTCATCCCCGCGGATTTTGACCTGGACGACCCGGCCTTCAAGGCTGAGATGCTGGCGGAGATGGAGAAGGAGTGGCAGCGCGATTGGGAGCGCGACTTCGGCCCGGCTCCAAAGCAAGCCCGGCGCCATCGTCCGCACCCAAGCAAGAACGGCAAGAAGCCGTGATCGTCTGCCTGGACACAAATGCGGCCGTTTTTCTGGCGCAGCGAGGCGCTGCACGCTTTCATCCCAGAGCGCGCAGGCTGATCGAACATGGCAGCCTGCGCATTTCCCCCATGGTGCTGCTCGAATTTGAGTATATGAACGAGATCGGCCGCAGCGCGCTACGCGGTCACGACGTATTGCGGAAGCTGGAACAAGAAGTCGGCGTCCGCGTCTGCGATCTGCCCTTTGCCGACGTAGCCAGAGCCGCGCTCGACGAGAAATGGACGCGCGACCCATTCGACCGCATCATCGTGGCCCAGGCCCGGCTGAACGGCCTGGCGCCGCTGATCTCTTCTGACGAGGAAATCGCCGAGCATTATCCCCGCACCGTCTGGTAACCTCCGCTCCAGCAAAAAGCCCCACTCAAGAGAGCGGGGCTTTTCGTTGCTGCGTGTCGACCGATTGTCCCTGACCGCATGATTTTGTACCTGTAGCGCCGGTCTCCAGACCGGCTGTCGTGCGGGTCTCCAGACCCGCACACGCA
>CAZMWL010000076.1:0-10295 GCA_964569985.1 uncultured Occallatibacter sp.
CGTGGCCGATGATGCAGACGCCGCGCACGCCCAGCAGCGGCGCGCCGCCGTATTCTGAGGGGTCGAGGCGGCGGCGAAAGTCGTTGAAGGCGCGGCGCGATAGAAGCGCGCCCACCTGCGCCGTGACGGTTTTATTCAGCGATGTCCGCAGCACATCGCGCACAAAGCGGCCGATACCTTCGCTGGTCTTGAGCGCCACGTTACCCACAAAGCCGTCGCAGACGATCACGTCGGCATTGCCATTGAAAATGTCGCGGCCTTCCACGTTGCCGATGAAATTGATGGGCAGGGCTTTGAGCAGCGGCAGCGCCTCGCGGGTGAGCTCGTTGCCCTTGGACTCCTCTTCGCCGATGGAGAGCAGGCCCACGCGGGGCTTGGCGATTTTGAGCACGCTCCGGGCATACATTTCGCCCATCACGGCAAATTGCTCCAGGTTCTGCGCTTTGCAATCCACATTGGCGCCCACGTCGAGAAGCACGCATGGGTTGCCTTTTGAGGTGGGCATGGGAGTGGCCAGAGCCGGACGGTCGACGCCGGGCAACGCACCCAGCACCATTTTTGCAGTTGCCATTGCCGCGCCGGTGTTGCCGGCCGTTACAAAGCCCGCGGCCTTGCCCTCGCGCACCAGCTTCAGGCCGACACGCATGGAGCTGTCGCGCTTGGCGCGCACGGCGTGAGCGGCTTTCTCGTCCATTCCGATGCGCTCTGAGGCGTGGTGGACGACAATGGGCAGGTCCTCGTTTTCGAGGTGCTCGTCGAGCAGATCGCGAAGTTCGGCTTCGGGCCCTACCAGATGCACGCGCACGGGCAGCGCACGACAGGCGAGGATGGCTCCGCGAATCTCCGGCTCGGGAGCCTTATCGGAACCAACCGCGTCCAGCACGATGTCGGTAAGCATTTGAATTTTAAGCTACTTGGCTTCTTTTACATCCAGCACAGAGCGGCCCTTGTAGGCTCCGCACTTGGGACAGGCTTGATGGGGCAGCTTCTTTTCGTGGCAGTTGGGGCATTCAGAAACCCCCACCGCAGTAAGAAAATCGTGAGAGCGGCGGAGAGCGGTGCGGCGCGTGGAATGGCGCCTTTTCGGATTCGGCATGATCTATTTCCTCTGACTGACCGTTGCCTCTTGGTTTCACCAGGCAGGGTCCGTTCAAAAATGGCCTCGGCTTTCAGCCATTCGCTTCCATCTCACTCCATGGCAGGCAAGAACTTTCGCACACGCAGGGATGAGCTAAAAGCTAGAAGCTAAAAGCTAAAGGCTGCTTTTTCAGGACTTGATCCGGCTGCGCAAATCCGTCAACGCCTCCCAGCGGGGGTCACTCGGTCCCTCATCGCAGGAGCAGGGCTGAAGGTTGCGATTTGCTCCGCAGCGCGGGCAAAGTCCCTTGCAGTCGGGCTTGCACAGCGTTCTGACCGGCAGGGACAAAAGCACCTGCTCGCGCAGCACATCTTCAAGCAACAGACTGTCTCCTTGATAATAACCGATTTCCGTCTCCGACGCCGTAATGGACCGTTCGGGAACGTCGGCATCGGCGCCCAGGGGCCGGAAAATGAGGTCAAACTCGGCTGTGAGCGGGATTTCGACGGGTTCGATGCAGCGCGCGCAGGGAACCTGAAAATTGCCGGCGAAGCGGCCCCTCAGGCGAATATCCGCGACGATATCTTTGGGCCCGCGGTGCTCGTGAATCACCTCGGCGCTGCCGGAAGTGGCCAGATCGCCCACTTGCGTGCCTTCATCCCCGTAGTCCACCGCGCCGGGGGCAAGTTTCAGGTCGAACTGGATCGGTTCGCGCTCGAGGTCAAGGACTCTGAATTCCATGGTATGAGCCTAAAGCAGGGAACAGGGGTCAGGGAACAGGGATCAGAAATAGGGTAGCTCGGAAGTCAGCCCCGTGCTCGTCGCAGATTGAATCCCGTGCCCAACCCCTTCTGCCCCGTGCCCCATCCCTTTCCGCGCTCTCTGCGGAAAAGGGTGGGATCGCACGAACCCCACCCAAATTCGGTCCTCCTGAGTGAGTCTGCCGCAGGCGGACGAGCCGAATGACCCGCATTGGCTTTTCGCGCATTCAACTCTCCGCACAAAACCTTGCCTTGCCAATTCGCCGCCGCAGGCTGCGGCGCGGGCGCGGCGGCCGAACCGAACAATTCCTCAAGTGTCCTGGTGGCTCACCGACAACCGCTCACGAGCCGGAGTATCATTGCATTTTTAAGAATTATTTTTGATTCAAGCGGACTTCCAACCGTGGGAGAGCCGCTCGGCATCGGGAGCTGCGCGTGATTCGAGCGATTGTCGATTTTGCTCTCCGGAGCCGATGGCTCGTGCTTGGCGGCGTCGTTGTCCTCACCGCCTGGGGCGTCATCTCCTTCCGCGCCCTACCGGTTGAGGCCTACCCCGATGTCGCCAACAACTACGTCCAGATCATCACGCAGTGGCCGGGCCGCTCGGCCGAGGAAATCGAGCGCCAGGTCACGGTTCCCGTCGAAATCCAGATGGCAGGCATTCCCCGTCTCGCGCATCTGCGCTCCACCACGCTGGCCGGCCTCTCCAGCATCATGCTGATCTTCGACGACGGCACCACCAGCGACGTGAACCGCGAGCACGTCATGGAGCGGCTGGGCCAGGTGAATCTTCCCGCCAACCTGGTTCCGCAGATGGGCACGGACTGGAGCCCGGTGGGCCAGATCTTCTGGTACACGGTGGAGAGCACCAATCCCGCTTACGACGTGATGGAGCGCAAGGCCATCGAAGACTGGTCCTTGGAAAAATCCTTCAAGAGCGTGCCCGGAGTCGTGGATGTTTCCAGCTTCGGCGGGCCCACCAAGGAGTACCAGATCGCGCTCGACCCGGACAAGCTGGTTGCCTACGGCCTCAGCATCAGCCAGGTGGAACAGCAGATCGCGGCCAACAATAACAACGGCGGCGGCAGCTTTATTGAGGAAGGCCAGCAGCAGGTCAATGTGCAAGGGCTGGGCCTCTACACCAGCGTGCACGACATTGAACAGACGGTCGTGAAGACGCAGAACGGCGCGCCCGTGCGCATCAAAGACATCGCCACGGTGGCGCAGGGCGCGAAGATCCGCCTCGGCCAGATCGGGAAATCCTGGAAACCCTACACGTTGGTCGACGGCAAGAAGGTCTTCGATGACCGCAAAGTCGAGGACAATCCCGACACGGTGGAAGGCATTGTGCTGCTGCAAAAGGGCGACGACGCCGACCCGGTCCTGAAAGGCATTCACGAGGAAGTCGACAAGCTGAACCACGGCATTCTGCCCAGCGGCGTCAAGGTGGTTCCCTTCCTCGACCGGTCGGATCTTGTGAAGTACACCGTGTCCACGGTGGAGCGCAACCTGAGCGCGGGCATGATCCTGGTGGCCATCATCCTGTTCCTGTTTCTAGGCAACATTCGCGGCGCCATCATCGTTTCCCTCACCATCCCCTTTGCCCTGATGTTCGCCGCCATCTGCCTTGACTTGAGCCATATCCCGGCGAACCTGCTTTCCCTCGGCGCGCTGGACTTCGGCATGCTCGTGGACGGCTCCGTGGTGATGATTGAAAACATCATCCGCCATCTGGCCCAAAGCGGCGACCGGCGTCCGCCCGCCGCGAAGATTCAGGATGCGGCGCACGAGGTGCAGCGGCCGGTGTTCTTTGCGCGCGCCATTGTCATCACTGCATATCTGCCCATCTTCACGCTGCAGGCAGTGGAGGGAAGGCTCTTCAAGCCCATGGCGTGGACGGTCACCTTCGCCCTCTTCGGCGCCCTGGTGTTCTCCATCGTCGCCGCGCCGGTGATGGCCAGTTTTCTCTTCAGCAAGGGAGCCAGGGATTGGCACAATCCGCTCATGCACTGGCTCACCGAACATTATCGTTCCGGGGTCCGGTCCGCCATCGAGCATCGCTACCGGACCGTCGCAATCTCCGCGGCGCTTTTCGCGGTGGCCGTCTATCTCACCGTGGGCGGGCCCATCGGTTCGGAGTTCCTGCCCCACCTGGACGAAGGCTCCATCTGGGTGCGCGGTACATTGTCGCCCAGTGAAGGACCTACGGCCTCCATCGACTTCACCAACAAGGCACGCATCGTCATGGCGTCGTTCCCCGAGGTCACGCAAGTGGTCAGCCAGACGGGAAGACCCGACGATGGCACTGACACCACCGGCTTCTTCGACACCGAATACTTTGTCGACCTGAAGCCGAAGGACCAATGGCGTCCCATCTTCCACGAGGATAAAGAACGGCTGATCGCCTCCATGGACCATGAGCTTTCGCAATTCCCTGGCGTGATCTGGAACTACTCGCAGCCCATCTCGGACAACATGGAGGAGGCGGTCTCGGGCGTGAAGGGGGAGTTAGCCGTAAAGCTCTACGGCTCCGACCTTCGCGAACTGGAGCGCGTGGCCGAGCAGATTCGGGCGCAAATGTCGACCGTGGCGGGAATCGAGGACCTGGGCATCTTTCGCGTCATCGGTCAACCGAATCTTAATCTGCAAATCGACCGCGAGGCCGCGGCGCGCTTTGGCATCAACGTGAACGACATCCAGGACGCAATCCAGACCGCCGTCGGCTCCAGCGCGCTCACGCAGGTACAACAGGGCGAGGCGCGCTTCGACGTCACGTTGCGCTACCAGCAGGCCTATCGCAATAACCGCGAAGCCATTGAGAATGTCCGCCTGCTGGCTCCGTCGGGCGAGCGCGTATCACTGGCGCAACTTACGCACGTCACCACCGACGACGGCGCGGAAGAGATCTATCGCGAGGGCGGTCAGCGTTATATCGCGATCAAATACTCCGTGCGCGGGCGCGATCTGGGATCGACGGTCGATGAAGCCATCGCCCGCGTGCAGCACAACGTCCGCCTGCCCAGCGGCTACCATCTGGAGTGGGCGGGCGAATACGCCAGTCAGAAACGCGCCGACCAGCGCATGGCCATCATCGTCCCCCTCACGATCATGGTGATTTTCGGCATTCTCTACACCATGTTCCGTTCCTTCAAGTGGGCCATCCTAATCCTGATCAGCGTAGTCATGGCGTCCATCGGCGGCCCGTTGGCGCTGTTCCTCACGCACACCAATTTTTCCGTCTCTTCGGCGGTTGGCTTCCTCGCGCTTTTCGGAGTCTCCGTGCAGGTGGGCGTCATCATGATCGAGTTCATCAATCAACTCCGGGCGCGCGGCAATCCCATTGCAGAGGCGGCCGTCGCAGGCGCAGTCCTTCGCCTGCGCCCCATCATGATGACCATGCTTGTGGCCACGCTCGGACTGCTTCCCGCCGCGGTTTCGCATGCCATCGGATCCGATTCGCAGCGGCCCTTCGCGATTGTGATTGTGGGCGGCCTTCTGGCCAACCTGATGATCAGCATCTTCCTGCTGCCCACCCTCTACGTCTGGGCCGCGCGCGAAGACGACGTTCTGCCCCCAGCCGAAGCGGGCCAGGAATTTTGATCGCTTCCTCCTGGCCGGTGGTCAGACCATCCGTTGACAAGGGCAGTTGCGCTGGGATAGAAACCAGACCATGCGTTCCCATCGCCGGTCCCTGTTCTTTCTGCTCCTGGCCTCGTTCGCTGCCCTGAGCCTTCCCTCCACTTCCTCCGCCAAGGTAATTGGCATGAACGTGATCGCCAAGCCCGTGAATCGCGAGCGCATCGCGGCCTTGCCCAAAAAACAGCAGAAGGCGTGGCTCGAATATCTAGAGCGGTCGGAAAAACAGAAGGCCATCGACAAGCAAACCCTGGCCGACGAGCAAAAAGCCGCGGGCAACACGAGCCCGAAACATGCAGCTTTGGGGTTTGGCGGGCGTGGCCTGCGTGCCGACCATCCGGCGGAGTGGTGGGCCAGCGACGAAGCGCTCAAAGCTGCCCACAACATCGTCACCTGGCAGGTGGCGGACGGCGGCTGGAGCAAGAACATCGACATGGTGACCAGGCCCCGCGCACCGGGCGACCTCTACGACGCCGACAACGAGAACCGCTTCCCCGACATGTCCGATTTCGACAAGCCGGTCGATCCCGGCTGGCACTACATCGCCACGCTCGACAACGATTCCACGTGGCTGCAAATCCGCTTCCTGGCGCGGGTCGCGACGGCGCTCTTGGCCGCGCATCGCGATGCCGACGCGGCGCCCATTTGCGCATCGGTCGAGCGCGGCGTCGAGTACCTGCTCAATTCCGAGTATCCCAACGGCGGCTGGCCGCAGGTGTGGCCGCTCGAAGGCACTTACCACGACACCATCACCATCAACGACGACGCCATGACCCATGCCGTGGAGATTCTGAACGATGTGGCGGAGGGCGCGGCGGATTACAAGTTTCTGTCGGCCGCGATGGTCAAGCGCGCAGGACCGGCCGCGCAACGCGGCATCGACTGCCTGTTGAAATTGCAGATCGTAGAAAACGGCGTGAAGACCGCGTGGGCGCAGCAGTACGATGCGCTCACGCTGGAACCTGCCTCGGCGCGCAACTACGAGATGCCTTCGCTCACCAGCGACGAGAGCTTCCCCGTGGTCGAGTTCTTCATGAGCTTGCCCAATCCGACGCCCGCTGAAGTTGCCGCGGTGCACGCCGCGTGCGCGTGGTTCGTGAAGGTGGAGATCTTCGGGTTCCGCTACGGCAGCGGGAACTTCATGGCCGATCGCCAAAGCCACGGCGGCCGCAAGCTGGTGGCCGTCGCGGGCGCCGGTCCCATCTGGTCGCGCTACTACCAGATCGGAACGGACAAACCGATCTTCGGCGATCGCGACAAGACCATCCACGACGACGTGAACGACCTGAGCCTGGAGCGGCGCAACGGCTACTCGTGGTACAACACCGAAGGCCTTGCCGTGCTGAACGCGTACAAGACGTGGGCGCAGGCGCATCCGCAATAATGAAAGCATGACGGCGGACCGAAGAGACGCGGCGGAGGACAAGATTCGCTTTCGCGTGGCCGCGGCCATCGACCGGCCGCGCTTGATCCGGCTCATCAATGCCGCATTTTCCGTGGAAACATTTCTCGAGGGCACTCGCACCGATCATCGCCGGCTTGCGGCCATGATGGTCAAGGGCTGCATTCTGATGGCCGAGGAGGGCGACGGCCGTCTGCTGGCCTCGATATACCTTGAGCGGCGCGGCAAGCGCGGCTACCTGGGCATGCTGGCAGTGGATCCCGCGCGGCAGGGCAAAGGCCTGGGCCGTCGCATGGTGGAAGCGGCGGAGAATCGTTTTCGCCATCAGGGATGTGAAGCCGTGGATATCACCGTGCTGAGCTTGCGTTCGGAATTGCCGCCGCTCTATCGGCGCCTTGGCTACGTGGAGACCGGGACCGAAGAGTTCAAGCCCTCGCGGCCGCTGCGGCCGGGAATGGCATGCCATTGCATCGTGATGTCGAAGCCGCTTTAGGCCTGCTGACCGCCCGCGCCATAGCTCCGCCGATTATGGCGACTTTGCCGCCGGCGCGTGCAAATAGCGGCTGGCGAAATCGATGAACGTAGGCCAGTTGGGCGCAGGTGTGTGGCCGCCGGAGTGCTGGCGGAAACCCAAATCGCCTGAGATAAGCGCGGTTTCGATGGGCGGGAACACGCTCGTTCCCAGATCTTTCTTGCCCAGCAGCGTATACACCGGCCCGGCGGCCACGGCGGCGAGGAAACTGCCCTGGGCATCGGCCCAGCCGTCGCCCTTTGTCGCGCCGCCGCCGATAAACACGGGGCGCGGTGCGCAGAGCGCGATCAGCTCGTGCGCGTCAACGGGAAGATCGGCGACCGTTAGCGGCCCGTCGTACTTCAGGAAGTTGCCGTCCATCCAGTGGTACTCGCCCGCGCCGGCGATGTTGCCGATCTCTTCGCCGAAGTGATGGCGGTAGAGTTTCGCGCCGGCCTCGCCGGAAGAACTGATGTAGCCGATGGCAAAGCGCGGGTCGTACGCCATGGCCACGAGCGCGGCCTTGCCGTAGCGCGAGTGCCCTGTGATGCCCACCTGGCGCGCATCCACTGCTGGGTCGGTTTCAAGGTAGTCGAGGGCGCGGCTGGCGCCCCATGCCCAGGCGCGCAATGCGCCCCAGTCATCGCGCGAGCGCGGCTGGCCGTGATTCGCCAAACCAATAATGCCCTGCGTCAGTCCCGCCCCGTTGTCGGGCTGAACGCTGGTGGGAATATATTCGGCGTAGCCCCAGCCGCGCGCCAAAAGCTGCTGTTGCCACGTCGGTCCCGCGCTGGCCTGTGCGCCCGGAGCCATCTCGGGAAACATGCGCGCGATGGAAGCAAGAAACTGCCGGCTGAAGGCGAGCTCCATCATCACCGGAACCGGGCCCTTGGCGTTGGCCGGCGTGGTTACGGTTAGATCGATGTCAACCTTGATCTGCGGATCGCGGGCGTTGTCTACATGCCCGACGAGGGTCTTGGTGACCACCGGAATGTCGCCGTTTTTTTCCTGCGTGGTGCTCACGACCTGCCACGTCACGGCAGGCAAGTGCGCGGGAACGCGGCCCAGAATTTCGCGGTCGAAGAGCTCGACGATTTGCGGACGGCGCTGCTTCCACCAGACCTTCGCGGAGGTGACGCGCTTGCCGTCGTTCAAAAGCAGCGGATCGGGCAGGTTGGGGTAGATGTTGGCTTTGGACTCGTCGTAATTGGCGGGGTTGGGGCCGTTGGCGTTGCCGCTCGCGCCGGGGCGAAGCTCCTTGACGCCGAGCAGGTCCATCATGCGCTGATGATCTTTTTCTGAAGCCGCCTGCATGGCCAGTTGCTCGGGCGTGGGTGCAGGGCGCGGAGGCGGAGGGGGCGCGGGAGCCGTTTGCGCGGGCAGCCGGCACGCGGCACAGAACATCAACGCCACAGCCATGACGGCGATTCTGCGGGGGTTCGTGGATCGAAGCATGAGCACTGGCAGCCTCATTCCGGGAAGTTTCCCAGGCTGAAACCGGGAATGGCACCAAGCATATCGATTTCCTGAAGCATCAGGCAAGCGCGCGCCGTGCGGCGGACGATGGGGACGCAAGATGGACGTTCGGGCGGCGGATTGGCATTCAAGACGGGGCGCATTCCGCCGATAGGACGAATGAGTTCACTTGGAAAGGATGCGCCATGTCCTGGGCTAGAAACCTGCCCCTCTCTCGCAAATTCGCGTACGCGTTCGGCGTGGTGTGCGTTATGTGCCTCGTCCTGGGAATCTACACTTTTATCACCTTCCGCGGAATCGCGCAAAAGAGCGCCGAGGTCAGCGGGAAGCATCTTCCGTCGCTGATCCACATTGGCGATATCCGGAACGGGGTAAGCGTGGAGCGGCGGGAGGATCTGGAACTGATGCTGTGCCAGACGCCGGCATGCACGGCAGATCACACCGCGCGGCGGCAAAAGGCGATTGCCGACTACCGTGAAGCGCTGCAAGAGATGGAGCCGCTGGTCTCACCCGACGAGCGGAATTACTACCAGGCCTTCATGACCGCCATCAAGCAGTATCAGGACGCCAGCGACCGCGCGATCGCGCTGCTGGCCGCCGGCAAAACCGGCGATGCTCTGGACCAGCTTTCGTCCGACGCCATGATGGGCTGGATGAATGACGCCGTGAGTGCGACGGATAACGGCGTGCGGCTGCACGCCAAAATCGCCACGGAGGAATCAGAGAGCGCGACCGCATCGAGCCTCAACGCCACGTGGGTAAACGTCGCAGTCACGCTGTTGATCATGCTGTTAAGCGCTCTGACGGGCATGGCCTTGACGCGGGTAACGGCGCCACGTATCGGCCGGGCAACTGCGCTGGCGCAGCGGCTCGCCAGGAAGGATCTGACGGCCAACGTGCAAGTGACTGGGACCGATGAGCTCGGCCAGTTAGGCGTGGCGCTGAACGATTCGGTTGCGGTAATCCGCTCGGTGGTGCAATCGGTAGCCCGCGGCGCGGAGATGCTTTCCGCGGCGACCACGGAGATCAGCGCCCAGGCGGTGCAGAGTGCGGGCAATGCGCGCACCGAGTCGAGCAAGACCAACCAGATTGCCGCCGCTGCGCAGGAAATGACGGCGACCATCGGCGAGATCAGCCACAACGCGGAGAACGCGGCAAGCTCAAGCCGCGAGTCGGCGGAGACGGCGGAACGCGGCGGGGCGGTGATGCAGGCGGCAGCGGCGACCATGGAGAAGATCGCAGCCGCCACCCGAACCGTCGGAGACAAGATGACGTCGCTGGCCCACCGCTCCGAGGAGATTGGCAAAGTGGTGAACGTGATTCAGGAGATCAGCGAGCAGACCAACTTGCTTGCTCTGAATGCGGCCATCGAAGCGGCGCGCGCCGGAGAGCACGGACGCGGCTTTGCCGTCGTAGCCGGCGAGGTGCGGC
>CAZMWL010000077.1:0-10057 GCA_964569985.1 uncultured Occallatibacter sp.
AATTTTGTGCACGGTCGGGTGGGCTCTTATCTCGTTGGAAATAGGATGGTTGAAGAGAATTGGAGGGTGGGGAGGGGTTGACAGGAGCAGGGAGCAAGGGAGCGAGGGAGCGAGAAAACACTGTCCACGGGAGGGGCGGATCGGGGTTCGTGCGCTCCCCGGTCCCCAAATGCGAGGGACCGGGGGCACCCAGCGTCGGTGGCTTAGAAGCTTCCCGAATGCAACCGCAGCTCCTTCGACTCGTCCCGGTGCGCCGGGACTCGCTCAGGATGGCAGGCCATTTTTGTTGCTCAGGATGACAGAGTTTGGTTGAGGTTCGTGCGGTCCCACATCTCAAAATCGAGATGTTGGGCACCCGGCTTGGTGAAAAAGTTTGCGTGGCCGGTTGGAAGAAAATTCCGTGGCTAAAGCCATGCCGAATCGAGAAGCCTGATTCGGGAGGCTGAAGCCTCCCGCTCCCTCCGCTACCAGACGATTTTGTAGAGATTGCCTTGATTGTCTGCGCCGACGGCTACGAAGTTGTCGAGCGATTGCACCTGAAGGGTGGTTCCCTTATCGCCGGTGAAGGTTCCCTGGAGGATTTTTTTGCCGGCGATGTTGGAGGCGTAGTAGCCGGGGCCGTAGACCAGATCCCATACGGCGGCCAGGTTTTGCTGGGGCGCGTTGCTGTCGGCGGCTTCGGAGGTCTGCGCATCGGCTGCGGGCGCAGTCACCCAATCGGGCTTGCCTTTGAGGGTTTCGCCGTTGGCGTAGCTGAACGACTTGACGCGCGCGAAATCGGACTTGATGGAATACCCATAGGTGCCGCCGCCCTTCGAGCCTTCGTAAAACGGGCCGGGCGCCTGGAGCGACATGGGGCCTTTGACGGGGTCGAGCTGCTGCGCGTGGGAGGGTGCGACGGCTAGAGCGATGGCGGCGAGGGCGAGAGTGAGGGTCGCGGTTTTCATTGGGGTGGACCTCCGGATTTTGGGATGCGGAAACAGTGTCGCATTTTTTCTACAAAGAGGGCGTAAAGGGCGGGGGCGGAAATTTGGGGTAAATGTCCCGCAGGGGCTAAAGCCCGCGATCGTTTTGGGGCGGATTTCGGCGCGGCTAAAAGCCGCGCCCTGATACAAGACTTGTGAGCTGGGGTTCGTGCTTTCCCACCCATTCGGTCGCCACGGCGACCGAATGGATGGGGCACGGGATTTTGTTAGCGGCGCGACTGAAGTCGGGCCCTTTCAAAACCTAGTTTACGCACCCAGATCTACAGGCGCTCTTCGACCGGAACCCAGTGGGTGGGATAGG
Source organism: uncultured Occallatibacter sp. (assembly GCA_964569985.1). Taxonomy (GTDB): domain Bacteria; phylum Acidobacteriota; class Terriglobia; order Terriglobales; family Acidobacteriaceae; genus Telmatobacter. The sequence continues at coordinate 1,288 of CAZMWL010000077.1, forward strand.
GGGGGCCGATGTATTCGGCGCGGGGGCGGATGAGGCGGTTGTCGTCGAGCTGCTCGATGACGTGGGCGGCCCAGCCGGAGATGCGGCTGATGGCGAAGATGGGGGTGTAGAGATCGATGTCGATGCCGAGGGTGGCGTAGGTGGAGGCGGAATAGAAATCGACGTTGGCGTTGAGCTTTTTTTCCTGGTTGATGTAGAGCTCGATGGCGCGGGACATGTCGTACCACTTGGGATTGCCGGAGTCGTTGCCGAGCTGCTTGCTCATCTCGCGCAGGTGGGTGGCGCGGGGGTCTTCGGTTTTGTAGACGCGGTGGCCGAAGCCGGAGATTTTTTGCCGGGCGGCGAGCATGCCTTTTACGTATTCGACGGGGTCGGCGCCTTCCTTGTCGATGAGGAGCAGCAGGCGCATGACGCCTTCGTTGGCGCCGCCGTGAAGCGGGCCCTTGAGCGCGCCGATGGCGCCGGTGATGGCGGAATGAATGTCAGAGAGTGTAGCGGCGATGACGCGGGCGGCGAAGGTGGAGGCGTTGAGCTCGTGGTCGGCGTGAAGGATGAGGGCGATATCCAACGTTCGGGTGGCGGTTTCGGAAGGCTTTTCGCCGTTCAGCATCCAGAGGAAGTTGCCGGCGTGGGAGAGCGAGCGGTCGGGAGGAACGATCTCCTTGCCTTTGCGGAGACGGTCGTAAATGGCCACGATCATGGCGATCTGCGCGGTGAGATTGTAGGCCTTGCGCACATTGGCGTCGTGCGAGTTGTCTTTCTCGTCGGCATCGTAAAAGCTCAACGCCGACACCGCAGTGCGCAGGACTTCCATGGGCGTGGCGGAGGTGGGAAAGGTTTTGAGCATTGCGATGACGCGCTGGTCGAGGGAGCGCGCCAGGGCGAGTTGCGTGGAGAATTGGCGCAGGCCGAGCTCATTGGGCAGCATGCCGTTCCAGAGCAGGTAGGTGGTTTCTTCGAAGGTGGAGTGCTCGGCGAGCTCATGGATGTCGATGCCGCGGTAGGAGAGGATGCCGGCGTCTCCGTCGATCCAGCAGATACCGGAGTTCGCGGCAACGACTCCTTCGAGACCCTTTCCTGCGACAGCAGTCCCCATAACCTTTTGCATCTCCTCTTCTTTAGGATGCGATATGCCCGTTGCGATAGAGTTCCAGCCCCGCTGAGCGAGCCGCGACGCCAAAAAATGCAGTAAAGATGTTTATAGCTTAGCGCAGAGACAGGGAGCAAGGGAGCGAGGGAGCAGGGGAACAGGGACTAATGGACGGAGGGAACGAGGGGCGAAAGGCGCATAAGATGACACACGGCCTGCCTGTTGGATTTATCCTGTAGTTTCGCTGGATGCTTGAGAGGGTATTGGCCGGCCTGGATGTCGGGGAAGCCGCTCGCGGGCGAAAAGGCGAACTGCAAGGATTTCCGGAAGGATTGAGACAGTTTACCCCGGAAACGGCGTCTAACCGGACAAGATGCCGTTCCTACGCCCGGTGCGGCTGGCCTGGAGAAGCCCCCGGAGCACGAAAGGCAAATAGATGAGTGAGATTGACGAGACCCCCCGAACGTATTCAGGCCCGCTGTTAGCCGCGATCGCCGTGGCACTGCTGGCCGCCGTCGGCGGACTGATTTGGAGCTATACGCTGGGCAGCAAGCTGACCGCTGTGCAGGCCGAATTGACGGAAGCGCAACAGCAGAATGCGAAGCTGGCCGCGGATCAGCGGGAAACCGCAGCCCGGCTGGAGGTGGCTACGGATGAGCTGGGCAAATCGCTGGGTTTGACGCAGAAGCAGCTTGACGAGCGCGCCCAGACGATCATCCAGCGCGAACAGGCCGATGCCCAGAAACTGGAAAGCGAGCAGAAGCAGACCGCGCAGCAGGTGAGCACGGTTTCAAACCAGGTTTCGAGTGTGCAGACCGATGTGGGCGGGGTCAAAACGGATTTGAGCAAGACCCAGAGCGACCTGGCTGCGACGGAGAGCCAGTTGCAGAGCGTGCGCGGCGACTTGAGCAGCACCAACAGCGTGATTGCGCGCAACCACGAGGAGCTGGTGACGCTGGAGCACAGAAGCGACCGGAACTTCTACGAGTTCACGCTGATCAAGGGACAGAGGAAGCCTGTGGGCACGATCAGCCTGGAGTTGAAGAAGGTGGACGTGAAGAAGAACATCTTCACCCTGGTGGTTTACTCCGACGACAAGGCCGTGCCGAAGCCGAATCGCGGGCTGGACGAGCCGCTTCAGTTCTATAGCGGCAAGGATCCGGCGCTGTTCGAGGTGGTGGTGAACGCCATCAACTCGAAGAATCAGATTTCGGGGTATCTATCGACGCCGAAGAGCGCGCCGGCTCCGCCTAGCGTTCAGTAATCGCTACCTTGGGCGCGACCGTGAGGGCGGGCTGGTACCGGAAAGAGAAGGTATAGTCGAGTTTCTTGCGGGCGTCCCACTGCTGCTGGGTCATCTTGAAAGCCGAAACGAAGGTGCCTTCGACGGTCTGGCCGGGGTCGATGGTGGTGTCGAGCGGCGAGATGGGCGCCAGGTGGGGCACGGGAATGTTGGGATACGCCACAAAGATGCGATCGTAGTCGCCCTTGTTGGCGGCATAGCAATGGGCGATGGAGCCGTCGTCGAGGGTGACGTTGGTGGTGACGTTGCCGAGAAACAGCGGGTGGTTGGTCAGGTTTTGCAGCTTGACGGTGGTAAAGACCATGACCTGGTCGACGCTTTGTTTAGGTATCGGCATACCGTTGGCATCGAGGCCCGAGGTGTCAGTGTGCTGGGGATGGGCCCAGACGGCGGTGATTTCGCCGGAGGCAAAGGGCGGGGTTCGGCCAAGGACCGCGTAAATTCCAATGGCGATGCACATCACGAGGCCGGCGACGATGGCGGCGATCACCACGTGGCTGGTGCCTCGGGTTAGCTCCTCACCTTTCGCGGCGTCGTCCAGCTCTTCCTGGTGAAGCAGACTCATGGGGACTCCATCCACCTTGCGCCTTCATCTTAGCTCGAAGAGCGCGAAAGCGGCTACGGGGAGTTTTGGCGATCCATTACGGGGGCGCGGTGGGAGATTACCAATAGGGGACTGAGAAGGCGGGGACGTAAAGCCTGGACACCGAGATTCCTCGAGCAAACATCACCAGTCCACAGGTTTTGCAATGGGCTTTCCATCTCGCCCGATCACTGGGTCGGGAAACTGGCTTACGCCGAGGTATGGACCCAGGTGACGAACATCGGTAGCAAGCTTTTTCAAGGTGACTGCGGGATCACCGACGGGAGTAAGAAGTGTGGCCGGAAGTCTAACCTCCTCCACAACAAGTCGCAGCGGCTCTTTCAGGTCGGTGTCGTTCGTCACGATGACAGCGTGATCGAATACGCCCATAAACGCATCCCGCACCAGATGCGCGCCTAGATTGACGTCCGATCCCTTTTCCTCCGTCTTGGCCACGCAAACGGAGTCGGGAACGGGAAAGGGGGTCAAGCCGGGAGGCCAGAATCGCAATGGCTGGACCAAGGGCATCCACGCATCTGTGACCTGGAAGTTGCCAAAGTGAATGTGCAGTGCGGGCAGCGTTCCGAGTGCTTTCAAATATGCGTTTTGGTCCTTCGGGGACGCAGGATTGCGGCTGCCGGAAACGCGAGCTGTGTAGTAGTTGATGGCTACGATGTTGCAGCTTTTAGGAAGCGCTGCCTCGCAAAGTGCTTGCAGATTGAGCCATTTGTGCTTGGTTTTCCGCAGGGCCCGATAGTATAGGTTGAACCCGTCGACGTAGACGACCGTACGCATGACGAGAATTCTATATGCAAAAAGCCGCCGCACTTTCATGCGACGGCCTCTGGGCCTACGGCACGCCGTAGGTGGGTTATTGATAGTTTGCTATAACTGACTCAGCATGTCAAGTAAAATGTCGCCAAATTGACAGATAAGCTATTTAGATTAAACTACTTGCCTCAGCTGCCATCTCAGAAAGCCACACTTGGTTTCGGCTATCCTCGCGGCCTGAGCGCGGCCAAAAACTCCTTGGCGGGCCGCGTGTTGAGAACGTCTTCTGCGGTGAGCCAGGCGCGGCGTAACTGCTTTATGCCGTAGACCATCTTGCCGAGGTTGCGGCTGTCGTGCGAGTCGGACGACATGACGATGCGGCAGCCCATCTCTTTGGCCAGGCGGAGGTCGTGATCGTTGAGGTCGAGCCGCTCGGGCGCGGCGTTATGCTCCATGGCTACGCCGAGCTCTGCGGCGCGCTTGAAGACGGCGACGAGGTCGATGGCGAAGGGCTCGCGGCGCAGCAATAAGCGGCCGGTGGGGTGGCCGAGAATGCGGACGTACGGGTTCTCGATGGCGCGCAGCACGCGGCTGGTCATCTCCTCGCGTGGCTGGGCGAAATGGGTGTGGACGCTGGCGATGACCACGTCCAGTTGGGCGAGCACTTCGTCGTCCATGTCGAGTGCGCCGTCGGCGAGGATGTCGACTTCGATGCCGGTGAAGACGCGGATGCGGCCTTCCATTTCGCGGTCGACGGCGTGCACCTGCTTGATTTGCGCGAGGGCACGCTTTTCGTCGAGGCCATTGGTCATGGCGAGGTTTTTGGAGTGATCGGTGATGGCGATGTATTTGTAACCGCAGGCGAGGGCGGCGTCGGCCATTTCGCGGATGGAGTTGTGGCCATCACTGGCGGTGGTGTGCATGTGCACGTCGCCACGAATGTCGTCCAGGCCTACGAGTTTTGGAAGAGATCTGTGGGCGGCGAGGTCGATTTCACCCAGATTTTCGCGCATCTCCGGGGGCATCCAGTCCATGCCGAGAGCGGCGTAAATCTGCTCCTCGGTGGCGGCGGCGACGGTTGAGCCGTCGCTGAGCCGCGCGAGAGCCCATTCGCTGAGGGTGTAGCCCATTTTGAGAGCCCGTTGGCGGAGCACGACGTTGTGCGCCTTGGAGCCGGTGAAGTATTGCAGAGCCGCGCCGTAGGAAGCGGTTGGGAGAAGACGAACGTCGACCTGCAAGCCCACGTCGAGATTGAAGCTGACCTTGTTTTCACCTTTGGCGATGATGTCGTGGATGCCGGGATAGGCGGCGACGTGTTCGACGGCAGCCTCAGTGTGCCCGGGTTCGCAGGCCGGGCCGGTGGCCAGCAGATCGAGGTCGCCTTCGGTTTCGCGGCCGCGGCGGAGGGAGCCGGCCGGGGTGACGTTGTGAATTCCCTTCAATTGCAAAAGATAAGCGGCGATGCGCGCGGCTTCTTCCGTGGCCACGTCGATGCGGAAGCGGCCGGAACTGCGGCGATAGTCCTCGATGCCTTTGCGCAGCTTGTCAATCTGTTTGGCTCCCATGCGGGGAAGGCCGTTGAGGCGGCCGGCTTCAATGGCCTGGGCGAGCTGGTCGATGCTCCCAATTTTGGCCGCATCCCAGAGCAGCGCGACGGTTTTGGGGCCCATGCCGGGGAGTTTGAGCAGTTCGAGAACGCCTGCGCCGTATTTTTTCAAGAGTTGATCGCGCTGGGCGAGCGTGCCGGTTTGGGCGATGGACTGGAGGTGGGCGGCCATGCTTTTGCCGATGCCGTCGATCTGCATGAGACGGGCGGTATCGGAGGTGGCCTCGGTGAGGTCGACGGTGGTTTGCTCGGCGGCTTCGGCGGCGCGGCGGTAGCTGCGGATGCGAAAGCTGTCGGCGCCGTCGATTTCAAGCAGGTCGGCGGTCTCGGCCAGCAGGCGGGCCATGGTTTTGTTGTCCATGAAGCGACTCTCCGCCTTGAGTATCGGACATTTGCGGGAGGGAGGGCCAGAGGGGTTTCTGGGCCGCGTGGATTTGTGCGTTTGATTTCGTGGGCCAAAGCATGTGCGGGTCTGGAGACCGGCGCTACAAGGATCCGCAGGCGGGAAACCCGGGAAGAGACTACGGAAGGTGTGAGAAGAGGCAACTGAAAGGGCACACATCGCCCTTACCGCCGGGCGGCGGTCTTGCGCTTGCGATACGCCCGGGACCTATCGACGCTTAAGCAGCGTTGTGAGCGGCTGCATCCCGAAGGCGAATGACAGCATCCGCCTGGGGACCTTTTTGCCCTTCGACTATGTCGAACTCGACCTCGTCGCCTTCTTTGAGCGTTTTGTATCCGTCCAACTGGATTGCTGAGTAGTGAACGAATACATCCGGCCCGTCTTCGCGTCCGATGAATCCGTAGCCCTTGGCGTTGTTAAACCACTTGACCTTTCCCTTGAACTGAGCCACAGGTTCCGCCTTCCTTTTTCACTTGCGGGGATACGGCGGGTCTTTTGGGGAACACCACACCGTATTTGTTAAGACGCGGGAAGAAGGCGAAAGGTTGACTTAAATTGGCGGTTCCACAAGGTGGGATAGACGGGGTGAGTTCGCGGGAAGAAACGCGAACGCTCAGGCGCGTGCTCTCCCATCCATTCGGTCGCTGCGGCGACCGAATGGGTGGGGCACGGGAAGGTTTCTGGTGAAGCGCGCAGAAGAATCTAGTTTTTGCGGCGGCTCTGGAGGCGCGCGTAGAGGAGCACGCTGGTCAGGGTCTTGCCGTCGAGAATGGCGCCTTTCTCGATCATTTTCAACAGTTCCGACATCTTTACCAGCCGCAGCTCGATCTCTTCATCGTCTTCGAGGTCGGTTTCGCCGGGCTTGAGACCTTCGGCAAGGAACACCATCATGGATTCGCCAAGAAAGCCGGGGCTGGCGTAATACTCGACCAAAGGACGCCATTTCTTCGCCCGGTAGCCGGTCTCCTCGGCCAGCTCGCGCTGGGCGCCGGCCAGCGGATCCTCGCCGGGTTCGAGTTTTCCGGCAGGCAGTTCCCAGAGGTATTGATTGGCCGCGTGGCGGTACTGCCGCTCCAACACGATCCAGGGGTCGCGCTTGTTTTTCGAAGCGTCGATGGCCAGAATTACGACGCTGCCGTTGTGGCGGATGACGTCGCGCTCGTTGGCGCGGCCGCCGGGCTCGATCAGCTTGTCGTGACGCACGCAAAAGAGCGGCCCCTGGTAGACCACCTCGGAGCTGAGCACCGTGGCGCGGGCGACGACTGCCTGGGGCGCCTTTTTACGCTTTGCGGTCTTGGGCTTCGTCGTTTTCTTTGTGTTTTTGGTGGGCATGGCAAGTCCTTTTCTGGTTACGGGCGCGCGATGCTCAGACTTTTGGCGCGCACGATTCAAGACGAGTATACGCATTGGGCGTGCGGGGACAGGTCGTGGTCTCCCACCCATTCGCCCAAAAGGCGGGCGAAAGGATGGGGCACGGGAGGGTTCGCGGGTTCTGCATCGATTCGGGCTGGCGTGGCATCCTTAACTCAGCAACACGCTGAGATTTGCGGCCGCAGATAGGGTTGCGCGCGCACGTCGATTTGCCAGCACATTCAGTACCTTCGGAAAAACGAGTCGCCAGTGAGTGAAGCTACGACAGACGAAACCACGACTGCAGAGTGTTATCCCGTAACCGTGATGCCGGGGCAGAGCCGGCTGTTTCTGGATTTTTGCGCGCTGGCGCTCCGCGCCTTTCTGCCTTTGGATGAGATTGAACGGGAACGACCAACGCTGCCGGCGCACTGGCCGGAGCTGGTGCGGCTGCTGGCGGCGCAGAATCCGTCAAGCTCCGCGGCGGGGGCGCTTGCGGCGCTGGAGCAGGGGGCGGGAACGATCCTGACCGGGCAGCAGGTGGGATTGTTTGGCGGGCCGCTGTATACGCCTTTCAAGGCCGCTACTGCGATTGCGCGCGCGCGAAAGGGCAGCACGGCGTGCGGCAAACCGTTTGTACCCGTTTTTTGGCTGGCCTCGGAAGACCACGATTTTGCCGAGGTTAACCATGTGGTTTTTCCCGCGGGGCGCGAGCTGGCGACGCTGGCTTACGCTGCGACGCCGGAGGCGGCGCTGCCGGCGGGGCGGATCGTGTTCGACGATTCGATTACGGCGCTGGCGGAGCGCGCGGCGGACATTCTTGGAGCCTCGGACGCAACCAGTGCGCTGGTCGAAAGCTACAGGCCGGGCCGGACTTTTGCGCAGGCGTTTGCGGATTATTATGCGCGGGTTTTTGCGGCGCAGGGATTGCTGATTGTGGACGCCGCAGGCCGGGAGTTCCACCGGCTGGGCGCGCCGGTGCTGCGCGCGGGAATCGAACGCGCCGATGAGTTTCATGCGGCGCTGGTGGAACGCAGCCAGACGCTCGAAGCCGCCGGTTATCATTCCCAGGTTTTGGTTGCGCCGCAGTCGAGCTTGCTGTTTTTGATTGATGAAAAGACGGGAGCGCGGCTGGCGCTGAAGCGCGTTGCGCCGACGGCGGAGGAGCCGAACGGCCTGTGGCATGCGGCGGGCGAGCGAGGGAATCGAACTTTCTCGACGGCGGATCTGGTGGGCATTCTGGATGCCGAGCCGGAGCGGATTTCGCCGGCGGCGCTGCTGCGGCCGGTGTTTCAGGATTTTCTGTTCGGGACCACGGCGCAGGTTGGGGGCCCCGCGGAAATTGCGTACCTGGCGCAGTCGACGGTGCTGTTCGAGCGGATTCTGGGGCGGCAGACGCCGCCGATTGCGCGCTTCTCGGCTACGCTGATCGAACCGCAGATTGCGGAGCTGTTGCGGAAGCATGAGTTGACGCTGGAGACGATTTTTGGCGAGGAGAACGCGGCAGCGCTGGCGCTGCGGCTGGCGGCGCGCGCCATGCCTCCCGAGACCAAGATGAAATTGGCGGCGGCGGGCAACGCGTTCGACGCCGAACTGACGGCGCTGGTGGAGTGGCTGCAGTCGCAGGACAAGGGGCTGGGGCAGTCGGCCGAGACGGCGGCGGG
>CAZMWL010000078.1:0-9954 GCA_964569985.1 uncultured Occallatibacter sp.
CGCTCGCCGATCCCCTCAATCTGCGCAACGATTACAATCCGGCCACATTCGATCGCTCGCAGGTCTTCAACGTTCATTACCTTGTCAATTTTGGAAAGCGCTATAAGCACGGCAATCACCTGCTGTCCACCCTCATCAACGGCTGGCAGATTTCCGGTATTTCCACGGTGGAGAGCGGTCCGAACCTGGCCTCGGAGCAGGGCGAAAATTTCGGGTTTGGGTCCGGGACGATTCAAGCCACTCAGGTCTGGCTGGAAGAGCAGGGCGGGGGCGCGAGTCAGGATCATGTTTGCGCGAACACCTATGGCATTCCGCAGGACAAGAACGGCGCCACACATTGCGTGCTCAGCATCAACTCGGTCGTCTGGATGGGCACTCCCGATTACGAGCTGATGCCGCTCGTGACCGGCAATCCGAAGGCGGGCCTCGCGAAGCATCAGTACATCAATCCAACGGCATTCGGAGTTCCGCTGCCCGGAAGCCCCACGACGGGTGTGTATGCGCTCTCAACCAACCCCACCGGACAGGGGCAATATCGCCTGCCGTATATTCACGGTCCGGCATTCATGAACCATAATCTGTCGCTGTTTAAGGACATCCAGGTACGGGAAGGCAAGGTTCTGGAATTCAGGGCTTCCGCCTTCAATTTCCTGAATCATCCTCTGGTCTCTTTTAACAACGACGACCCCTCGAATCTGGAGTTGGGTAATCTGCTGGACGCAGTTCCGGGACAAGCCCTTACAGAGTCGCAATTGGGATACAAGGACTTCGGGATCGCGAATATTAAGTACGGATCGCGCTTGATGGAACTAAGTGGGAAGTTTACGTTTTGACGAATTGCCCCGTCTGTCCGGCATGCTCAATGCCGGGTGGCCGCGGAAGGCATGGATCTGCGGCGGGAAATCTGCCGGCCAGACGGGGAAAGCGCGAGGGTAGCCGGTGCGGCTGGCCTCAAGATGCGATCAGGCGATTACGCCTTTCGCGGAGGATTATGCAATGAGATTGTGGGGGAGGGTTGTCATGGCCATCGAGATTGCAAAGGGCTTTCGCCGGCTGACGTGCGCCGGGGTTTGGTCACTCGCAGGAATATTGACATTGTGCACAGCCGCAGTGGGGCAGGCTCCGCTGGTGAGCGTGGGCTCGGTCGTTCCCATTCCTTACAACGCCAACATGAACCAGATTTACAAGATCCTCTTTTACAAGGGGAATGTCCTGGCGCTCGACGCGGGAGCCGACGTGCTCTATCAGTTGCCGCCCGGCGCAACGTCGTGGAATAACATAAGCGGACCGGCACGAACCTCGTGTGGCCTCGGGGGCGGCTACAACTCCCAAAGCATGGCCATCGACGCCCTGGGCACCCTCTACATTTCCGTTACCGATGCCCCCTCCTGTGCCTCGACCGCCCTCTTCTGGCGGGTACCTTACGACGCAACCGAAAATACGTGGCATTATTCAACCGCCGACGCTTGGGGCGGCAACATCATCGACCCGGACAACGCACCCACCACCTTCGTGGCTGAATCGGGGCAGGGCACGGTGGACGCTCAGTTTGAAAACAACCCCGCGATGGACGGCAGCGGAACGCTGTACTTTGGGGCTACTCAGAATCAGATCTACTCGGTCACGGTAGACAAAGACGGCAATGCGGACCTTCCGACCGTCACCGCGACGACCATTGTCAACACAACGAACGGCGGCGGGGTACACATGGCGATCGACGCTGTGGGCAACATCTACTTCGTCGAAGGCCACGCCATTAGCGCTAGCGGCACTCCCCCCGTTCGCCCCGCCGGCACCACCGGCATCTGGTTCATCCCCGCGGGTTCGCCCCCTATCAAGGGAACGAACGGGTCGGCGGAGGCGTACCTGCAAGCGAACGGCTGGAGGGTCGACAACAACCAGGAGAGCAGTACAAGTCCTGTTGTGTATGCCGGGGTGACGCTCGATGCGGCCGGCAACCTCTATATGACCTCTGAAGTGAACAGTGGCTACGCCGAAACCTTTGCCGGGGTATGGGAGATTCCGAATGTTTGCGGAAAGCCTCCGACCGGAGCAAATCTCAACACCTGTATGAACGACAGCGACATTGAGTTGCTGGCTCCTATTTCGGCCAACCAACCGTTGGCGATCGATTCGCGAGGCTACTTCTGGATCCCCACGTATCAACAGTATGCTCCGTCGGGGGAGGGGAACCAAATTGGCGTGTATTCCATTGTCGTGTTTGCTCCGGGCGTCCTGAACCTGAACTACTCGACCCCGCCCCTTGCGGGTCCCTCGCCTACGGGGGCAGTAGGGCCAGCAGGGAATCTGTACGTGGCTTTCAACGGGACATATACGCCGACAGCTTTTCAGTTCTCTTCCGCGTCGGGCAGCGCGTCGGAGTTCGGATTGACGCAGACGAATCCGCTTCCAAATCCTTCGGCCACTTCTCCCACGGTTCCGTGCAACAGTACAACAGGGAATGTTGGCGGCGTTTTCAATACGTATTCGTTGACGAATTCCTGCCTGTTATGGGTCACGCTGGACCCAACCGACCCCGGCCCCGTCTCCGGCGAGCTTACGATGTACGGCACCACGCCGGCGTCCTCGGGTACCGGGACGGTTCCCTATAACGTCAGCGTCTATGTGAACGGAACCGGGCAGGGGGCGGGGGTTGCGATGCTCAACTCGCCTCAGCTGAATACGCTCGCCGCTTCCACCGCACTCAATACTCCCGGGCAGGTGGCCTCCGACCCGATCGGCGACACCTTTGTCGCCGATTCCGGTACAAAGCAGGTCATTGAATTCCCCGCTGGTTCCTCCAGTGCATCGGGGAAGTCGATCGGGACCGGACTCTCGGATCCCACCGGCGTTGCTGTGGACGGAGCGGGCGATATCTATATCGCCGACTGGAATTCGAGCAAAAAGCTGGGCACGGTGTACGAGATCCCCTGGGTTCCCAACACGCTAAAAGCCGACTCCGCGACAGGCGGCGCCTATGGTGCCCAGATTACCCTGAGCACCAAGACCATGGGCCTCGGCAACAATCTCAATCTGGCAGTCGACGGCAGCGGCAATGTGTATGTCGCGGATCCCAATAATGCCCGCGTGGTAAAGATTCCCACTCCGGCTCAGGCTTCCCTGGTAGTTAACCCCGAAACTACCGGCGACACCACTAACACAACCACCGTCACCGTGGGCTCCGGATTCAGCGCGCCTTCGGCGGTCGCCGTTGACCTTTCCGGCGACGTGTTCGTTGCCGATGGCAAAAGCTTGTATGAGATCTCAGGGTTTCCGTACAATGCGCAGACTACGATTACCGCCTCTCTGCCTGCTACCGCCACTGGTTTGGCGGTCGATACCTCCGGGTCGGTGATTGTGGCGCTCAGCGGCCAAGGCCTGTATCGCATCCCGAACTTCGTCACCAACGGTATCGGCGCCCTGAGCGTGAACAGCGCAAGTCTGATTGACACCTCCGTCAATGTGCCTGGCAGCTCGTCCGGCACCCCTCCCTTAAACTCCTACAACGTCTACACCACCAACATTACGAATCCCAATGGTGTGGCCCTGGATCAGCAGGGAAATATCTATGTCACGGATATGACAAACGGGCCGAACCTCTACGAGCTGAACGTCGTCCAGGGATTCTTAAACTACGGTGTAGGCCTCGCCCCCACGGTCGCCGACGAGCAAGACCTCGATCTGTTCAATATCGGCAACGAGCCGATGAGCCTGACGGCCAATTCAATTTCATTTGCGGGGCCGGACGCCAGCGATTACACCCTGACGCAGCCGAGCGGCGGCACGGAGTGCGATTATCTCGCAGGTGTCAAAACCGTGGCAACGGGCGGTTCCTGCTCATTGGGGCCGACTTTCACACCGCCGGCGCTGGCAAAGACGGACCTCACTCCCAATCTCTATGCGGGCGATAGCCTGTCGGTTCCAACCAACGCGAGCAACATCGGGGGCGGTGGCAAGGCCACTGCGAGTTTGCAGGCTGCTTCAGTCAATGGCCTTGAGAACACAACAACGACAGTTCAGGTCAACCTTACTGCCGCGACCTACCCGGGAAGCGCAACGGTAACCGTAAACATCGCTCCGAACGCAGCGACCTCTGGCCAAAACGTCTACAACCTCCCCTATGCGCCCACAGGGACGGTCGAACTCACGCTGAGTTGCGCCTCGGTGGGCTGCACGCAGGCCTCGATCGTGGAAGCGGGGACGGCGCAACTGGGCAGTACCGGCCAAGGCACTTCCGTTACCTTTAGCAACCTGCCGGTCCTCGACGGCGGCAACTACAATGTGACGGCCGTATACCAGGGAAGTGTCCTGCAATTGATGGCAAAGTCAACGGGCACTGCGACCTTCACAGTGAAGACGGCAACGCCGGTCATCACCCTTTCCGAGCCCGTGGGCGTTACTCCGAATGCCACCAACGGGGTGTACTACATGCTGCAGGGCCAACCCAACACGTTGGTGGCCACCGTGACCTCGAAGGTCGGGTCCCCCTCCGGCAACGTCTACTTGGTCGATGCAACCCAGGGGAACTTGGGCCCGTTCACCTACACCACGAACCAGAGCTGGACATACTCTACAGGCACCTTGGGCACAGCCTCCTACAGCGTCACCGCCTCCTACGCCGGGGATGAGAACTTTTCCCCAATTACCACGACAGTGCCGGTGACATTCCAGCTCATACCTCCGAGCGCGCTGCTCACGGCCAGTCCGGCTTCGGTGACAACTGCGGCCGGAACGCCGGTGGCGTCCACCATTACCATCCAGTCTCTGGTGGGGTTCTCGGCGCTCTCCGGGGCCAACATCTCCTGCAACGTCACGACACTTGGCGCGCCCAATTTCCCGCCTTATTCGGAGTGCACGTTCAACAACCCACAACCCACTATCTGTGCGCCGGCCGCCACGAATAATACCTGCACAGCGACCACGACCGTGCTCACGCTCAGTACCAATATCCCCGTCAACATCCCCGCCACTGCGAGTAACACGCCGAGGCCTCAACCTCTTAGGTCGCCATTCAGTTTGGCGGGAATTTTTGGCTTGGGGCTGTTGGGACTTGCTCTGCGCAGGAGAAGGATCGTCAATCGCTACCTGCTTAACCTCGTCTGCCTGGTGTTGTTCTTTGCCGGGATGGTGATGGGCATAACGAGTTGTACCAACTCTGGCTACACCCACACGCCGCCGGTGCCTCACTACGTGACTCCGAGCGGCACGTACAAGATCAGCATCCAGGTCACGAATACTGCAACGGGCGTGGTGGAATCGCTGCCCTTCACGCTGGGGGTTACCATTCAGTAATCCGGGGTCGTTCCGGAGCAACCGGTTTCCTTCGGGGCGGGCTGTTGCCCCGAGAAACCGCAGAATTCAGGTTCATATATGGCGCAGGTTCAATCATCGGGCAAGCTTGGTATGAGTTTTCCAGGGAGACCTATCATGTTCAAGAAGTCATTCATGTCGCTGTGCCGGTTCTCCGGATTTACGCTGACGGTCGTGTTCCTGGCCGCATGTCTCTGCGCGGGAGCCCTGGCGCAGACCGCGCCGGCAGTTATCGCCAGTTTCGCCGCCGGGGTGAACCATGCTACTGCCCCCAACGCCAGCTGCACGACGTCGTGCAACATCGGGACTCTGGGCACCATTGCGAATGTGGCCACCGATACCTTCGGGGACGTGCTCGCCGTGGACGCCAAGAACGGGGCGCTGTATGAGTTTCCTGCCGGCGGTGGAGAGGCCATCGTGCTTGTTGCGGCAGGTGGACTAGCCGGTACCCCCGTCAGCGTTTCAAGCTCCAGCACGATTGTCACTCCTGGAATCGCCATCGACCCTGCGAACAACCTATATATCGAGGGCGGCTCCTGCGTCCTGAAGTACCCCTACGATTCGACGAAACAAACCTGGGATGCATTGTCGGCGCTTAGTTCGAGCTCCACTTCCGCGGCCGCTTGCGGCACAGCGCCCACCTTCTACAATTTCGGAACCACAAAGCAGCCTTGGGGAATTGCCATTAACACAAGCTCAAGCTCTCCGAGCCTTGTGGTCGGGACCAGTCCGGCTGGCGTCTCAGCCGGCAGCAGCATTGTCAACATCCCGGTCACTGGCGCCTGGGCTGCCCCGGTTGCCGGCACGCCGGCCACGATCGTTTCGGGCATGGCGGGAGCGCCGATTTCGGTTACTGAAGACCCAACTGGCAACATCTATCTCGTCGAGGACGGTACAGGCGCTCTGGCGGGCGCTTACGAGATACCCGCCGGGCAAACCGGGCTGACGACGGATTCCGGACTTGCCAGAATCAGTCCTTCAACACTGCCTCAAGTAACGGGAGTGGCCGCTGATGTACAGGGCAACATCTACATCAGCGACGATACCCTGGGCGTTTTTGTGTATCCCGTGGGGTCAAAATCCTCCAGTTCGGCCTTCCTGCTCACAACGGTGACCGCGCAGGGCGGAGTCGCATTCTTTGGCAACACTGGCCTGGTTGTTCCAACCACCGAAGTGCAACAGAACGGCTACGGGGATGTTGCTGAAGTCTCATTCAGCGCAGCCCAATTCGGCGCACTGGGGGTAGGGGCAACTGCGGCCTCGGGACAGGTGACCTTCACCTTCAACGCCAGCACAACCCCGACAAAAATTGAAGTGCTCGAGGCCGGCAAGAGCACTCCAGACTTTACGGTCAGCACCAGCGCCAAAAGTACCTGCTTGTCGACCCAATTGGCGCCTCCATACGCAGCCCAGACCAGTTGCCCGGTTTCTTTAAACTTCGCCCCGCTGGCGGCGGGCAATGTTTCTGCCACGCTGGTCATGCTGGGCGCGAGTAACGCGGTCCTGGCTTCCATCCCCCTGGACGGAAGCGGGACAGGCGCGGCGGTGCAGGCTTTGCCCGCTGCGCAATCGACTATCGGCGCCAGCGGCAGTCTCAAGACTCCCAGCCAGATGGCCGTGGACGCGGCCGGCAACCTGTATGTTGCCGACTCCGGCTTGGGAGCAGTAGAGATGTACCCGGTCAATTCAACATCGGGAACCGCGGGCACGCCCGTAGGAACGGGCCTGAAAGCTCCCACCGGCGTGGCAGTAGATGGAGCCGGCGATGTTTTCATTGCCGATAGCGGAAACGTCTACGAAGTGCCGGAATCCGCAACTGGCGCCGGGCTGAATGCCAAGGGTCAGATCACGCTGGAAACCGGCCTCGGCGCCCAAGTCCAGTTGGCCGCCGACGGCCTTGGCGACCTCTATATATCGGACGCGAGCAACAAGAAGGTGTATGAGCTGGAGAATTTCAGCACAGGCACGACTTCCGTCGTCTCGATCTTGAGTCCTCAAACCGTCAAGCTCTCGGGCGCCGCGGCCAGCGCGCCCTCAGCCATCGCTGTCGATCCCTCCAACGACTTGTTTGTGGTGGACGGCAGCAGCGTATACGAAATCACGCCTGCTAACACCCAGGCGGCGGTACTCACCGGTGTTAGCGGCATCACCGGCCTGGCCGTCGATCCATCGGGTTCCGTCTTGGCCGCCACAGCCAGCGGCGCGGTTCGTATTCCCTCCGTCAGTGGCACTCTAACCCCATCGGCCGAGACAACATTGGCCGCAGGCGTTACCGACGCCACCGCCGTGACCCTGGATTCGCTAGGCGATATCTATGTGGCAGACGGCTCTGCGCGCGACGTGAACTTCAGCAGCGCGAGCGCGGGCCTCAATTTCCCGACATTAACCGTAGATCCGCCGGCCGCGGGCTCGTCGGAGGCGCTAACCGCCACCCTGCTGAACTTTGGCAATGCGCCGTTGAAGGTAACCGGCTACAACAGCGTGCTCAATTACTTCGAGCCACCTGATACCAGCGGTGCGCTCAACGGAGTCTCCTATAACGAGGCCGACTTCACCGAGACAGCGGATACTTGCTCCGGAAACACGATTGCCATCGGTTCGACCTGCACAGCAACCATTACTTTCAGCCCCGCTCCCGGAGACGGAGGCAATTTGACAGAGCAAGTATTGGTTCAGGGCAACGAGTCCAATGCTCCTATGGGATTAAACGCCAACGGCGTGGCTCCAACGTTGGCCAGTGTCACGGTGACGGCGCCGACGAGCACTACCGGCACCATCGAGGACGTTCCCGTTTCGGTGACCGTAACGCCCAAAGTGTCCGGTAGTCCCACGCCCACGGGATCCGTCACTCTGACGGTCGTCTACGGCAGTAATGTGCCGATCACCTACCCGGCCCTGCCAACCAAGTATCAGCTCACGTTGCCGCTCGTGAATGGCGTGGCCGCGTTCAATCCGACCTCGGCGCTGCCAAAGACTACGGCGTCGACTGAAGGGATGCCCTTGTACGGGCTGCCCATCGGGAGCTATACGTTTACGGCCCGCTACAACGGAGACACCACGTACACCTACGCGAATTCGAGTTCGTCGGCTTCGGTTTCGGTCGCCACCGCGGTGCCTACCCAGCTCATCGAACCCACGATCAATGCCTCCCCGCTCAACACGCCTCCCACCAGCCCGACACAATTGGAGCCTTATACGCTCCCCTGCACGTCGGGCCCTCCAGGCAACTGCACCACCAGCTATAACTGGGGTCAGCCGGCAAGCAACCCCCCGGGTTACCTTGTTGTTGCGGCCAATGGTTGCATCGGCTGCGTCGGCTCTTGGGGGAGTGACGGCTCGGTCCAGTATTGGCTTTACAACTATCCTTTGGTTGTGCAGTCGGTCAGCGGCGATCTCATGGTTGGCACGGCCGCCTACGAAGGCCAATCCTCTCCGGTAGGTGCGAACTTAGGCTCGGTGAGCTACGCCGGGACGAACGGGTCCATCTGCGGCACCGGAGCGGGCAGTGCATCCATTATCGACGTGGGGCAAGTGAATGGCGTCGACACCGCGCCGTTTCCAGTTGATTGCGCCCCCATCATCGGCATCAATGGAGCTGTGGTTCCGGTATTCATGGCCTTTTTCACCTTCACACCGCAGTATTCCGGGGCATATAGCGATCTGATCGCGAGCGATAGCAATCCGAACTACAAGAGCTCGACGGCAGCGCCCGTCAACATCTGGGGGGTGGCGCACCCCGTGGTGCAGATCAGTTCCAGCCCGGCAGCGCTCATTGTGGCCCCCGGATCGTCGGTATCGGCCAAGCTCACCCTCACTTCGGTCCTGGGATATGGATATATTACCCGCGACGACGGACCAACCCAGGGCACAAATTATGCCATGCCGCTCGCCTTGCAGTGCCAGGGCCTGCCCGCGTACGCCTCGTGTTCGTTCACCTATCCGACTCCCAATCCGTTGGACCCGCAATCCGTAGCCTATCCGGTGGGGAGCCTTGCATCGCCCTACAATACCGTGGCCTTCCCGCCCTTCGGTGGTTTGCTATGCCAAAACAGCACTGCGGCAGCACCGGTATATTGCGCTATCGATATCGGCCCTCCCCTCGGATTTGTGCCGGGGAAGAGTGGCAGCGCGCCGTGCACTGCGAGCGATGGCTGCCTGGGTCCCGGGACCGTCATCATGACCATTAACACCAATGTGCCGTTGGGCACCGTCTCGAGCCTCAAGACATACAAGGGCAGCATCGCTTTCGCAGGCATCTTCGGGCTGGGCTTGCTTGGCCTAGCTTTCCGTAGAAAGGTCACGCGGTTTAGAAGCCTATTGATGATCGCTTACGCACTGCTCTGGGGCGGCACTCTTATTGGAATCACTGCCTGCAGTACCACGACCCTCGGGACACCGACAGCAACGAGCGGGGTCACGCCGACTGGGAGCTACTGGGTTACGGTCACCGCGAGCCAAGCGGGGACTTTGGTGATCCCGCCGTTGATCTATAACGACTATCACGCGACTCTCAACGTTGGAGATGGGGACCAGATGTCTCTGCCGTATACGATCAACGTGACGATCACCAATTAGCCAAAGTGCGACGGCGGGGGCGCCGTCGCAAGTTTGCAAGGAGAAGATGATCATGCGATTTCGTGGGGC
>CAZMWL010000079.1:0-9784 GCA_964569985.1 uncultured Occallatibacter sp.
GCGGCGGGGTCGCCCTCGACATGTTCGGGCGTGGGACCGCTCATCAGCAGATGGCCGCTCGAGTCCCAGGCTTCAACGCGCACGACTTTGGGCTGATTGAGCAGAACGCGATAGGGAACGATCTCTGTCTGGAGCCCTGCGGCGCGAAACTTGCCGGCCACGTACTCCGCGGTTTTGCGATCCTCAGGCGTTGCGGCGAGATGCGGCTCAGCCGTGAGGGTTTTCAGTTCTTCGCCGGCAAGTTTGGGATCGGGCACAGCCATGAATTTCTCTTCGAGCCGGGCCTCCGCGTTGAAGTCGGAGTAACCGAGCGAAGCTGGCGGCGGCGTAGCTTGCGCTGCCAGCCGGGTGGAGGGGAACAGTGCGGGCAGGACGGCTGGAAGAAGCAAGAAGGCAAGCGTGCGGCGCACGTTCATGAGACTCGACCTTTCCAACGAACTTGAGGTCACGGTCAGGCAACGGGCTGAGCGCAGTGGGAGCAGCGCCGCGCGGCCAAAGGAATGTCACTGAGGCACTCGGGGCATGGCTTTGTGGTGGGTTCGGCCACCGCTTCGGGCTTCTTGATGCGCGCCAGCAAGGCGTTCATGGGCAGAACGATGGCGAAATAGACTACGCAGGCCACAATCAGAAACGAAACCGTCGCGTTCAGAAAGTTGCCGATCTTGATCTGGCCGCCGCCCACATGCAGAATGACGCCACTGAAATCAGGTTTGCCGATCGTGGCGGCGATCAACGGGTTCAATACGTCGCTGACCAGTGACGCCACAACGGAATTGAATGCGGTGCCCAGAATCACGGCGACCGCGAGGTCCATCACGTTTCCGCGCAGAATGAAATCTCGAAATCCTTTCAGCATTGCTTCCTCCGGTGCATGGTGATTTCAGCCGTTGCCGCGAGGGCGCAGGAATCGGCGGCTGAATTTGCACTCTGCCCATGCTACACGGCGAAAGGGCGCATGCGCAGCGTGGATTGCCGGAGGAGGAGGCGAGACGGATGGGCGGCGCTAGGGCACGGCAAGCAGAACCACGATGCCGGCGAGGATCATGAGGTCGGCATAGAGAAGGATGAGGATGCCGGCGTGATAGGGACTCCACGCGCGGCGCAGGCAGCGGGCGGTTTCTGCCATGCCCCACGCGGCCACCAGGAGGGCGAGAAACTGCCAATGCGAGCCGTGCAGATCGTTGATATTCGGGAAGCCGGCCAGGCGCAAGCTGGCGGCAAATGCGCCCAGGGAGAGGAGCATGGCGCGCAGCAGCGATTTTTGCCGCAGACGGAAGATGTTCGAAGAAAGGCGCACAACCTTTCACTGTATCGTGACGACGTTATGGGAGCGATTTGCGGGATTCGGGCCGCTGAAGAATCTTGCGGACCGGGGGCCCCAGGTCTTGCTTCCAGGACCAGGGAAAGCACAGACCTCAGCCTGAACCCTGGATAGAACAATTCTGCTGAAACGGGCGGAAATCGGCAGGCAATGGCCTACAAAAAATACTGTCTGCCGCGCGGGAATTGCGTTAGACTGCCTGCGAAGACATGGGGTTTCGAAAAAATGAGAGGTCCATATCCATCGATTTTTTCGTGTGCGGCGCTCTTTCTGTGCTGGCCCGCTCTGGCATTGACCCAGTCGGCCCCAGATCCTGGGGCCCCACCGCAGTCGAGCTCTGCGCCGGCAGCACAGGCGCCAGAGCAGGCTCCAGCGCCGGAACCAGCGACCGCGCCGCAACCCGACGCGCCGCAGATGCCGGAAATGGCGCCGCCTCCGCCCGCAAACTTCAAGAATCCCATTCCCGCCGATCAGCTTGCCTTCTTGCGCGACTACGCCAACAGGTCATCGAAGGAGATCCGCAAGGACAAGCGCTTCAAGAACCTCGAAAAACAGGTTACTGAGTCGACGGGCTACTTTTACCACGGTTCCAAGCCGCTCTCCGATGTGAGGGACACAGTTCTGGACAATCAGCCGTTACCGATTACGGTGCGCGATGACCGTTATGTAATGGTTGCGAGCGCGGGAGGCGGTGATTCGCATAACTTTCCCCGGGGGTTCCTATGGTTCGACATCCAAACCGGGATCGGGCTGGGCGGCATTTACTTCCGCCCCACCAATGGCGAGCCGACGCCTACACTGACGATTTACTCCAGGCAACTGACGGATACAAGTCTGAGCATGGGACAATTGCCCCCGGAGTTCTACGAGGACTTTGGGCAGTGGGCGCAGGCCGCGGGCGTCAAGTCGATCTCGCCGCGATATTTCATTCCCGACAACAACAAAAAGTATGCGCTGATCCATGATGAAGATTTTTGCGCCCACCCCGATAACGAACCCGCGCCCGAGGGCTGCGAAGACATGAATGCCGACGCGGCCGACGTGGATATGAACGCTGCGTATTTCATGCAGGAGACTCACTACGCATCGGATGCGAGTGCCTGGATGCTGACTCCGGACCAGGTTGCGTGGCTTGCGGTGCGCGACAGAACGTGCGTGGGTCCGAACGGCGTGGCCTGCCGCATTCGCGTGACCCGCCAACGCACGGCGGTGCTGACCGGCCATCCTGTGCCGCCGCCGCGCCGTGCGCCGCAGCCGGTGCGGCGTTAGGGGCTGGCCTACAAGCGACGCTGATATTGTGACTGGCTCAACGATGCAGCCAACGTGCGGCACGGGAGTGATACACTCGCGATGCCCAGACTTGGGTTCCCCCAAAACCCCCTTTTTGCTGGGCACACAAGGAGGTCATCAATGCAAGCAGGCAATTCTGCCGCGGCACCACTCAATCCAGGCATCGTTTTCGACATGGTTCAGGCCCATCAGCGCACTGCGGCGCTCAATGCGGCCATCCAACTCGACGTGTTTCGCGCGGTCGGTCAGGGACCCGGAGACGCAGCATCGATCGCGCGTCAGTGTTCGGCATCGGAGCGCGGCATCCGCATTCTGTGCGATTTCCTGGTGATCAACGGAGTGCTGGCCAAGGAATACGGGCACTACAAGCACACGCCGTCGAGCGCGGCATTTCTCGATCCGGCATCGCCCGCCTGCATGGCTTCGGTAGCGCAGTTCCTCACCGAGTCGGCCGTCATGCAGGCTGACGGGCAGTTGGCCGATATTGTGCGCAAGGGTCACACGCATCTTCCCGGCCAGGGCACGGTTGAGCCGGAGAATCCTATTTGGGTGGTGTTCGCGGAAAAGATGGCGCCGATGATGGGGCCGATGGCGGGACCGCTGGGCGCGGTGGTGCTGGACGGGCACAACGGACCGATGCACGTGCTCGATATTGCCGCGGGGCATGGGCTGTTCGGGATCGAGATTGCGAAGCAGAACCCGCAGGCGCACGTTACCGGGTTGGATTGGGCGCCGGTGCTGCGCGTGGCGTTGAAGAACGCAGAGAAGGCGGGCGTGAAGGACCGCTATGATATGCTGCCGGGCAGCGCGTTTGAAGTGGAGTTCGGTGGACCGTACGATGCGGTGCTGCTGACAAATTTTCTGCACCATTTTGACAAGGCGACGAACGTCAAGCTGCTGAAGAAGGTTCGCGGGGCGCTGAAGCCCGGCGGGCGCGCGGCGACGCTCGAATTTGTGCCCAACCCGGATCGGGTTTCGCCGCCCGCGCCAGCGGCGTTTGCAATGACGATGCTGACCACGACCGCGGAAGGCGACGCGTATACGTTCGCGGAACTCGAGGCGATGTACGCCGAGGCGGGATTCAACCGGATCACGGAGCACCCGATTCCCATGAGCCCGCATACGGTGGTGATGGGGACGGCGTGAGAGGGCAAGTGAAAGAGTGAAGGAGTGAAAGAAGTGAAGGGCCGGTGCCGTTTAGTTGCCGGCCCTTATTGCGCGCGTCCACTTTACGCTCCGTGAAGCGGAGTTCAAGCTATACTTGCGGTGAGTTCCCGCAGGAGATTCCAAATGCGTTTCAGGATTGCGCTCTGCTGCGTAACTGCAGGCTTCGTTATTGGTCTCGTTGCGCAAGTGTCACAAGCCCAATCGCCGCAAAGTGTGGCAGTCGTGCAAGGGACGCTCACCGCACCGGGAAGCGCGCCGTTTCATTTGAAGGCGGAGATCA
Organism: uncultured Occallatibacter sp.; assembly: GCA_964569985.1. Lineage (GTDB taxonomy): Bacteria > Acidobacteriota > Terriglobia > Terriglobales > Acidobacteriaceae > Telmatobacter. The sequence continues at coordinate 4,059 of CAZMWL010000079.1, forward strand.
CCGATGACGGGGATTCGTCGCCGATGGCCACGATAGAAATGTCCTGGCTCGATCCAAATCACTGGCGGCGCGAGATTCGTTCCGAAGAGTTCTCGCAAACGATGGTCGTAAACGGAGAGAAAGTGTTTGAGCAGGACTCGACAGAATACTTCCCGCTGGGCCTGTGGAGCATCACAACGGCGATGGTCGATCCGGCGCCGATTCTGGCGAAGCTCGGACCGGCAGACCAAATTCGCACCAAAGCAAACGGGCTTTCGAGTGAATCCGGAGTTTCCTGCTTCGACGCGAGTCACCGATATTGCATGAGCGGTCCCTGGGGCTTAGAAGAGTTCGTTGGGGGAGCGGGGCATTCCATCGAGTTCGCAGAATACAGGCCGTTCCACGGCAAACGGATTGCACGGCGATTGGTTTACCTGGTCTCAGCCGGAGATTTTATGACAGCGCGCGTGACGGAGCTCCAGGATTTGACCCAGCCCAGCGACGATCTTTTCGCGGTCGAACATCCCACAGACCCATCCAACCGGGTTCGCGTGGTGACACTCGATCAGGCGGCGTTGATGGACCTGGTCACCGAGAAGTCGGCGATCATCTGGCCTCAGGTGTTAGATGGAAAAGTGACGGGAAAAGGTAGTTTTTACGTCTCGATCGATACAGCCGGCAAGATTCGCGAAATCCACCCCGTCCGGACAGACAACGAACGAACAAACGATCCGGCTATTCGCCAGATGATGCGATGGAAGTTTAAGCCGCCGGTCGTGGACGGAATACCGGCGCAGGTGGAAGGGATTCTGACTTTCGATTTGAACACGCGCGAGTATGGGCCGAAAGAGGTGCTTGCGGATGCGGAGATGCGCAAAATGGCGACGAGCACCGCTGAACTCGATGTACCTCCAGGCACCGTGCCTCCGGGTTCAGTAAAGAAGGTCTGGGTAGCGGTAGATGCGGATGGATACGTTATCGAGTGGATTGCGGGCGATGGCCCCGGCGGGCTGAGCACGCAGATCGTCGATGCCATGAAACATTGGAGCTTCAAACCGATCTATATCGATGGCAAGCCAATGCCCTACCGCGGAGAGATTGATTTCCATGTGAACTGAACTCTGCGCAGTTGCTGCGAAGAAGCTATCCTCGCCGCGCGCGGACGGCGGCGGCGAGTTCTTCGAGCAGCGCGCGGGTTTCTTTCCAGTCGATGCAGCCGTCGGTGATGCTTTGGCCGTAGACGAGAGGCTGGCCGGGCGTGAGCTTTTGTGCGCCGGCAACCAGATTGCTCTCGATCATGACGCCGATGATGTTGCGATTTCCTGATGCAATTTGCGCAGCGACATCGCGGCCAACGACACTCTGGCGGCGATAATCTTTGCCGCTGTTGGCGTGGCTGAAGTCGATCATGATGCGCGGGGCGATGCCGGCACGCTCCATGAGCGCCGCGGTTTCGGCAACGCTCTCGGCGGTGTAGTTGACGGAATTGCGGCCGCCGCGCAGGATGATGTGGCAATCTGGATTGCCTGTCGTGACGAAGATGGCCGACTGGCCGTGGTGCGTGTGACCGAGGAAGGTGTGCGACCAGGAGGCCGAGAGCACGGCGTCGACGGCGACCTGCACGTCGCCTGAGGTCGCATTCTTAAAGCCCACGGGACACGACACGCCGGAGACGAGTTGCCTGTGCACCTGGCTCTCCGTGGTACGCGCGCCGATGGCGCCCCAGCACACCAAGCCGGCGATGTACTGCGGCGAAATCATGTCGAGGAATTCGGTGCCTGTAGGCACGCCCATTGCGGCGAGGTCGAGCAGCAGATGGCGCGCCAGGCGCAGGCCGTCGTTGATCTTGAAGGTCCCGTCGAGATGCGGGTCGTTGATGAGGCCCTTCCAACCGATGGTGGTGCGCGGCTTTTCAAAGTAGACGCGCATCACGATGCGGAGGTCGGCAGCAAATTCGTCGATGGCGCCCTTGAGCAGCGCGGCGTATTCGCGCGCGGCCTTCACGTCATGGATGGAGCAGGGGCCGGCCAGCACCACGAGGCGGTCGTCGTTGCCGTTGAGAATGTCCACAATCTCGCTGCGGGTGTTGAAGATGGTAGTCGAAGCGGCCTCGGTGAGGGGAAGTTCCTCCTCGAGAAAGACCGGGGGAAGGACGACTTTCGTCCATTGAATGCGAATATCTTCTGTGGGATGGAACATTTGGCTTCTTTTGAGGGCGGTCCGATGACCTCAACGACGACTTCAAGGGAGCCCTATAACGAATCTAACAGCCGGAAATGGGCCAGAATCCTGCGGAGATCGCGCGATAGGCAAAGGCCCGGGCCTGAAGGCTCGACTCTCCTGGGACCGAATTCAGGGGCCCGAAGGCCCCTGCTTCCTCCGCTGACAGCGATCAGCGCGTGGCTTCGTAGGCGGCAATTCCGCCGCCGGCGGCCGCAGCGACAATGATGACCGGGACCCAATGGTGGAAGTGGCGCCCGGGCTCGGAGCCGGCGCCGATGTATTCTTTCCCTTTCGACACGCGGGCCACATCGGCGTAGTTGAAGGTCTGCACCTTGTTGCTGTCGGCGTTGGTGATCTCGAAGGTGGCGTCGGAGACGTCGCCCAGAGAGCCCATTGCCTCGCTACGATCTTGAAGGTCGACCTGCACAAAAGTGCCAGTGCGGTATTTGACTAGGCGCTTTTCAATTTTCCGCGCGTGCTTTTCGATCTTTGCGGACGACTGAGCGTGGATTGTGGGCGCCAAAGCGATGGACGCGACGGCGACGGCGGCAAGCAAACACGAGCTGCGGCGAGGAAAACGAAGAAAACGATTCATTAAGCCCCCAAAAAGAAGAAATCATCGACATTGACGCAATCTTGACCGCTGCGATCGCCTGCAGACGGTTTCACAATAGCACTCTATTGAGTTGGACGGTGAACAGTCGGCGGAGAAGCATTACGAATGTCATGAAAGGCGCGTGAAGATGCCGGGATGGGTACTGGACGCGAGTCGCCGCGCCTTGACATCGACAGATGACCATCAATAGACTTAAAGAGGAGCATTCTCGGAATTTTCTTACATAAGTTCAAGTAATCAAGGGACTTAACCGACGAGAATTCCTGCCCGGAAAGCGCCGGAACGGGTTCGCTTCTGGCGGCGATCGGGGCGGGAGGGTGAGGCTCAAAAGATGTCCGATGTGCGCCTCAGTCCGCGCGAGCGGCTGGTGTTGACCGCCATCATCGATCAGTACATCGCGACCGGCGAGCCGGTAGCGTCGCAGGCGGTTGCGCGCCTGTTTGCCGATCGGGAAGGCCTGAGTTCGGCCACGCTGCGCAACGTGATGGCTGCTCTGGGCGATGCAGGACTTCTGGAGCAGCCGCACACATCGGCTGGCCGCGTTCCTACCGCGGCGGCTTTCCGTTACTACGTGGGACAGATTACGCAACCCGGTCGCTCGGCGGCAGGAGGAGGGATCTCCGCGACGGGAAGCGCGGAGTCTCCGCTGAGCGTGGCGCGCCGCGGGCAGATTGAGGAGAGTTTTTCCGGGGTGTCGAGCTCGCATGACTATTTGGAGCGCACCTCGCACGTGCTGGCGCAGCTTTCGCGCGGTCTAGGCGTGGCGCTGGCCAGCACCGCGACAGAACAGGTGCTGGAGCACATTCATTTTTCGCGGCTTTCTGCGGGACGCGTGCTGGCCGTACTGGTGACCCAGGCGGGCGCCGTGCAGGACCGCGTGCTGGCGCTCGATCACGAAGTGACGCCGCTGGAACTGGAAACCGCGAGCCGTTACCTGAACGAGAACTTCCACGGCTGGCCGATCGATGGCATTCGCGTGGAGGTGGAGCGCCGCGTTGAGCTGGAGCGCGAGGTCTATCGCCAGTTGCTGACCTCGGTGGAGGAATTGTGCCGCAAGGGCGCGCTGGCAGGCGATGAAAGCGGACCGGCGCTGTTTGTGGAAGGAATTGCGAATTTGATCGGAGCGGAGCAGGATCGCGAGCAGTTGCGCCAGATGCTATTGACCCTGGAGGCAAAGCAAAGGCTGGTGGAACTGCTGAATGCTTATGTGGACGGCCGCCAGCAGGAGGTGCGCGTGGTGGTGGGCCTGGATGAAGCTTCACCCGCGATGCAGGATCTGGTGCTGATTGGCGCGCCGGCTCGGCTGGGCGGAGCCAATGTGGGGACAGTTGCCGTGATCGCGCCCACGCGCATCCAGTATCAGGAAATGATTGAGGCGGTCAGTTACATTGCGCGGCTTTCCGAGCGCCTCCTCGATGTTCCCAGCGCGTAGGCGCGAAAAGCAGGGAGCGAACCGCCGCACCGGAGCCCAATGCATTTTCATCTAAATAAGAGTATTGATTTGTTCGGAGAACATACTGAATCATGGTGAATCAGGAGACAGAAGAATTGAAGGCGAGAGGATTCAAGGACGCCGTCAGCAGCGCAACGGGAGCGAAGATCGATCCCGCGACCGAGTTGCCGCCGCCCGATGAGTTTGTGCCCGCGGCCGAGACGGAAAAGCAGGCAGAGGCCGACAGCCAAACCGAGATCGATCAATTGAAGGGCGAACGCGATCAACTGCTGGATCGGCTGGCGCGCCTTCAGGCGGAATTCGAGAATGCGCGCAAACGGGCTGAGCGCGAGAAGGCAGATTTCCGCGACCATGCGACGAGCAGCGTCGTGGAGCAGTTCCTGCCGGTGCTCGATAACTTCGAACTGGCGCTTAGGTCCACAGGCTCCGTGCAACAACTGCGCTCCGGCGTGAGCCTGATCATGAAGCAGATGGAAGAGATTCTGCAAAAGATGCAGGTGAGCCCGATTCCCGCAGTGGGCGAGAGCTTCGATCCTCGCGTGCACGAGGCGCTGGGCAGCGTGGAGCGCGATGACGTGCCCGACCAGCATGTGGCTGAGGAGATCCGCCGCGGCTACAAGATCCGCGAACGGCTGTTGCGGCCAGCGCTGGTGCGCGTGGCGCATAACAGCAAACAAGTGAATGAGTAAGGCAGCTTCTAGCTGCTAGCCTCTAGCTATTGTTGAGGCCGGTCGGCAGAAGCGCCAAAATGAATGTCGCGTCTTAAAGTTGATGCGATGTGAGAGTTAACACGGAGACGCTAAAAGCTAGAAGCTAGGAGCTAGAAGCAAGAGTGAGCAAAGCAGATTATTACGAGTTGCTGGGCGTCTCGCGTGACGCCACCGATCAGGAATTGAAGAGCGCGTACCGCAAACAGGCGCTCAAGTTCCATCCTGACCGCAACCCTGGGGACCACACGGCCGAGGAGAAGTTCAAGCAGGCCAGCGAAGCCTATCAGGTGCTGAGCGATACCGATAAGCGTGCGGCCTATGATCGCTACGGTCACGCCGGTCTGGGCGCACAGGGATTTGGAGCCGGACCCTTTGCCGGCGGCGTAGACCTGGGTGACATTTTCGGCGATCTCTTTGGCGAGATGTTTTCGATGGGTGGCGCTCCGCGCGGGGGATCGCGCGCCTCGCGCCAGCAGCGCGGCGACGACCTGCGCTTCGACCTGACCATCGATTTTGAAAACGCGATTTTTGGCGCTGAGACTGAGGTAAAGATCCGCCGCCTGGAGACGTGCACCGTGTGCCGCGGCCAGGGCAGCGCATCGGGCCGGGGTCCAAGCGTTTGCAGCCAGTGCCAGGGCCATGGGCAGCTCCGCTATCAGCAGGGATTCTTCTCAGTCGCGCGCACCTGCGGGGCCTGCGGCGGCACGGGCTCGGTGATCGGCGATCCGTGCACGGCGTGCCGCGG
>CAZMWL010000080.1:0-9713 GCA_964569985.1 uncultured Occallatibacter sp.
TGTAGCGCCGGTCTCCAGACCGGCTGTCGTGCGGGTCTCCAGACCCGCACACGCACTTCTTCATTCGGCTACTGACCTAGCGCGCCTTCGTCGTTTCGCTCGCCGACGAAATCTTCGCTTCCGCCTCGGAAATCACGCGCAGCGCTTCGTCGTAGGCCTCTTCGCTTTCGCCGGCTTCTTTCCAGAGCTTCACGCCGCGGTCAAGCTGATGCTCGGCGCGCGGCACGTCGATTTCTTCCGGCTTCAAAGCGTCGCTGGCCAGGATTGTGACGCGATCGCCCAGCACCTCAACAAAGCCCCAACTCACGTTGTAGCGCAGAAGGCCCCCGGGCTCTCCTGCTTCGCTTCCCGCGCCGCTGTGAATCGTCACATCGCCCGCGCCCAGCTCGGCCATCAGCGGCGCGTGCCCGTACAGCACTTCCATGTAGCCGTTCTTCGCCGGCAGCTCCACCGCCGAAGCATCCGCCTCGAACAGAATGCGCTCCGGCGTAACCAGCCGCACGCGAAGTTGATCGGATGTCGGTTCCGCCATAGATACCTTTCGAGAGGTTTCAGGTGTCAGGTTTCAGGGTTCAGAAAGGCCGCTGGCGCGCCCGCGAAATCAACTGACACCTGAAACCTGATCCCTGAACCCTGTCCCTACACCGTCGCCTTCAATTTCTCCGCGGCTTCCAGCACTTCCTCAATGCCGCCCTTCATGTAAAACGCCTGCTCCGGCACATCGTCGTGCTTGCCTTCGATGATCTCCTTGAAACCGCGCACCGTGTCGGCAATCTTGACGTACTTGCCGGGGATTCCGGTAAACGTCTCGGCCACGTGGAACGGCTGCGACAGGAACTTTTGCACCTTGCGCGCGCGCGCCACCGTCAGCTTGTCGTCTTCCGACAATTCGTCGATGCCCAGAATCGCGATGATGTCCTGCAGATCCTTGTAGCGCTGCAAAATTCTCTTCACGCCCTGCGCCACGTCGTAATGATCCTGCCCCACCACGCGCGCCGTCAGAATGCGCGAAGTCGATGCCAGCGGATCGACGGCCGGATAAATGCCCAGCTCGCTCAGCGGACGGCTCAACACCGTGGTCGCGTCCAGGTGAGCGAAAGTCGTCGCTGGCGCAGGATCGGTCAAGTCGTCGGCCGGCACGTACACCGCCTGCACCGACGTCACCGACCCCTTGCTCGTCGACGTGATCCTCTCCTGCAGCTCGCCCATCTCCGTCGCCAGGTTGGGCTGGTAGCCCACGGCCGAAGGCATGCGGCCCAGCAGCGTCGACACTTCGGAACCCGCCTGCGTGAAACGGAAAATATTGTCGATGAAGAGCAGCGTGTCCGCCCCTTCCACGTCGCGGAAATACTCGGCGACAGTCAGCGCGCTCAGTGCCACGCGCAGGCGCGCGCCCGGCGGCTCCGTCATCTGCCCGTACACCAGTGCGCACTTCGAATCCTGCCACTTCCCGGGCTTGATCACGCCACTCTCCGTCATTTCCAGCCACAGGTCGTTGCCCTCGCGGGTGCGCTCGCCCACGCCGGCAAAAACCGAGAAGCCGCCGTGTTTCGTGGCCACGTTCGTGATCAATTCCTGGATCACCACCGTCTTGCCCACGCCGGCGCCGCCGAACAGGCCGATCTTGCCGCCCTTCAAAAACGGCTGGATCAGGTCGATCACCTTGATGCCGGTCTCGAACATCTCCTCGTGCGTCGTCTGCTCGTCAAACAGCGGCGCAGGCCGGTGAATCGGCATGCGCTGCGTTTCGCCGATCGGCCCCAGCTCGTCCACCGGCTCGCCGATCACGTTGATCACGCGGCCCAGCGTTTCTTTTCCCACGGGCACGCGGATCGGTCCGCCCAGATCGATAGCCTTCATGCCGCGCACCATGCCGTCGGTCGCTTCCATGGCCACCGTGCGCACGCGCCCCTCGCCCAGGTGCTGCTGGACTTCGAGAATCACGTTAATGGGCGTGGGAACGGTGAAGCCGTCGCTCGTGACGCGCAGCGCCTGGTAAATCGGCGGCATCGTCGCCTCTTCAAATTGCACGTCCACGGCCGGGCCGGAGACCTTAATCACTTTGCCGATGTTTTCTGCCATTGTTCTGCCTTTTCAGTCCAAACCTTTGCTAATCCAATTCCTTGTGCAACCGCGCGCTCAGCTGAGCCTCTGATCCCGTATTCGTCGACTCCAATTCCTCGACCAATCTCTGCCTTGAATCAGATGAAGATGCCTTCCCTTGCAACAATTTCTCTCGAATGGCCGGAGCTTTCCGATCCACCTCGGCCGCGAGAAGATACATCGACAAATCGAGAGTAAGAAACGTATCTCGCGTTGTCCAAGCTGCCTCTTTCGCAGTTTCAATCTTCTGTTTCGCCTGCTGCACTCCCAGTCCGAAATCTCCGTCTTTCTCCGGATCGATCTTCCTTAACGCCTCAATCTGAACCAGAGCTTCTCTGCCTGCCTTGCGCTCTCCCGGCGAAATCCAACGCTCCTCAACCGCATTCCAAACAAAATAACCTGCAACGACGATTCCAACTGCAACAAGAATCTTCCGCGTCGTTCTTTTGCTCCATATCTCGGTCTGCAAAAGCCCACGGAGGTTCATTTCAAACCCTCAGGAGCGGCGTTCTCTTGCTCCCTTGCTTCCTCGCTCCCTTGCTCCCTGCCTACAGCGCCGCCGCTCCCGAAACAATCTCAATAATCTCCGTCGTGATCTTGGCCTGCCGCACCCGGTTCATCACCAGCGTCAGCGAGTCGATCATGTCGGAGGCGTTGTTCGATGCCGAATCCATCGCCGTCATGCGCGCCGCGTGTTCCGCGGCCACTGACTCCGTCATGGCGTGGAACAGCATCGAAAAAATGTACTGCGGCAGCAGGCCCTTGAACAGCTCGTGCGCCGGCTGCTCGTAAATGTAGTCCACGCTCGCGGTGCCGAACTTCTTGGCTTCGTCTTCGGCTTCGTTGGTATCCGCAGCCTCGATTTCGATGCCTGCCGAACGCGCCGCCTCGGCCACGCGCTCGCGCTCTTCCAGCGTCGGTTCCACCGCGCCCGCAATCTGCTGCTTGCCCACTTCGATCAGCGGCAGCACCTTCTCCACCACCAGCCGCTGCGAAATCACCGACTTGAACTCGTTGTAAACGATGTAAGCGGCGTCGATCTCCTCGCGCACGTAGCGCGCGATAATGTTGTGCGCCATGTCTTCCACGCGCGAAATCTCGAGTTTCGCCAGCAGCCCCGGATAGTCGCCAGTCATCTCGACTTTTCCCTTGCGCGTGCTCCTCACCTGGCGCTTCCGGCCGTCTTCGCCGGTCTGCTCCGTATACTCGGCCACCGGGTAGCGCCGCCGCATCTGGTCCCGGCCCTTGCGCCCCACCGCCTCAATGTCGATTTCCTTGTCCGGATTGCCCGTGATGAACTGGTACGCCACCTTCAAAATGTTGGCGTTGAAGGCCCCCGCAAATCCCTTGTCGCCACTGACCACGATCAGCAGCACGCGCTTTTCCGGTCTTGTCAAAAACAGCGGGCTGCACAGGTTGCCGGTCTTCTCGTCGTAGAGATCAACGCGTCGCGTGAGCGACTCGAGCACGCTCGTAATCATGCGCGCATACGGCCGCGCCGCCAGCGCACGCTCCTGCGCGCGGCGCAGCTTGGCCGCCGAGACCATCTTCATGGCCTTGGTAATCTGCCGCGTGTTCTTCACGCTGCGGATGCGCCGTCGTAAGTCGAGTACGTTTGCCATTCTCTTTCCAGTGATCAGTGGTCAGTGATCAGTGTTCAGTGGTCAGATCCCGCGCATCCGTGCTCTTCCTGATCACTGAGCACTGATCACTGACCACTTCCCGCTACGCCTTCGTTGCCGCCAGTTCCGCCTTGAAGTTCGCCGCGTACTCCTTCATCGCCGCGTGCAGCTTGTTGCGCATATCGTCGTCGAGTGCCTGCTTCTTGGTGAGCTCATCCATGAGCCCGCCCTGCGCGGCAGCAAAGTACTTATAGAGTCCGTCCTCAAACGCGCGGATGTCCGCCACCTGGAAATCGTCAAGGTAGCCCTGCGTTCCCGCAAACAGCACCACCACCTGCTGCTGCCAGGTCAGCGGCTGGAACTGCGGCTGCTTCAAGAGCTCGGTCAGCCGCTGCCCGCGCGCCAGTTGCTTCTGCGTCAGCGGATCGAGGTCTGAGCCGAACTGCGCAAAGGCCGCCAGTTCGCGGTACTGCGCCAGGTCCAGTTTCAGCGTCGCACCCACCTGCTTCACCGCCTTGATCGCCGCCGAGAAGCCCACGCGCGAAACCGAAAGTCCCACGTTCACCGCCGGACGCACGCCGGAGTTGAACAAATCGGTTTCCAAAAAAATCTGCCCGTCGGTAATCGAAATCACATTGGTCGGAATGTAGGCCGAAACGTCGCCGGCCTGCGTCTCGATCACGGGCAGCGCGGTCAGCGAGCCGCCGCCCCGCTCCTTCGAGAGCTTGGCCGCGCGTTCGAGCAGTCGCGAGTGCAGGTAAAACACATCGCCCGGGTACGCTTCGCGGCCCGGCGGGCGGCGCAACAAGAGCGAGATTTCGCGGTACGCCACGGCATGTTTTGAAAGATCGTCGTACATCACCAGCGCGTGCCTTCCGTTGTCGCGGAAGTACTCGCCGATGGCGCAGGCCGCGTAAGGCGCCAGGTACAGCATCGGCGCCGGCTCCGACGCCGAGGCGGCCACCACAATCGTGTGCCCCATGGCGCCGGCTTCGGTCAGCGTCTGCACCACCTGCGCAATCGACGAGCGCTTCTGCCCGACGGCGCAATAAATGCAGATCAGGTCGTTCTTGGCGTTGTTGATGATGGTGTCGAGCAGCACCGCGGTCTTGCCGGTCTGCCGATCGCCGATAATCAGTTCGCGCTGGCCCCGGCCGATGGGAATCATCGAGTCGATGGCCTTCAATCCGGTGGCCATGGGCTCGCGCACGGGCTGGCGGTCGATGATGCCCGGAGCCAGACGCTCCACGGGCAGCGTTTCCGTGGCGGCTATGGGGCCTTTGTCGTCGATGGGCTGGCCCAGCGCGTTCACCACCCGGCCGATCATTGCGTCGCCCACCGGCACGGAGAGAATCTTGCCGGTGCGCTTCACCTCTTCGCCTTCCTTGAGCTCGGTGTAATCGCCGAGCACCACGCAGCCCACCTGGTCCTCTTCGAGCGAAAGCGCGAGGCCCGCAATGTCGTGCGGAAAGCTCAGCAGCTCGCCGGTCATCACCTTGTCGAGCCCGTACAGGTGGGCAATGCCATCGCCTAGCGAAGTGATGGTCCCCACTTCGTCCACCTGGACCTTCGCGTCGTAGTTCGCGATCTGTTCGCGAAGAATTTGTGTAATCTCGTCTGCTTTGATCTGAGCCATTTTCCAGTGAACAGTGATCAGTGATCAGTGGTCAGTTATCCGCCCACATGCTCTTGCCGATCTCCTGCCTCCCTCATTTCATCCCTAAATTCGTTCAGTACCCAAGAAATTCTAGTGGTCGGTGATCAGCGATCAGCGACCGCGGTGCGATTGCCGGTCTTGACCAGAATCGCGTGAATCATCTTACCAACCTCGTGCGAAAGACCCTCTGCCTCGTCGACCAGCTTGGAATCTCCCATCTTCAACGCCCGCGCAATTTCAAGCTGCGTCTGCAATTCAAAATTCGAACCACGAGCAAAACCAAGAAACTGCCTGAATTCGCCTGTGCCTAATCTTCCCTGGCCTTCAGCAAGGTTGCTGGAGACCGATACGGCGGAGCGTCGGATTTGGCTGGTCAAACCATAAATCTCGTCCTTCGGGAATCCACGAGTCAGCCGGCATATTGCAGTCGCCAATTGCATCGACCTCTGCCAAACAATCAAATCCCGAAAGGATCGCGCAGCCACTTTACTTTCCACCTTGCACTTCACTTTCCTAGCCACCATCTGACCACTGACCACTGATCACTGATCACTGACCACTCGTCAGCGCTTCTCTCAATCGTTCCAGGCGACCGCGCACGCTGCCGTCGTACACCGTCGACCCGATGCGCACCACCGTGCCACCGAGAATCCCCTTGTCGAGCTTGAAGCTGGCGTCGATCCTGGCGCCGGCCAGTTTGGCTACTTCGGCGGCCAGCGCGTCGCGCTCTTCCTGGCTCAACTCCCGCGCCGTTACGATCTCGGCCGGGCGAATGCCCTGCTGCTGCTGCAAAATGCTGCGCCACTCCGCGGCCACTGCGGCCACATGCGCAATGCGATTGTTGTCGATGAGCACAGCCAGCAGGTTGCGCAGCTCCTTTTTAAGGCCCATCTGAACATTCAGCTTGTCCAGGATCGCCACCTTCTCGGCGGCCGGAAAAGCCGGGTTCTCGAACAGCGTGCGCAACTCGGCGCTGCCTTCCCATGTCGCCAGAAATTCCCCGAACTGGCTGCTCAATGCCGCCGAGTCGAGACCAGAGTCCTTCACCACATCGGCAAAGGCCTGGGCGTAGCGAGCCACAAATGCGGGCATCTAGTTCTTGCCTCCCTTGCCCGCCGCGGCGGGCTTGCCTGCGCCGTCGCCGGCAACTCCGGCCACAAATTCGGCGATCAATGCGCGGTCGGTCTCCGCCGAAAGCTTGATCTGCTTCTCCGCCTGCCCAATCGCCAGATCCGCGGCAAAGTTTCGCAGTCCGCGCTTGGCCTGTGTCACCGCCACGTCGATCTCCTGTTCGGCTGCGGCCACAATGCGCGTGCTCTCTTCGCCCAGCGCCGCCTTGATGCGCTTTTCCTCTTCCAGGCTCTCCTGTTCCACCTGCGCGGAAAGTTTCTTGATCTCCTCGCCCAGTCCCGCCAGCTTGGCCTCTACGGCGCTCATGCGCGCCTGCGCGTCTGCCGTCGCCTGGCGCGCGCTGCTCAGGTCCTGGCTCAGCGTCTGCGACCGCTTGTGCAGAATCTTCGGCATGGCGCGCTTCAGCGGAATGGCGATGGCAAAGAAGATGATCGCGAAGTTGATCCCCAGCAGAATCGCAACCGCGATATCGAGCTTCAGGTGCAACATGCGCGCCAGGGACTGCACCACAGGTGAATGCAGAAACGCTGCGTCCCCGTCGTCCTCGCTCTGAGCCGGCTGTGCGGCTGCGGTTCCAGACCCGCCCGCCGGCGCGCTCGCCGCCGGAGTCGCGGTACCCGCCGCACTTTGCTGCGCGACCACGCCCCGCGGCGCAACCGTCAGCGCTGCAACAGCCAGCAGCAGCCCAAGCCAAAAAGCGCGTACGCAAAATTTCAATTTCGAGCCAGAAAATTTCAACGGGAACCCCCGGCAGCGGCTGGCAGAACCGCGCGGACGGCCTGACCGGCAAGATCGGCCGACGCGGCCTCCAGAGCAGCCCTCGCGGATGCGGCTTCCGCATCCAGCTCAGCCTGGGCCTGGCGCACTTTTTGGCCGGCTGCCTGTCGCGCGGCATTGAGCGCCGCCTCGCGCTCTGCATTCCACTGCTTGGTGCGCTGCTCGCGCAGTTTAAAGGCTTCGGCGCGCGCCTGCCGCAAACGCTCGGCGTACTCCTCGGCCTTCGCCTCAGCCTGGGCCACGGCCTTGCGCGCGTCTTCCATGGCGCCTTCCGTCAGCGCCCGGCGCTTGGCCAGCACCGCCGTCAACGGGCCCTGCATCAAAAACTGATACGCAACGACCAGCACGATGAAGAGCAGAGCCGTTGGGATCGCACCCACCAGAAGCTCTCCGAGTTGTTGAAAGATATCCTGCATGGAGGTACCGGACTACCGCGGCTTCTCAAATGAGATTTTTCGCAAGTGGAACCCTTTGTTTTACCAAGGGAAAACCCCCAAGTCAACGCATCGGGGGTCCACAGGATCACTTCGTGTGATAGCTGTCACGAAGTGGGAATTTTCATGCAAAAAAGGGCTTGCTTTTGCCTGAATTGGTCCTACACTTAACTTACCACCTAGACCCGGTCCAGGGTCCTGCGGGCAGCCGGTTTCGGGATTACCTTCCACTCCTGATTCCGGCCGCCCGCTTCTAATTTCAGGGCCCATTTCTCCCAAATTGACTCTCACCCACTCACCTTCAACTAAGGTCGAAGCGCCGTAGAGCCCTGGTATCAAAGACGAATTGCCACCAAGCCCTCGCGTCAAAAACCCGGCGCCGTCGGATTCTCCCGTAAAAGACGCAGCGCAACCGGGCTCTCGCGCCAAGGACACAGCGCAACCGGGCTCTCGCGCCAAGGACACAGCGCAACCGGGTTCTCGCGCCGTAGGCGCAGTGTTTGTTAGCCCCGCGCTTCAGCGTGGGGAGAGTCGGCAGTTCAAACCGAGTCCCGTAGGGACGATGCATGAGCTAAAAGCTAGAAGCTAAAAGCTGCCTTTATTCAGCAGCCCCTGCGCCCGCAACCAGTTCTCCAGCAATCCCGGCCACTGGTCCAGCGCGGCATCGCCCTTGCCCAGCCCGCTCCCGTGGCCGCCGTTGGCGAAGACGTGCATCTCTGAGGGCACGCCGGCCTTGATCAGCGCCTGGTAGAACTCCACAGTCGCCGCCGGAGACACCGTTTTGTCGGCAAACGTCTGGTAGATAAAGGTCGGCGGCGTGTCTTTGCTCACAAACAGCACCGGATCGTATTTCGCGCGCAGCGCGTCGCACGGATCCATGAGATTGAAAATCTTGCAGTAGCTCAGGAACGTGGTGTCGCGCGTAATGGCGTCGAGCCACGGGTAGCCCAGAACCAGAAAATCCGGCCGGCTCGACGCGCGCTCAATCGGGTCGTCCGCGTCGGGTGAGCCCGCCACAAACTGCGTTCCCGTCAGCGCCGCCAGGTGCCCCCCGGCCGAAAATCCAATCACCACAATGCGGTTCGCGTTGATGTGGTAATCCGCCGCCCGCGCGCGAACCGTCTGGATGGCGCGCCGCGCATCCAGCAGCGGCACTGGCAGCGGGTAGCCGTTTGCGGCGAGCCGGTAGCTCAAAATGAAGGCGCGGAACCCCCGTGCGGTGAACCAGTCGGCCACCTCGCGCCCTTCCAGATCCCCAGCCAGATGCACATACGCGCCGCCGGGAAAAATAATCACCGCCGACCCGTTGGCCGCGCCCTCCCGCGGCTCGAACAGCGTGAGCGCGGGAATGTCGTTGCACGTCGCGCCCTTGGCCTCGGGCGCGGTGCCCGGCCACAGCCGGATGGTCTGGATGCCAAGAAACGCATTGTCCGTCCCCGGCGTGGCGCACGACACGGTTTGCGCGCCCGCAGCCGGCAGCGCCAGCGATGCCGCAATAACAAACGCCAAAATCTGTTTCATGGGAGCCTCAACAGGTTTCGCGAGGATTATACGGCCAGGGGTCAGGGATCAGGTTTCAGATGTCAGATGCTTTGGAGGCAGCAGGCGGATCCGCCCGCGGGACCGGCGATCCAGGATCAAAATTCATGGCCGTGTCTTACTGACCCCTGACCCCTGAAACCCGAACCCTGCCTTTTCACAGCCAAAGAGCCGTGTGCCCCGAACAGCAGCCGGCTTGCTCCGAGAGCGTCTCCGCCAAATCCAATCCGTGCCGCGCAAAATAATACGCCGCCCCGTGCACCCGCTCCTGCAGCACCCCGCCGGGATAGAGCGCATTCGAAATGCTCGTGGCGTGGCGCGTCAGCGTAGCCTCGCGCTGTAGTTGGAAGTTCGCCGCCAGCGTCCGCAGGCGATTCATCTGGTAGCGCATCTTACCCGCCGCCGTCTCGGCCGACTGCCCCAGCCCCTTGTCCTGCGACTGCAGCCACT
>CAZMWL010000081.1:0-8553 GCA_964569985.1 uncultured Occallatibacter sp.
GTTCAGCGCGACCCATACATTCACATCAGGTAAAAGCGGTGAGTTCATCGATCTGCTCGTTGGTCAGGTGCAGCGTACCGGGACGCGAGGAGCGAATCAGAGGGAGTTGCAGCTTTCGAACCGGCTTCTCGACGGTGCCTTCCAGCTCCCGTTGAATCCCGCGCAAGACGATCTGGCGAACGGGCGTTGCTTCCTGAGCGGCCTTGATCTTCAGATCGCGGTAGACCTCATCGGGTATGTCGATCGTGGTGCGCATATTTCCATATTAGCATATTTATGTATTTATGCGTCTCTACAGTAACTCATTTGTTTGCAGCAAAAAGGCCCAAGATCGATAATCCCCGTCCCGCGTAGAGGTATTTTCACCGAAGATTCTTCTCCCGGCACCCTCCTGTTCAAGCGGAGTCTCCCACAATCTCGTCTACTTAGCTTGGAGAGGCTTCCCCCTTGCCGCAACTGCCCCAGGAGTCCTTTCGACTCGTCCGGAAACGCGCGGCTGCCTCTTTGCATCTATCTTTTGGACCAGTCCGGTACAAATGCAGCAAAATCCCGCTCCGGGTTATTGACAATGATTTCGTGGCGGGCCTATTGTGACTAAGTTTTTGGGGTAACAAAAGATAGAAAGGACTTGGAAACATGGTTGCCTACTTTCAGCTTCAGCCCGCTGAAGCGGAGTTGCAGCAGTTGGCAGAGCAGTACTGGCAGACGACCGGCGAAAAGGAACACGAGCTTGAAAAAGCAGCCTTCGAAGCCGGCGAAGCGATCCGCAACGGCGAAACCACGTTAGCGAACCTGGAAGCGATCGTGCGCTGGAAGTCGGAGCGCGCGGTGCAATACCTGATCGGAAACAGCGACGATAAGATTCGGCGCGTGCTGGCCACAGCGGCCGCGCCCGAAGCCACGACAGAAACCGCCGTGAAGGCCCTGATCGAGCTGCATGGCGTGGATCTGCCCGTAGCGTCAGCGATTCTGGCGGCGATTTATCCCGAGCGCTACACGGTGCTGGATTACCGCGCCCTGGAAGCGCTGGGGCATGCCCGCCACGACGTGCGCTTTTACGAGGAGTATCTGGCCTTTTGCAAGCGCCTGGCCGATAGCAACATCGTGAGCCCGCAGAGCGATCTGCCGGCACCCACGCCGTTGCGCGCGTTGGATCGCGCACTGTTTGAGTGGACCCGCAGCCACACGGGATGATTGCCGGTCCGGGTTGCATCAACTCGCCTGCCGCGTGCTCTCCGTCTCGAAATCACGGTTGAGGGGAGCACGCGTGCAAGCAGGCTGCCGGCGGTCCCTGGCTCCGATCGCGGTTCACGATTCACAGCCCACGCCTAAGGACTAGCGGTTCACGATAAAATCACCTGCGTGAGTGCTTCGTTCGAAATCGGCCCGGTTGAAGTCGGCGCGGGCCGGCTCTTCCTCGTCGCCGGTCCCTGCGTAATCGAGTCCGAGCACCATGCGCGCAGCATGGCCGAGGCCATCCAGCGCATCGCGGCCGATCTCGGGATTCCCTATATCTTCAAAGCCAGCTACGACAAGGCCAATCGCACCAGCGTGAAGAGCTTTCGCGGCCCCGGCCTTGTGGAGGGCACGCGCATCTTGGGCCGCATTGCGAAGGACACGGGCCTGCCGGTGCTTACGGACGTGCATGAGCCTGCGCACTGCAAAGTTGCCGCCGAAGCCGTCGACGTGCTGCAGATCCCCGCGTTTCTATGCCGGCAGACCGACCTGCTGGTAGCCGCCGGCCGCACCGGACGCGCGGTGAACATCAAGAAAGGCCAGTTTGTGGCGCCGTGGGACATGAGCCACGGCCTCGAGAAGGTCCGCTCCGCGGGCAACGAGCGCGCTTTTCTCACGGAGCGCGGCTCGAGCTTCGGCTACAACAATCTGGTGGTGGATTTTCGCTCGCTGGCCATCATGCGCAATCTCGCGCCGGTGGTGTTTGACGCCACGCACTCCGTGCAACAGCCCTCGGCGGCCAACGGCGTAAGCGGCGGCCAGCCGGAGTTCATTCCCGTGCTGGCGCGCGCGGCGGTCGCGGCCGGCGTCGACGGGATTTTCCTCGAAGTCCACAACGATCCGCCGAACGCGAAGTCGGACGGAGCCAACGCCCTCGATCTCAAGCTGCTCAAGCCGCTGCTGGAAACGCTGCTGGCGATCCAGGCCGCGGTTGGAAAATAGCCATCGTATCGACTCCGGAACTCAAGGCAGATGGACGGCGATTCCGAGAGCCTTCGCCGTTTTTTCCAAAGCGCCGTCGCGCGTCCATAACTGCGTTCCCGGTGTGATCAGGCAGGACGCGATCAGGTGCGCATCTGTGAGGCCGATGCCTCTCGAATAAAGCGCGTGAGCCTCAATCATGTGCCGCACTTCATTCAATTGCGCTACTTTGACTTCGAGCAGCGCCTCCATGTCGTCCAGCTTCTTCCGTCTATCGTGCAGTGAGCCCAGCGCAAGCTCCGCGACGATAAAAGGGTGCATTACGATCTGTCCCTGGGTCAGGCGCTTCTCCATCTCCGTGTTGGCCCGGCGAAAATGGTCAACCCAGATCGAAGTGTCAGCAAGGATCATAGAGCGTCAGCCTTCACGCGCTTGATGTCCTCGAGATTCGGCTCCGTGCCTCCGACAGCCGCCAGCCTGCGCGAAGCCTCCAGGTGAATCAACGCCTTCAACGCCTCCCGAAGCAGGGCAGTCCTCTCCGTCACCCCGGAAAACTCCTGGGCCTTGCGAATCAATTCGTCGTCTAACGCCACCGTTGCTCTCATTGCATCCCTTTCACCGATTATATCACCATCTAGTGACGCTTTAGGTGCTCAAGACATTTTGATCCTTCGTTAGAAAAGCTGCCTCACGGGCCGCCGCACCCCACATCGGCCGCAACCGTCTTTCCGTCGAGGCGAAAGCACGTGATCCCGTCAGTGTCGGTCTGATAGGTGCGGACGTGCGCCTGTTGCAACGCCTCCAGCACTTCCTCGCGCGGATGACCGTAGCGATTGTGCAGCCCGCACGAGATCACCGCCCATTGCGGAGCCACACGCGCCAGAAACTCCGGCCGCGTAGAGGTGATGCTGCCGTGATGCCCGACTTTGAGCAGCGTGCTTTGGAGTCCCGGCTCGGCAAGCATGGCCTGTTCGATGGGCGCTTCCGCATCCCCCTCGAGCATGACGGAGGTTGCGCCGTAGGCCATATGCAGCACCAGCGAATCGTTGTTGGTGGGCTCCGCTTCCGGTTGATAATCGCGAAACGGCGCCAGCACGTTGATCTGCGTGTTGCCAAATGTGAAGGCGTCGCCGGCGCGAAAGCTGCGCACGCGCACATGCAGCGTGGAGGCCTCGGCGAGCAGCGCGTTGTAAACGGCAACGTGGGGATTGTTGCCCACCCAGAGTTCGTCGGGATGGAAATTGCGCAGCACTGCCGGCAATCCGCCGATGTGGTCGGAGTGCGCGTGGGTGAGCGCCACCGCGTCGAGATGCCGGATGCCGCGCGCCCACAGCGCCGGCGAGACCACCTCTTCGCCGATGTCGAAATCCTGGGGCGCCTGGCGCGGACCGCCGCCAAAGCCGCCGCCGTCGATCAGCAGCGTCTTTCCATCGGGCGTGATCACGAGCAGCGAGTCGCCCTGGCCCACGTCGATGGCCTCCATGAGTAGTGCGCCATGGGGCCGATCGACCGGCCGCGGCAGCACGCCAACAAGCGCCGCCAGCACCAGAGCCGCACACGCTCCGCGCCGCAGCCACCGTCCCAAGCCTTTTTCGCTATCGGACGACTCAAATGGCGTGCCAAAACGAACTCTCAAAATGTGCCGGCAAAGAAAGGCTTTGATCCCCCCAGAGTGCTTTGCAATTGCCTCAACCGGATTGAATCGGCCAAAGCTCGGCCATCGCAGGCCTTGTTGCGCCATCGCAATCGCCGCTGCGCCAAGCGCGCAAAACGCCGCTACCTGCCACGTCAGCGGCCCAGGAATGCGGAAGTCCCCCATCGCCATGGAGCCGAACCAATGCACCAGCCCGACGCCCGCGTGCATCACCAGCGCAGCCGCCATCGCCGGAACAAATCCCGCCGCCGGCCACACCGCTGACACAATCAGCGTCACCAGCGCCGTCGGCATCAGCAAGATCAGCAGCGGTACGATCAGCAGATTCACCGGCAAAGCAAAGATGGTGATGCGATGGAAGTAGATCGCCATGGGCAGCGTCATGGCCAGCTCGACGACGCAGGAAATCACGACCAGCTCTACCAAACGAATGGTGAAGCGCACACACCACGGAAGGACGCGCCATGCGACGGTGCTGCTGGCTGCCCGTTGCAGGCGCTCGGCGACCATCCGCATCAGCACGCGGAACTCGGCCAGCGGCGGCGCGAGCTTGATGTCGACGGCAACGAGTTTCAGGTCGCGCGTGGCAGTCGCGTAGGGGTGAATGGTGCCCTGCAGCAGCGGCGCAGCCACGCCGGCAATTGCGACCACCGCCAGCAGCGTCATCTGCAGGCTGGAGTCGAAGAGGCTGCGCGGACTCACCACCAGCAGGCAAAGCGCGGCAAACCCGATGGTGTTCAGCGGGCTGCGCTCGCGGTACAGCAGCCGTCCCAGCAGATAGAGCGTCACCATCCAGAGCGACCGCTGCACCGGCGTGGCAAAACCGGTAAAGAGCGCATAGGCAAACGAAGCGGCGATGGTGAGCAGTGTGGCGGGAACGCGCGGCAACCTGAGCCGCTTGAAGATCCAGAAGAGACAGGCGGCCACGATAGCGAGATGCAGGCCTGAAACCACCAGCATGTGGAAGGAACCGGTGCGCTCAAAGCCCACGCGCAGCGCGTGGGTCAAGTAGGTGCGATCGCCGGCCACCATCGCGGAAAGCATCACGGCATCGTCTTCAGAGAGGCGCAGGGGCGCGGGAAGGTTCCGCATCGCGGCAGGCAACGCCAGCAGCCGTTCGGTGGAGGCGTGTTGCCATCCGCTCACGCGGCACGAAACGAAAGCCCCGGGCGAATGCCCCAGCCGGTCGATGCGCTCGGCGGATACCGTCGCCGTCGAGGTGATCCCCTCGTCCAGCAGGAAATCCGCGCGGCTCCAAACTCCGGGATCGTGATAGGTTTCTGGTGGCAGCAAACGCACTACCGCGCGCACGCGATCTCCACACGCAAATGCCTGCACGGCTTGACCGGCCGGCCAGCGGACGGTCAGCCGCACGCCGCCGCCCACCAGCGCTTGCGCATCGCTCTCGTCGCTGACCACCTCGACGCTTTCCACGCGCAGATCCACGCGCTCTGTAGGGGATGCGGCCGAAGGCTCGTCGACATTCTGTTCCAATTCGGAGCGCACGGGCCCTGTGCCGACCACGGTCCCCTCGACAGTGCGCAACAGCCCGTCGGAAAGCGTGGTCAGCGCCGGCGCAGCAGCAGGGTGGGGCTCCATTTCTCCGCACCAGGCGCCCAGCAGCAGCCACAACGCGGCCAGCGGTAGCCAGACCATGCGTTGCCCGCGCAGCGCCGCCAACCCGCATACGGCAGCGGTGAGCGCCAACGCGATGAGCACAATACTGGGTTGCAACCAGAGGCGGCCTGCCAGAGCGATTCCCGCCGCAAACAGCCACGCCGCATGAAAAAGCGGAACGGTCGTCAGACCGGCCGCGGGTAGCGCGGAGGTGGGGGGGGCGATTCGCATGGGGCCCGAACTGGCGAAGTGAATTTGGCTTCAAGCGTATCAGGAACCGGGACTTCCTGCACCGAATCGGGTGTGCGGACGGTTAACGGCGCAGGCGCACCACAGTTTCAAGATGGAAGGTTTGCGGAAAGAGGTCAGCAAGCGTGATGTGTTCGATGGCGTAGCCGGCCCCGGAACGAGAATCGACGAGCGCGCGCAGATCACGCGCCAGGGTTGCGGGGTCGCACGAGACGTAGACGAGTTCAGGTGCAGCAATTTCCACGAGCATCGCCGTGGTTTCGGGGCCCAGACCGATGCGGGGCGGGTCGACAACAATCAGATCAGGCCGCTCGCCTGAGCGCGCTCTCCGCAAAAACTCGAGCGTGGCCGCTTTCACCGCGGATCCGTTGGTTCCGCGCAGGTTGTGCGTCAAAGCCGCAATCGATGCGGGAGCGGATTCGACCGCAATCACGCGCGTGAAGCGATCTGCAAGTTGCCGCGCAAACAAACCCACGCCGGCAAAGAGATCCCATGCCAGCCCGCCGTGGCGAGCCAGCGCGCCGCGCGTATGCGTCGCGACACGCTCGACCAGTGCGTCGACAAGCCAACGATTCACCTGAAAAAACGCGCCCTGATCTACGCGATAATCGACGCCCGCGGCACGATAGACGAGGGAATGCGCGCCCCATTGCGCCACTCCATGCGGCGGCCGGCCCTTCGAGCCTTCGGTCAGAAACTCCACGCCTTTCAGCTCCGGGACATGGCCTGCAACGGCTCGCGCAAAATCGTCCAGCCCGCGTTTTCCGGTCCCCGCAAGCGTGACGCTAGCCAGCAGCGCCGTCTCCGCGGCATCGCAAAAGAGGGAAATCTCGCTCACGCGCAATTTGGCCGGCAACTCCCGCAAGATCCTGCTGGCCGCAAGCCCGGCGCGCACCAGCAGCGGCGCAGCGATGGGGCATTCGGCAATGGAAATGACCGCGTGCGAACGCCGCCCGCGGTAACCCGCATCTTCATTGGCGTCGAAGGCCAGCCGGATGCGATTGCGATACGCCCACGGCTCTGCGGCCAGTAGCTCGATCTCCTCCGGCGCGCGCACGCCGCCGCGCTCCAGCGTCTCGCGCAGGATTTCCTGTTTATAAACGAGCTGCGCAGCATAGTTTGCATGCTGATACTGGCAGCCCCCGCACGCGCCAAAGTAGGGACATGCGGGCGTAATCCGCTGCTCGGACGCCGTAACAACCTCTTCCACCTCGGCGGTCGCGTACCCACGCTTGCCGTCCACGATGCGCACCCGCGCCTGCTCGCCCGGCAGAGCCAAGGGCACAAACATCGCTTTGCCTTCGTTGTGCGCCAGAAACGCGCCGCCGTAAATCGGCTTCTCGATGGATACGATCTGCTCCACAGCGGGGTTTCGCCCATCGGCTGGTCCCGTCGCGCGGCCTCGATTGCCCACCCGCTTTGTATCAGGGCACGGCTTCAGCCGCGCCGAATCAGCCGCAGAATGACTGAGGGCTTTAGCCCCTGCCAGATGTTTCCTGTCGATGTGTGCGCCGCACTTCTTCATTGCTGGCTCATATAGAACAGGCTCAACCGCGGCAAATTGTAAGAAGCGAGCAGTTGTTTCTGCACAAATTGGCGTTCCACCTGGCGCATTTGCACTGCGCCCATGCGGCTCCGGTAGGGCGCAAGCTCGCGGGCCGCATGCGCCTTCAGGCCCACGAGCAAATCCTCGGGAGCGGCCGCGGTCAGCGCGGCAAACAGCTTCTCCTCAAGCACCGTAAGTGAGCGTTCCAACACTTCCAGGTCCACAGCCGCGCTTTTTCCCCCACCCGTTGCAGTGACCTCAGCCGCCATCTCGCGCAGCCGCGCGGCGGTTGCGTGGCAGGCTTCGGAAGCGACTTGTGCAGCATCCAGAGCTTCCGCTGCTGCGGCTAAATGGGCTGCGACGCGCGCGTGTTCGAAGCCGGATTCGGCGGATGCGACCGAAGTTGAAGCCGACCCAGTTGACGCTTCGCTCATTTCTAAGGCGGCCTGCATCACGGCCTGTGCGCACCACGCCAGGCCGTTGATGCGCTGCATGCGAGCCCGCTTCTGCCGTGCCTCATATTTATCAAAGGCCGCATCGATGCCACGCAACGCCGCCTCCAGGGGAATCCCGGCCTCGCGCCAGGTCTCGATCAGCGCCCAATCGAGCGTGGATAGCAGCAAAAGCGCCCCGCGCCGCTGCTGGAAGCGTTCCTCGATCTCGGTAAAATAATTAAAGTAGTTACGCACCTCTTCAATCTTAAATTCCGGGGATGGAGAACAACGATGGCAACGGTAGGATTTGTCGGGCTCGGCATCATGGGCCGTCCCATGCTCAGGAATCTCCTGAAAGCCGGCCACACGGTGGTTGCGTACGGCCGGACCGGGGCAAAACTCGACGCTGCCGTGGCCGACGGCGCACAGCGCGGCACTTCGAATGCCGACGTCGGTGCCCGCGCCCCCATTGTCGTCACCATGCTGCCCGACGGGCCCGAAGTCGAAGAAGTGGTGCTCGGCCCCAACGGCATTCTCTCCGGCGCAAAGGCGGGCTCGCTCCTTATCGACATGAGTTCCATTAGTCCATTGGTTTCGCAGAAGATTGCCGCGGCCTGCGCGCAAAAAGGCGTGGATTTTGTTGACGCGCCGGTGAGCGGCGGCGAGCCCAAAGCCATCGACGGCACGCTCGCCATCATGGTGGGCGCGAGCGACGCGGCCTTCCGGAAGGCTGAGCCGATTTTGAAGTGCATGGGTTCGAGCGTGACGCTCACCGGGCCGGTGGGCGCGGGCAACACCACCAAGCTCGCCAATCAAATCATGGTGGCGTGCAACATAGCCGCCATGGGCGAGGCGCTCACGCTGGCCACGCGGTGCGGGCTCAATCCTGAGGTGGT
>CAZMWL010000082.1:0-8408 GCA_964569985.1 uncultured Occallatibacter sp.
TCTACGTGGGAGAGATGACCAAGATCATGCTCATTCCCATGGTTGTGCAGTTCGCGATCGCACTGCGCGGCATGGGAATTAGGGCGGTTCCAAAATTTATGTGCCCTTTTGAAAGTGGCGAAAGGTGTGATTTTCTTGAGGAAAATGCCACTCAGCAGTGATGGTTTCGGGGTGCGGCAATTCTGGAACTGCTGTGGCGCTGGCAGTCGAGCCAACCACGGCTCGCGAAGGCTGGCCGAAGCTTTCCATGTCAACGAGCGTTGATCTGTTGAACCCGATTGCGGGCAGCGATCATCGTCCGCGTCTTATGAGCCACCGAATCCATCCAAAGAAGTTTCGCCTCTCCGGCTTCTTGCTCCGTTGCTCGCTTGCTCCCTGCCGAGGCCCCCGGCAAGCGGTCTGCGCTTGCTGGGGTGGCTTGCTCCCTGCCTTTAACTCCGCCAGCGCCTGCTTCACCTGGGTGCGTAGCGCTTCGGCTTCGAGCGCGCAGGAGCGCAAATACGCCGACACCGTCAATCCGGCTTCAGCGGCGCGTCGATGCAACCGTGCGCACTCGGCTTTGCTCAGTCGAATCGTCACGCTCGCCGAGCGTAGATCGCGGTTCAGAGCAATGCCCGATTGCCACCCCGTCGCGGCGTCCGCTTGGGCGGCAGCGCCTGCGGCATGAATGGCGCCTGCAACATCGAAATCGATCGGCGTCTCAGCGCTTGCGTCTAATGTCGGTTCGCCCGCCGATATTGGCGATCGATCCAACCGATCCGAATCCCTATTCGCCGGCCGGTAACGTGCATGCGTGCGCAAGGCGCGTTCGTAGCTGAGCGTGGCCACGTCCTCGCCCAAATCGCTGCTGTCCCACAGCGGCGCATCGGTTGCGGCGTCAGGCGCGGGCGAAGCAAGTGTGGCCAGCAGTCCCGCAAAGCTGGAAAGAGAGGGGGAGGGTTGCGATGGAGCGGGTTGCTGCATGGGTTGGAGCATACTGTAGCTCCTGCCCGCATGCGTGAGAATGTTCCAATGCAAAGTGCGGCATCATCCCAAATCGGATACAACCGCGCACCATTTCCAAATCGGCACGCTCCCGTCGACGCGGCTCAGCCGGCCGTCAGTTTACGATGGCTCGAGGCGCTGGATCCGGGAGAATCCTGCCTGGCAAGCGCAGCATTGCGCTGATCGTTTCTGCCGGTACGGGGCGCGAAAACAGAAATCCTTGCCCGAAACGGCAGCCCAGTTGCCGCAGGAGCATGTACTGCTCGTGCGTCTCAATCCCCTCCGCCACCACGTCCATGCCCATCACTCGCGCCAGCTCCACAATGGTGCGCACAATCTGCAGCGGCTGCTCGCCCTCTGTCATGCGCATTACAAACGAGCGGTCGATCTTGAGCACATCGAAGGGCAGCGAATGCAGATGGTTTAGTGAGCTGTATCCCGTGCCGAAATCGTCCATCAGCAGCGAGACACCTAGCCGTCGCAGGCTACCGAGCACCTCCATCGCCGTGCCGGGATCGGGAATCAGGCTTGACTCGGTCATCTCCAGGCCGAGAAGCTGGCTTGAAATGCCCGACCGTCGCAACAGCGCCTCGACATGATCGGCCAGTCCCTGGCGCGAGAATTGCCGTGCCGAAAGATTTACGCACACCCGCGGCGCGGCTTTCTCGGGATTCTCGACGCGCCACTGTCCGATCTGGTGGCAGGCTTCCGACAGTCCCCAGTCTCCGATCGGCAGAATCAGACCTGTCTCTTCGGCAATGGGAATGAAATCCATCGGCGGAATGAGTCCGCGATCTGGATGTTCCCAGCGAATCAGCGCCTCAAGGCCAACGATGCGCCGCGTGGCCAGCTCGACCTCCGGCTGGTAATACAGCACAAACTGCTTCTTCTCCAGCGCCTGCCGCAAGTCCGACTTGCGCGGCCAGATTCCTGTCGCCGTCTCCACCGGGCCGGCCTGTCGTTGGCGGTGTCCGCTGATCGCCTTGCGCAATCTGCGTAATTCCAGTTGCCCCGCTGCGATATCGGCCAGGCTCTCCAGCATGTGCAACTCGGTCACTGCCATGGGCCGCCGCGGCTGGCATGAAAAGATGGTCAGCACGCCGAGGATCTTGCCATCCGTTGTGCGCACTGGAGCGCTCGCAAACGAAAGTGGATCGAGCCGGCGGAGCGGCAGCCGTCTCACTCGCAAGTCGGGATCTTCGTTGATATTCGAAACCACCACCGGCCCGTCCTCGGCCAGCACCCGCTCAAAGATCGATTGCTGTCGCGGCAGCTCGCGCACCGGCTCGCCCCAGTACGATTTGATCCACACCCGGCTCTCGTCGGCAAACCCTAACAGAACTGTGTCGGCTTTGAAATACTCGGCGGCCAGGTGCGTGATGGCGTCAAAATTCGCCTCCGGTGCTGTGTCCAGAATCCCTGTCGAGGCCAGTGCTTCGAGCCGCGCGTCCTCTTCCTGACTATCCAACTTGCCAATCGCGAGTTCGGCTCGTGGCATGCTCTTCTCCAGGACCAGGGATCCCAAACTGGCAGCCCGATTGCAATACAAAACGCACCCCCGTCTTTCCCCGGTTCGATGCGCATTGTACGTTTCCCCTCGCCAGCACGTTTTCCCGGGTAACTGCGCAGGAAAATCCGCCGCCGGCCAGCGTCTGGGCATAGCCGTAGGTTCCGTATTCTTCCTATCGGAAAATATGGTCAGTTCATGAGGTTACGCGCGGACATCCGCTCTTGGGTACCGCTTGCTGTCACGGCGTCCTGCTGCCATCACCTCTGTTTGTCGGGTTGTCCTGTTTCGGTCCACAGAAACGTGAGCTGATCCGTCCCATCCTGGATTTCCTGTTCAACGCTCACTCCGGATGAGTGTCCGCCGGCGACACTGTAGTGCAGCAAAATCGGCCGTCCGCTCGACGAATCCGTCTGCAGCAACGCCGTCATCTTGCGCGCGTGCAGCGGATCCACCCGCGTGTCGCTGGCTCCGGTAAAAAAGAAAACCGCCGGATAAGCCGTGCCCTTCTTCACGTTCTGGTAAGGCGAATACTTGAGCAGATACGCAAACTGCTTCTCGTTCTCCGCCGATCCGTACTCTGTCATCCAGAGCCGGCCTTCCTCGAACTTCTGGTAGCGCAGCATGTCGAGCAGCGGATAGCCG
This sequence comes from uncultured Occallatibacter sp., assembly GCA_964569985.1. GTDB lineage: Bacteria > Acidobacteriota > Terriglobia > Terriglobales > Acidobacteriaceae > Telmatobacter. The sequence continues at coordinate 3,137 of CAZMWL010000082.1, forward strand.
CACTCTACCGCCGCGAACAGATCAGGCCGCTGGGTGATCGACGCGCCCATCAGCAGCCCGCCATTCGATCGGCCCATGATGGCGAAATGCGCTCTTGATGTGTACTTGTTCGCGATCAGGTACTCGGCCGCGGCGAACCAGTCGTCAAAGACATTTTGTTTTTTCTCAAACATCCCCTGTTCGTGCCAATTCTCGCCGTACTCGTTCCCTCCGCGCAGGTTGGGCAGCGCAAACCAGCCACCCTGTTCCATCCACCATGCGTACACCGGTTTCCATTCCGGCAACTCGCTGATTTCGAATCCGCCGTAGCCAGTCATTAACAGCCGTTCCGTTCCGTCCTGCTTTAACCCCTTCTTGCCCGCAATGAACATGGGCACTCGCGTGCCGTCCTTCGATGTGTAGAAGACCTGCTTCAGTTCGTATTGGCTGGTGTCGAACGGAACCTTGGGCTGGGCGAAGACGTCGGTCTTGCCGGTCGCCGTATCTAGCCGGTAAATGGTGGGTGGCGCAATGAACGACTGGAAGCTGTAGAAGCCATACTTGTCTATGGTGCGGCCTTGCACCACCGTCGCCGAACCAATGCCGTCATACTCCACGCCCCCCGCCGCTTTGCCGTCCAGTGCATACACCGTCGTCTCCGTTTTCACATCGTGCAGCCGCTTCACATAGATCTTGTTGCCCACAATATTGAAGTCGTCGATCGCATCCCTCGCTTCCGGCACAATGGTGGTCCACACATCGGGCAGGATGCCCGGATCGGCCTTCAGAATCCGCCCGTTGGGTGCTTTGTAGTCGGTCCTCACATACCATGCGCCCTTGGCGTAGATGGCCGAAAACCGCGACTCCATGCCCCAGACCAACACATCGAAAAAGGCATTCGGTTTGGTCAGGTCGCGAACAACAATATCCACGCGTTTTGCCGGCACGCCCCGATCGATCTCTACTACCAGGTAGCGTGCGTCATCGGTCACATAGGCCGCAATCAAGTCGCTCGGGCCCAGTTCTTCGCCGCGAAACTCATTGCCGAAGAGCATCGTGTCGTGGGAAACGCGCTCGCCCCAGGTGTGTTCGAACAAAAGCGAGCGCTTCGCGTCCATCCGCGAGTAGTAGAGCCCGTGTCCATCCGGAGTAAAGCACACAGAAAGGTAATTGGCGCTCGGCAGCTCATCCTGCATCGTCTTTCCGGTCTTCACATTGAACACGTGCACCGTAGTTTCGTCCGAGCCACCCTCGCGAACCCCGTACGCCATCAGCGTTCCGTCGCGCGACACATCGTCCAGTTCAATCGACGTATTGGGATCGCGGCTGAACTGCGCCGGATCGACAAGCCGTTTGTCATTTTCCGTCCATCCGTGCCGCACGTAGATTGACGCCTGGTCCTCTCCTGCCAGCAGCTTCTCAAAAAACAGATCGTCGCCGCGGGCAATCGGCACGGTCCACGTCGTCACGTGTTCCAGTTGGTCGAGATCGTCGGCAATCTGAGGACGGATGCGCGCCTGCTGCATGTAAGTCGCCGTGTACGCGTTCTCGGCGTCGATAAAATCCTTGGTTTCCTGGCTCTCCGCATTCTCCAGCCAGCGATAGTTGTCCACCACCTTGGCGCCGAAATAATCGTCTGTCACCGGCGTCACTTGCGCGTCGGGCGGAGCCGGGAGCTTGATTCCGCCACGCCCTTGAATGGTCTGGCCCGCGGCCATCGTTCCCACGCACAGGATTAGTCCAAAGCCCGGAAAAAATCTCATGGCAACAGCATACGCGCGGCGGCGGACGGCCTCCCGTGATACGCAGCGGCCCTTATAAAATCGTCTGCAGTGGCAAGCTCGCCCCCATCCCAGCCCCCGACCCCGCCATTGTCCAGCGCACGCTCCCGGTGGGTGCGCTTTCTAGACGCCCTCCATCCCTCCCACGCGCACAGCGTCTTCTCGGCCACGGTTGTGCTCATGGTGTCCACGTTTCTGTCGCGCATCATCGGGCTGGTGCGAGTCAAGTACATTGTCTGGCTATTCGGCCGCGGCGCTCAAGCCGATGCCTTCAATGCCGCCTTCGTGCTGCCCGACATGATCTCCTACTTCCTCGTCGGCGGCGCGGCCTCCATCGCATTCGTCAGCATCCTCACCCGCTATCGCGAACAGGACCGCGAGGACGAAGGCCGGCGCTCGCTCTCCGTCATCCTGAGCACCATGTACCTGGTTCTGGGCGCAGCCATTGTGCTGGCCGAAATCTTCGCCCCCTGGTATGTGCGCTGGTGGTTCAACGGTTTCGACCCCGCAAAAGCCGCGCAGTGCACCCTGCTCACCCGCATTCTGCTGCCGGCGCAATTGTGTATGTTCGCCGGCGGCGTCTTCGGCTCGGTCCTGTTGGTGCGCAAGCAATTCAGCGTCCAGGCATTGGCTCCCGTCCTCTACGGTCTCGGCCCCATCGTCGGCGGCTTGCTGCTGGTCAAGCGGATCGGAGTCTCCTCGCTCGCTCTGGGCACCTTGGCCGGAGCTATTTTCGGGCCGTTTCTTCTCAATTGGCTCTTCGCGCACCGCGCCGGCACGCGCTACCGCTGGACTCTCGACTGGCACGACGCAGGTTTACGCGAGTGGGTGCGTCTCTCGCTGCCTCTCATGGCCGGCGTCTCGCTGGTCACCGCTGATAACTGGATCATCGCCCACTTCGCCTCCACCATCGGCGGCGCGGTCTCGCTCATGAGCTACGCCAAACAGCTCTTCACTGCGCCCATGGCCATGCTGGCTCAGGCCGCCGGCGCCGCCTCCATGCCGTTTTTCGCCAGCCTCTGGACGCGCGACCGTCACTACGAGTTCGCTACTGGCGTTGCAAATTCTGTCTCGCGCGTGGCCTCGCTCGGATTGCTCGCCGCCTCCGGCATGGTGGCGCTGGGTTGGCCGGCCATCGACCTCGTCTTTACCGGCGGGCGCTTCTCGGCCGCAGACGCGCGCGAGTGCAGCCTCTACTTCGCCATCTTCTCCGTTTCCATGTTTCTCTGGTCGGCGCAGGCCATCTACGCGCGCGCCTTTTACGCCGCCGGAGTCACCTTCGCGCCCATGGTGGCCAGCACCATCGTCACCGCGGTCTCGCTGCCCATCTACAACTCGCTCTTCCACTGGTGCGGCGCCACGGGCCTGGCGCTCGCTTCCGATGCGGGCATCGCCCTGCAAACCCTCACTATCGCCCTGCTCCTGCACCAGCGGCGCATGGTTTCACTCGCCAGTCTTGATTATGCCGAGATGGGCCGCTGCCTGTTGGCCGCGTCAGCCGGCGGCGCCGGCACAGGTCTGCTCGTCTGGGGACTCGGTGATCTCTCACGCCATCTTCCGGCTCTTGCCGCGCTCCGCCACGCCCGTTTTTTCTGCGATGCTGTCATCCTCATTGCCGGCGTGACTCTCTGGACGCTCATCGCCGGGTGGACTCTGGAAAAATCCGGCTCCGCCCTGCCACGCGTCGTCCTTCGCCGCCTCGGTCTGGCCTAAAGATCGCGCAAAAAACACAAAAGCGCCTTTGACCTGCAAAGGCGCTCTCGTGAGCAATCTTCTGTGCGGCAGTGCTTACTGGACGGGTTTCGGCACCTCTGGTGCTGCCGCCATCGACAACTGGCCCGGAGCCGCTCCGGCATGGGTTTGCACCGGTTTGGCATCGGGCTTGCGGATATCGATTCCGCCCTTGAAGAACGCGCCATCCTCGATGCTGATGCGCGCCGCCGCAACATCGCCGCTCAACGCGCCTTCGGCACGGATGTCCACGCGGTCGGTAGCCGACACGTTGCCGCGCACCTTGCCCATCACCACAACCTCGCGCGCGGTTACGTTGGCGCCCACTTGGCCGTTGCGGCCGATGGTCACGCGGTTGCCGGGCAGGCTGATCGAACCTTCCACCTTGCCGTCGATATAGAGAGATTCAGTGCCGGAGATTTCTCCCTTCACAAACAGGCCCTTGCTGATCACAGCCTGGTCGCCCGCAGGTGCCGCATTGCGGCTTGCGGACTCGACGCTCGTGACGGATGCTGCTGGACGCTGCGGTTCCGGGCTGGAGACGGGAATTGAAGGTTCAGGCTGACTTGGTTTCCACATAGCGCTCAAAGTAGGTTCCTTTTCTGTCCGATCAGGACTGGGAATTGCCAAGGCAGGGCCAATGGCTCGAACCCCAAAAAATGAATAACGATGCCAGGCGCAGGACTTGTCGCGCGCCGAAACTGCTCAACGGCCGAAATCCAGACGAACTGCTGTTTCGTTTCGCCGCCCTCGACCGTCTTCCACATTCTACGGCAAAGCGCAATTTCCTGCGCCTGCTCCGGGGCGACATTCTGTTGCCTTCTGAGTTGCCTGGAGCCTGTTCTTCACTTTGTCACGTGCGCAAGTCAAGAGCACGCTCTAATCTTGGCATATGACCGATCGCGAACTCGTGGCGCGCATCGCCTCCCTGGAGGGACGCAGGGCTGGTTACAAGCAGTTGGTCCGCGAATTGGGTCTGGGCGGCGGGCGTGAGCGTCGGCTTCTCCTCGAGCAACTGGCCCGCCTTACCGTCCGCGGCCAACTCGTCCAGCTCGATCGCGAGCATTGGAGTCTTCCAGGCTCCCCCTCTCGCTCGGGATCGGGCCACGGTTCAGGTTCATCCAGCAATTTGCTGGCAGGCCGTCTCGATCTGCACCGCGACGGCTACGGCTTCGTGCGGCTCAATCGCCGATCCGGCGCACCGGGAACAGCGGAAATTGAAGATGTCTTCATCCCGCCCAATGAGATCGGCGACGCCATGCAAGGCGATCAGGTCCTGGTTGACCTCGATCCGCCCAAAGCCGACGGCCGCCGGTCGGGTCGCATCCGTCGGGTTCTGGAACGCCGCAACCCCACCGTCGTCGGCACATTTCACTACGCCGATCCAGCCCGCGGCCATCGACAAAACGTCGTCATTCCCTTCGACGAGCGCATGACCCAGCCCATCGTCATTCCTCCAGGCGCGGAGATCCCTCCTGAAACTGCTCGTCACGACGATCCGCGCCACGATACAGCTCCGTGCCCCATCCATTCCGAATCCGCGCAAGCGGACCCGGAATGGGTGGGAAAGCACAACACGCCGCATCGCGTTCTAGGCCGTGAGGCACTCTCTCGTCCAAAACCCGAAAGCCCGGAGGGCGTTGTCGTGGATGTCGAGATCACCAGTTGGCCCACGCCCACGCGTCCCCCCATCGGACGCGTCATTGAAATCCTCGGGGCTCACGACGATTTTGGCGTCGACGTGGAAATGATGATCCGCAAGCACCAGTTGCCGCGCATCT
>CAZMWL010000083.1:0-8161 GCA_964569985.1 uncultured Occallatibacter sp.
TGAGCTGATAGAGACTCATCACCCTGGCGGCGTCCTTCACGCTCTTCCGGATGCGCTTTTCGACCTCCGGTGCATGCTTCCTGCGAATATCGCTCCACTTCTTAGCCATGGTCCTCTCCAATCTCTATGAGGTGCCGTGCATGGATTGCCTCTGCCCTCCGGATAGCCGCGATGTACCAATCGTCATCGCCCGTCTTGTCTCCGCCAAGGATCAGGTAGGCTTTGCGCCGTGGATCGAAGGCAAAGAAGATGCGGTCAGGCCTGCCTTCGTGCTGTGCGCGCAACTCTTTCATGTTGGGATACCGCGAAGCCTTGAGGGTATCGGCGTAGGGCCGTGCGAGTGTCGGGCCGTACTCGCCGAGCATATCGACAGCAGTGTCTACGCTCACGCTTTCCGGTTCACTGAGCGAGTCATACCATTCCGCAAACTCGTCGCTGACCTCGACTTCCCAGGCCATAATTGAAGTATGCACTCAAGGCGATATTCCGTCAAGGGAATATTATGAAGGGCGGCGGCCGCCGTGCAACGAGTGTGGCCAGCGCCCAGATCGCGACTCTGAAATCCGGGGCCGCACATCCTCAAATCGCAATCCTGGTTTCAATCGCGTCGTAGTCGGCCTTTACGCTTTTGGCTGAAGTATCGAGGAGCCCAGCGCCCGCCAACGCCTGCACATCCGCATGGACGTTGCTGTAGTCGCGCTTGAGCGCCTTGGCCAAGGACCGGATGCTGGTCACGTTGTGACGGCGCACGTAGCGCAACAGCTCCATGCGCTTGCCCGTCAGGACGCGGGCCAGCGCGTCCCAGCTTTCAAACGCCAGATGGCGCTCATGGAACTTCTCGCCTCGCTCGGCGCGGTGCCATGCGCTGACGAACCGGCGCGAAGCCTCGTCCTTTATCGCGCCGCCTACGGTGAATTTCACCTGGCTCATGGTTCCCCTCGCAATCTGAGTACATCACGCCAGAAATCGGCGATCAGCCGCTCGACAGTAGTGAAGCGGTAGGCGGTCTCGACGCCCTGAAAATGCCGGTGATCGCCTTTGCCGCGCTCGTTGTCGTAGCCAACCTCACGGACGCCGGGACGGCCATAAAACAGCGAATACTTCAGGCGGTGCGCCGAGGGTGGAACCGGTGACGGAACGCGCCACAGGACCATCTGCACGATTGCACCGTCGTCGTAGTCGATCCGCTGGCTAAAGAGCAGATCTGCCTTCATACGGCGCTCATGATGGCATTATAGACCATATGGCCTATCATGCCAAGGTCTGCGGCGGAGGGCAATTGCATGAACGCGATGCGACGGCGACAAAAAACACGACGCGGCCCTACGGGCACGAAAACGCCACCCGCGATGCGGTTTCTTTTTCAGGCGCCGGCGGCACGCGCGTGTGACTAAGGTCATGCAGAAACTTGTCCAAGCTCAAGACTTCGGCAATCTCGCGAGCTGCGTGCCCTTTTGCTCGCGTTCCCTGAATACCCGCTTGGCTGTACAATCCGTACATGACCTGCGTCCGGCCTCGCATCCTGAGGGTGAACGCGAGCGTCTAATAGAGACATGCCGATGACTGTGCCCCGCGAAAAAAACGAGCCGCGCAAGTTGCCCATGATGCCCATCCGCGACATGGTCATCTTTCCCTATATGATGACGCCGTTCGTGGTGGGCCGGGAGTCGAGCGTGCGCGCCCTCGAAGAGGCGCTGACCGGGGATCGCAAGATTTTTCTCGCCACGCAGCACGACGCCTCGATTGACGAGCCCAAGGCCAAGGACATCTACCAGGTCGGGTCGATCTGCAATATTGTGCAAAGCGTCAAGATGCCGGACGGCAACATCAAGGTGCTGGTGGAGGGCGTGGAGCGCGCCAAATCGCTTGAGGTGACCGACCGCGATGGATTCTTTGTGGCCACGGTGCGCACCGGCAAGCGCGATTTCGAGATGACGCCGGCCACCGATCAGTTGATGCAGCGCGTGACGACGCTGTTTGAGAATTACGTAAAGCTGCAGCAGTCACTGAACTACGAAACCATCATCGCCACAGTGAAGATGGACGAGCCGGCCAAGCTTTCCGACACCATCGCCGCGAATCTGCAGGTGGGGATCGAGGAAAAGCAGGAGCTGCTGGCCATTTTTGATCCAGCGGCGCGGCTGGCGCGCCTGGCCGACATGCTCGATATGGAGATCGAGAAGCTGGACCTGGACCGCAACATCCAATCGCGCGTGAAGCGCCAGATGGAGCGCGCGCAAAAAGAGTATTACCTGAACGAAAAGATCAAGGCCATCCAAAAGGAGCTGGGCCGCGGCGAGAAGAGCGAATACGACGAGCTGCGCAAGAAGATTGAAGCCGCGGGCATGCCGAAGGAAGTTTTGGAGAAATGCATCCAGGAGCTGAAGAAGCTGGAAGCGATGCCGCCCATGTCTGCGGAGTCGACGGTGAGCCGCAACTACATCGACTGGCTGCTGGCGGTGCCGTGGAAGAAGCGGTCGAAGGAAACGCGGTCGATCGACTTCGCGGAAAAGGTTTTGAACACCGACCACTACGGTCTGGAAAAGATCAAGGAAAGGATCCTGGAGTTTCTGGCCGTGCGGCAACTGGTCAAGAATCCCAAGGGATCGATCCTGTGTTTCGTCGGGCCTCCGGGCGTGGGGAAAACATCGCTGGGCATGTCGATCGCGAAGGCAACGGGGCGCAAGTTCGTGCGCCTTTCGCTGGGCGGGGTGAGAGACGAGGCCGAGGTGCGCGGGCACAGACGGACTTATATCGGCGCCATGCCCGGCCAGATCATCCAGCACATGAAGCGCGCGGGGACGAAGAATCCGGTGTTCCTGCTGGATGAGGTGGACAAGATTTCGTCGGACTTCCGCGGCGACCCGGCATCGGCGCTGCTGGAAGTGCTGGACCCCGAGCAGAACGTGACGTTCCAGGATCACTATCTCGACGTGGACTACGATTTGTCGCAAGTGCTGTTTGTGGCGACGGCCAACGTGCTGCACACCATTCCGGCGGCGCTGCAGGACCGCATGGAGGTTCTCCGGCTGCAAGGCTACACGGAGCAGGAAAAGCTGGAGATCGCGCGCCAGTATCTGGTGAAGAAGCAGCGCGAGCAGACCGGCCTGAGCGAGAAGAATATCGTCTTCAAGGACGACGCGATTCTGGAAATCATTCGCTACTACACGCGCGAAGCCGGGGTGCGCAACCTGGAGCGCGAGCTGGGCAACGTGTGCCGCAAGGTGGCGCGCAAAGTGGTGAAGGCGGGAACGAAGCACAAGGAAGAAATCAGTGCCGCGAACATCGCCGATTTTCTGGGCGTGCCCCGGTTCCGCGACTCCGAGGTGCACGAGAAGAGCGAAGTAGGGCTGGTGACGGGGCTGGCTTGGACCGAGGTGGGCGGCAGCATTCTGACGACAGAAGTGCAGGTGCTGGACGGGAAGGGCAAGCTCACCATTACCGGCCAATTGGGTGACGTGATGCAGGAATCGGCGCAAGCAGCGCTGGCCTATATTCGCAGCAAGGCGCACGCGCTGGGGCTTTCGCGCGAGTTCTATCGCAACGTCGATATTCATCTGCACGTGCCCGAGGGCGCCATTCCCAAGGACGGTCCTTCCGCGGGGATTACGATGGCCACGGCGCTGGCGAGCGCACTGGCAAAGATTCCCGTGCGGCGCGACATTGCGATGACCGGCGAGATTACACTGCGCGGCAAGGTGCTGCCCATTGGCGGGCTGAAAGAGAAATTGCTGGCGGCATTGCGGGCCGGAATTTTCGAGACGATTTTGCCGCGCGCCAACGAGAAGGATTTGTCGGAGCTGCCGGATAACATCAAGAACGCGATGAAACTGCGCTTTGTGGATACGATGGACGAAGTGCTGGCGCTGGCGCTGGAGCGCCCGCTGCCCGCGCCGCTGCCCGACGAGACCAAGACGCTTGCGGCAGTGCCGGGCGAAGTCAGCGGCAATCTTCCCGCGCCGCAGTAGGCTGCTGTTCGCGGAGCTGCGCCCCACTTGAGGACCGTTCCAGGCGGACGGTATTGCCTGTACCTCCGAAAGCATTTTCTGGTTGAAGTTGAGGCGTGACGGGTACACTTGTCCGGACGATTCGGAGCGGTTCCAGAATTCACGTGCCCTTTTGAGAATAGCGATAGGTGGCGTTTTCTTGAGGAAAACGCCACTTGGCATCGAGGCCTCTGGGTAGAGCAATTCTGGAACCGCTGGAGTCGGGGTATTTATGCTCAGCCGCCGCAAATTCCTGAAGACTAGCCTTACCACCGGGGCCGCAGCGCTTCCACTGGCCTCAGTTCTCGACGCCGCGCAGCAACCTGCGCAACATGCCGCGATGGCTGCGACCTCGATCCCGGCCTACCAACTGATTGCGCTGCCGGCGCGCCTGGCGAAAGCGGATGCGGCTACCGAGCCGTGGCAAAAGAGAGTCCGCCGCGTGGGCCAGACCAACATGACGGAACACGACCCCGCGGTGATGAACGTGGAAGAGTGGGCCGACTACTGGCACTCGTGCAAAGTCGACGTGGTGTTTGTGAGCGTGACGGGCATCCTGGCTTTCTATCCTTCCAAGGTGCCGTTCCACCGGCACGGAAAATTTCTCAATGGCCGCGACTTCTTCGGGGAGTGCGCGGCGGCGGCAAAAAAGCGCGGCATGCGGGTGGTGGCGCGCATGAGTCCCGACCTGAACTGGGGCGATGCGTTGGCGGCACACCCGGAGTGGGCGATGCGCCACAAGGACGGCGCTGTGCAGTTCAGCACGGAGGAGCCGCGGCTGTTCAAGACGTGCATGTTCTCAACGTACATGGACGACTACGTGCCGGCGGTGATGCGCGAGGTGAACTCCCTTTACGATGTGGATTGCTTTTACACCAACGGCTGGCCGCCGATCGGGATGCTGCCCGAGTGTTCGTGCGCGGTTTGCAGCAAACTGCCGGCGAGCGGCACACCAGCCTACTGGAGCGCCTTCAACGATCGCGTGCTGGATTTGTGGAAGCGCTACGACGCAATTGCGAAGGAGAAAAAGGCCGACAGCTTCTTCTTTGCCAATTCGGGGGGAAATGTACACGCCAGCGTGAACCTGGACCGATTGGGGAAAACCGTTGGGTGGTTCCAGGCTGACAACCAGGGACGTACCTACGACGATCCCGCGGTGTGGGGATGCAGCCAGCAGGGCCGCGTGTGCAGCGCGGTGATGGATGGGAAATTTGCCGCGAACGTGACGGCAGCCTACTCCACCGGAACTCCCGGATGGCGCAATTTGTCGAAGTCTCCTGAAGAAACGCGCATGTGGTTGAGCGAGACACTGGCCAGCGGCATGACGTCTTACAACCATTTTGTGGGAGCGGAAAAGGGATTCTGCGAGGATCGCCGCTGGCAAAAGGTGGGCGAGGAGTATTTTGATTGGACGGCGCGCCACGACGCGCACCTGGCCGCGCGACGCTCCATTGCCAACATCGGTGTAGTGATGGGCCAGAGCACGCAACTGTTTTATCCCGGCCCGGCTACAGCGCGGGTGCGCACGTACATGCGCGAGACGACGCAAGGCATGTACGAGGCGCTGCTGAGGGGCCGCTTCGCCTTTGACTACGTGCATGAGGACCGGCTGGAGTTGGAGCGCCTGAAGAAATACCGCGCGCTGCTGCTGCCGAACACCGCGATGCTGAGCGACCGGCAATGCGAGCAACTGCGCGCGTATGTGCGTGGAGGCGGCTCTCTGGTGGCGAGCTTTGAGACCAGCCTGTACGACGAAAACCTGAAACCGCGGGCGGATTTCGGGCTTGGCGAATTGTTTGGCGTGTCGAGGGCGGGCGATGCTGTGGGGACCAACGGAAATCCTTACTACGCGCGCATTGAGAGGCCGCAAACGGCGCATGCAATTTTAGATGGATTCAGCGACACCAACTGGCTGGCCGGGGCGCAAAATCGCGTGCCGCTGAAGCCGATTGCGAATCCGGTGCTGACGGTGGTGCCGGGATTTGTGCGCTATCCACCGGAGCTGGCCTATCCGCCGGTTTCAGAGACCAGCGAGCCGGCGGTGGTGCTGCGCGAAGAAGGAGCAAGCCGGCTGGCATGGTTCGCCGGCGACGTGGAGCGCACCTACTGGCTCACCGGCCACACGGATCTGCTGCGCCTGATGGAGAATACGATCAAGTGGGTGACGCGCGATGAGCGCATGGTGAGCGTGGCGGGGCCGGGATTGATCGAGATGTTCTGCTGGGAGACGGAGCCGGGCTATGCTGTGCACCTGCTCAACTACGCGAACGCAAATGCATTTCATGGCTGGATGCAGAATGTGGAGCCGCTGGGGCCGCAACACGTGAGCATGAAACTGCCGAGGGGAGTGGGCGTGCATTCTGTCGAGCTGCTCAAGGCGGAGAGCAAATTGCCCTTCGATCTCGACGAACGCGGGCTGCACTTCACTGTGCCGTCGGTGGGCGATTACGAGGTTGCGGCGGTGACGGTGGCGTAAGCCAGTTCCTGAGTGGGTGTATCCAGGCTTTAGCTCTCCCACCCTTTTCGCCAAGGGCGCGAAAAGGATGGGGCACGGGGCACTGGGTTACAGCGATCATGGGACCGCTCTAAGCTGTCGGAGTCTTGCGCGCGTGCAATGCTTCGAGCGCGTCGCAGGCGGTTTTGACGCCGTTCTCGCGAGCGACTTCTTCGGCGGCGGCGCGCGCATGCTGCGCATACTCCGGATCGGCGAGCATGGCGCGCACGCGGCGGGCCACGCGCCAGGGCTTGTATTGCGAGCGCTGGATGACGCGGGCTACGCCCATGCGCTTCATGCGCCGCGCGTTGTCGGGCTGGTCGTGCGAGTAAGGCATGATGAGCATGGGACGGCCGGCGCGGAGGCATTGCGCGGTGGTGCCGACGCCGCCCTGGTGCACCACGAGCGAGGCGCGCGGAAACAGCCCCGAATAGGGGGCGTACTCCGCCACGCAAATCGAATCGGGTAATTCCTGCTGGGGGCGGTTGCGCTCGTCCGTGCCGATGAGCAGTACCGCGCGCACGCCCAGCTTTTTTGCCGCGCGCGCCGACTGCTCGTAGAAATCTCCGGCGGCCAGCACCGCGGCGGACCCCAGCGTGAAGACGACCGGGGGCTCGCCCGCGGCGAGAAATTCCTCGAGCTGCGCGGGCAGCGCCGCGTTGCCTGCGTCGGCATCGTAGAAGCAGAAGCCGGTGATGAGCGTGTTCTCGGGCCAGTCTTTTTGCTCCGTGCCCAGCACGCGCGAGAAAAGCGCGAGCACAAGATTGGGCGAGTGCTTGGCGTCGAAGATGGGGTTCTTGCCGGGCGGCAATCCCAGCTCGCGACGCAGGTTGTAGACGGGCTCAGGCCATTTGCGCGTGACAAAACGCGCCAGGCGCTGCATGGCGCGCCCCATGCCCGGGGCTTTGTCGGCGCGCGCCAATTTGGGATAAGGCGGCAGCACCGGGGGATCGAATGCGGAGAAAAATGAGAACGGCGCCAGCACGTAGCTCGCCCAGGGAATGCCCGTGACCTCGGCGACGATGGGTCCCGCGTAGTTGAGCTCGCCGAGCAGCAACAGGTCGGCGCGCGCGGGCTTGGTCGCGGCGTCCAGCAGGTCGGCGTAGGTTTGGCGGAGCACGGGATATAGAAATTCGCGCAGCCCCGTCTCCGTGCCTTTCTTCACGTCGTAAATCATCTCCACGAGTTTGGTGTTGGTGGGGTCGATGTCGGGCCGCAGCTCGCGAAACTCCAGGCCCAGCGGCGCAATCTTCGGCCGGTATACGTTGGGCAGCGCCATCACCGGCGCGTGGCCGCGGCGCTTGAGCTCCAGCGCAATGGAAATGAGTGGATTGATGTCTCCGAAAGTCCCGATGTTTGACAGAACAATGCGCAATCCCGTCTCCCCTACGCTGGAATGAACTGCAAGATTGAGGGTAATGCATCGGGGCGGAATTGCGTGATGGGGAGTGAGTCAGTTTGGGAGAAGCAATCCCTCAGGGGCTAAAGCCCGCGCATTTCTTGCTGCACTTTTGGCACGACTGAACAGGTTGCGGAAAAAGTCCGAACGAAAAGCGAACTCGGCAAGGGAAAGATTCGCAGGGGCTGAAGCCCGACTCATTCTGCGGACTTTATCGGCCCGGCTAAACAGGCTGTTACGAAACTCACAGACTTTGTGCAGCGGTGCTGAAAAGATGCAGCC
>CAZMWL010000084.1:0-8151 GCA_964569985.1 uncultured Occallatibacter sp.
CGGAGACGAAGTTGTAGGCCTCGACGCCCATGTTCAGGAAGCGGCCCAGCACGTCGACCACGTTGTTGGCGTGGACGGTGGTGAAGACAAGGTGGCCGGTGAGCGCGGAGTTGATGGCGATCTGCGCCGTCTCCTGGTCACGAATTTCGCCCACCAGGATTTTGTCGGGGTCGTGGCGCAGGATGGAGCGCAGGCCGCGCGCGAAGGTGAGGCCTTTCTTCTCGTTGACGGGAATCTGCGTGATGCCTCGAATCTGGTACTCGACCGGGTCTTCGATGGTGATGATCTTGTCTTCGTCGCTCTTGATCTCGTTGAGCGCGGCGTAGAGGGTGGTGGTTTTGCCGGAGCCGGTGGGGCCGGTGACGAGCACCATGCCGTAGGGCTCGCGAATATAGCGGCGGAAACGCCGCAGGTCTTCTTCGGCGAAGCCCACAACGTCGAGCGTGAGGGTTTTGAATTTCTCGCTCATCGACTCTTTGTCGAGCACGCGGAGCACGGCGTTTTCGCCGTAAATCGTGGGCATAATCGACACGCGGAAGTCGATGAGGCGGGTCTTGTAGCGGACCCGAAAGCGGCCGTCTTGGGGCACGCGCTTTTCGGCGATGTCGAGTTCGCTCATGATCTTGATGCGGCCGAGAATGGTGCCGTGGTGCTCGCGGGCGATGGGCGCCATGGCCTCCTGCAGCACGCCGTCGATGCGGTACTTGACGTGCACCGAATCGTCGTAGCTCTCGATGTGAATGTCGGAGGCGCGACGCTCGAGAGCGGTGAAGATGGTGGTATCGACGAGGCGGATGATGGGACTGATGTCTTCGGCATCGCTGGTCAACTTCTCAATCGAGATGTTTTCTTCGGAGTTTTCGTCGCCCGTGAGCACGTCGAAGGTGAGGCCCTCACTGGCCTCGTCGAGCACGCGCTGCGACTGCTCGGTTTTCTTCAGCAGGTCGGTGATCTGGGAGAGCGTGGCTACGCGGGCCACAATGCGGTTCCCGAGGAGCCCAGCAATCTCGTCCATGACCATGAGGCGCGAAGGGTCGCTGACGGCAATGACCAGCGCGTTATCGGTTAACTCGATAGGTACGAAGTTGTAGCGGAACATGAGCTCGACCGGAACGGTGCGCAGCAGCTCGTGCTGAATCTTGAAGTTTTTCAGATCGACGAATTCGGCGTGGTAGCGGCGCGCCAGGGATTCAGCCTGAGCGCGTTCTTCGCCGGTTGCGGGCGCGGGCGGGGGCAACACGTTGGTCTCAGGCATGCGGGCGACCTCCTACATTCCGCTCGCCTGCCCAAGCGAAAAGATGGGCAGGTAGAGCGAGATCAAGATAAAGACGACGACGACTCCCATGACGATGAGGATCGCCGGTTCGATGAGCGCGAGAGCAGCGGCCAGGGCCGTGGCCACGTCCTCCTCGAAGAATTCTGACATGGAGTTGAGCATTTGCGGCAGCGCGCCGGTTTGCTCGCCCACGGTGATCATCTCCGTAGCCAGATCGGGAATGACGCCGGTCTTGGCAAGCGATTCGGCCAGGCTTTTGCCTTCGCGCACGGTGCCGACCGAAGCCTGCACGGCCCTGGAGACACGGCGCGAGGAGATGGATCGCGAGGCTGTCTCCAGCGAGGGCACCAGCGGCAAACCGCCGGTGAGCAGTGTGGAGAGCATGCGCGCGAACAGCGCCACCTGATACTTGAGCCAGATTTTGCCCAGGATGGGAAGGCGGATGCGTACGCCATCGGCAAAGTCCTTGCCGCGCTCGGTGAGGGAGAACCGGTAGAGGGCGGCGACGGTGGCGACCACGGTGAGCACCAGCCACAGGATGTTGTGCTGGGTCCACTTGCCGAAAGTGAGCAGGGCGAGGGTGAGAGCCGGTAATTTGTTGCCAAGCTGGTCGTAAAGCTGCGCGAATTGCGGTACCACCACAGTGAACATGAAGATCAGGAGCGCGCAGACCAAACTGAGCAGCACACAAGGATAGATGAGCGAGCCGATGAGCTTTTTGCGCAGGGTGAGCGCGACCTTCTGGAAGCTCACGTAGCGATCCAAAACTTCGGATAGGTTGCCGGAGCGCTCGCCGGCCAGGAGCGTGGTGGTGTACATGAGCGGAAAACCGCTCTGCGCTTCGAAGGCGGCAGAGAGCGCCTCGCCGGTTTTGACGCGCGAAGCAACGTCTTCCAACTGGCCGGCAAAGGCGGCATTTTTCTGGATTTTGCCGAGCATTTGCAGCGAGCCGAGGATGGGCAGGCCGGCGCGAATGAGGGTGAGGAACTGCGAATTGAAGATCAGGAAGGGTTCGAGCTTAACCTTGCGGCGGCCACGGCGGCCGAAGCTGCCGCGGGCACGAACAGAAAAGACGTGATATCCCGCGTGAATAAAGCGGGCCCGCAGCTCTTCGGCCGTGGCCGCGGTCTGCACCTGCTCCTGTACGCGGCCGCGATCATCGGCCAACTTGATGACGAACTCTGCCATGGTCGTTCTCGCCGGTTCCGCGGTACCGCGGCCGGAAAGCTCTTAAAGAGTTGCTCCTACTTAAGGTTAACAGTCCTGACTCATGAAATAGACGCGTTGGGGCCGCTAGACGTTCGCGGAGGCGTTGGGTCTCCAAATGCCCGGTTGATGCTTTGGGCACCATGGGGCGCCTAAGCCCATGTATGCTGATTCCAATCCCTTTCCGAGTACGAGAAGGGAGCCAAGGTAAACCATGGATTGGGTTTTAGGAAGGCGCCAGATGGGAGCCGTGGAGGGCGAGGGCAGCGCGCTGGGCCAGCCCGCGCGGGTTGCTGTGGGAGTAGGGGCGTTTTTGCGCCGGAACTGGCGTTGGGCAGGGGGGGCTGTCGCTTTGGCGCTCGCCGGCGCGGCGCTGTTGACGACGTTCCAAGGGCGGCGGCAAGCGACGGTTGCGATTCCCTATCCGCACGACCTGGCGCAAGTGACTTTTGCCGTGGCGGGCGATGTGATTCCGCATGAGCCGGTGCGCGCGGCGGCCAAGGCGGCGGGCGACGGCGAACCCGGATGGGCAGCGTTGTTTGCAGATGTGTTGGATGTCTTCGAGGGCGCGGACTTTGGATTCGTGAACCTGGAGACGCCGGTGGCGCCGGAGCACTCGAAGGGAACCAAGCCGTTCCTGTTTGACGCGCCCGTGGATCTGCCCGAGGCGCTGAAGGCGAGCGGGATCAAGATTGTGTCGTTTGCCAACAACCACGTGATGGATCAGGGCTGGGCGGGCTTTGTTGAGAGCCGCGAGCACCTGAAAGAGATTGGCCTCCTGTTTGCCGGCACGTCGGACAATACGGCGACGGCGTGGCAGCCGGTGATTACCGAGGCCAACGGAATCAAGGTAGGCTGGCTGGGCATGACGCGCTGGCTGAACGGCAATCGCAATCCCGACAAGGACGATCAGCCGCATGTGAATTTCTTTCCCTATCCGGGCGAGGCCAACGGCGCACCGGGAGCAGACGAGGCCACGGTGCTGGCCGCCGTGAAGGCCGCGCGGGCGCAATGCGATCTGCTGGTGATTTCCGTGCACTGGGGCATTGAGTACGCGACAGCGCCGCGGCCTGAGGACGTGGACATTGCGCACAAGATGCTGGATGCCGGAGCGACGGTGATCGTGGGCGCGCATCCGCATGTACTGCAGCCGATTGAGACCTACAAAACCCAGGATGGGCGCGACACGGTGATCTTCTATTCGCTGGGCAACTTTCTGTCGAACCAATCGCGCAGCTACGTGGATGGGCTGAATCCGGACTCGAATGGCGATCCGCGGGACGAAATGATCGGGCTGTTTGCGGCGGTGAAAAGGGACTACGGACCGGTGGGCGTGCGCGTGGAACTGGGACATGTGGGCATGTTGCCGGTGTGGGAGGAGAACAATCGCAACGAGATGGCCGCGGGGCGCGAGAAGAAGGCGGTGATCAAGCCTGTGCTGATGGACCGCGAGATCCCGCCCCTGGAGGCGCGTCTCGATGAGCTGAACAAGAAGGCAGCGCAGCCCGGCGCGGAGCTGACGGCCGACGAAAAGAAGGAGTTCATCGAGGTCACGAAGCGGCTGAAGCTGCTGACCGACCGGCGCGCGCAGGTCCTGGCGCGAGTGGGCGACGACTACGTGATAGCTCCGCCGAAGTTGCCGGTCAAGCCTTAATCGACGCGAGCATCGACAATGCACAGGCCGGAAGCAGAAAACGCGCAAAAGCAGCCGTCCACATGGACGGGCGCGGCGATGGGAATCGCAATGATTCCCGTGCTGTTTGTGGGCGCGTGCCTTGCGATTCCTTACACGTTGGGCGTGCGATGGCGGCGGATGCATCGCGAACACAAGCTGCGGTTACTGATGAAGTCGCAGGGAAGGTTGATGATGTGGACGGACTTTGTGCGCAGAATGCACGAGACCGGCGGAACTTGCATTGAGGAGAGATTTACGGCGAAGGGTCCGGTGCGTTTCTGGTGGACGCCGGAAGACGTGCGCGGGGAATCACCGCACGAGATCATCGACTGGTTCACGATGCGCAAGGGTCGCCAGTACGAACCGTTCGTGCGCTGGTGCCGCGCGCGCTATACCAGCGCGGAGGCGGGCAACGCGATTCTGGTGGATCATCCGCTGGTGCCGCGGCGAGAGATTTACGCGTTGTGGTCGGAGTGCCGGTCGGACGCGATGAAGGCGCAGTGGATCGAAGTTGCGCCGCCGGAGATTCTACCGCACAAACCCGGTCAGTAGCCGTTGGCGACGAGCCATGCGGCGGTCAAATCGAATTCAGATCTCTTTGAAGCTTGCATTTGCATGGCGGCAAGTTTCACCAGCACATCGGCCTCGATGTTCATGGGCGCGCCCACAGCGAGCGTATGCAGATTGGTGCGCCAGTAGGTGAGGGGCAGGATGGCGATGCTGATCTCTTCGCCGTCGAATGCGGCGACGGTGAGGCTGATGCCTTCGACGGCGACCGAGCCTTTGTGGACCATCCACTGGCGAACGTTTTCGGGGACGCGGACTTTGAGGGTCCAGTCGGTGGTCTGGCGGTCGAAGTTGGGACTAGATTCGGGAATCACGGGGTCGAGCGCGGTCATGACTCCTGTGCCGTCGACGTGGCCCTGCACAATGTGGCCGCCGAGCGGGCTGCCTGCGGCGGTGGGCAACTCCAGGTTGACGCGAGCGCCGGGCGCGAGCGAGCCGAGCGAAGTGCGATCGAGGGTTTCCTGGGCGAGGTCGGCGTGGAAGTAGGTGGGGTCGGGGTCGAGCGCGGTGAGGCAGACGCCGGAGACGCCGAGCGAGTCGCCTTCGCGCAGCCGCGACGCAATGCCTGGGGCTTCGACGGTGATACGGCGAACGCCGCCGCGGTCGGTGAGGCTGACGAGGGTTCCGGTCTGCTCGATGATGCCGGTGAACATGAGTTCATTCTAGGGAGCGAGACAGCGAGGGGCAAGGGAGCAGTCAAGGGCCGCGCGCTAGAACTTCATGGTCACGCCTTTTTCGCACATATCGCCGAAAAGCCCGAGCAGGTTAGTGATGCCAAGCAGCTCGCGGATCTGCTTGCTGAGATTGACGAGCTGGAGGCAGGAACCGCCCGACTTGGCGGAGACGTAGAGGCGCACCAGCGTGCCCAGACCCATGCTGTCGACGAAGGCCAGGTCGGTGAGGTCGAGGACGATGCGCTTGTTGTCAGGAATGAGGGCGTGGATCTTGCTGTAAAACTCACCGCAGAGCCCAGCGACCAAGCGGCCGCGGCAATGGACGAGAGCTGCATCGCCTTTGCGCTCGACGTTGAAGGTAAGGGAGTTCACAGCGGGTGCATTCGGCATCGGCTTTTCCTTGATGAAGATGGGGAACGGGAAAAACGGGGTCGACGCCTGATTGTCTCATAAAGGCAGGTGTCAGGGGTCAGGTTTCAGGGGTCAGAAGGCAGCTACTAGCTACTAGCTTTTAGCTCATTGAGGTGAGGGAGCGGCAGCGGCTGAAGGGCAGAGACCGAGGGCTCCGGGAGCTGAAACCTGATCCCTGAAACCTGACACCTGAAACCCGATCCCTGAAACCTCGCCTTATTCGGCGGGGACTTGTTTGGGCGTGGCAGCGACGGGAAGCGCGTGCGCGGCGGTGAGGGCGCGATAGGCGAGCAGGAGCTTCAAGCGCCAGCGCAGGATCATTCCGAAGGCGAGCAGATAGAAAATGGCGCCTGTTTGTTCGAGCGAGAGGACGCGGTCGAAGTAGCCGCGCGCGGCCCAGCGGACGACGGCGAGCACAATGATGACAGCAAAAAATGCACTCGAACGCTTCATGCGAATCTCGCCGTTGTGGAGATGAAGGTCAGAGGTGAGCAGCAGCGGGACGGCGAAGATGACGGCTCCGATAAGGAAAGCGGCGAGTCCCCAGAGGAAGGGCACGCGGCAGGGCGGATAGATGAACATGCAGAATCCCGTTGCCATGCCCAGAGGCGGCATCACGATCTTCCTGAGGGTCACGGCGGAGCGGCCCTCGCGCACGCGCCAGGTGAGCACGCCGGCGAGGCCGACAAGGGAGACGACAGCCGTGAGGGCGGGAGTGGAGACCATGAAACTTGCCTTTCCATGCTTGCTGCGAAGACTGACAGCCGGTCAGAGCGTTACGCGTACATACCTATTCTAATTGGATGGCGCGAGTCCGAAAAACGCTCCACGGATCACGGTTCACGAATCGCGATCCACGACCATTGACGACTGATTAACGAAGATTGTTCTTCGGCCAGGGGTCGATGAGCAGGGAGCTCAACCCCAGGTCGTCGCCGTAGCGCTCGATTTCGACGTCGTTCATGTGGACGAACTGGGGCATGCCGCGGAAGGCGGGGACCGCGTCGGAGCCCATGATCTGCGGCGCGATGAAGAGATGGAGACGGTCGACGAGGCCGGCGGCAAGAAAGGCCGTATTGAGGCGCGTGCCGGTTTCGGTGAGCAGCGTGAGAACGCCCTCTTCGCCTAGCCTCAAGAGAACTTTGTCGAGCGGAACGCGGCCCGCTTCAGCATCGAGAATTTCCACGCGCACGTCGCGTTTGCGCAACTCGGTGGCGCGGGCTTCGTCGCGGGAGACGGTGAAGATGACCACGTCGTTCTGCGCCGTCGCGACCAGTTTGCAGTCGAGAGGCATGCGCAGTGCGGAGTCGAGGACGATGCGCAGCAGCGGGCGGCGGCGGCGCAGCCCGCTGCGATCGGTCATCCAGGGGTCGTCGGCGAGAACGGTGTCTACGCCGACCATGGTGGCGTCGGCGGCCCAGCGCAGGGGCTGAACGGCGGCGCGGGCGGCTTCACTGGTGATCCAGTAGGGCGCGTGCTGCGTTTGTTGCGCGGGCGGCGGTGCGATGCGCGCATCGAGCGTCATGGCCACTTTCATCAGCACGAGGGGGCGATGATTCTGGATCCAGCGCGCGAAGCCTTCGTTAAGGCGGCGGGCTTCGGCCTGGCATACCCCCACGCGCGTCTCGAGGCCTGCGGCCTGAAGTGCGTTAAGCCCGTTGCCGGCAACGGCAGGGTTGGGATCGATGGTGGCGGCGACTACGCGGGCGAGTCCGGCCTGGATGAGGGCATCGGTGCAGGGCGGCGTGCGGCCGGTGATGCTACAGGGCTCGAGGGTGACGTAGGCCGTGCCGCCTTGAATGCGATCGGCAGCATGCTGCTGGGCCTCTCTGAGGGCGACAATTTCCGCGTGGTCGAGGAGGTCGTATTCGTGCCAGCCTTCACCGACCACCTGGCCGGCGCGGTCGAGAATCACGCAGCCGACGGCGGGGTTGGGCGAGGTGACGCCGATGCCGCGCCGCGCGAGCTCGAGGGCGCGCTGCATCCAGTAAATGTCTTGATCGAGTTGATTGCTCATAGGCGCTTCTCGTTGCGAATAGGAACAATCAAGTGTAAATCGCTGGAGCCCAGGTCTTATGGGCATCTCGCGGCACCCCTCGATTTCGCTCAGGGCAGGCTGGGAAGTCGTGCCCTATCGCGGCGCTCATGATGCAACTAGTTCTAGGCGGCTCGTTCGCCCTCCTCGCCGCCTCCTCCTCCGCCGGCACCGTTGCCGGTCTTGCCCTCTTCAGCCTCCTCGCTGCCGTCGGCGTCACCGCCGCCGTCGATGTCGCCCTCTTCATTCGCACGGTCGTCGTCAGTCTTAACGCCGTCGTCGCCGGCATTATCCTCTTCGCCATCCC
>CAZMWL010000085.1:0-7898 GCA_964569985.1 uncultured Occallatibacter sp.
TCAGGAACTGCCAGAACCCCCAGCAGTTGTTTCTTCCGATCCATTCCGCGGACGATCTGAAGTATTCTCTGACATTTAAACATCAGTCCTGTCTGCAATGGCCTGGGCGGAGGGATTCGAGGACTAGCCCCCGAGTCTCTCCATGTTTCTTTATTTATGACACTTGGTAAATAAGTATATTACAATGAGCGGCTTACCTCGCATCTATCACTTCCCTTGTGTATTTGAATTCTATCCTGGGGAACCGATTTCCACAGAATTAGGCATCCGTAGTATCCCTTCTCTTGCGTCAGGTCGATTGTCCGATGCAAATTTGGCGAAGACGAAGAGAGAGGTGAGCGACCAGCATGTACCCAATTGTCCATTCAGGGTACCGGATCGGGGACGAGAATCGCTAAGGCTGGCAATTGCAGGGATGGGGCCGCCCAGGAGAGTCACAATGCCCAGGGAAGCTGCTGAAGCGAACTCGCACGCTACGGTGAAGGACCAGGTAGTTGAGCTGTACGAGGATTTTGAACACGAGGTTGAGCGTGAGGTGCATAGTCCTCATGATTCCTCGCAGAGTGATGTGCTGGTACGCAAACATATCAATGGGCTTGTGATCTTTTTCTTTATTCTGATTGCGCTATCTGTGTTGGCTGCGATCGGGGCGTTTGCGATCTATTCTCGCCATTAACGCTATCTGAATCCAAGCTTTTACATATTCGAAAGAGACGGGATAGTCCTCGCTTTTCTGGTTGCTGCAAACTCCGGCCGGGAGAGGGCGAGAAGCCTGAGGTTAACTGCAGTTTTGGCGCTGACGCCGAATCGGTCGGCAGCCTACTGCGGGGCTGGGCCGCGGACAACCTGGACAAAATCGCCGATGCGTAGCTGCCTGGAAAACGCGCCTTTCACGTCGTCGGCATTCAGTTCAATGTACCTCTGCGCCGCCTTTATCGGTTCGTCGAGAGGAAGGCCAATCTGAGCGCGTCCGAGTAGTCCGCCGGCAACTGCATTTTCACTCGACTCGCTCAAAGGAATCTGCCGCAGGAGCATTGCCTTGGCCTGCTGCAGTTCGGCTGCGGACACATCGTCGGTCCGCATCTGGTCGAGATCGCGCAGAATCAAAGCCCTTGCTTTAGAGACATTCTCGGGATTGCAGCCATAGTCGACGGAATAGCTGGCCCTGGTCTTCGAGGCACTCAAACCTACATTGACCGTATAGACATAGCCTGCCACCTGGCGGAGGTCGTGATAGAGACGCGTGGCGTAGAAGCCTCCGCCCAAAACATGATTGCCTAATTGCAGCGGATAGTAGTCCGGGTCAAAGCGGTTCAGCTTCAGCTGCTCGGCAAGAACCACGGAGTCCTGCACCGCTTCAGAATCGGCTACATTGACAGCCGAGGGCTTGTTGATCGGGATGGGAGGCAGCATAGTATCGGGCTTCGGGCCAGCCGCCTTCCATTCTCCAAACCATTTTTCAATCACTTGCCGGGCTTCTTCCGAAGAGACGTCGCCAATGACCACGATCGTAGTGAGGTCTGGACGAAACGTGGAGGCATAATATTGCTTCACTTCGTCTAGTGTGATTCTGCCGACGGTAGCCGGAGTCACCTCCCGCAGGGCCGGGTCGTTCGCGGGCAGCAACGCCAGATCAAGCGCGCGCGATGTCCGGTATCCGGGGCTCTGCATGTTGCCGGCAACAAACTGCGTCGTTTGCTTCTGCACGACTGCAAATGCTTGCACCGGCAACGCGGGATGAAGCTCGTTGTCAGCCAGCAACTCGACGCCGCGAGAGAAGTGCTCTTTCAACACATCCACTGAAAAGCCGAAGCCCGCACTCTCATTCGCGGCAATGTCATCAAGCGCCTTCTGGAAGGCCAGCCGATCCAGCGTCCGGGTTCCGTAGGAGAAAAGCCCGCCAAGAAGGCCGGAGACACCTTCCTGCCCGGCCGGTGTCTCCAGGTCGGACTCGTGCTTCACTGAACCAGCAACTGAGACGGTCGGGCTCGTCCGATCCGTCTTAACGATCAAACGAAGTCCGTTTGGCAGCGTCGTATCTGAGACGTTGATGAAGTTTTCGGGAACCTTGAGCTCGGCCAGCGCACCAGCTGCCCACGCGGGAAGCTCGACCGGCTTGGTGGGAGCCGAAGTGACCTCCTCCGCGCCGCCAAATCCCTTTCCGGAGACGGGTTGTCCCGTTGGCACCGGCTTCAAAGTTGCGGTAATCGAGTTCTCGTCTACAAGGTATTCTTTTGCAACCCGATTTACGTCCGCGAGCGTGACCCGCTTGATTGCTTCAATGTCTTCATCGGGAGACGTACGGCCCTCGGCGGCCAGCGCACTCGACCAGACGTTCGCCAAGCCGGGAATCGAGTTCCGTTGAAACTCCGCGGAAGCGACCTCGCTGCGAATTGCCGCCGCAACCAGATCCTCCGGGACGCCCTTTTGCGCGTAGCCTGCCAGTATCGAGCGAAGTTCCTTGATCGCGCCCGTGGCGTCTGCTGCGGAGGGCAAGGCAACCAATCCGTAGCCGACGCTGGCCTTGGGATAAGTCTCCGCAATTCCAAATTGTGCTCCCAGCGCTTTGCCTGCCGGGACCATTGCGTAGATATCGGCGCGTTGGCTGGCCAGTACATCGGCCAGAATTTGGCTGGCCGCGTAATCCGGAGAATTCGTTCCCGGAAACCGATAGGCAATGAAGCCGAGAATGTAGGGGAAATTGCTATCCAGCGTAAATGTCTCTGACTTGACCGGCTTCAATTCGACAGATGGGCGCTCGGGCAAAGGATGGCTGGCAACATCGCCAAACCACCGCCGAATCTTGGTCAATGTCGAGATGGGATCCACATCGCCCACAATCACCATGATGGCGTTGCCCGGCGTGTACCACTTTTTGTAGAAGTCCTTGAGCATGTCGCCGTTGGTGTCGTCAAAGGAGGCTTTTGTGCCGAGGGGATCGTGCGCATAAGGAGTGCCGGCGAACATATCCTGGTTGAGGCGGTCGATGAATTTGTAGGTGGGATTGGACAGGTCGCGCGCCACTTCCTGTTCGATGGCTCCCCGTTCCTGCGACCACTCCTGCTGCGAGTCGTCAATCCCATGCATGCAAGCGGCCTCGACCTCGAGAGCAACGTCAAGATCTGCTGCCGGAACAGTCGCAAAATACTGGGTGATGTTCTGCTGCGTATCGGCGTTGTTCTGGCCTCCGAGTTGCGCATAAATGGCAGACGTCTGGTCTGCCGTCAACCCTGCGCATCCGCGAAACGCCATATGCTCCTGCGCATGGGCCATGCCTGGAAACCCGGGGGGCGTCTCATCGCCACCGACCAGGAAATTCGTTTCCACTGTGACCACCGGGGCCAAGGTGTTGCGGAGAATGACGACACGCATGCCGTTGGACAGTGTGGCGCGCACAGCTTTCGTCTCATCTTGAGTGGAGGCCGATTGTCCACTTACCCCGAACCAAGCGAACAAGAGCAACAGAGATATAACGTACTTGGGATTCACTTCGATATTCTCCAGACCCGTCTGCGATAGCAGACAAAATGCTTGAGTACCTGGCCGAGTTCCCCTCTTGACCTCAGGGTGGTGTCATCTCTTGAAGTGTCCACTT
This sequence comes from uncultured Occallatibacter sp., assembly GCA_964569985.1. Classification (GTDB taxonomy): domain Bacteria; phylum Acidobacteriota; class Terriglobia; order Terriglobales; family Acidobacteriaceae; genus Telmatobacter. The sequence goes on from CAZMWL010000085.1 coordinate 3,596, forward strand.
CTTTTTGACGAGCGCCCGTTGAGAGTGTTTAACCAGAATTTGATCGTTGCAACTGGATTGTCAGGATTGCGATCAGGATGAGTCGCAGGGCCAAGCGTCTGTAGCCACTTGACCTGTTCTCGTGTTGCGTAAAGGGAGAGGCCAAGGCCTGCATGGAACTCTCGATTTGGAATTACTTTGCACTCCTTGGTGTTCGTTAGAGCATTCAGGCTAGCTCTTGCCCATAGTGCTCTTGAGGTGTTCAGCCAGCCTCAGGTGCTCGGCGATGACCGGCTCTCCGTGCGTGGCGGCACTCTTGACGGCGGCATCCTGAGCGTCGGTCTCCTCCGCCTTGTAGAGTTGGACAGCCTTGCGATGACCTTCAACCATAGCGTGAACATACGTCTCGTCGAATTCGGCGCCGGACTCTCCCTTGAGCTTCGTGAGCAGCGCTTGATCGTCCGGGGCAAGTTCCGTGGGCGGGGTGATTCCGATCTTCGCTGCAATTGGCGTGATCTCATTTTCCAGCCGAGTATGGTCAGTGATCATTCTCTGGCCGAATTTCCTGACGTCTTCGCTAGCTCCCTGCTTTAAGACGAGATGCCCGATTTGGATCTCTGCGATATTGATCTCCATCGCGGTTTTGACAAAGTTCTGGTCTTGCTGGGTTTGTGCGAATGTCGTGGCGCCAAGAAACAGCGCCACCGCCGAAACACCTAGGATATGCGTGTAGATTTGCCGATAAAGCATAGTTGTACCCTCCTTTTGCGCGGAATTCCATCGACCGTCTGACGTAGCACAGACCCGCGATGCGAAAGGGGGCTTGTTGCATAAGCCAGAATTTCCATCTTGCATCACGAGTTGCTAACCACTCCACGTCGAATTGCCCTCACTGGGTCAGTTTGTTGCATCCGTTCGCAGAAACCGCGCTCTCTCGTTTTCTGAATACAACTCTTCGCCAGATCGGTTCTTTGTGCGGACGCTATGGCCGGAGCGCGATGCTCCCGGAAAACTGAACGGCGAACATCAAGCGGTTGAGGCTATCGCTGCCCCTGGGTCCTCCCTCGTTGGATTGCAGCCGCGGTCGGCTTTGGGTCCTATGCGGGCGAGAGTGGAAAGAACGCGACAAGGCTCTCCCAAGTCACTCCACCCAAGACCGGAACCTCGCATGACAGCGAGGGTATTTGGACATACGGAGAGAACATCATCGGAGAAACTGGAAGAAGGGATGACGGCATACAGTGCGGACAAGACTTCGGCTTCTTTTGCCGTCAAGAATGATTGCCGAATGGATTCGAAGGAATTGTGCAAGCGTGGAATTGCTTGCCGGGTCAGTTCCAGGAAGCTTGCAAGTCGCCCAACCATGACAAAGCTATTCCAAAGACAGCCGCTTCGCATCAAGTCAAAAGCAATTGTCTCCGAAGGTTTCTCCCAGAATCGCTTTACGTGCGATATGGAGGCCGAGAAGGGGCCTTCGAGGCGCGGCCCAGGCTCAATCCAGCCATAAGAAACCTCCGGCGTCTCGGGTTCAACCCCCAGCAGGATTACCCTCTCCGGGTTGGTCTCAGCGAGCACAAATGCCAACCCGATTTGGTCGGCGAACGCTTCGTCATTCATGAAATGATGGTCGGACGGGAAAAATGCGACCAGCCCCTGCGAATCGAGTTCACGGACTCGCATCAGGCTGTATAGGATGGCGGAAGCCGTCCCCCGGTTTTGGGGCTGGACCAGCAGGCGCGACCGAGGCACGTCCGCGACCTCATCCCCATAGAAGCGCTCGTGAACCCTGTTCATAACCAGAAGAGTCTGTCCGGAATCGATTGCTTTGGAAACTCTTCTTCGGGTTTGTTGGAGGAGTGTCGCATCTCCAATCACTGCGCAAAACTGCTTGGGTCTGTCATCCCCTGCAATTCTTCGCGTCAGTGGAAGCAATCTCTTCCCGTCCCCGCCAGCGAGAATCACTCCCCATTGATGGTTGCACGGGCCCGCGGCCGTTCGATTTGAATCTGTACGCATTCCCTCTTCTGGCCTCTCTACAAGTTATGGCGATCCGAACTCAGGCGAGCACTTGAACTCTACGCTTCAGACGGCGCAGACACAGACAGTGCCTTCCAAACAGCAACTTAACTTCGGTCCACATTATTTCGCTGGTAATTCGCGATTCTTGAGCAAATTCGTTTACCTTCCCTCAAACCATGAAGGAAAGCAATTGAACTTTATAGACCTATATTGAAGAGGCTTTCTCCACCGGCTTCGAGTTGGGCTTATACCTCTGTCATCCTGGTTTTGCCTCCCGGCAGCAAGGTTGTCTGCGTATCTCCGGCCGTACCTGGACTGCGAGCATTTCTCATGCACTGGGAATTGGATAAGACGATCCATACGCCTGGGATGAAAGCGCCTGGCCCCATGAAGTTTGTACCGCATGCGCGCTTGGCTAAAATGTTCAAATTTGAACAGTCACGCCATCACTGCCAGCCGTATCGTTATCACATTCGATTGGGAGAGTCTCGCCAGGTTCTTGTTGTAGTCGTGACCGGAAGTTGAGAGTGGCCGATAGAAGAGTAGTTCGCACAGGCTCGCGCTGCCCCATGAAGACATTCTTCAGTTCATCGGCACCTGCCGAGAGACAATAACCCGCACACTTTAGGAGTTTTGCTATGTACTATTTTTGGGGAATGCATTGGTACTGGTGGTTTTTCTGGATACTACTATGGGTCGTGTTCTTCTCCTTCATGACGCCAATGCGCCGGTCCACCTACCGGGAAATGCAATCGCCTCTGCAACTGCTGCAAAGGAGATATGCCGCCGGGGAGATTACGAGTGAGGAATACGAAGAGCGGCGGGCCAAACTGCTCCGGGATGCAAGCATCAAATAGGCATATCCACTCGGATTCAACCAGGCGCAATCTATAGTATGCAGCGGTGGAGGATTGTCCGAGCACCGTCCACAGACTGCAGCCTGACAAGGATATGCAGTTGCCTGTGAGTGTTTTTCCGGTCAGGTTGTTCAGTGATTCCACATGCAGCAATCCGGGATACCACCGCGACACAATTCGGCAGATCCGTTTGATGCCGACTTCCGCCGAGGATCAGGTTGATTGATCGTAGTACTTGAGACCGAAGACTGGGAACGAACGACCATACGGATGCGGCACTTGGCTCTGGACTTGTATTTCGAATCAAAATATGAGTTCGACGGATAGAAACGTCGGAATCTATTCAGTCGCGAAGATCGACGATATTCAGCGCCCTCTTTTGCGGTTATGAAGGGCCTGCTTTCGCCATCCGTCTATGGGACGGATGGCGTTGGTCCTAGTCGAACAGCGAAAAGCCGGTCGGTTGCACATTGGTGCCGAAGCAAGACATTGAAAAGTAAACGAGCCAGGTCGGTGAGGTTTCGTAAGGAGCTCGTGTTGAACGAAATACTTCGATCTCCTCAGGTGCCTCGCTTGAGGTCTCCCAGAGAAAATCCCGACTATAATTAAGCTCCTCACGCGTTTAGCTTTGGCGAGGAGAGCAAGTTGTTGGAGCGGACGGATGACTGTTGGTTCGCAGGTTGAGTTTTTGATCTGGATGTTGATAGCAGCCTCAGTAATTGCTTTAGCTGCCGCGCGCCTGCGAATTCCTTACACGGTTGCTCTTGTCCTGGGTGGACTGGCTCTCGGATCGTTTCATCTGCCTTTCCTACAGAACCTCTTTGCTCATTCTCCCGATTGGTTGACACCCGGCGTGAGCCTGGTCATCTTCCTCCCTGCCCTTTTGTTTGAGGGTAGCCTGAAGATTCAGTTTCGCCAATTGCGGGAAAGCCTTGTACCAATTTGCCTGCTTGCGACCGTGGGCGTGTTCGCGGCAACCATGATCTCTGGCTATGTTCTGCATTGGGTGCTGGGAATCCCCGTTCTGGTGGCACTTGTTTTTGGAGCGATTGTTGCCGCTACGGACCCGATCTCGGTGCTCTCGATTTTCAAAGACATGTCCATTGACAAGCGGCTCACCATCACCGTGGAAGGAGAGAGCCTGTTTAACGACGGAACTTCGGTCGTGCTGTACGGAATCCTTGTTGGGGCAGTCGCCAGTTCGCGCCTGGATATATTGGCCGGAATTCGCGATTTTGTGGTCGAAGTTGTCGGCGGTGCGGCTTTGGGAGCGGGGCTGGGCTATGTGTTCAGCAGGCTTACACAGAGAATCGACGACCCAGAGGTTGAAATCACGCTCACAACCATATTGGCGTACGGTTCTTACCTCCTCGCGCAGTCGCTGCATTTGTCAGGCGTCATTGCCACGGTGGCGGCAGGCCTGATGATTGGCAACTTCGGAATGCGTA
>CAZMWL010000086.1:0-7859 GCA_964569985.1 uncultured Occallatibacter sp.
CCGGGATTGGGCACAAACTCCACGCCCGCGCCGGGAACCGCCGCTTCAATCGCCGCCTTGATTTTCTCCACCGTCTTCAATTCAGCTTCTAGCTCCTAGCTCTTAGCTTCTAACTGCGTTTCTGCTGCCGCCGGCATTTCCGAGTTCTTCGGCTGCTTCGTTCCCTTGGTCCCTTGTTCCCTGTTTTCTGTTCCCTAATCCCTGATCCCTGTTCCCTGTATTTGCACCGGCCACACGCCCTGATTCGACGTAGGTTCCAAATCGTGCTCGCCCTGTTCGGGCACGGGAAACTCGCCCTGCGCATTGGCATCCAGGTAGCGCGGGCGGTCCGGGCCCGTCAAATGCTGGCCGTCGATTTTTTTCTGTAGCGTGATGAAGGCCTGCAGCAACGCTTCAGGCCGCGGCGGGCAACCGGGAATGTGCACATCGACGGGAATGTAACGGTCGATACCCTTGAGCACGTTATAGCCCTGTTTGAACGGCCCTCCCGAGATAGCGCATGCGCCCATGGCGATCACGTACCGAGGCTCGGCCATCTGGTTGTAGAGGCGCACCACCTGCGGGGCCATCTTCTTGGTCACCGTGCCGGAGACAATCATCAGGTCAGCCTGGCGCGGCGAAGGACGAAACACTTCGGCGCCGAAGCGTGCCAAATCGTAGCGCGCCATAGTTGTCGCGATCATCTCAATGGCGCAACAGGCAAGACCGAACTGCATGGGCCACACCGAGCTGCGGCGGCCCCAGTTGTAGAGCTCCTCAATGGTCGTCACGAAGATGCCCTGCTTGCCCAGCTCGATTTTCAGTTGTTGATCAACTGCCATTGTCGCTTTGCTCCAAGGTTTCAGGTTTCAGGTGGCAGGTTTCAGAGATACCTGAGCCCTGCCATCAACCTCACCCCGATCACCTGCACTCACCGCGTTGCCTTACCCAATTGATTCCGTCGTGCAGTTTCCTCTGCGGCCTGTTGATGCACGAAGTTCTGAAACCTGACACCTGTCTTCACGCCCACGTCAGCACACCCTTGGCCCAGGCCCACGCCAACCCCTCCACCAGGAGCAGCACAAACACCAGCATGGCTGCGCAAGCCGCCGCGCTCAGCCCTGTAAACGCCACCGCAAAGGGCAGTAGAAAAACGGCTTCCACGTCGAAGATGAGAAAGATGATTCCGTACAGATAGTAGGCCGAGCGGAACTGCACCCAGGCGTCGCCCTTTGAAACCAGGCCGCACTCGTAAATGGCGTTCTTGATCGGGTTTGGCTTGGGCGGCGCGAACACCCTGGCCCAAAGCCATGCCAGCCCTAGCGGTGCCAGCCCGAAACCGAGCGCCGCCACAAACAAAACTGCCAATGAAAAGTATGGACTGGAAGCCATTGCGGGAAAGAAAGCCCTTCTAGTCCAAGCTACCAGTTTGGGGCCGGTTTTGGCGATGAGGTTAGGGCGGTTTCCTGCCGTTCAGGCCCAGTTTTCCACCATTTATCTCATTCTATGAACCGTTTGCTGTCGGGCAGCCGAGTGGCTCTGGGAATGGAGGCGTCAGCACACCTGGTGGAATCCAATCCCCATCAAGGCCGCAGTCTTGCGCAACGCGCCCGCAACGCGGCCCACACCCACGGCGCAATGGTGTGCCGGACCCTGGGCATTCCAGGCCTCGATGAAGCCGCGCGCGCCCAGCGGGAATTGGTATCGGCTATTGGTATTGCCGATTTCGAGAATCGTTCCGGCCACGGACTCGCCCTCGGCAGCGACCAACTTGAAGCGCGCGTTGGGATCTTCGACAACCGAAAGCAGCGTGACCGGCCCGTACTTGACGCTCATCTCCACCGACAATCCGCGCCCGACCTTGCCGTGGTAGACCTTGAGCGGGCGCACCTTGGTTTTGCCTTCTGCGATGGCGATATGGCCGGGGCCGTCGTGGCCCATCAGCACCAGGTCGGCGTTGAAGTCCATGGCATAGTACTCGGTGAATGAGCCGCCGGCTCCGAGCAGGTCCATGATCTTCATGGCGACGGCGTTTTTCACTTCGTACTCGCCGGCCATGGGAATGTGCCGCGCCGTGAGCAGCGACGTGCCCAGGATGATGGAGCTCATGGCGTCTTCATTGGCGGCATTGCCCGAGCCCTTGTAGTAGTAGGCCATGGCGTCGAGATCGTGGCGTGCAACGAACGCGTCGAGCGCGGCAGAAGTGCGGGCAGCGCGGCGCAACTCCTCGGCCGGACAATCGGGCTCGACATCGAATGCGGCGCGAAACTCTTCGAGGCGGCGGGCAATATCGGTCTCGCTCACCTCGGCCGAAAGCGCGCTCAACTCATCCACTTCAAGCAGCTCCGCGTGCACACCGAATGCAATCGACAGCAGCGTGACATCGGTCATGATATCGAGCATGCCGCTGTAGTAGTGGCCCATAAGCCCGAGCCGCGCCTCCGCGAGTGCGGCGCGCACCCGTGCGGCCGCCAGCCACTCCTCAATCTCGCGCCAGGCTGCGGCATCGTCCAACGCGCCCGTCACCTGGTGGAAGGGAATGTTCGCACGGGTAAAGAGGTTTGCGATCTCCGGCACCGGGCACGACGAGCAGAAAGCGAGCCACTCACCGGTCATAGTCGTGCGGTCGTTGAGTTGATTGAATGACGCGTAGTCAATCGCAGCTTCAGGCTGAAGATTGAGAACAATGACCGGCACGCCGGCGCGTTGCACGACGGGGAGAACGGTATTCGAGAGCGCGTAGGTGGTGACGTAGAGGAAGAGCACGTCGATGTCTTCGCGGCGGCATTGATGGCCGGCCTCAAGCGAGCGCTGGGGCGTATCAATGAGGCCCAGATTGACCACTTCCACACCGGGGCGCGTGAACCGCGACGCCACTTGCGCCACGTAGCCCTTGAGCCGCTCCTCAAGGCCCGCAAACTGGCTCCAGTAGGCATCGAGACCGATGCCGCACAGGCCGGCACGAAGAAGACGTTCACTCGGCATCGGCTTTCGCCCCTGACTCAAAGTCTTTTGACCGTAAACCCTTCCGCCATCTTAGCAGCGGGATTGGCGCTGCGATGCGACGGTGCTATTTCTTCGCATGTCAAATCCTGCCTCCGTACCCCATCCTCCTGAGCGAAGCCGAAGGATCGCGTCTGCTGCAAAAAAGGGCGGGGGAACGTGCAGCGTCTAATGAATCACTGCTAATCTTCGTCATCGTCGGCGGATCTTTTCGCGCGCGCCCTTAGCATCGCCGGCACCGGCGCGTTGCCCATCGCATCCTTCCACAGAATCACGTTAAGCTTTTCCGTGGGCGCGCGATCCTCGTGGCTGAAGTCCATTTTCATGCTCGCCTTTGCGCCCACCGCGTTCTTTGCATTCGCCATATAGATGAGGCCGTTGTCGCGATTGGTGGTGTCGGCATCGTAGGGCGGCTGATCGCCCGGGCCGGTGAACAACGAAGCGATGAGCGGCGAAAAGGCGTCGTTGTTGTTCATCGGCGGCAGGCCGAGCAGCGACTCCATGGTTCGAATGACGCTGACCGTCGAATAAAAATGGGAATCGACGAAGGGCGCGCCGTTCAGCCCGTGCGGCGCGTACTTGCTGATGACCAGGGCGATGCTGCGGTGCGCATCTACGTGGTCGGCGCCGTTCTGCGCATCATCTTCCAGGATGAAGAAGGCGGTATCGCCCCAATACGGCGAATGCGAAACAGCCTCGACGGCGCGGCCCACGGCCAGATCGTTATCGGCAACAGAAGAGCGCGGCGTAGGGCCGCCTGGCCGCGTTCCCCCGGTGTGATCGTCGGGCAGACGTAGGGTGATGAAGCTGGGCATGGTGTCATCGCCGCGCTCGCGATCGGCAATCCACTGCTTCAGGTGGCGCAGGAAGACCTCGACACGGATCTGATCGGGAACCATGAGGTTGAAGTCCGGCGCTTCCGGCGCGAAGTGGCCCACCAGCTCCGGCTTGGTGGCCGTGTTGCTGGCGATAAGCGGAATGGGCCAGGAAAATTTGTTCACGCCGCCGCCCCACTCCGCGGGCAGCTGCTGCCCGGGGGCAACAGCCTTGCGCGCGCAGCTGGGCCCGGCCATCATGGCGCCCTGCGAGGCATCGGCAACCGCAGCCTGACCGCAAAAGGTCGTCGAAATGTACTCGGCAAAGTGGTAGTAGGTTTTGCCGTGGGCAGCAAGATTGGTCCAGAGATAGCCGCTGGCCGGCTCTTCCACGTCGGGAATCTTCTGCACCAGCGGATAGCCATTGGCCACCACGCCTTCGTAATCGTAGGTGCGTTGCCCGCCGCGGTACTCCTGCGGCCAGGTCTTCTCCAGATAGTCGGTGCCAATGGCCGCGGTCGACCAGACGTGGCCGTCGCCGGAAACTTCGCCGGAGTCGAAAAAGTTGTCGAGCACGCCAAATTCAAGGGCCAGCTTGTGCTGGTTGGGCGTGACGGATGCGCCATACATCGCCCACTTGGGTTCGCCATTGCCCACCGGCTTCCCGCCCTGCGCCAGATCGCCGAAAACCTGATCGTAGGCGCGATTTTCCTTGATGATGTAGATGACATGCCGAATTCGATCATTGCCGCGATTCGCTCCGTCACCGGCAAAGACGATCTTTTCCTGCGCGGCCTTCATGCGATTCTCAGTCAGCACGATCTGGGTCCAGCCGGCCAGGTGACTTGCAATCTCCTTTTCGTCGAGTGTGGCCAGCGAGCCGTAGAGTAGGGTTGCGATATAGGCGTTGGCGCGGGCGTTGACGCTAGTCGCGGTTTCAACGCGGCGCGGCAGAAAATTGTTTGGCCCGGTTCCCTTGCCTTTGGCGGTTGTAAGGTAGAGTCTGCCGCCCGCCGGTAAAGAAAGAAAGGCCATCGAGATCGGCATCCACTCCGTGGGAATGAAGCCGTCGGGCTCGACCATGCCGTTCTTCGCGGCCCTCGGCGTGAGCTTGCCGGTGTCGAACACAGCAACCGCATCGGTGCCCATATTGGCCGCGTAGAGCCGGCTGCCGTCGCCATTGACGGTGAGAGCCACCGGCTCCGCGCCGAAATAGCCCTGTCCCGGTAGTCGCGTATCGAAGTAGCCCTTCACTGAAAACTGCCCGGCGCCCACGTTGACGGCGGCAACGGCGTCGCGATTGGCAAGCGCCACGTACAGCGTTTTGCCGTCAGGCGAAAAGGCGAAGGCGCAGGGATGGGTACCCGGAGCGATGGGACTGGACGGCTTGAGCAGCGCCAGCCTGCGTGCCACCGTGCCGCGCGCCAGATCGAGTTCCACAATCTCAGAAGCGTTCCAGAGGGCGACGAAGGCGCGCTTTTCATCGCGTGTTACCGCGGCGGCAATGGGATAGGTCGCCGGCACGGCGTCGGTTTCGGAAAGATCGAAGCGCTTTTCGATGGTGCCGGTCGCAACGTCGAGAAGCACCGCATCGTCGGAGAGATTTTCCGCAACCAGCAGCTTCTCGTGGTCGGCCGCGCCAAGCACCGCAATCGCTGCCGGGTAGGGCACGCCTTGGTTGCTTTCCGATCCGCCGGGCAAGCGCGTCTTTCGCCCCGGCGGCAGTTGCACGACGGGCAGAGGAATTAGGCGCTCGGGCGCAATCCTGCCTTCCTTGAAGCTGTAAATAAGAATTCCGCTGCCCGTGTCGCCCGGGCCTTCGCCTTTAGGGTCAGTCATTGAAGCCATACTGGCGTAGATGTGGCTGCCATCGCGGCTGAATACAAGGCCGGAGTAGAGCGTCTGTTTCGCCCGCGGCGCAGTGCGCGGGTCGGGGAAATCCGCAAGCGCGCCAGTCTCGGCGTCGAGGACTGAGAGCGACTGATCGTACTGCGACTCGAAGGTTCCGTAGCCAGCATTCACCGTGACCACGTAACGGCCGTCGGGCGAAACCGCCATCGAAATCGGCAAACTGTTCATGCGCTGCGGCGTGCCCGGCGCCTCACCGATCAACTGCTTGCTCGATGGCAGGTCAATGACTGGAGCAGAGGTTGACGCAGGGGTTTGCGCGGCAAGAATCGCGGCAGAAATGCAGAGGTAAGCGGCGAATGGAGATGCTGGAAACCTGGCAGACATGAAGAGCGGCCCTCAGACCCATTGAACGAAGCGCCCATGAATGAGAAATAAATATCGGCCGGGGACGCGCGCGCCCCAGGTCCATCTGCATTGTAAAGGCGGAGCCGAGACACGTGCGCCCCACCCTTATTCATCACCGAGAACGGATGTTCGTCAATCAACAATCTGACGCTAGACGAGCAAGTGAATGACAGGCGCACCCTAGAGTTCCGCCCGCCTGTCACGAATCGCCTCCCTTACTAACGTCTGCATGTCGGGATCGTGGCGAACGTCTGCGCCCAGGGTTTTCAATCCTTTTAGAATGCGATAACCTTCTGGGGCCTCAATTCCAGCCAAGACTTTCTGCCTTTTCCCGTCCGCCCGGAAGAGAATTAGATAATATGTCTCCCTCGTTTTGCTTGGCCATATGGCCAACTCCAATTGCGAAACGGCCGCAATGGGAACGGTCCGCGGTCTCCACTTTCCATTGAAATTGACCCAAGGAATCTTTGCCACGGTCAGCTGAGACCGATCACAGTGCAGCATCTGTCCTGACGTGAAGAAGCTCCTAACGCCCAACGCCGCGAAAAGCAGCCACACCACGAAGCCGAAGCCAAGGGGGATGACAGCGTCGATAAGGAACTGGGACGTGAAACGATCATGCATCAGGCGCCACCAGCCGCTGTACCCGTTGCGATCAGGCCTGAGGAGAGCGCCGTATGCAAGAAGCGCTCCCCATAAGGCCAAGGCGCCGCCGCCGAGCAGTCGCATCCAGATTGGTCGGTTGGAGTTGTTCCACCGCGCATCGACCGAGTCGGCCGTGATGTGGATTTCGTATTTTCTCAATCTCATCGCTGGCAAAAAGTATAGCGTTCGTAATTTGTGCGCATAGCCCTAATTCCCTCCCGCGCAGTACGCAGGAGGGACAGGGCGTAAGAATGAAGGAGCCGGTTTACGGATAAATGCCGCGAATCTGCACGGCCTCGGCCACGCGGCCGATGCCAAGCATATTGGCGGCAATGCGCATGGGCACCTTGCGCTCAACATGGATCTTGAGCACGTCGCTGAAGGCGGTCTTCATCACCCGCTCCAGGCGGTTGTAGATGTCCTGAACTTCCCAGAACAGGTGCTGCTCGTCCTGCACCCACTCGAAATACGAAACCGTGACGCCCCCGGCATTGCACAAAATGTCGGGGATCACAAAGGCACCTTTGCTTTCGAGAATCCGGTCCGCGGCGGGCGTAATGGGGCCGTTGGCCGCTTCGGCAATGATGCGCGCGCGCACCGTGCCCGCATTCTCTTGAACGATGGCGTTCTCCAGCGCAGCGGGCACCAGGATGTCGCACGCCATAGCCAGCAGCTCGTGCGGCAGGATCGGTTCGCTCTCAGGGAAGCCGTCCACGTGACCGCAGAGGGCCTTCATGTGCATCAGCTCCGGAACATTCAGACCGTCGCGGTTGTAAACGCAGCCCGTGGAATCGCTGACCGCGATAATCCTTGCGCCCGCCTGATGCAGTAACTGTGCGGAGATGGAGCCGGCATTGCCGAAGCCCTGCACGGCAACCGTCGCGCCCTTGAGCGGCATGTGCAGATGCTCGCATGCGCTCTCAATGGTGTTGAAAACGCCGCGGCCGGTGGCCTCGTTGCGTCCCAGCGATCCGCCCAGGCTGATAGGCTTGCCCGTGACCACGCCGGGAACAGCATAGCCCTTGGTCATGCTGTACGTATCCATGATCCAGGCCATGGTCTGCGAATTGGTATAAACATCGGGCGCGGGAATGTCCTGCTCCGGCCCGATGAGCGGCAGAATGGCGCTGGTGTAGCGCCGCGTCATCCGTTCCAGCTCGC
>CAZMWL010000087.1:0-7816 GCA_964569985.1 uncultured Occallatibacter sp.
GGATCGAAGCGATCGAAGCCGGCACTCACGGCTGTATGCGTAGTGAAAACATTTCCGGCTCGCGTGATATTCATGGCAAGATCGAATGGCTTCTTGTGATCTTCCATGTAAGAGTGGGCGCGTTCGAGCACGGCAAATGCCGCATGCCCTTCGTTGAGGTGACAGACCTCAGGCGTGAGCCCCAAGGCTCTTAACAAGCGCCATCCCCCAATGCCAAGGACGATCTCCTGTTTAAGACGCATCTCTGCGTCGCCGCCATAAAGCTCACTGGTAATTCCGCGATGGGCCGCGGTATTGGCGAAGTCGTTGGCATCGAGAAGATACAGCTTTGCTCTTCCCACCGACACCTCCCAGCAACGAAGCCAAATCCTTGATCCAGGAAGTTGAATTTGCAACCGCAACCATTCTCCATTTGCCTGTCGCAAAGGCCGGATGGGTAACTGCCCCGGGTCGTTGACCGGATAGAGCGCCTGCTGCCGCCCTTCAGAATCGAAGTCCTGACGGAAATAACCCTGCCCGTAAAGCAGGCCGACTCCAACAACCGGAACTCCCAGATCGCTCGCCGCCTTTAGCTGGTCGCCTGCCACATTGCCAAGCCCGCCCGAGTAGATAGGCAGCGCTTCGGTCAGCATGAACTCCATGCTGAAGTAGGCGACAGTGGTCAGTGCGGCAGCGGGGTGCTTATGCTGGAACCAGGCGTCCGCCCGATAGGAGTCGCGGTTCTGCTGAAGCAGACTGTCGAGCTTCTTACGGAACTCTGGTGCGCTTAATGCAGCCTTGATTTTCTCGTGAGAGACCGTGCGCAAAATGACCCACGGGTTTTGTATGGCTGCCCAGAGGTCCCTGTCGAGCGCTTCCCACACCTCGTCCGCAGCATGGTTCCAGGACCAGTGAAGATTGAGCGCCAACTCAACCAGCGCATCAACTCCATCAACCTTGAACCAATCAGATGGTGCCTTCGGATCGTTCAATATTCTCTCCTGCGGACCGAGTCCAAGAAACGGAGACCGCGATCGCAATGCTTAAGCGATCGGGGTCTCCGACTTGATCTCAGCCGAGTGGGGCTTAGCTGTCTGTGAACATCGCCTTCTGCGGATGCCCCTTTGCAAGCGGAGCCGGGGTAGTGGCATCACTAAAGTCCTTCGTCCACTGCCAGTTTCTGATCTCGGGCATATCCTCGAGATGCTCGCGGATATAGTCGTGGTGGCGCTGCAATTCCTGGTTGAAGAAGTTGATGGCATTCTCGGCCTGCAACCGGAGGCGAGGGATATGCTTTAGTGCATCGAGCGCGAGGTGGAAGCGGCTCATCTCGTTAAGGACCACCATGTCGAAGGGGGTGGTGGTCGTTCCCTTATCCATGTAGCCGTGCACATGGAAACGGCCTTCATTGGAGCGCCCGTGAACCAGGGTATGAATGAGCCAGCGATTGTTGTGAAAGGCGAAGATCACCGGCGCCGTCTCAGTAAAGAGGGCGTTGAATGACATTTCGTCCATGCCGTGCGTGTGCTTATCGGGAAACATCAGGGTCATCAAGTCGACAACATTGACGACGCGTACCTTGATGCCCGGTATATGTTTCTGCAGCAGCCATGAGGCTGCGCAGGTCTCGATCGTTGGTACATCTCCGGCGCAGGCTAGCACTACATCCGGCTCCCCGCCTTCATCATTGGTTGCGAACTTCCATGTTGATGCGCCACGAGAACAATGTTCGAGAGCCTCATCCATGTTCAGCCACTGGAGCTGCGGTTGTTTGCCGCAGGTGACGACGTTCACGTAGTTGCGGCTGCGCAGGCAATGGTCGAAGACGCTAAGCAGGCAGTTGGAGTCGGGCGGATAGTACACGCGGATCACTTCACTCTGTCGCGCCAACGCATTGTCCACATACCCGGTTGCCTGGTGGCTGAAGCCATTGTGGTCGTTGCGCCATGCATGACTCGTGAGCAGAACATTGAGAGACGCGAGCGGTCTGCGCCAGGGATACTCGCGGCATTGTTCGAGCCACTTGGCATGTTGGGTGGTCATCGAATCGACCACCTGCGCGAAGGCTTCATACGACGACCACATGCCATGACGGCCGGTGAGCAGGTATCCCTCAAGCCATCCCTGGCAGAGGTGCTCGCTCAGCACTTCCATGACGCGGCCGTCTGGGCCGAGTTTATCGTCGATCGAGACAATCTCGGCCATCGAGCAGCGATTCGTAGCCTCAAAAATCGAGTTCAAGCGATTGGAGTCCGACTCATCGGGGCAGAACATGCGGAAGTTAGTAAGGTTCGTCCGGAAAATATCGCGGAAAAAGTCTCCCAGCTTGCGCGGCGCCTCGGCCAGAACCTGCCCGGGGCCGGGGATTTCAAGCGCGTAGTCTGTGAAGTCCGGCAGAGCGAGGGTGATTAACTCGCGGCCGCCATTCACATGAGGATTTCCGCCCATGCGCCGGTTGCCGACAGGCGAGAGAGCCGCCAACTCTTCGATGAACTTCCCGTTTGCGTCAAACAGTTCTTCCGCTTTGTAGCTCTTCATCCAGGCTTCAAGGATCTTGAGATGCTCAGGGTTCTCACGGACTGTCGCCAGTGGGACTTGGTGCGCGCGGAATGTGCCTTCAATCGGGATACCATCCACTTCCTTCGGGCAGGTCCATCCTTTGGGCGTGCGCAAGATGATCATGGGCCAGACAGGCTGCATTTTGAATCCGTTCGTGCGAGCCTCCTGCTGGATTCCACGAATCTCTGCATAGCAATCCTCAAGGGTTTGAGCGAGCAGTTGATGCACGACCTCCGGGTCGTCGCCCTCTACAAAATAGGGCTTGTATCCGCGACCCACATAAAGGGCCTTCAAGTCGGCGTCGCTGGTGCGTCCCTGAGCAGTTGGCCCGGAGATTTTGTACCCATTGAGATGAAGAATCGGCAGCACTGCACCGTCTCGCACAGGATTGACGAAGTTGACCGACTTCCAACTTCCTTCGAGGGGACAGGTCTCGGACTCGCCATCACCGACAACGCAGGCGACGATCAAGTCCGGATTATCGAAGGCCGCGCCGAATGCGTGGACCAGCGAATAGCCAAGCTCTCCGCCTTCGTGCATGGAATTTGGGACGTGCGGTCCGCAATGGCTGGGTACGCCGCCCGGCGTCGAGAATTTGCGGAACATAAGACGCAGGCCGTCTTCATCGTGTGTGATCTCGGGGTGAACCTCCGTGTAGGAGCCTTCGAGATAGGAGCAGGCATTGAGCGAAGGGCCTCCATGTCCCGGCCCCGAAATGTAGATGATGTCCGCATCGTGCTCTTTGATGAGCCGGTTCAGATGAATGTAGATGAAGTTCTGGCCTGGCGAGGTTCCCCAGTGACCGAGCAGTCGCGGCTTGATCTGCTCCGCCTTGAGCGGCGAGCGGAGCAGGGGATTGTCAAAGAGGTATATCTGGCCGATGCAAAGATAGTTTGCTGCACGCCAGTAGCGATTCATTTTGTCCAGCATTTCAGGCGAGAGTGGTCCCTTGGGCTTGGGCGCCCTCTCTTCAGTCTTGCCGTTGGCCGCAACCGCAGTCGATAGGCTCACGTCGAAGATGAATCCGGACGAATTGCCAAACTGATCGAAGTTCTTACTGAAGGGCTGAGGCGTTTCGTCCTTCTCAGTTTTTATGGGGAGTTCAGTGGTGGCCATCATAGTGTATCCTCTCTCGTACTCCGCAACTGCTCACATCCTTGCGGCGGCTTTCAGATTTCAGATTGTTTCGTTCCGACCGTGATCGGCCACGGATCAGCCATGTCCCGTGTTACTTAGCAAGCACTTTACGGATTGACTTCAATTCGGCTCGATGCTTCGGAGTGGTCGCAGGATAGGACGGCTTCAGTCCCCTCAGTGCATCAAGAACGATCTGTGAGGCGATCAAGCGGGCGTCGTCTTTATCGTCCGCAGGGACTACATACCAGGGAGCATGATGCGTGCTGGTCGCGCTCAAGCATTCTTCGTATGCCCTTACATAGTCCTTCCAGAACTTTCTTTCATGGATATCTGCCAGACTCAACTTCCAGTTCTTGTCGGGATCATCGATGCGCGCAAGAAACCGCTTTCGCTGTTCGTCCTTCGAGATGTGCAGGAACAACTTCACGACGCGTGTGCTGTTGCGATCAAGGTGCTTTTCGAATTCCACGATTGAGTGGTATCGGTCGACCCATTTCGACTTATCGTCCAAAAGCTGCTTTGAGAGCCCTTCGTAGCGAAGTTCTTCCGGATGGACGCGGACTACCAGTACTTCTTCGTAGTAAGAACGATTGAAGATGCCGATACGGCCGCGTTGGGGCAGACGGCACGCGGTGCGCCAGAGAAAATCATGTTCAATTTCTTCGGCGCTGGGTTGCTTAAAACTGAAGACTTCGCATCCCTGTGGATTGACTCCGGACATGACGTGCCGGATGGCTCCATCTTTCCCGGCTCCGTCCATGCCCTGGAAGATAATTAGGAGCGCATGCCGGTTGGATGCGTAGTGAAGCTGCTGCAAAGCGCTGAGCGCGCTCACGTGCTCTTCGAGCAGCTTTTGATAGTGTTTCTTCGACTTGGTCAGTGGCGGTGCGGCGGTGGGCCATTCGTTCAGGTTCAGCTTCTTGCCTGGAGGGACGCGGTAGCTCTTTGAATCGATCGTCATGGTGGGCACTTACCCCTGCAAATCTCGTGGGTTGCAGACAATCCACCCCACCGTCTGGCGGCGGGGCGATGAGTCGCACCAAGGTCGGAGACTCTCCGAACCAGTATCGACTTGAAGTAAGCGGGAATCTGAGCAGTTGTGCTCAAGGTGGGTCTGAACGAATGCTCGTGACGGGATCGTTCTAGTGAGCGAGGTGCCAGCCTGAAAGCGCGAATCGGGCGGATTCAATCCGTATCGCCCCGCCATCAGCGCGGCCGGCGGAAAGCGGTCAGGGCCTCGTAGCCCGATATGACGTCAAAGAGCTCCTCGTCAATCGACTCCTGGCGTACGCGATGCAACCTGAGGTTCAGGTCTTCCAGAATCCCATCAATGTTCTTCTCTGCCCGTTGCATGGCGGCGAGGCGGCTGGCGTTTTCGCTGGCAAGCGATTCGGCGCATGCTTGAAACAGCAGGACAAACAGGTATTCGCGTATGAATGCTCGTAGCGGCGAAGTGGTCACCTCGAGGACTTCAGGAGGCAGTTTGGTCGGCCACGGAGCGGCGGCAAGCTGTTTCTGCCACGAGAGATCCAGAGGCAGCAGTCGCTTGCTGACGGGTTCGTAGACCGATCCCGATTTAGGGCGGTTATGAAATAGATATACATCCACTACATCGCCGCTCTCCCGAGTTGCTTCGACATCGATGAGAATCTGTCCGACGAGCCCGGCAATAGCATTGACCGAGGCTGGCACGGGCAAGATACCGGCCGTCGTCATCCCGGTATCGGCCAACAAGGAACGGATGCGCTCTCCGAGCGGCCATACTTTCGTGATCGTGCCTGGCAACGCTTGGAGCGTGTTAACCGCAAATTCCACGACCGTCTCATTGAACCTTCCAACTAGACCCTGGTCCGAGCCAAAGACAATCGCTCCGATGCCGCGCTTCTTCTGTGAGCCTGCTTCTGCCGTGTCGTAGCCAAGGCCTGCCTGGCGAAGACACGCGGTCAAGGCGAGTTCTACAGTGGTTGCGTATTCATCAAGCGAGTGGACTGCGTTTTGATATTGTCCAATGCTCGATGCAGCAAGAGCCTTCATGGAACGAACGACAGCTTCCAGATCGGCGGCGCCGGAGACCTTCCGCGTCAGGCTTTCGATGGTTCCACTCATGGTGCTTGTTTCGTGGAGGGTTTGGCCGCCGGAACAGGCTGGAGCGAAGTCAAAGCATGTTTAGCGATTTCGAGAATTGCCTTTCGATCTTCGTCGCTGAACTTGTCGGAGGAGGTGAGCCGCTCCGTCACGTCCGATGGAATCTCTGAAGAGGCCTTCTGAAGCGCCCGTTCGGCATCATTCATTTTGTCGAGAGGCAGGGGATCGAGGAGTCCAGCGGTTAAAGCCAAGAGCACAATAATCTGTTCGATCATGGAAACAGGGTGAGACTCGGACTGCTTGAGGCAAGCTCGAATGCGCTGTCCATGGTCAATTATTTTTTGCGTTGCCTCGTCGAGGCGGGTTCCGAATTTCGCGAAGGCTTCCAGTTCCTCGAACTGTGAATATGCAAGCTTGAGGCTGCCTGCCACTGCGCGATATGCGGCCCTTTGCGCCGCTCCGCCGACGCGCGATACGGACTTGCCAACGTCGACGGCTGGGAGGATTCCAAGTTGGAACAAAGTGGGAGAGAGGTAGACTTGGCCGTCAGTGATGGAGATGAGATTCGTTGGGATGTAAGCGGATATGTCCTGCGCCTCGGTTTCGATGATGGGTAGCGCCGTGAGAGATCCGCCTCCGCGCTCCTTGCTGAGATGGGTCGAGCGTTCCAGCATCCGCGAATGAATATAGAAAATGTCGCCGGGGAAGGCTTCACGTCCCGGAGGACGCCGGAGCAGAAGCGAGAGTTCGCGATAGGCGCGGGCGTGGTGGGTAAGATCGTCATAGACAATCAGGACATCGCGTCCTTTTTCCATGAAGTATTCTGCAATGCTGGTCGCCGCGTAAGGCGTGATGTAGACGAGTCCAGGAGCATTGTTGTCTTCTACGACAACTACAACGGTGTAGTCCATTGCACCCTGCTTGTCGAGGTTAGCCACGACTTTTGCCACGGCGGCGGCGCGCTGCCCAATCGCACAGTAGACGCAGACCACATTCTGTCCGCGTTGGTTGAGGATGGTGTCGATGGCGATGGCGGTCTTGCCGGTCTGCCGATCGCCAAGAATCAATTCGCGCTGTCCACGACCGATCGGAACGAGTGCGTCGACCGCCTTCAGGCCGGTCTGTAAAGGCACAGTGACCGCCGCGCGATCCATGATGGGGGCAGCTGGGCGTTCAACGGGTAGGCGTTTCTCGGCTGCTACCGAACCCTTGCCATCCAGCGGATTGCCCAATGGGTCGATCACGCGTCCCAGTAGACCGTCGCCGACGGGCACGTCCATCACGCGGCCAGTCCGGCGCACCTCGTCACCTGCGTGCAGATTCTGATAGTCCCCAAGCAGGATGACACCGACCTCGTCTTCATCCAGGTTGAATGCAATGCCAAGCAAACCGCCGGAGAAGGTCACGATCTCCTCGTAACCGACGTTGGGAAGACCGGAGAATGTCGCAATCCCGGTGGAGACCTTTGTGACTAGACCCACTTCATGGGGAGTCAGCTCTGCTGTGAACTCTTCGCGACCCTGGTGCAGCCGCGCAAAGGCCCGCTCGATCGCGGGTTGCAAAATTCCAGCCGCCGCAGTCATTTGGCCCCGACGAGAACGGCGGGTTCGGGCATGGGTGCTTTCGCACCGTCCGGCTTTTGTGAGGCCTCCATCTCTGGCTTATTCATGTTGTCGATGGCGGGAGGGGATTGTGTGTCTACGAGGTCACTGATCTTCGTGCTCAACCCGGCGAGATAGCTTGAAATGCTCCACGCAAGTTTCTGGCCATTGGCGGTTAATTCGATACCGCAGATTGCGTCCTGGGAATCCTCGAATTTGATCCGGATCTCCGCTGAGAATGTCTCGTTTAGGGCGTTTTGAATTGCAGCCTTCTGGTCAGGGGGCAGATTGAACGCGCTGCGGACCAGAGCCGGTTGCGATGAGTTCTTGAGAGCAGCACCTAGTAGTTCTCTTGCCTTCGGATCCAAGTCGCGCAGCCGACGCGTGAAAACCTCCCCAACCCGCTCTTCAAGGCTCACGTTTGCGAGGTCAGTGAGTGCCTTTCGCGCAATTGC
>CAZMWL010000088.1:0-7776 GCA_964569985.1 uncultured Occallatibacter sp.
CAGGAACCCATCAGCTACCTGCTCTATCCGGCCCGCTGGTTCCCCACCACCGGCTACATGACCGACCGCTTTACCGCCGAGATGCACATCCGCGTGCCCCAGGGCATGCGGGTTTTCGCGAGCGGCTCCACGGGAACGCCCAAGTCCGTCACCCTCTCAAGCGGCAAGCCCGGCTCCGAGTGGGACTTCAAATGGGCCAAGCCGGGCTTTCCCGGCACTGTGATCGCCGGCCGTTTTGCCGATCCCTTTTCGGCCGGTGGCGGCAACGTCAAGGTGTATCTCACCATCAGCCATCAGGCCTCGGGCAACCAGCTGGCCCAAACCGCTACCAAAGAATTCGACTTCTTTACCGACAGCTTCGGCGAACCGGAAACCACCCACCTGAACGTCGTGGAGCTGCCCGACGACACCCTGCCCGCTGCCTACGCCCCCGAGCTGGCCGCCCTTCAGGGCTCGCGTGTGGGCGACAAATCCGGCATCCGGCTGCTGGCCAACACCATCGCCCACCAGTGGTGGGGACTGGAAATCAGCCCTCACACACTCAACGACGCCTGGATCACTAACGGCATGTCGCGCTACGGCGAGTTGATGTATGTGGAAGACGAAAGCGGCAAGAACGCTCTCCGCGCCGCCATGGAAGACGTGGCCGCCGGCGCCCTGGCTTACGACACCATTCCGCTTTCGGGCGACAACCGCCTCGATCCCTTCTCGCCGCAGTTCCAGTCCATGACCCTCGAAAAAGGCGCCATGATCTTCCACATGCTCCGCGGCGAAGTGGGCGACAAGGCTTTTCTTGCGATCCTCAAAGGCGTGCTCAGCCAATTTACGGATAGCTCCATCCGCACTGAGGACTTTGAAAAGGTCTCAGAGGAGCTGAGCCAGCAGCAGTTGCTCCCGTTCTTTTCCCAATGGGTCGACGGCACAGGGGCGCCCAGCTTCACCAACAAGTACTCGGTTTACCGACTTGGCAATAACAAGGGCTTCCGCACCATCGGCGAGATCAACCAGGACCTCGATCTCTTCCGAATGCCGGTCGAGCTCCGCATTGAAACCGACGGCAAAACCGAAAACCAGAAGATCGACGTGGTGGGCACCGATACCCAGTACGTGGTCGACACATTCGGCCGTCCCCGCCGCATCAGCGTCGATCCCGGCGACTGGGTGCTCAAGACCACCCCCGACCTGCAGGTGCGCATCGCCATCCTCAAGGGCCAGCAGTTGGTGGCGCAAGGAGACCTGGTCAACGCGCTCGCCGAATACAAGAAGGCGCTTGACTCCAACCCCATCAGTTCCCTGGCCAGCTACCGCGTTGGCGAGGTGCTGTTCACCCAGCGCAACTATCAGGCTGCGGTCAACTCCTTCCGCGACGCATTGCGCGGCGACGACGAGCCGCCCTGGACCGAGGTATGGAGCCATATCGCCATCGGCAAGATCTTCGACCTGACCGGCCAGCGCGACCGTGCCGTCAACGAGTACCGCCTGGCGGTGCAGACCAACGACAACACCCAGGGCGCGGTCAACGAAGCCCGCCAGTATTTACAAAAGCCCTACAAGCGCCCCGAAGATCAGTAGGCCTTATTTTTCTTGGGGTTAAATCAAGACGGCCAGCTCTTTAGAGCTGGCCGTCGTCCTGATCTCTGAAACTTGACCCCTGATTACTGCTTTTTCCCCAACGTCAGGACCTCAAGATCGACGCGCGCAATCCCGGCCCAGGTGATCCCGAGCTTCTCTGCTGCGCCGTAGGAGAGATCGATGACTCGTCCCTCATCTACCAAATCCCCGCGGTCGGTAATGCGCACCACCACGGAGCGGTGGTTACTCCGGTTGACGACGCGCACAATCGAACCGAAGGGAAGGCTGGGGTGGCAGGCGGTCATGGCATTCATGTCGAAGGTCTCGCCGCTGGCCGTTTTGCGTCCGTTAAAGACGCCCCCGTACCAGGACGCGAGGCCGTGAACCCTGTCGTTCCATTGCTGAGCCTCTGGCGTGGGACCGTTCCTGGGAACCGGTGGCTCCGCATGCGCTGCCGTTGGCTCCGCATGAGCCAGTGAGACGGGTGTCATGCTGGCTACGGCTGCGGTCGCGGGTGCGTTGATGGCTGCTCGAGGAAGGCTCGCATCTGCATGCACGGTGCGCGTGGTGAAAAGCACCACCAGCGCCACGAGCGTAACGGCAGATACTCCCGCTACGAGATAAATCCATAGCGGAGCCCGTCGTTTTAAGTTGCGTGTTTTC
Organism: uncultured Occallatibacter sp.; assembly: GCA_964569985.1. Lineage (GTDB taxonomy): Bacteria > Acidobacteriota > Terriglobia > Terriglobales > Acidobacteriaceae > Telmatobacter. The sequence continues at coordinate 2,236 of CAZMWL010000088.1, forward strand.
CTGGTTCTAACCATTTGGCTATTTTACTAAACTGACATTGGTCGAGCCCTGCTGTTGTCAAGATAGATAAGGGGATTCTTGTCGCAAATGGACGGTGCCCGTGGCCATTTCCGCTAAGATACTTTGCTTGTTTGGTTTACAGGTCCGACTCCCATAGGAGCATTTTCCCATTTTGGGCCAAATCCAGCTCTGCAAGGTCGTGCGCCCGGGACAACCCCAGCCTGTGGGGGCGCATCGATGCGGTATAGCATTGAAACTAAATATCTTGTCTTCTTGGACGGCCGCTCTCCCGGCAGCCGCGGAATGGGCTTGCCAGGCAGCGTTTTTTGCGGCGATTTGTCCGAGAAAAAGAGGTGAACCATGCGTAATGTAAGTGCTTACTTCAGACTGAGCGTGATCGCCGCAATCTCATTTGCGGCCATCGCCTTCGCGCAGATGCCCGCCTACGATCAGGCGGGCCCCGTTCCGCCGGCGATCACGGCGGCAAAAACCGTCTTTGTCTCGAACGCCGGCGCCGATAGCGGCCTGTTTCCTGAGCCGTTCAGCGGCGATCCCGACCGCCCGTACACCGAGTTCTATGGCGCGCTCAAGGCTACCGGCGATTACACGCTGGTCGGCGATCCGGCCCACGCCGACCTCGTCCTTGAGCTCCGGCTCATCGCCCCTTATGGTCCCACTGAACCCAACAAAGTGGCCGGCGCCTCCGATCCCTTGCCTATGTTTCGCCTGGTGGTCGACGACGGAAAAAGCCACTATATCCTTTGGACCGTCACCAATTCGATCGAGATCGCTTATCTGCAAAAGACCCACGACAAGAACTTCGACACGTCGCTCACCGTTGTCCTCAACCGGTTTCTTCAGATTGCGGGCAAGCCGCCCGCCGGGGTGCATTGAAAATGCCGTCCGGCTTTTTGCAGATTAATTCCGAGCTTCTGCTAGCGTGGCTTTAGGGCTTGCCGAAAGCCTCTCCCAAGACCGGGGAGGGTCTTCGGCAGGCCCTTCGTGTTTCCGGCCGTGCGTTTCCGGCCGAAGAGGGGATTTCCATGCAACTCAGTGCAGAAGGATTGGATCTGATCAAGCGCTTCGAGGGGTTTCGCAACCAGCAGTACACCGATGTGGCAGGTTTTCCCACCATCGGCTACGGCCATCGCATTGTTCCGCCCGAGGCGTTTCCCAATGGCATGAGCGAACCGCAGGCCGCGAACCTGCTGGCCGGCGATGTCTCCGCGGCCGAGCGCGCCATCGGCCGCCTCGTCACGGCAGCTTTAACCCAGGGCCAGTTCGACGCCCTGGTCGATTTCACCTTCAACCTCGGCGCGGGACGGCTGGCGAGTTCAACCCTGCTCCGCTGCCTCAATGCCGGCCGTTACGATGCCGCCGCGGAGCAGTTGCTGCTTTGGGATCTCGCCGCAGGTGAGGTGAATCTGGGATTGAAGGCCCGACGCGAAGCTGAGCTGCGCCTTTGGAAATCAGCACCGCAGCTTTGCCCCGTAAGCTCTTCGCAGCCGCCGCAAATTGGGGTAGTTTCGTCCCACTCCTGAGAAGCGACGCCCGTTGCCCCGTCCTTTCGCGGTCTCTGCGAAAGGGTGGGGACCCACTAACCACTCATCACTAATTCCTAATCACTGTTCTGCCACTTCCAGCCGCTCGCCGGCCGCCAAGTACCCTTTGCGCCGGAACCAGTCTTCCATCGCGGTTTTGAGCCGCTCGATGGGGACGCGATGGCCAATCTCGAGCACGCCATCGCCCGCGGGAAACGTATCGTCGAAAACCGCATCGTTGGTGAAGTTGCGCATGGCAAAGTTGTCGATCTGGCGGATGGGGACGGCGTGACGCGCGCCCGCAGCGTCAACCCGCTCGACGGAGATGCGGCGCGCAAACATGGTTCCACTCTAAACGAGCGCGTGCGGCGCAGAATCCTCATTCGCCGCTTAGCAACAGCCTTCTTGCGCTTTGCATCGAAGCGAATTAGGGTAGAGCGGAAGGCGCGCTCGATCCAGCTTCACGGCCAAACGGACTCATCTTCGCACGCCGGTTTCCAGGAGACCACCAGCATGAGGCTTCTTCTCCATTGGGTTTTGAGTGCGCTTGCGCTGCTCATCGTTTCCCATCTTGTCCCCGGATTCCACGTGGCGGGCCTGATTCCGGCGCTGATCGCGGCTTTAGTGATCGGCCTGCTCAACGCCACGGTCGGCCTATTCCTCAAGATCATCACCTTTCCCATCAGCATCCTCACGCTGGGGCTCTTCCTGCTGGTCATCAATGGGGTGATGATCCTGATCGCCTCCGCTTTTGTGCCGGGATTTCACGTAAACGGATTGGGTCCGGCCTTCTGGGGCGCAGTGATACTGGCGCTGTTAGGAATGTTGATCCGAGCGATTGTGAAGGACGAGTAGAAACCTACCGCGAAACCGCCGGCTGTGGCGCGACCTGACTCGCCGCGGGCTGGGCGCCGCCGACCTTCTTCGCCGCCACAGGCTTCTTCGTGGGCGCGGATTGTTGGTCACTGACTTTCGGTCCCGGCAGCGTCTGCGGCGTGCGGATCGCTCCCGCTCCCCCAAACCCGCCCGAACTCGGCGCGCGCAGTGGCATCACGATGACTTTGCCGGCTTGTCCTGGCTGTACGCGGCTGTAAACGCCCCAACCGCCGCCCACCACCACAAACACAATCGCCGCTGCCGCCGCAGCTCGCACCCAGTGGCTCTCCAGCACCGTGCTCGCACGCAGCCTCGCCGGCCACGCCAGCACTCGCCCGTTGCGCGGCGCGGCGCGGAGCGCCTTGTGCACGCGCTCTTCCAGTCCGGCAGGCGCGGGAAGGCCGGCGACCAGCCGCAGCGTGTCTTCTCCGCAATCGGGCCCAAAATCGGAATTCGGTGCGACGTTCATCGGATTGTGAGGGTTCGAATTCATCGCAAACTCCTCTGATGGTCGAGCAGCTCGGCCATCAGGTTCCTGGCCCGGAACAGCCGTGAGCGTACGCTCGACTCAGAAATGCCCAGAACCGCGGCGATCTCCACACTCGTGAGCTCCTCGAAGGCCGAAAGCAGCAGCACCTCGCGCTCCTTGGCGGGCAATTGCTCCACGCAGCCCAGCACGCGGGCATGGTGCTCGGCCGCGGACGCCAACGCCTCGGCAGAAAGTCCCTTCGAAGGCAGCACCCGCGCCAGCTCAGCAACATCGTCCGTCTCAGGGCGGGTTTTGGCCCGGCGCTTGCGGTCGAGCACGATGTTCCAGACAATGCGGATGAGCCAGACGCGATGGTCGCGTACCTCGCCGAGCGAGTGCCGATGGCGCAGTACGCGCAGGAAGGCCTCCTGTACGGCGTCTTCAGCATCCGAGGGATTGCGCAGGACGGAATAGGCTACGCGATAGAGGGCGCCGGCGTATTGGTCGACGAGCGCCGAGACCGCGGCGTCTTCCGCGCGCTGGCGCGCTTCGTCATGTACCGCGCTCGTGGGAATCTCCATCCATCCTGCGTAAATGGCCTGGCTGGTGCTCATCACGTACCAGACGCAGGCAGTGAAGAAAGTGCTCAGGCTCGTTTTGCCTCATGCCGGAGGGTCAAGTGCAATCTCGCCGGGCGGCCGGGCCTCCGCGCGGGGCGCGGTCTTACTTTTCGCCCAGCTTTTGCGCTGCGATCTGGCCTGCTGCGCCGTCCTTGTCGGCATCGCGGACCTTGGCCCAAAGCGCGCGCGCCTGGTCCTGCTTGCCTTCCGAGGCATAGAGATCGGCAAGATCGAGCTCAGCCACGGCCGCTGAAACCGTAGTCGAAGGCTTGGCGACAATCTGGTTATAGAGATCGATGGCTTCGTTGTCGCGGGCGGTCTGGTGGTACAGGCCGGCAAGCGCCAGCCTGGCCAGGTTCGAAAGATTGCGGTCCCAGGAGTGCGATGCGACCAGCAACTGGGTCTCGGCCGAGCCGGTCTGGCCCAGATCCTCATAGGTCACGCCGGCAAAGTAGTGGGCTTTGGCGCCCGCCGGCAACCATGCATAATCGTGGGCGATCGCCACAAACTCGCGATTGGCTTCCTTGGAGCGGTCGGCTGCTGTCGAGTAAACGCCCGGCTCCGGGGGAGCCCCGGCAAGCGCCAGCGGCGAGGTGTAAACATCCAGGGCCGCGCCCAGGGCGGTGTCGGCGGCCGATGAGCGCAAGACCCAATAAGTCAACGCGCCAACGCCCAGGACAAGAATCACTCCTGCCGTGATCGCCCAGCGCACCACATGGGTTTTGTGCTCGCCGATCCAGCTGGCGCTCGATGCGGCGGCCTGGGCAAACTTGTCTTTTTTCAGGGCGTGACGGGTTTGTGTATCCACGGTTTCTTTGTCCTTCGTTGATGGTCTTACGGGCGGGTCGAAACGGATGACAATGACGCCACTCGAACCCTATTAGTCTAGCAGTGCGGTTTACGCAGGGGCAAACGAGGCCGGCGGCTTGCCGCCGACCGCCCGGGACGATAGGCTAACAGCATGTACGATGATTTTCACGTCACCGACCGCTGGAGCGGCGAAGACCTGCACTGCTGCTGGAAAGGGACGATCGTGGCCATCGCCACGCGCCACGCCGACGCAGTCGACGTTCGCTTCGACGTGAACGGCCGCCCCATGTGGATCGCCTTGCCGTGCACTGCCTGGGTGGAGCAGAAGCAGCGCACCGGCAAGGTGATTACGGATCAGCTCGCCGTGCAGATCGCAGGGCGCTATCTCAAGCAACTCATCGAAGAAGGCTACGACTCGATCCGCGAGATCTACACCATGACCGTGCCCGAGGTGCAGGCGCTTCTCGACGTTGTGGTCATAGAAGCAAAGGACCAAGGCGCCATGCCCTCGCTGCCCGTGGGGGCGTAAGTCTCAGGTCGCTTGAAGAGGAACCTTCCCGTGCCCCATCCTTTCGCCCGGTTTATGGGCGAAAGGGTGGGAAAGCACGAACTCCGACGGCACGAATTCATGCGGTTAAAAGTCCTAGTTTTCGTATCCGTTAAAGCGCACGAAGTCGCGTCGCACGCGCGGGTCGTCGAAACCTCTCCCATGCAACGCACCTGCGCCATCCTCATTCTCATTGCCACTTTCGTCGGCTGCGGCGTATGCGCCGCGCAAACTTCCAATTCCGTTCCCCTTGCCCCCCTGCCCAACGCCACAGAGATTCTGAAGCGCGCGCTTGCCAACGAGCGCAAGCTTGCCGCCGAGCGGGAGCGCTACGAGTGCCGCGTGACGACCAATGCCGTGGAAACCGACAGCCGCGGCAACACCAAAAAGAACACCACGAAAGTGAGAGATCTGTTCTTTGTGAACGGGATTGCCATCGAGCACACCCTTCAGAAGAACGGCAAGGACCTCACGCCGGAGGAAACCCAAAAGGAAGACGTGCGCGTGATGAAAGAAACGCTCAAATACTCGGACCAGGCGACGGCAAAGAAGGAAGAGGACAAGCAGACCGAGGAGCTTGGAGATTTTATGACGGCCATGATGCTGGCCAACGGGCATCGCGAGCGCATCAACGGCCGCAGCGTTCTCTTTTACGACATTCTGCCCAATCCGCGCTTC
>CAZMWL010000089.1:0-7323 GCA_964569985.1 uncultured Occallatibacter sp.
GTCTTGTAACCCTGCGCGGTGGCGCCCGCCAGAGCATAAGGGCCAAACGCCTCCTGGTTGCGATAGATACCCCACCCTCCGCGCAGCACCGTCTTGCCCTTCCCAAAGACATCGATCGAGGCGCCGAGCCGCGGCGAGAAGTAAATCATGGGCGGATTGCTCACCGAGTTGGCGATGGATGAGTCCGCGCTGTGCCAAGTGATTCCCGGCAAGGCCAGGCTGTTGCAATTGCGCAGAATGGGGGGGCCGGTTGCGATTGCGTCGTCGTTGGAGCATTCGCTGCTGTAGAGCGAGGGAGAGAACGTCGCCAGGCCATTGCCGTGGCGGTCGAACCATGGTCCGAGGTGCTCGATGCGGGCGCCGAGAACCATCGTCACCCGATGCAGCTTCCATGCATCGTTGACGAACCCGGCCAGCGAAGTGTACTGCATGTCCACAACGGGCGAGAAGTTGGTCTGCGTAAAGCTGTCCGCGTAGCCCGTGTACATCATAGCCACGGGGTTGATGCAGGCTCCGAAATCGGAGGCGCCCGAGAGGCGGCTGGTGCCTTCCGGATCGGGGCTCTCGCAATTGATGCCCTGGGCGTTAGCGTTTGGCTGCCCACTTGTGCCGTTGTACTCATAGTAGCCATTGGTTGGGCTGAAGTTGTACTCGCCCTGAGGGAACGCCGAGGCATAATCCGCATCCCCGTTCAAGATGCCCCGTTCGGCGTAAACGCCAAACGAGAAGCTATGCGATCCCTTGATCCAGTTCACCGTATCTTCGAGCGTCGGCACTACCTTCTTCATCTTGATCTGATTGTTGTAGAAGCCGCCCGCCATGAGCATGTTGGGATAGCCCAGGTCGCCGTAGTCCGACAGGGCCGGGACCGAATAGTCCCCGTTGCTCTTGTATTCCCCCAAGTAGCTGAAGTTGTCGCTGCCGGGATTGTTGCATGTCGCCGTGGCGCGCAGGCCGGTATTCGCGCAGTTGTAGTCGTTCATGTAGAACCGGCTCACCGCCTGGGGATTGCCCATATTGCCGGGGTCGCTGATGAAGGATATGGAAGCGCTGGCCGAGTTGGTCACGCTGGCGCCGAAGATCCGCGTATAGTGCAGGGAGAAAATGTTGGAAATGTCGCCCGCCGTGACGCCCCCTGGATACTCCATGGACCAGAAGGGGACATATCCCCAGGCGACAGGTTCATCGCTGATTTGCGACTGACGGCCGTAGGTGGCATAAAGCTTGTTGTAGTCGCTCAGGTCGAAGTCCACACGGGCATGAAGGATCGACCCGTTTTGTGTCTGGACGACCTGCTGGATGTAGTTGTAACCCTCCTCGTTGACAAACGGATCCGCATTGGGCAGCGGCAGCCAGTTGACCAGCGCCGCGCCGGAAGAATTGGCATATTGCGCTACGTTGCCGTTCGCGACGGCAGGGCCGTTCGGCAGGTAGTTCTCCGTATAGCACAAGGGCTGAACCGCATTCAGATTCTGCTTGCCGTCGGGACGCGCGCCGCATAACTCGGAGTTCAGTGACTGCTGGCTGAAGTCGCCTTGGCGCTCGGACATGGTTGGAACCCACGAGCCAAGGGTCTCCGGCGAGAAATTCTGGTTGTAATACTCGAAGCCAAAGAAGAAGAAGAGCTTCGTATTGTGCGGTCCGAATTGCGTCTTCGGAATCCACAGTGGGCCGCTAAACTGCCCGCCGGGATAATAGTAGGTTCCGGGGGGGCGCGTCTGCTGAAGATAATTGTTGTACCAGTCGTTGGCGTTCAGCTCGGTGTTGCGGTAATACATGTATGCGTCGCCGTGATACGAGGTGCCGCCGGCCTTGGTGTTGGCGTTCAGCACCGCAGGGCCCTTCGCATATTCGGCGCTGAAGGTCGACGTGGTGGCCTTGATATCCTGAATCATTTCCTGGTTCACCATTTGCACGGTGCCGGAATTGTTAGCGATATCCTGGATGGAGACGCCGTCGAGAATGGTCGCCAGTCCCGTAGGGCCAGCTCCATTGGCGGAATAGGAACCGGTGGGACCGCTCATGCCTACCACCGCGGTATTCGGTCCCTGGTTGTTGACCTGGTTGCTGACCAGGGCGAACCCCGGCAGCATTCCGATCAGCTCCGTCGCGTCGCGGCCCACGAGCGCCAGCGTATCCAGGTCCTTGGACGTAATCACATCGCTGCGCTCCGGCGTATCCAGAGGCTTGATCGTCTGGTTGTCGGAGGCTTCCACGGTCACCGAGGCAGTGGCCGTCTCCAGTTGCATGCGGATATCGGTAAAGCTAATCCGGTCCCCGGGCCGCAGCGGGAACGGCTGCGACTGCCAGGTTGAAAAGCCCGGCATCTCCACACGCACCTGGTACCTGAGGCCCGCCGTGATCCCGGGCACGGAAAACTCACCGGTGCTGTTACTCTCCGTTTTGCGCTCGGAGTTATTGTCCAGGTTCGTCACCACGACCGTGGCACCGGGAATCACTGCGCCTGTCTTGTCCTGCACCAGGCCGGACACAGTGCCCGTGGTCTCTTGCGCCAAAGCGGGCGGCTGCCATAACAGCAGGGTCGCTATCAGTAAGCCCAAACATGCGAACGCTGGCCTAAATTCAGGAAAACGCGTCATCGGAACAACCCCCCATCGGCTGCCAAGCTGTGCGAGATTCGCGGTAAGACGGATAAACGATCGCACCGTCCACGGACGATTGCACCACCTCGCGGTCGCGAACGATACAGTGCGCCAAGAATCGATGAGCTGATTCGGTCTGAAATTATGTGGCCTGTGAGTGATCCAGGTCAAGGGGTTTTTCAAATAAACTTTAAAACGGAAAACCGGCTCTAACCCACGGATAAATTGATTTACGAATATGTGGCCGTATTCTGGGCCAAATAGCCCTTAACCCACCCGCGGGCTGCCAACATCGTGGCATGAAGTCTTCCGGGAATTCGGGGCAGTGCAGACAATCTTCCGCGGCGGTTTGGCTGCCGGCCCGCGATAAGGCGGTGTTTTTCCGAAGCAGGGCGATTCTTCGCCGACGCCCCGGCTGCGCCTCATTAGCTTGCCCTGACGACCGGGGCGGAGAAACGGGAGCCGGGCCGGAACCACCCGAACCCGTCTCCTCCGCAGCGAGCCGGCGGGGTTCCCCGCTGGTCCATGGTGCTTTAATTCCCGCCGCAACGGGTCGTCAGCCTAAACGATTTACTCGCTGCTCCTCGCTATTTTAGGCCCCTACATAAATCTTCTTGACAACCATAACTGGTGGAACGAGAATGATCCTGCATTTTTCAGCGCATCTGTGCGCACGCTGCGTCCGGGGCACTCGGAATCCAATTGTGCTTCGGGCAGGCGCAATGAAGGCGATATCGGGGATGGCTTTGGCTGGAAATTTAGCGTGCCTGTGCATCGGAACACCGGCTTCCGCACCGGTTGCGGCAGCGCGCGTGGAGTTGTACAGGAGCGTGCGGCGCCGCACTCCGTTTCGCCTTCTTGGTTCTCGCATTTTGAGCCATCCCCGCCAGCGCATGGGGGGATGGGCCGGGGTGCGCGACAAACGACAGTTCTTGCATGACGCTTTAGCAGAACATTCAGCGCGAGCGTAAATGGGGCGCTCACACCATCGATGCAGCAGAATCGCTTGACCGGAGATGGCGGAGTTGTCGGATGGATTTCAAAATACGGCGTTGAACGCATAGGCCGTTCCAATAACTAACGGTTTATACCCGGAGGAATTGTGATGCTTACGAATTTAGACAGACTCAAGGGGTACTCGGCGCGGAAGACCTGCGTTGCCCTGCTGTCGATGCTGGCTATCCTGCTGTTCGCGTCTGCGATCGCAGACGCACAAACCATCGTCGTCAGCCAGCAACTCTGGGGAGCGAACGAGACCAACAGCGCGGCCACCTTCGCGGCCTCCACGGTCGCCACCGTCGGCGGCAACTGGGGCCCCGCCTCTCCCGGCGGCCATTCCGCTGCCGTCAATACGTACGGCGTCTTCGTAACCGGCACCTCGACTGGAGACTTCGCAGAGCAGTTTACAAGCCAAAACACGGCGATGACGGTCATTGGCGAAAGCGACATCGGCCCCGGCGGCATGGCCATCGATAGAAACAACTCCCTCTATATTTCGGGCGAGTCCAGCAACGTCATCTATAAGATTCCCGCGAACACCGCCGCCAATGGGGCCTACGGGGTAGGAACCTACGGGCCGATCTATTCGTCCTGTCCGGATAGCAGCCATTGTGCATTTGTGCTCGGCTCCAGTGGTTCGACCACCCCTCCACCGGCCTGCGCCGGCGTCGGCCAGCTGCCTGACACTGCGGGAATTTGCCAGATCAACCTCGGCAACGGGAATTACGGCTTCAACATCGCCAGTATTGCGGTCGACAGTAACCACAACGTGTTTTTCACCACCGACGGAACTGCCGGTACCATCACCCCCGGCGCTCCGTTCTCGGTTTTCGAGTGCAACACGGCCTGCCTCTATCCAACGGGGGGCGCGAAGCCTGCGCCGGTCCTGATCTACGTTGAACCTGCCAGTTCCGGTGGCCAGTTGTACACCGGCGGCATCGCGGTCGATCAAAACGACAACGTGTACTTCACCGACTCCTTCATTTCGAATTCGGGGACGACATCCGGATACAGCACCCATTCCGACCTGTACCAAGTGCCGTACACCTCCTCAAGCAAAACCTACGCCACCACCCCGACGCTGCTCGCAACGCTGACGCCGGCATGTGCGACTCCTTCGACCGGTACTCCGTGCAACGATGCGATCACCACGGTTGCCACCGATGCGACCGGCAACGTCTACTTTGGCACCGCACTCGACGGCGTGTTCAAAATCGCCAACAACGGGACCGCACTGGCAGGCCTTCCTCCCGTTATCCCCATCTCAGGAGAGGGCGTGAAGGCCCTTGCCCCGGATGGCAATGGCAACTTCTACTTTGTGGCCAACAATCCCGCAACCCAAGATGACACAGCCGGCTTCCTGGCAGTCGGCTCGGTTGTGGACACGGCCCAGGCATGGTCGACAGAGTCGGCAACCCAAGGGTCGGTTAGCAATGTTTCGGCAGTCGACCCCGGCAACGCCTGCTCCACGCAGTCCGGTCTGACTTTCGTCGAGAACTCGACTGATTACGGCTTCAGCGGCGCCGTAACCACCGGCTCAAGCTGCATCACTTTGCCCTTTACAAGCGGCTCGGGCTTCCCGGTGACCATCGCCTTTACGCCCAGCGCCACGGAGTCGGGTCCTTATAACACGACCATGACCGTGACCAACGCCGCCGATGCCCACACCGGAACGTTCCCGGTATCCGGCGTGGCTGCAGTCGCGCAGACCATCACCGTCACCTCTCCCTCAACGACTACGACGAAGATCGCCTGCGGCACTCCGCCATACGCCATGGAGGCGACCGCGACCTCTGGGCTGCCGGTCACCTTCGCTACGACCACCCCCACCGTGTGCACAGGGGTGAGCTCAGGGATAGTTAACTTCATCAACAATGGCACCTGCACCATCCAGGCGAACCAGGCGGGCAACGCCGACTTCGCGCCTGCGCCGCAGAAGGTAGTAAGCTTCACGGTCAGTGCGATAACGACAAAACTCACCAACCTGACGCCGACCTCCACCACTTTTACGACAACACCGATTCCGCTCCTTGCAGCCAGCTCCAACTCGACCTCCAATGCCCCGCCGATTTGCTTCACTTACGTAGCCGGCCCCGGCACGATCAGCAATCAAGGCGGAGCCACCGGTCCAGCATGTTTCCCGCCCCAGACTTTGACGATTTCCGGCACCGGTACCGTTTCTATGTCGTTGACCCAGGCCGCAAGCGCCTGCTACGGGGCAGGCTCATCGGCTCCGAGTATCAAGATCACATCGGCCCCTCAAAACATCGTCTTCACCACGCCATCCGGCACGTTGGCAACCGCTCCTGCAACCATTGTCTACGGCTCCACGTTGACACTGGCTGCAACCGGCGGCGCTTCCGGCAAGCCGGTCACCTACACCATTGACACGTCAAGCACCGGCACCGGAACGATCACCAGCGGCGTGCTGACCGCAACCGGTCTGGGTACGCTCGTGATTGACGCCAACCAGGCCGCCTCTGACACCACTGCCACTCCCGAATACGCGGCGGCGACCCAGGTTCAGGCGTTCCTCACCGTGGTTCCGATCAGCGGGGCCGCGCCCCCGGTGATCAGCCCGGTGAACGGCACCACAATGTACACCAGTGGCAGCCTGAACGTCGTGACGATCACGGACACGACAGCCGGAGCCACCATCTACTACACCACCGACGGCAGCGCTCCGGTCGTAAATGGGGTGCCCAACGTTCCGCCCACTGGGACCGCCGTCCTCTACTCAGCGCCCTTTAGCTTCACGGCTACCGGCTCTGCAACCGTCAATGCGATCGCGATCGCGCCCGGGTATGCATTCAGCCAAGTTGCAACCGCAACCTACACGGTGTCTGCCACGGCCGCGAACTTCACCGCTTCGGTCGCTCCGTCGACGTTAACTGTTTCGCCAAGCTCACCCGGCATCGTCGACATTACGGTAACGTCTCAGTACGGGTTTAACTCCGCCACTACGTTCGCTTGCACGACCGTGCCAACAAACCTCACTTGCAGCTTCAACCCGGTGACGGTTACGCCGGCGGTCGGCCAGAGCGCTTCTACCGCTCTGACGTTAACCGAGAGCAGCGGCAGCGCAGCTCTCCAGCACCGTTCCAACCCGTTCCTTCCCGGGGGAGCCACGTTCGCGATCGCTGTTTGCTTCCTGGGATGGAAGAAGCGGCGTGCACTCTTCCTGGCCCTGGTGCTGATCGCTGGCGTAATCGGAGCCGCGCAGCTTACCGGCTGCGGCGGCAGCGGCAGCGCAGCGTCCACCTCCTCAAGTGTGGTCGTCACCGCGACCAGCGGCAAAATCACCCAAACGATCCAGCTTCAGGTCACCTTGAATCAGTAACCAGCGAATAGTGTCCGAACCTGCCGCGGCCTCTCCTTCGGGAGAGGCCGCGGTATCTCCGGGTTCTTTTGAATCGCCTCGGCGCCTGGCGGCGGTTCTCCAATGACTGCTGGGTTTCGGATGAGCGCCCTTGTCCTTCGGTTCGTCGCAGGCGCAGCCAAGCTACGATAAACTGCAGGGGGCGAGGCCGTCATTTACTCGCTGCATCTTCGCCATTCCTGTACCGGCTTTCACTGCGGCGTTCCGTCGGCCCGCAGATGACTGTGAAGAGTCCATGAAATCAACTCTTTCGGGATTTACGGAAGAGCAATCGCGTTTGTGTCTTACGGGGGCGCCGTCGCAAGTTTGCAAGGAGAAGATGATCATGCGATTTCGTGGGGC
>CAZMWL010000090.1:0-5995 GCA_964569985.1 uncultured Occallatibacter sp.
TTGTGTATGTTACGGCGGACGGGCGTATTGGGATTTTTTGCGGCGGTGATCCCATCAATGGATTCGACCCAACAGGAAGGTGTTTTGAAAAGACAGTCAGCGCCGTTGGCAGTTATCTTTACAGCGGCGGTTCCTATGGCCAGGAATATCGTGATGCTTCCAGCATCCTCAATTACATCGGCGACAACACCGATTCGCCGACGCTCGCCGGGCTGATGGGATTTGCTTCGTATTTTACCGACAAGGCGGCAAACAACGTCACGCCCTCTTATTATGTGAACCAAGCCGTTTCGGATTACAACGCGGCAGGTGGCGGCGTGACGGGTGTTTTGGGTGTTGGCAATCGCTACAATCCCACGGCCTCGGCTTATGACTTCTTTTCAGGGTATGACCTGATAACCGGTCAAACGCTTTCCGGGGTTGACCGGGCATCGGCGGGATTGAACACGCTCGGCGGCGCGCTGCTATTAACGGCAGGCGCTGTAGATAGTTTCCAGCCGGGCACCACGCCGCCAGTGGTAGCACCGCAGTATTATATCGAGAACGGCGTGCGTCGTTCTGTTGCTTCGCTTCAAGCTGGCGCGAGTGATATTCCTGCGACCATTTACACGGAAGGTCAGCCGCCAGTGACAACGACCGTGCCACTCAATCAACTTTTTTCACCGAAGCCAGAGATTCCATTGGACACTCGCTTCTTAAACATCCAACCGCCGATTCAGACCCCCATTCAGTTGCAACCGTTTGGGTTGCCGGGACAACTCCCGACCGTGCCGATAAACCAAGTGAAACTTGTCCCGCCGCCAGGAGGAAATTGAAATGAAACAACAAGAACTTCAGCGCCGATTTTTGTTCATCCTGCATCGTGGATTGGTGGAGGCGCGATTGTTGGCGCAGGCAAAGAAACATGAACAGCTTTTTGATTTGGCTGATGCTCTCGAATCGTTGCCAAGCTACATGGCTAATTGGGAGGATCGTCACCTTGAAGTGATACGGTTCAATTTGGAAAACTACCGGAAGAAATATCCGAGTCCGTCATTCGATTACCTTCGATACCTGGACACTGACCCGTTGCCCGAACGCTTCTGACGTGTGAAATTTTCCTTTTTAGCCGCTGCGATGCTTTGCCCGATGCTGGCAACGGCGCAGCTCGCGGTGACAGTCGCGCCACCGAAAGTAATCGGCCAGAAAGCCATCGTGACACTGGCGCTGACGAACCAACTGGCCACGAAAGTAGAGTCAGCGCGAGCGGTGTGCTTTCTCCTCGATGAGCAAGGCAAGATGGCAGGCCAGTCCACGAAATGGGTGATTGGCGGCACGAAGGAGCGGCCACCGTTGGCACCCAAAAGCGGGACGACGTTCAACTTTGTAGTGACCAGTCCGCAGCCATTCACGACGACGAACCTGACAGCGAAGGTCTCATTCAGCCGGGTAGTTTTAGACGGCGGCAAGCTGGCCGACGTGCGGCAGGATGTCAGCGTGACGACACCTTGAAGCGGCCAATTTTTCGCAGGACGCTATTCTCCTTGCCAGAGCAAGGGGCAGCCGTAACAAGCCCCATTCCAGACCGCACGCCTTACGTCTAACGCTGTTAGGTGATTTTGCGTTCGAGAATTATCCGAAAGCTGGACGAGACCTGGACGAAATCCGTTCGAGCCTTGTTCGATTTTTATCCGAAATTTGGACGAGGTTTTGACGGCGGAAATCCGGCCAGGTCACAACCAGGACAGCCGTAAGTGAACGGCTTAAAAGAGAATTTTCAGCCATGACACTTACCCCGCCTCGAAATGGCGACGAGGCTGCTCAATGCCGAGCGCAACGGCTGCTCGGAAAAAATCCGTGGCACGCATCAAACGCTGACGGTGGAAACGTCGCAAGGTTGCTCGATGCCGTAACGCCGGACGCGCCGGAGAAAGTTGCGCCAGCACTTCGCGGCGTTCATGCCGGATGCTTCCCTGCCCCGGACACAAGAGCAGTTATATGCAATGCCGCCTCATGCGCCGGTGTCCGCTCTGCGGAGCCTCCGGCGCACGAGTCTCCGCCGTCTCCTCGCGTGCCTCGCGTCCGACGGCCCGGTTCATCGAATATAACTGCGTCTTGTGTCCGGGCAGGCGTCTGCGCTGTCACGCTCGCTGCTGATCCGGCCTGCGCCCCTGGCCGGGCAGCGCGCGCGCCAGCTTGCCGGCATCCGTCACGCCCGCCGCTCACTGGCGCACCGCAAAAAGTTGGCGCGTGAACCGAACCTTGCTCGATGAAATGTCGCAGACGCGACGGGCAAAAAATCATTGGATGAATCAAACGCTGTCGGGTGCGAGTCGCACTTCCCGCCGATTGAAAATCGCCGGACTGACACAGCCAGGCATCGGCAGTTGCCGGAATCCTGACGGCGCAGTTGCGCGAGCGAAAACGGAATCGCGCCGGACGGTTGCCGGTGGTTTGGTGGTTCGTGGCCGCGTCCGATGCTCATGGGATTTTCTTTTTTGCTTCTAGGAATGGGTTGCTGGCCTGTCGGAGCGGCGCACGAACCTTTGCTGCCACGTCATGCAATCGAACGTCACTGGCCTGCTCACTAGGCACTCTGGCCGCCGTGCCGGGCTGCATGAAAATGCTGGCGCATTTTCTTTTAGCCGGTGCGCCGTTGCGGGAACGGCCGTAGCCCGTGGCCGCGTCGGGCTGTCATCGGCGAAACAGCTAAAGAGAAAATCAAGAGCCGCCGTTGCCGTTGCCGTTGACTTGGCGGTTGAGTTGCTGGGCGGTCAGCATGTCCTCGACAACACCAAGGATGCGTTGCTGCCGGTTCCGGGGAAGTTTGCTGACTTCCTCAAAGACGCGCCGGGCCTTGCCCACCGGCCCGCCGCCACGTCTGCGGGCGTTTTCTTTGCCCAAGAGATAATCCACCGTGACGTTGAGAATCTCGGCGAGCCGAATCAGGTGTTCCGGTTTGAGCGCCGTTTCGCGGCGTTCCCAACCGGCGTAGCTCTGCTGCGTGACACCGAGCTTCTCGGCGACCTGGGCTTGCGACAGCCCCAACTGTTGCCGGGCGGCGGCCAGCCGCTCGCCGAACTCGCAGCGTTTGGTTTTTGCGGGACGACCCATGTCACCAGCGTAACCCGGCGGAAAAAAAGTTACGGAATAGACTTGCATCAATAACAGTCTATTGTGTAATCATCGGGCATGTCAAAAACTTTCAAATCCCGCTTGACGGGTTCGCGGAAAAAAGGCGGTTCGCGCCAGCGGACGCCGCGACCCAAACCCAAAACCGACCGGCTGGCTCTCCTCGATGCGTTGAACGAGCGATGCTCGCGCGTGGAGATGGTGGCCGAGTTGCTGGAGGCGTGCGCCGACCCGGAGCAGTTGACGCCCGCGCTGGCGGCGCGCGCCGGTTACTTCATGGAGGGGGAACTGGCGGAGGTTGGCAGACTGCTGGCCGGGCTTGGAAAGGCGGCGCGATGAAAACAGAACCGCCCAAACCCGCCGCCAGCAAGGTGGACTGCCTGGACGGGTTGCAGGACTGTTTTGAAACGGTCACGACGCTGGCCGGGTTATTGGAGGCCATCGGCAAAAATCCCCGGTCGGAACTGGTGAAACCCGAACTGGTCAGCCACGCGGGGGCGATGCTTTTGGCGGAGATGGAAAAAGCGCAAGCGTGGCTGGACAAATTGGAGGCGGCACAATGAAAAAGAGAACCACAAAAAAACCGTCCGCCGTTCAGCGCGAGTCCGACCGCTGGCTGGAATGGGAGGACGCCGTGAACGACCGCTGCCACACCATCACGACGCTGGCCCGACTGTTGAGCAACAGCGGGCGCGAGGATGATGTCGTGGAGGCGCAAGTGGTCAACGACACCGGCGCGCTCATCGAGCGGGAAGTGCAGCGGTTGAAAGCGGTGGCCAAGGCCCGGCCAGGGCGGGGCGTGAAATGAAAGTGGACTTCGACCACATCAAACGGACGACCGACCTGGTGCGCGTGGTCGAGTCCTACGGCATCCGTCTGCGCAAAGCGGGCAAAGACCACGTTGGCCTGTGTCCGTTCCATGACGACCACAAACCCTCATTGCGCGTGACGGGCGGCAAGGGCTTGTGGCGGTGCCCGGCCTGTGGCGCGAGCGGCAACGTCATTCAGTTCGTGGCGAAGAAGGAAGGGCTGACCGACCGCGAGGCGGCGTTGAAGCTGTTAAGCCGCGTGCCGGGCGTCAAGGTTGCGGCACAAGTGGCAGCGCCACCGGCCAATGCAGCGCCACCGGCCACCCAAGCACCAGAGCCGCCGCCGACCGCCAGTGTCCCGTTGAATCCGGCGATGTTGCTGCAACGAGTCGTCACGTTTTACGTCAAGACGCTGCACAAAGACCGGGCGGGGCTGGATTACTTGAAAAGCCGCCACTTGAGCGACCCGACGATGCTGGCGAGCTTTCAGGCGGGTTACTGCAACGGGACATTGCCGGGCGTGCTGCCGCCGTCCGGTGACATCGTGGAGGGTTTGAAAAGTTTGGGCGTGCTCAACGCTCGCGGCCAGGAACACTTTCGCGGCTGCGTCACCGTGCCGATCCTCGACAGCCAGGGCAACGTCTGCGGCATCTATGGACGGCGTATCACGGACGCCGAGCCGCGGCACTTGTATCTGCCCGGCCCGCATCGCGGCGTGTTCAATCACTATGCCGCCCGGACAAATAAAACCGTGTTCATTGCCGAGGCGATTTTGGACGCCATGAGCTTGTGGCAGTCAGGCTTCAAAAACGTGATTGCCCTTTACGGCGCGCAGGGCTGGACGGCAGACCATGAGCAGCTTTTGCGCGAGGGCGCGACGCGCCAGGCGTGGTTGTGTCTGGACAACGACGAGGCCGGAAGAAACGGGAGCGAACAGCTAAAGGAAAAGCTGGCCGCGTTGAACGTGGCCAGCGTTCAAGCGGTGCAATGGCCGGAGGGCGTGAAGGACGCGAACGAATTTTTTGCCAGCCGTGGCCCCAAAGACTTTGAGGCATTGCTGACGGCGGCGCAGCCGCAGCCCGGCCAGAGCGCCGAGGCGCTGCCCAAGAGCGACGTGCTGGCCAAATTGGGCGAGGAAACCATGACGGCCACGACGGAGGGTGTCACGGTCTGCTATGGGGCGCGCCGTTATGAGTTGCGGGGCGTCGAGCGACCGAGTCCGGCGAGGTTGCGGGCGACCATCAAGGCCGTGAGCAGCGAGCCGAGCCAGCTTGGACGCTTTCACATAGACACGGTGGATTTTTATTTAAGCCGCTCGCGGCGGGCGTTCATTTTGGAAACGGCGCGCCTGTTCCACGAGGCGGCGGAAGTCGTCGAAAGCGATTTGAACCGGCTGACCGAGCGGCTGGAAAAACACACGCAGGAGCAAAGCCAGAGCGTCGCGGCCAAACCGGCCGTCAGCGAGCCGGAAAAAACCGAGGCGTTGAAACTCGGACAACATTCCGACCTGACGGGCGAGATTTTACGCGACGTGGAACGGCTTGGACTGGTGGGCGAGGAAGCCAACAAGCTGATTGGCTATCTGATATTGACCAGCCGCAAGCTGGACGACCCGCTGGCGTTGCTGATCCTGTCGGGCAGCGGGGCGGGCAAATCGCTGTTGCAGGACACGCTGCTAAAACTCTGTCCCGACGAGGACTTGATAAAACTCACGTCACTGTCCGACCGGGCGTTGTTTTACAAGGACGCCGACTCGCTGAAAAATAAAGTGCTGGCGGTCGAGGAAGTGGCTGGGGCGGAAGGGGCGCACTACGCCATCCGCAATCTTATCAGCGCGAAAAAACTGGTCATTGAAACGACGGTGAAAAATCCGATGACCGGCCAGTTGACGACCCAGGTGAACACGGTGAACGGCCCGACGGCGGTGTTCCAGACGACGACCCGCCCGGACTTGGACGCCGAGACGCGCAGCCGGTTTATCGTGACCAGCGTGGACGAATCGCCGGAGCAGACGCGGGCAATTTTGGAAGCGCAGCGGCAGGGCCACACGCTGGAGGGACTGCGCCGCAAGCAGG
>CAZMWL010000091.1:0-5934 GCA_964569985.1 uncultured Occallatibacter sp.
AAAGCCTCGAGGACTACTGGGAGTGCACGTATCGCGCGCTCACGCACAAGGGCGGCCTCGGTCCGCAGCTCATCGTGGACGACGGCGGCGACGCGACGCTGCTCATCCACAAGGGATACGAGCTCGAGGACGGCGATCGCTGGATCGACACCCCGAGCGGCAATCACGAGGAGCAGGTAATCAAGGATCTGCTCAAGAAAGTCTTCGCTGCGGACCCGAAGCATTGGCACAAAGTGGTCGCCGACTGGCGCGGTGTTTCGGAAGAGACCACCACGGGCGTGCACCGGCTCTACAAAATGATGGAACAGGGCAAGCTGCTGGTTCCGGCGATCAATGTGAATGACTCCGTGACCAAATCGAAGTTCGACAATCTCTACGGCTGCCGCGAATCGCTCGCTGATGGAATCAAGCGCGCGACCGACGTGATGGTGGCGGGCAAGGTCGCGGTGATCTGCGGCTACGGCGACGTGGGCAAGGGCTCCTCTCATTCCCTTCGGGGCATGGGCGCGCGCGTGGTGGTTACGGAGATCGACCCCATCAACGCGCTGCAGGCGGCGATGGAGGGCTTCGAAGTGACCACGTTGGAAGACACGCTGGGCCGCGGCGACATTTACGTAAGCTGCACCGGCAACACCGACATCATCACCTTCGAGCACATGGCGAAGATGAAGGACCAGGCCATCGTCTGCAACATCGGTCACTTCGACAACGAGATCCAGATCGACCGGCTGAATGCCGCGCCCGGCGTGACGCGGATGAATATAAAACCGCAAGTGGACAAGTACACGTTCCCCGATGGGCACTCGATCTTCATCCTGGCCGAGGGACGCCTGGTGAATCTGGGCTGCGCCACGGGCCATCCGAGCTTCGTGATGTCGAACAGCTTCGCCAACCAGACGCTGGCGCAACTCGATCTGTGGACGAACCGCGACAGCTACAAGCCGCAGGTGTACGTGCTGCCCAAGAAGCTGGACGAAGAGGTCGCGCGGCTGCATCTCGAGAAGATCGGCGTGAAACTGACCAAGCTCAGCCAAAAGCAGGCCGACTACATCGGCGTGCCGGTGGATGGGCCGTTCAAGGCCGATCACTACAGGTATTAAACGAGTGTTCAGTGATCAGTGTTCAGTGATCAGCCGCCGCGCGGGCCTCTCTGACCACTGACCACTGACCACTGACTACTGACCACCTCTCATGCCTTCGCCTCGCACATTTTCGTTCGAGCTGTTTCCTCCGCGCACGGCGGAGGGCGCGGCCAAGCTGCCGGGTGTGATCGCGCAGTTGGCGGCGTTGCGCCCCGACTACTTCTCGATTACGCACGGCGCGAACGGTTCGCAGCAAGAGGGAACGTACGAGACCCTGCTGACCGTGGTGGAGCACACGGGCGTGGAGGTAGCGCCGCACCTGACATGCGTGGGATCGACGCGCGCGCACATCGCAGCACACCTCCAGCGCTATCGCGAGGCGGGCGTCAAGCGCATCGTGGCGCTGCGCGGCGATATGCCGGCCACGGCGCTGAGTCCCGAGGCGCCCGGCGAATTGCATTACGCCAACGAGCTGGTCAGCTTCATCCGCGAGACCCACGGCGACGCCTTCAAGATCGAGGTCGCCGCTTACCCGGAGATGCATCCCCAGGCCGCGAGCCCCGCAGCGGACTTCGAACACTTCCGCCGCAAGGTGGAAGCAGGGGCCGACGTGGCGCTGACCCAGCTTTTTTACAACGCCGACGCCTACTTCGATTTTGTGGAGCGCTCGGCCAAGGCGGGCATCACGATTCCCATTGTGCCGGGCATCATGCCCATCACGAGCTACGCAAACACCATGCGCTTTTGCAACGGCTGCGGCGCCGACCTGCCGCGCTGGGTGCGCCTGCGGATGGAGGAGTTGGAGCACGACAAGACGGCGCTGGTCGACTTCGGCATTGGCGTGGTGACGCGGTTGTGCGAGACGCTGCTGCGCGGTGGCGCGCCGGGGCTGCACTTCTACACCATCAACCAGGCGGGTCCGTCGCTGCGGTTGTGGAAGAACCTCGGGATCGAACACGTCAGCATGTCAGCGAGTTAGCGAGCCGGCTGTGAGCAGACGGCAACCGGCAGACAGCGAGCAGCAGACGGCTCGCAGCTGTCAGCTCCGCCGACAGTGAACGGGCATGCCCCCCCGGTCTAATCTGTCGGAGGTCCGCCCGGTCTATACCACCCCGTGCCTTACCCCCCCGTACCTTACCCCCCCGTACCTTACCCCCCCTCCCCTTTTTGGCTAAATTCCTCATTACAGGCAGGTTAGCTGTCTGAGCGGTCTACCGCAAACAATTGAAAACAAAGAGGTTAGCGGCTAAAGTCTTCAAAGTAGAGACTTTTTGCGGGTTTGCACCGTTTTGGCTGCAATATCGTCCCATAAAATGGTGCTTCTTCCCAAAATTTGATTCAAGTGCGATGCGATCAGCATTCTTGCTGTCCCGCCCTTCCGCCCCAAGAATGGGCGAAAGGATGGGGCACCGACTGTGTTTGCCCGGGCCGGCAGAAGCCGCTCTGCGTTTCCATCACCGCTAAGGAAATGATAGGAGTTTCGCGGAAATGATCTGCAAGGATGCAGGGATCAGGGACCGGGGGTCAGGGATCAGAAGAAGAACGAGTTAACGTGAGGCGGACGGTTCGATTTGAGGGATGGGGGCTTGACTTGTGGGCGGGGGAGCGGATTTTTCGCCTGGTCAAGCGGGCTTGGATGAGGCGGATTTGAAAATGACAGAATGAACCGGGAATGACAGTATGGATACAAGCGCGCCGAGGTGGAGCTCCTGAAGCGGTCACCGCCGGAGGCCTTTCTTGAAGGGCGGGACTGGGCACCCGCAAGTGAGCACGCCAGTTTTGGAAATGTCCCATGGCAATTGGGCGCTTGGGTCTTCCCTGCATCGCGCCCGGCGCCAGGGGTGGAATTGAGGCGACTCTGATGGATAAGGATGCGAACCTGGCGGCACGCCCGGAGCAAAAGCGACCCATGTCTGGAGTCATCACGACCCTCTTCGTGACGATTTTCGTTCTCCTTGTTTTTCTTCTGGGAGTGAGCATGGTGCATCACCGTTTCTTTCGGGGTCAGCGGGTCCACCAAAACGGGTCGATTGGGCAATAGCGGTCGTGGATCATGGGGCGTAGACCGTGGGCCGTGGGCCGTGGGGCGCCGGTTTTCTTGCTGAGCTGAATTTGCGAAAGACAAATGCAGGTCCTTCGACAAGTCCCTGTGCGCCGGGACTCGCTCCGGATGACAGAGTTCAGGTGGGGTCAGTGCGCCTTGGGGGCAGCTGGTACGGACCGGGGAGAACCCTGAGAGATAGAACCGTGGATAGCCCTGCTAATACTATACCCCGGTATGGTATTGACCGACGGATATTCCAATCGCAGTGCTGGCTCAGCAAATGTCGACAGGGGCGGTCCTATTGGTGACAGGGGCGGTTCTATTTTTGAGCAACTGCCCACGAAAGCGCCATTGGAAGCGGCTGTGGCGGCTTCAGTGGCTCCAGCGGCTAGAGCAACTAGAGTGGCTTCGAAACTGCTGTCTGGGCCGCGACGGAGACCGGATGCAATCACCATAGAACGATTGTGCGCCGGAAGCGGGAAATGATCTGCAAAAGCAGGGAGCGAGGGAGCAGGAAATCAATGACTTAGCGAAAGCGGGGGAGGGTTTTTCACGGGCCTGTAGGCTTGACGGCGGGTGGGGTGAACCCCCTGGGTGAGACAGATTTGAAGATGACAGTATGATCCGAGAATGACGGAATGGATACGAGCGTGTCGCGGTCGCCCTGCTGAAACGGTCACGTCAGAGACCTGTTTTTGAGGAGAGGGACCGGGCACGCGGAGAGTGAGCGCGCCAGCTATTGAATTGCCCAAGGCAGCGTGGCGCCAGGCGTATGGTCTTACGCGGGTCGCGCCCGGCGCCAGGGGTGGAATTGAGGCGACTCTGATGGATAAGGATGCGAACCTGGCGGCACGCCCGGAGCAAAAGCGACCCATGTCTGGAGTCATCACGACCCTCTTCGTGACGATTTTCGTTCTCCTTGTTTTTCTTCTGGGAGTGAGCATGGTGCATCACCGTTTCTTTCGGGGCGGGCGGGTGCACCAGAACGGGTCGATTGGGCAATAGCGATGGAACAGGGAACAGGGAACAGAAAAACTGTACTCGTGGATCGTGAACCGTGGGCAAGTTCGTGGCCGGTCGATGGGGGCGGCCGTGGTTCCCGCCGGATGCGCGAGAAGCAACCGCAGGCCCTTCGACTCGTCCGCCACGGCGGACTCACTCAGGGTGACATCCAATTTTTATTGCTCAGGACGGCGGAGTTCAGCTGAGATCGGTGCTTTCCCACCCTTTCGCAAAGACCGCGAAATGATGGGGCACGGGCAATCTGCCTTTGCAGAGGCGGGCCGGTGGGCCGTGGATCGTGCACGCTGAACCGTGGGCGCCAAGCTGGTAACCTTTGCGTGGGAGATGGAAACTGGATGACTCACCATTTGATAGCGTTCATCGCCGAATACGCCAGTGTTTTGGGATTTCTGATCGGCTTACCGATCGTGGGGGGAAGCTACTACGAGTCGTGGAAGGTGCGGCAGGAGGCGCGGCGCGAGCGCGAAGGAAGGCTGCACAGCCGCAACTGCCTGGAGTTCGTTACCGGCGACGGAACCTGCATTAACCTGGTGCCGCTGGAAACCCTGCACTCGCTGCCGCGCGAGGGCGACGTGCTGATGCTGCCCGGGGATGGCGTGCGCGAGGGCGTGAAGTTTCTTCCCGGCGCCTATTTGGTGGAATCGATCGAGCACATTTATACGCCGGCGGAGTATAAGGGCGCGCGTGCCTGCGAGGCGCGGCTGACCAAGGCCGTGGCGCATGTGACTTCGCTGAATCCGGCGATGCCGGCGTGACGTCTGGAGCGTGTTTCAAGAATGGTCGGACGGATTTGGCGCGAATTGCTCAGGGGCTAAAGCCCCGAATCTTTTTGTGGGCGCTTATCGGCGCGGCTGAACAGGCTGTTACGAAACTCAAAATCGAGGCCACATTTTGGGTGCGATCATCTTGCCGAACCCAACATCTTGTGGTGAATTTTGAAATTCCTCGAGTTTCGTAACAGACTGTGAAGCCGCGCCCTGATACAAGACCTGTGAGTTTGGGTTCGTGCTGTCCCACCCATTTCGCAAAGAGCGCGAAATGGATGGGGCACGGGCTGTCTGTGCTGAGCTTAGAGAGGGGATTTGAGGTTCGTGCTGCCAACGCTCCAGATTTCTGACAACTCGACTTCGTTCCTTGAGGTTCGTGCTGTCCCACCCTTTTCCGCAGAGAGCGCGGAAAAGGATGGGGCACGGATGCAGTATCTTGTTACCGAATCATGAATGATTCTTGCGGCCGTTGGCGCGGTGCCATAGGCGCCAGAGCGCATTGTGCAGCAATCGCGTCTGCTCGGCCTTGAGCGCGTGGTAGGAGCGCTCGACGTAGATGTCGAACTCGGGCGGCCAGCCGATCATGGAACGGCGCTCGGCGTAATCGTCTTCGGCCCACTTGAGGAGCAACGCCTTGTAGCCGACGACATGGGTGACGAAGTCGAGCAGGCACTGCGGCATTTCTTCCTCGACGATCAGGTGCGCGTTCTCGAAGATGATCTTCTCGCGCACGTCGTTCAGGGGCATGAAGATGGACTTCATCCACAACACCCACTCCTTGAGGTCCTCATCGCGGATGGGATGGCACTGGGTTTTGCCCTGCTTCGAGAGCAGCGCCTTGTAGGCGATGTTGCCGGCCACGGTGGCCACGTAGAGCGGGCCGTAGAACTCGTTGAGGCGCTGATTGACGAGGCGCAGCCGGTCGGCACGGCGCGCCATCACGCGGTTGCTCCAGAACGTGACCAGGTAGCCGGCAAACGTGAGAACAATGGTTAAGACGACCGCGTTTTGCAGAGAA
>CAZMWL010000092.1:0-5890 GCA_964569985.1 uncultured Occallatibacter sp.
GGGATGGCGAAGAGGATAATGCCGGCGACGACGGCGTTAAGACTGACGACGACCGCGCGAATGAAGAGGGCGACATCGACGGCGACGAGATTGAAGAGGCCGACGGCGGCGGTGGCGCAGACGACGACGGCGGCGGTGACGCCGACGGCAGCGAGGAGGCTGAAGAGGGCGAGACCGGCAACGGTGCCGGCGGAGGAGGAGGCGGCGAGGAGGGCGAACGAGCCGCCTAGAACTAGTTGCATCATGAGCGCCGCGATAGGGCACGACTTCCCAGCCTGCCGAAAATCTCGGTTTCTCGTATGTCGGAGGGACCGGGAGGCTTCAGCCTCCCGAATAAAGGCCCTCAATTCAGTGTGGCTTTAGACACGGGCCTTTCTTTTGAGGACGCCGGAGAGACTTTTTCAGCGGGCTGATCAGTCGTGCCGAAAAGGGCAGGAAAGCTAAGGGGTTTTACAAGCTGCGGAAAAACTCTTCCAGGGGAGCACGAAGTGTCAGGGCACGGCTTCAGCCGTGCCAACGAGCGCCACACCAATGGATCGGGGCCTTTAGCCCCTGCGGAAACTTCGCACGAGAATTCGCTGCTTGCCCACCGTCTTTCCGCAGCCTGTTTGACCCCTGAAAGACTTGATCCCTTCCGTGGTTACGCCGCTGAAGTCTCAAGCGCACTGAACCGCCCACTTTGGGGATGGCAAGAGGCCTTGCAGCCAGTGCGCAGATCGAATTGCGGTGAAACGTGATGTGGATCACAGATTGCAGCCCTCGCTGGATTCGATACTTGGAAACCGTACTCAGGAGTCTCCCGTGAATCGTTTCTGTCCGCGCATGTTCGGTTTCGCCCTGTTGGTTTTTCTCCTTTCGGCTGTTGCCGTCCAACCTGCCATGGCTCAGCAGGAACAAGCCAAGCATATTGTCCATCGGCTGATTCCAGCCGGGGATACCTGCGCCAGTTGCCACAAGGTGATCTATGACCAATGGAAAGCCAGCCCGCATGGCGCCAACGGTGTGGAGTGCACCGTGTGCCATGGCGAAACAACCGCTAAGGACTTCGCGGCCACGCCGGCGTTAGGCACATGCGACGCCTGTCACACCGATCAGGTGGCGCAACTGAAGTCCGATCCATTCATGAATGGCAAGACGTGCGTGAGCTGTCATCAAGCACACGTCTTCGTGGAGCACAAGACGGCGGCCCCGGCAGGCAAGTAATCGCGATTTCCCGGCGTGGCATTCTCGCGCCTGCCAGCCGGCGCATCCGCGCTCACCGCCCTCTAAAACGCGGCCTCGCGTGCCGGCGGTGAGCGATTGCGGGTAAAAAAGCTTTCCCTGGAAGCTCATTAGCCGATGCTGGCCCCGGTGTGTACAATTGCGGCGTCCAGCAAACAATTCCGGGAATCCTGGCCAAAGATCTTTGCCTCATGCGAAATCCGATGAATTCAGGTTGCACCGTCAGCGCCGCGCCCGAAGCCGCGCCTCCTCAGGCAAAATGGCCGTACCTTCAGCTCGGCATCGTCGCCGCGATTTTCTTCTATCTGCAACTGTTTCGCTTTCCGTTTCTGCCCATTTGGCATTGGGGAGACCAATCCGTCTTTCTTGAGCACGCCGAGCGTATGTTTCATGGCGAGGTCCTCTATCGCGACTTGTTTCAGCTCAACCTTCCCGGTACCGAATATCTCTACTACTGGTTTTTTCTGTGCTTCGGTGTGCGCCTTTGGATTGCGCCTCTGATCGTGTTTTTCGCTCTCACCGCAAGCACCCTGCTGGTTTACTCGCTCTCGCGCGCGGTGCTTCGTGGTTGCGCCGCGCTGCTTCCCGCGGCCGCCTTCCTCGTCCTATACCAGCGCAGCTTGATGGACGGAACGCATCACTTGTACAGCACTCTGCTGGTGTTTGCCGCCGTCACTCTCGTAGCCAGGGCGCGCAATCTCCGTTGGCTTTGCTGCGCAGGCGCTCTCCTCGGCCTGGCTACGCTCTTCACATCCAGCCGCGGAGTCTTTGTCGCGGCCGGAGTGTGTGTGTTTCTCATCTGGAAATTCCGCGATTGGCGCAAAGCTTTGCGCGCCGTCTGTGCATTGCTCATCCCTCTGGTCGTGGTCATATCCGCAGCGCTGGCTTACCTGGCAACTACGGTCTCCCCACGAGCGCTGTTCGAGTCGCTGGTCGTCTTCCCCATGCACTATTTCTCCGCGGGCCGCTCCAACACGCGAGCCATGTTCTTTGTGGAGTTGCATTCCGCTCTGCCGCTGCGGGCCCATTCCGTTTTGTCTGTGGGCTTATGGCTCGCGATAAAAGCCGCAGTGCCGCTCCTGTTCATGGCATTCATTGCCCGGCGCCTGCTCTGCAAACCCATCGCACCGCGCGCTTCTTCGACCCATCAAGCCCTGGTCTTATATTGCTTCGCCGGATCGTTCGAATTCCTTGCGCAGGCTGGTTCATTGTCGCTGTTGCGCTTGAATTGCGCCGCAGCCTTCGCCTACATTCTCGGAGCGGCAATGCTTCACGATCTTGGCAAACGCCGCTTGATCGGCATTGCGCTGGCAGTCACAGGCCTGATCGGCCTCGCGGAGGTGACCGCTGCCGTGATGCATCCGGTCGAGAGACTCGACAGCCCGCGCGGTTCCGTGGCATTTCTGCAAGGCGAACGCTATGGAATGGTGGAGTGGCTATTTCGCAACGCACATCCCGGCGATCGGCTCTTTGGCGACCCCGATCTGAATTTCGTGCTGGGTCTCGCGAATCCCGCCGAGGTGCAATGGGTTGAAAACGATGCGTTCACCCGCCCGGAGCAAGTGAGCAACCTCGTGATTGCGCTCCATCGATATCCCACGCGGTTCTTGATCTGGGCCGACATCATGGATCGCTCCGGCCCTGGCGACAATTTGCAGCCTTTGCGCGATTACCTGAAGGAGCACTATCACGTTGCGCAGCGCTTCTCCGGTGGCGTGGAAATCCTTGTTGACAACGATCTCTCTCCCGGGTGAGCAATCCAGCGCCCCGTGCAGCTATTCTGGGAGTACCATGACTCAACCAGAAAAGTCCCTGCACCGCGTGGCGGTTTTCTGCGGTTCGGCCTTTGGATCGCACCCTGCCTTTCGCGCGGAAGCTTCGGCGCTCGGCGTCGCCATCGGCAAAGCCGGCCTGGGCCTGGTGTATGGCGGAGCCAGCCGCGGATTGATGGGCGTGCTTGCCGACGCGGCGCTGGGCGAGGGCGCTGAAGTGATCGGCGTGCTGCCTGAAGCGTTAAGCGGCCGCGAGATCGCACACACGCGCCTCACTTCGCTCGAGGTGGTGTTCACCATGCACGAGCGCAAAGCCCGCATCCACGAGCTCTCGGATACCATCCTGGTGCTGCCCGGCGGCTACGGCACGCTCGACGAGCTGATGGAAGCCCTGACCTGGGCGCAAATCGGCCTGATTGCCAAGCCCATCATCCTCATCAACACGGCGAACTATTGGGACGGCCTGCTGGCGTTTCTCGATACCGCCGTGACTTGCGGCTTCATCGAAGCACGCAACCGCGAGCTGATGCGCGTGGCCGCGAATGCGGGCGAGGCGCTGGCCATGGCCGCACGCGGCTGATCCGCGAACTCCGAGCGCGCGGCTGTATCATGCCCGTATGTCAAGAAAGCTTCGCTTCGGCGTGCTCAGCACCGCCAACATCGGCCTGAAGAAAGTCATTCCTGCCATGCAGCAGGGCGAGCTGACCACGGTTACTGCTATTGCTTCGCGAGATCTTGCGAAAGCGCGCGAGGCGGCCGCTGCGCTGGGAATTCCAACGGCGTACGGCTCATATGAAGAACTGCTCGCCGATCCCAATATCGACGCCATCTACAATCCGCTGCCCAATCCGCTGCACGTGCCTTTGACGGTGAAGGCCGCCGAGGTCGGCAAGCATGTGTTGTGCGAGAAACCGCTCAGCATGACCGTGGCCGAAGCCAAAACGCTGCTCGGCGTGCGCGAACGCAGCGGCGTAAAAATCTGCGAGGCCTTCATGATTCGCAGCGCCCAGCAGTGGTTTCGCGTGCGTGAGCTTCTCGACGAGGGCCGCATCGGCGAGCTGCGCGCCGTCAACGCGCATTTCAGCTACTTCAACGTGAACCCCGGCAACATCCGCAACAGCCTGGAGACGGGCGGCGGCGGCGTGTACGACATCGGCTGCTACTGCATTCAGGCAGCGCGCTTCGCCTTCAAGCAAGAGCCGCGGCGCGTGGTGGCGCTCGTCGATCGCGATCCGCAGATGGGTACCGATCGGCTGGCCTCGGCGATCCTCGACTTTCCCTCCGGCCAGGCCATCTTCACCTGCAGCACGCAATTGATTCCGTTCCAGAGGGTACAGTTTCTGGGCACAAGAGGCCGCATCGAGCTCGAAATTCCCTTCAATGCGCCCAACGACCGGCCCTCGCGCCTCTTTATCGACGCAACCGGCGACCTCAGCTTCAACGGCATCGCCACGGAGACGTTCCCCACAGCGGATCAGTACACGCTGCAAGGGAACGCATTCGCGCGCGCGGTTTTCGACAACACCGAGGTTCCGGTTCCGCTTGAAGATTCCATCGGGAATATGGCGGTGATTGAAGCCATCTTCCGCTCCGGGGAATCGAGGCGGTGGGAAGCGGTGCTGCAATAGGAATGATGGGTCTGCGCTGTCCCACCCTTTTGCAAGAGACGCGAAAGGATAGGTCAACCCAAGGTGTTAAACGGGCTTGGCTGCCGTCGCGCACTCGAACAGATCGCGGCTCAGCGCTTCCATGCGACGGGGATCGGTGTCCCACGCGAACATGAAGCGCGCCGCGCCGCCGATGAAGGTGTAGAAACTCCAGCCCCGGCTCCTGAGCGCGCTGAGGATCTGCTCCGAAGCTTCGATAAACACCGCGTTGGCCTCGACCGTCTGCGCCAGCTTGATGCCGGGGATGGAATCGATCAGCAAGGCAAACTGCTGCGCACAGCGGTTGGCATGTTGGGCGTTGCGCAGCCACGCGCCGCTCTCGAGCATTCCCACCCACGGCGCCGAGAGAAATCGCATCTTCGATGCCAGTTGACCAGCCTGCTTGCACCTGTAGTCGAAATCCGTGGCCAGCGCGCGATCGAAAAACAGTACCGCTTCTCCCACCGCCATGCCGTTCTTGGCGCCGCCAAAGCAAAGCACATCCACGCCGAGCTTCCACGTCATCTCTGCCGGCGAACAGCCCAGGCTGGCGCAGGCATTGGCAAAGCGCGCGCCATCTATGTGCAGCGAGAGTCCAAGCGCCTTGCACTCCTCGGCAATCGCGCCCAGCTCTTTGAGCGAGTACACACGCCCCGTCTCGGTCGACTGCGTAATCGTGACCGCGCGCGGCTTGGGATAGTGAATGTCGTGGCGCTTGGTGGCCAATTCGCGAATCGACGCGGGCGTCAACTTGCCGTCGGCGCTGGCCGCGGCGAGCAGCTTGGAGCCGTTGGAAAAGAACTCGGGCGCGCCGCACTCGTCCGTCTCCACGTGCGACTGGTCCGAACAAATGACGCTGTGATACGACTGGCAGAGCGACGCCAACGCCAGCGAATTGGCGGCGGTGCCATTGAAGACGAAGTACACTTCGCATTCCGTCTCAAACAGGGTGCGGAAGGCATTGGCGGCTTTGGCCGTCCACGGATCGTCGCCATACGACGTGACGTGCCCGCGGTTGGCGGTCTTCATCGCAGCCCAAGCTTCAGGACAGATTCCGGCGTAGTTGTCGCTGGCAAACTGCTGGTGCAAATCCTTTTCGGCAATTTCAGACATGGCGCGTCCTCGTTCCATCTGGGCAAACTGCGCCCCGGGATGCTTTTGCATGAACTGTGAAAGGTTGACGGAGGTGTGGGCGTTTGAAGGAGTTGGAGGCGCGGGCCGGGATCGAACCGGCGCATAAAGGTTTTGCAG
>CAZMWL010000093.1:0-5760 GCA_964569985.1 uncultured Occallatibacter sp.
GCGCATCAACGGCCGCAGCGTTCTCTTTTACGACATTCTGCCCAATCCGCGCTTCGAGGCGAAAAACATCAACCAGCGCCTGGCGCAGGTGATGCAAGGCAAAATCTCCATCGACGAGCAATCCGGCGAACCCGTCGATATCAACGTAAAATCCGTCGCCGATTGGAGAATCGGGTGGGGCCTGCTGGCGAATGTACATAAGGGCCTGTGGCTGCACATCCACAACCATCCTGAAGCCGACGGCGTGTGGCTCACCGATTTTGCCGAGGGCTCAGGCGACATGCGCGAGGCGCTCTTTCTCCATCCCTACATCCACTTCAAAGAGGTCACAGACAACTGCCGGCTGTACTCGGCAACCGCTACGCAAGTGGGGTCGCCGCAGGTGGTCAAGCCACATTGATTCCGCTTCCTGAGCCGCCGCCCACCCCCTTCCAGCATTGCCATTCGCAAGCTCGTTCCACTAGCCTTCCCTTCAGGGACTCATCGTGCACACCATCACTCTCTTGCAAGTTCCGCGCCTCACCATCGGCAGCGGCTGCCTTTCCGAATGCCGCCAGTTTCTCCTCGATCGCGGCGTGCAACGCGCCCTTGTCATCGCGCCGCCGTTCGCGCGCAAAATGGCCGAGCGCATTCTCTTGGGGCTTCCGCACACGCAGATTGACGACGCCGTCGACGCCGAGCCGTCCGTTTCGAGTTTCAACGCGGCCCTTGCGCGCGCCCAGGCATTCCGTCCCGATGCCGTCATCGGCCTCGGCGGCGGAAGCGCGCTCGACGTAGCCAAACTCGTGGCCGTTCTCCTCGACGGCAAGCAGAAGATTGGCGAAGTTTTCGGCATCGGTCTGGTCCAGAGTCGAAATCCTCTGCTTGTATGCGTGCCCACCACGGCCGGCACGGGCAGCGAGGTTTCTCCCAACGCCATCCTGCTCGATGACGCCGACGAAATGAAGAAAGGCGTGGTCAGCCCGTGGCTCGTTCCCGACGCGGCATTTATCGATGCGGAGTTAACGCTGAGCGTTCCGCCCGCGGTCACCGCTGCCACCGGCCTGGACGCGCTCACGCATTGCATTGAGGCCTATACCAATAAATTTGCGCATCCGGTGGTGGATGTCTGGGCCATTGAGGGTGTGCGCCTCAGCGCCGGCGCGCTTGCGGATGCGGTGCGGCAACCTGGCAATCTTGCAGCCCGCGAAAAGATGGCGCTGGGCAGCCTGTATGGCGGACTCTGCCTCGGCCCTGTGAATACGGCCGCCGTGCACGCGCTCTCCTATCCGCTGGGAGGCCGCTATCACGTGGCTCACGGCCACGCCAACGCCATTCTTTTACCCCATGTTGCCCGCTTCAACATTCCTGCGGCGCCCGCTCGCTACGCCGCAGTCGCCCTCGCACTCGGCGCACTGCCGGCCGCGTCGAATGAGGCCACTGCCAAAGCCGGCATCGATCGGCTGTGGCGGCTGATCGACGCCACAGGTCTGGAAATGAGCCTCTCGGCATTGGGCATCGACGAAGAGGAGACACCGCAACTTGCCGGCGCGGGTTTGGGCGTCACGCGCTTGATGAAAAATAATCCCCGGCCCATGTCGCAGCAGGACGCCGAAGACATCTACCATGCGGCCTTCCGCGGAGCCAGGGAATAGAAAGCGAGCGCTCGCGCCTACGCTCCGGCATGCTCCGCGTGCTCATCGCCGCGCCTGAGCAGGCGGCTCAGGATTACGTAGAGCACCGGGATGAACACCAGATTCAGCACCGTGGAGAGCAACATGCCGCCGACGATCGTGGTTCCCACAGAGCGGCGGCCCAGTGAGCCCGCTCCGGTGGCGAACACCAGCGGCAGAACGCCGAGAACAAACGCGAACGATGTCATCAAAATGGGTCGCAGACGCAGTTCCCCGGCCTCAATCGCGGCTTCGGCAATGGAGCGGCCTTTTCTGCGCAACTGCTCGGCAAATTCAACGATCAAGATCGAGTTTTTCGCCGAAAGTCCGATCAGCATCACCAGGCCGATCTGGCAATACACGTCATTCGCGTATCCGCGCAGCGACACCAGCCCCAGCGCGCCCAGCACCGCCATGGGCACCGCCAGCAGAATGATGAACGGCAGCGCAAAGCTCTCGTATTGCGCGGAAAGCGTGAGATAGACCACGAGAATGCCGAGGCCGAAGATCACGAGCGCCTTGCCGCTCGACTCGAGCTCATCGAGCGTCAAGCCGGTCCATTGATATGTCATGCCCTGCATCATATTGTCGGTGGCCAGCTTGTCCATGCCCGCGAGCGCCTGGCCGGAACTGTAGCCAGGAGCCGGCGAGCCGTCGATTTCTACTGAGCGGAAAAGATTGTAGTGCGAAATCACCGGCGGCCCCGCGCTCTCTGTGACCGTCACAAGATTGTCCAGCGGAATCATCTCACCGGAATCGGAGCGCACGTAGTAACTGTGCAGGTCGCCGGCATTCATGCGAAACGGCTTGTCAGCCTGCACGAAGACGCGATAGGTGCGGTTGTTGTAGTCGAAGTCGTTGATGTACTCCGAGCCCATGAAGACGTTGAGCGTGGTGGAGATTTGCGAGAGAGAAACCCCCATCGTCTTAGCTTTCTCGCGGTCGATGGTGACCAGCTCCTGCGGATCGTTGGCGGAAAAAGTTGTCAACAGGCCGGTCAGTTCTTTGTGCCCGGCGCTAGCTGCCACCAACTGGTGCGCCACGCGGTCCAGATCGCTGAGGGTGTTTCCACCCTGGTCCTGCAGCATGAATTGAAAACCACCGAAGCTGCCCACGCCTTGGACGGCCGGCGGTTCGAAGGCCGCCACCAGCCCGCCGTTGGGGACGATCATCAGCATTTGCAGTTTGGGCGCGATATCTTTCAAGACCTCCGCCGTCGATCGCATTTTTCGGTGTTGTCCGGGAAGGGGGCCCGTGTTCACGAACATCATGCCGGAATTGGAAGCGGAGCCGGCGAAGCTGAAGCCAACGATTGAGAATAGACGGTGACCCACTTCAGGTTCCTGGTCAATCATCGCCCCCGCGCGTTCTGCGAGCGCCGTGGTGTAGGCCATTGAAGATCCGGGAGGCGCCTGCACAAGCACCATGAAGTAGCCCT
This sequence comes from uncultured Occallatibacter sp., assembly GCA_964569985.1. Lineage (GTDB taxonomy): Bacteria > Acidobacteriota > Terriglobia > Terriglobales > Acidobacteriaceae > Telmatobacter. The sequence goes on from CAZMWL010000093.1 coordinate 3,091, forward strand.
GATCTTCCTGCGGAATAAAGCCAGTTGGCACCGAGCGGTACATCCACACCGTGGCGCCCAGTCCAGCGAAGAACACCAGCAGCAGAACGTAGCGCAGTTGCAATGCCACGTGAATCACGCGCGCGTACATGCTCCCCAGCCAGGTGATGAAGTCGTCGGCGCTGTGAATACATGCGGCAAAAGCGCGCGAGACAAAGTCGATGTGGAGAAAATCAAGTTGGCGCGGACGCGCCTCTTCGCCGCGCAGAAAGAGCGCGGAAAGCGCCGGTGAAAGTGTGAGCGCGTTGAATGCCGAAATGGCGATAGAAAATGCAATCGTGAGTGAGAACTGCCGGTAGAGGATGCCCGTAGTGCCGGGGAAGAAGCTGACCGGCACAAACACGGCGATCAGCACCAGCGATGTCGCAATCACCGCGCTGGTGACTTCACGCATCGCGCGGGATGTAGCTTCGCGGGCATTCGAGTGTTCCATGTGAATGTGGCGCTGCACATTCTCGATGACCACAATCGCGTCGTCCACCACCAGCCCCGTGGCCAGCGTGATGCCAAAGAGCGTGAGAGAGTTGATGGAAAAATCGAAGATCCTGATAAATGCAAAGGTGCCGATGAGCGACACCGGAATTGTGACCGCGGGAATGATGGTGGCACGCCAATCGAGCAGGAAAAGAAAGATGACCGTGATGACGATGACGATGGCCTCAATCAGCGTGACCAGCACTTCGCGAATCGATTCGCCCACCGCCGTTGTGGAGTCGAAAGCGATCGCATACTGCAGGCCGGGCGGAAAATTCTTCGCGAGCTGTGCCAGCGCAGCTTTGGCCTTGGCGTCCACGTCGAGCGCATTGGCATTCGACAGTTGCTCCACGCCAACGCCCATCGCCTGATGGCCAGCGTACTCGAGCAGAGTGCTGTAATCCTCCGCGCCGACTTCCGCGTGGCCCACGTCCCTCAGCTGAACCAGGCCGTTCGGTGAGTTCTTGACGATGATATTGTCGAACTCCTCTGGACTCGATAGACGGCCCACCACGCGCACGGGAATCTGAAACGCCTGCTTCGAATCAGAAGGCGGCTGCCCGAGTTGGCCGGCGGGAACTTCGACGTTCTGCTCTTCGAGCGCGCTCACCACGTCGGTTGCGGTAAGATTGCGCGCGGCCAGGCGCACCGGATCGAGCCATACGCGCATGGCGTACTTGCGCTCGCCGAAGATCATTACATCGCCCACGCCCGGCACGCGCTTGAGCGCGTCCTTCACGTAAACATCCAGGTAGTTGGAGATGTATTCGCTGGAGTAGCGGCCATCGAGCGTATAAAATCCAGCGCCGAAGACGAAGTTGTTGGTGGCCTTGATGATGTCGATGCCGGTGGAGACCACCTCGCCAGGCAGACGGCCTTCCACGCTGGCCACGCGATTCTGCACGTCCACGGCCGCGATGTCGAGGTTGTAGCCGGTCTGAAATGTGATGTCGATTTCGCAGGTTCCGCTGTTGGTGCTGGAAGAGCTGATGTAGCGCATGCCCTCCACGCCGTTGATGGCCTCTTCCAGCGGAATGGTGACGGCTTTCTCGACGGTCTCGGAATCGGCGCCCACGTAATTGGCCGTCACTGCCACCACCGGCGGCGCCAGCGTGGGGTACATGGCCACGGGAAGATTGGGAATGCAGACAGCGCCCCCAAGAATGATCATCAAGGCGCAGACTGTAGCAAAAACCGGCCGGTGAATAAAGAAATCGACAAACAAAGTAAGCTCTCTTTCCTGCTTTGCTATTCGCTGTTAGCTAACAGCCTTCAACCTTTTTTGCTCAATTGAACTCTTTCCTTCCGCGCACACGAGCTAAGAGCTAAAAGCTGATAGCTGCTTTTTCACCCACCCAGCGGAATCACCGGCATACCATCCACCAGAAATTGAATGCCGGTGACAATCACCCTGTCGCCCGCGCTCAGCCCGGAAACAATTGAATAGTTGTTGTTCACGGTATCGCCCAGCACCACCGGCATGCGGTGCGCCACGGCCATGCCGTTTTGCTTTTGCATCACGAAAACAAAGCTCTGCTCGCCTTGCCGGATTACCGCCAGCACCGGAACCACCGCCATGGTCTTCGTGCTCCAGATGACTTTGGCCTTGACGATCTGGGCATTGCGCAGGATTTCGGGCCCCGACTTCACTGGCGCTTTCACCAGAATCCCCTGCAGCGTACTGTCCACCTCGGGCGAGATGAAATCGATCGCCGTCTTCTCCAGCAGCTTGCCGTCGTTGTCTGTCAGGTCGATGCCGAGTCCGATTTTCACCTCGGCCGCGCGCTCCGTGGGAATGTAGACGTACGCCTCAAGATCGTTGTTTTCGTCCACTGTGGTCAGCACCGTCGCCGGCGAGAGCGACGGCGAAACGTAATCGCCCACATGCACCGGAATATCGCCCACCACCCCGGCGAACGGCGCGCGGATGGTGTAGTAGTCCAACAGTTGTTCCTGGGATTTGCGCGCTTCCACCGCCGAATTGTAGTCCGCCCTGGCATTTTGATAGGCCTGTTGCGCCTGTTGCAGGGTGTCGCGGCTGGTTACTCCGGCATCGAACAGCTTTTGCTGGCGATCCTGCTCGATCGTGTCGTAGTCAAGGAGCGCCTTTTTCTGCCGCTCGGTGGCGCGTTCGGAATCCACCGTCGCCTGTTGCTG
>CAZMWL010000094.1:0-5722 GCA_964569985.1 uncultured Occallatibacter sp.
TCAGGAAGGTGGTGACGCCGGCCAGAATCTCGGTGCGCCAGTTGGTTCCGAGGCGAGAGAATTCAAAATAGGCTTCTAGAGCAGTTCTCCACTTCATGTGCCCTCTCTGGCTCCGTGCAGGGTGGCTTTTTCTCGAGGAAAAAGCCACTCGGCTGATGCGGCTTCGGCTTGCAGCAGTTGGAGAACTGCTGTTGTCGCTTGCGCATAGGCGGGTTCTAGCTAGCAAAACACACTTCGACCCAAATGCAAAATTTGTGCGATGGTCTGCGCCGTCCCCACGGGACTCCAGCCTCCATTTTGGGGTTGGCTTTCCCCACGCTGAAGCGCGGGGCTAACAGACGCTGCGCCTACGGCGCGGGTTGATTCCCAATTGCCAGGTGTGCCACGCCCGCTGCGGCCCTTGTTACGCCAGCATCTGAGGGAGCAGGCAGCCGCAGATTTCAGTTCGACTCTGATTGCTCATCGCTCAGGGAAGCAGGGAGGGCTGGATCTTGCCGTAAATCTCGTCGGAGGAGTTTTTGACCTGGAGGACGAGATTGCGCAGATAGGTGGCGTCGGCCAAGCGCATCGAGCCGTCGATGCGCACCGACAGGTCGTCATCGTCGTCGAAGCCCACCTTCACCTGGTCATAATCGAAATCGAACTTGAGCAGCTTGTAGCGAAATTCAGGCGTAGTGGGCATGGTTGCCTTGGGGGTCACCGTGACAAAGACGACCAGATCGCTGTCCTCGTCGCCGCCCACAGCCAGGACGACTTTGATGTCTTTCAGGTTTGTGCCAGTGAAATGAATGGTGAAGACGGTTGGGGAGGTCGTGGCGCCGTAGCTGAAGTTGTTTTCCTTCATGAGGCGAACCAGCTTAACCGTCTTTTCGGCGAGGGCCTGGTCAGCCGCCTTGTCGGCGGGGGACTGGGCATGGAGCGGCGGAGCGGCCGAAAACAGGGCGGCGGACAGCAGAACCAGGGAAGCTGCAAATGGCATGGGCCGGAACTTCATGGCAAAGACCTCGAGGGGAAATCGGGTAGAGATTGGTGGGAGTATACGCCGATCAAGGCATGCGCAGGAATAAGATTCTGGCGTCTTAGAGCAGTTTGGCGGCGTCTTTGCGCGGTCACCACTGGGCCAGCACGTTGCAGACCTCGTTGTCGCCGCCCAGGCCTTTGGTGTCGCGGCATTGAGCCATCGCTGTATTGATCGCGTCGTTTGTCGTAGCGGCGAGATTGGCCGTGATCACATCGTAGATGCCGGGCCCCAGCAGTGCCCCAGTTTGCCATTGTGTCTTCAGCTTTCCGGCGACTGCGCCGTGCGCAAATGTGCATCCGCTGGCGACGGTATAAGCGTTGCTGTGGTCAATCGTGCTGCCGCCCGGGGTCCTCATCATTTCGTTCCATGCAGCGCTTTGCGCATCTTCAATTGTCGTGCGCGACCAGGCTGCGCCGTAACTGTATTCGGTTCCATTGGGATCGACGGGGCTGCCTGAATAGACGAAGGCACAAGTGCCTTGCTGCGCATTGTTCTGCTGAGGGGCATTTGTGGGTTGAGCGGCGGTGGGTGCCGGGGAGGCAATTTGATATGCGTCGAACACCGCCTGTATTGATGCCCAGGGAGCGCCGTCGGCTAAGCCTCGCCGTATCCAATTAATGCCCTGTGCCTGATCGGCTGGTAGGCCCGGGTCGCCTTTATAGAGCAGAACGCCAATTTCAATTTCCTCACCGGCCGCGGTATATCCCCAGGCCTCCGTTCCGTTCGCTCTCCGCTCCGCGAGCCCTTTCTCGAACCAGTAAACGGCTTTGTCGAAGTCTACCGTCACCTGGGGGGGATTTTGTAACATGGCCGTCCCCGAATAAAGGAGCCCCAAGTGGTCGATGCAGAAGAGGGATCCGAGATTCGCTGCCTGCTCGTAAGCGGCCAGGGCCTCTGCATTCCTCCCCTGGCTTTCGAGCGCGCTCGCCTGCCTCTCGAGTGCGTTAATCTGGGGTTCCGTTTGGTCTGGCGGAGCCTGGCCCGGGGCACCGATTGCCATGGTTCCGAAGACGATCACGGTACAGAGTATGGAGCGAGTACAACCTCTGACGTAACGCATGGCATGACCTCCGGTGTTTCTTACTCTCCGAGTTGATTTACGAATGGGTTCTGTAGGGGAATCCCCGTAGCGGGGAGGGAAAAACGATAAACATTCAATACATGAGCACCGGTCGATTGGCAAGCGGATTTCAAATGGTTAGCTGGTTCGCTTGATATTTGGGGTCTTCCGGGATGTTGAGAGAGAAGGGATCTTTGCGAGGGAGGAATCGCGCAGGGGGCTAAAGCCCGATTGATTTTTCTGCCTTTATTGGCCCGGCTGAAGCCGTGCCCTTGTTACAAAACCTGGCTCCTGCAATTCTCCAGCAAGCTGTGAACCGTCCCCGGCACTTCTTGCGGCCCTTGCAGGGTTTTTCCGCTGTCTGCCAGTACTACAGTTGTATTTCGCCGGGATGCCGCAAAAGGACGAGTGCCCGGGCCCAAAGGCCGCCCTGTTTTTGCAGCTTTTTAAAGGGGCCTGAAGGCCCCTGCTCCCTCCGCAAAAAACCTAACTTCAACTGGAGTACTAGACAGCCCGGAGTGAGCCTTCGCCCACAGGTCAGGGCGGATCAATTGGCAAGCGAAGAATCCAGCTCAACTCAACAGCCTGGCGGCGTCTTTGGCGAAGTAGGTGACGATGAAGTCTGCGCCGGCGCGGCGGATGCCTACGAGCGACTCGAGCATGGCGCGGTTCTGGTCGAGCCAGCCTTTTTGAAAGGCGGCGTGCAGCATGGAGTACTCGCCGGAGACCTGGTAGGCGCCAATGGGCACGTCGACGCGCTCGCGGGCGGCGCGCACCACGTCGAGGTAGGGCATGGCGGGCTTCATCAGAATCATGTCCGCGCCCTCCTCGATGTCGAGATCGATCTCGCGCATGGCCTCGCGGAGATTGGCGCCGTCCATCTGGTAGCTGCGGCGGTCGCCGAACTGCGGAGCGGAATCGGCGGCCTCGCGGAAGGGGCCGTAAAACGCTGAGGCAAATTTGGACGCATAGCTGAGGATGGGCGTTTGCTTGAGGCCCGCTGCATCGAGCGCTTTGCGGATGGCGGCGACGCGGCCGTCCATCATGTCGCTGGGAGCCACCACGTCGGCTCCAGCTTTGGCCTGGCTAACCGCGGTGCGCGCCAATAATTCGAGAGTCGGATCGTTATCCACGTCGAATGCGTCGCCCGACTTGACCACCACGCCGCAATGGCCGTGGCTGGTGTACTCGCACAGGCAGACGTCGGCGATAAGCACCAGCTTTTTGGCCGCCGGCGATGCTTTGAGCGCGCGCAGGGCCTGCTGGACGATGCCGTTCTCTTCCCAAGCGCCGGTGCCTATTTCGTCTTTCGCTTCAGGCAGGCCGAAGAGCAGCAAACCGCCGATGCCGAGTTGGGCGGCTTCCTCGGCTTCGCGCACGGCTTCATCCACGGAAAGGTTGAAGACGCCGGGCATGGAACCGATGGGGTTGCGTACGCCTTTGCCGGGACAGATGAAGAGAGGATAGATGAGGTCGCCGGGCTCGAGATTGGTCTCGCGGACAAGGTCTCGCAGCGGTTGGTTGCGCCGCATCCGCCGCATGCGGTTGGCTGGGAAGGACATGGATTGATTGTAAGACAGGGGTCAGGTTTCAGGGGTCAGGGGTCAGGGGTCAGGGAACAGGGAACAGGGAACAGGGAACAGGGAACAGTCTCTGCATCGTCCCTACGGGACTCCGAAGCTGATCTATGGAATCTGCTTTCCCCACGAGTCCACCCCAAGAAACAAAGGCCATTTCTTGGGGACCCCGGCAAAGCGCGGGGCTAGCATTCTTTGCGCCTACGGCGCGGTTACGGCGTCTGCGCCTCCGGCGTGGTTACCGCGACATTCCTTCCTTATGAGTGCGCAATGGAAGCTGACGCCTGACACCTGTTTTTCACAGGCTGTCGTAGAGGGTTGAGTTCCTGTAGCCGAGCAGGATGACCAGCGTGGCGACGCCGATGGCGGTTCCGAAGGGGAACTTGAGCATGCAGATGACCGCGGCGATGATGGCCATGATGCGGCCCCACTGGGTGCGTTCGAGCAAACCCCATCCGGCGATGGCGCACACGATGGCGCGAAGGATGATCGTAACCAGGAAGAAGCGAACCGCGACCGGCAGGAACCAGTCTGGGAACATGTGCTGGTACTGTTCCCAGGGGCCAAAGCCGCCGGAGAAGAGGTTGTGCGCGATGTGCAGCGCGGCGAGTCCCGCCAGGAGCGAGAGCCCCCCGAAGACCAGCCACAAGATGCCCAGCACGCGCACTTTGCCGGCAAAACGATCCAATTCAAGCGCAAAGCCGGGCACCGGGACAGCCGGCGGCGTGAGCGGGGCTGCCACCCGGCCACACTGCGGGCAGAATCCCTGGCTCGTTTCAAGCACGCGACCACATCCGCTGCAAAACATAGCGCCTCCCCGAACTGTCGAAAGGGGTACGCAGGGCGGTTGAGGTTAGTTCCGGGAAGTTTACGGCGGGCGAGGGCGGTCTGATTTAAGACGTGTGGGTTGAGGTTCGTGCTTTCCCACCCTTTCGCAAAGAGCGCGAAATGGATGGGGCACGAAGTATTGAGCTGGGTTGGGAGAGGAGAGTTGGGCGAGGGGAGTTGAGGTTCGTGCTGTCCCAGGTCCCAGAGTCGGGACCTGAGGCACGCATTTTTCGTGCGCAAGATCTATTTACTCGTTCCGCCGCCGGGGATCTTTACCCACCGCTCCTCGTGGCGGCTGTCGTGCAGCACGTATGCGGCGACGTGCCCCTGCGGGTCCCGCTCGAAGGTGAGATGCACGGTGCGCGCGCCGGTCAAGTCGCCGGGGCGGAAAAACGAGTCGACCGCCTCGGCTTCCAGCCCGATCACCTCGCCGCCGGGAGTTTTCTCGAAGAGCTGATCGCCCGAACGGTAGATTGTGGTTAAACCGTGCGCGTCGAGTTCGCGATACTGCCCGGCGAGGCTGTCGAGTTGCGCGGCGCTGAGCCTGATGGTGGGCGGGTGCAGGGGAATCATGAGAAATTCCGCGAGGGTCTCGGGAGCCTCGGGCGTGTGCTGGGCCAGCAGCCAGCGCGGCAGATCGGGCTCGTCGTAGGCGCGCGTCCAGCAATCGTGCAACAGCCCCTGGTAGAGCCAGAAGCGGATGTTGCCGCCGGCGGCTTTGAAGGCGTCGAACATGAGTTGGCTCTGGCGGGGCAGGACGGTGGTATCCAGGCTGCCGTGGAAGAGCCACACCGGCGTGCGGCCCACCGCGCGGGCGTACTCGGCGGGCAGGATGTTGGCTTGCTGCCAGCGCTCCGGCTCGTAGCTCCAGAACACGCCGCCGGCGGCAATGACGATGGCGGCCCAGCGATGCGGATGCGCTTTAGCCAGCTCCCACGCGCCGTATCCGCCCATGGAGAGGCCGGTGAGGTAAGTTCGCGCCGGGTCGCCGTGGAACTCGGCCGACTCCTGGTCGAGCGCGGCCATGGCCAGCTCCAGCATGGCGGGATCGGTCCAGCGGGCGTTCGACGGGCACTGCGGCATCACGATCACAAACGGCCAGCGGTCAGGATGGTTGCGCACGGCTTCGGCGAGGCCGATCTGGGTTTGCCACATGCCCTCGGAGCCGCGCTCGCCGCGTCCGTGCAGAAACAGGATGATGGGCCATTTCTTTTGGTCGTCGCGCCGCCAATCTTC
>CAZMWL010000095.1:0-5710 GCA_964569985.1 uncultured Occallatibacter sp.
CCGAAACGCCGCGATTGGATCACTCGACCCGCTAAATAGTTTCGTAACAGCCTGTAAAGCCGGGCCGCAACAGCAAGGAAAAGAGTGGGGCTTTAGCCCCTGAGGGAGGCCAACCGGAATCGAGACAAGCGTTTCTTGAAACACGCTCTAAAAGCTCCGCACCCACTCAAAGATCGACCGCACCGCAATGCCGCTCGGGCCCTTGGCAATGCACGGCCGCGCATCCTCCACCCACGCCGCACCGGCAATGTCGAGATGAATCCACGGCGTGTCTTCCGCGAACGTATGCAGGAACTCGGCCGCGGAGCTGGCTCCGCCATAGCGGCCGCCCGTGTTCTTGATGTCGCCGATATCCGACTTGATCAACTCCGCATACTCTTCGCCCAGCGGAAGGCGCCAGAACTTTTCTCCGGAAACAGCTAGCGCGGATTCGAACCTGGCATACGTGGGATCGTCGTTTGAAAACACCCCGGCCGTGGTCTTGCCCAGCGCGACGGAAATAGCGGCGGTCAGCGTCGCCGCGTCAATCAGATGCGTTGCCCCGAGCTGCCGCGCGTAGGTCAGTCCGTCGGCCAGCACCAGCCGTCCTTCGGCGTCGGTATTGATGATCTCGATGGTCTTGCCCGACATGGCAGTCTGCACGTCGCCGGGTTTTTGCGCCGTGCCCGACGGCATGTTTTCTGCCGCGCACACAATCGCAATCACGCGCACTTTGGGCTTCAGCAGCGCAATGGCGCGCATGGCCCCCATCATGGCCGCACCGCCCGCCATGTCGTACTTCATCTTCTCCATGTTGTCGGAAGGCTTGATGGAGATGCCGCCGGTATCGAACGTGATGCCCTTGCCGACCAGACCGAGTATTGGCCCATCGGTCACGCCTTCGGGCTCGTAGCGCAGAACAATCAGCGCCGGCGGCTCCGCCGATCCCTGCGCCACGCTCCAGAACGCTCCCATTTTCAGCTGGTGCAACATCTCGGTCGAGTGCACATCCCATCCCAGCCCAACCTCCTGCGCCATCTGTGCCGCGCGTTGCCCCAGAATCGTGGGCGTCAGCATGTTGCCCGGCTCATTCACCAGCGATCGCGCAAAGTTCTGGCTCTCGCCAATGATCGCGCCCTCGGCGAAGGCCGTCTCCATGGCCGAACGGAAAACACCCTCCGGAGCCGCAAGGATGAAAGTCTCGATGCTCTGATCTTTGCGCTCACTGCGATAAGTGTCGGGATCGAAGTCGCCGATGAAAGCTCCTTCGGCGACTGCGCGGGTGCTGGCTACAGAGGACAGCGCATCGCATAAGGGTAGTGCCAAGGTAAGCTGCCTGATCCCGCGCGGTTTGGCAAACCGCACCGCCGTTCCCGCAGCCTCGCGCACGCCGTGCACCGTGGCCTTGGCCAGTTTGCCGAGCCCCACAATCAGCAGCCGCTTGGTCGCGAGTCCCGCCGGCGCGTGCAGCAAAACGGTTTCATTCGCGCCTGCCTTGTACTCGCCCGACGCCAGTAACCCGGCCGCGGCTGCCTGCACGGCGGCGTCCGTGGTCAGCAGCGTAGGCTGCGGTTTGGTCTCGGGGCCTTTGGCGGTTTGCGTGTCGGCAGCCAGAACGGCCAGTAGTTCGGTAGCAATCCCCGCAATCGGGGCGAAAGCGATCTCAGTCCTCATATCCCTATTCTTCATGGATCACTCGGCCTGAAGCAAACGCGCTCGATGTGAGCCCGGGACGAGGCATTCACGGCGGCGCTGTTTCTCCACTCAGTTTGCAGGGTTGGTTATTGCGCGCTGACCTGCAATGGAACCTCCAGCGACCCGGCGAGGTTGGCATTCAGGTCGTGGACGCCGATGCGCAGGTAGACCTGCCCGGCTGGAAGATCGAAGGCCAGCCGGAGCGGGATCCCGGAGGTCATAATCTCTTGCATCACGGCCTCTTTGAGTCCGAGTTGGAACGGATGCTGATAGAAATTCACGGGCTGCCCATTGGCATCGTAGCCCACGACGGCCAGCTCGAGTGCGGCTTGATGGCTGCCATCCGCGTTGGGGTTGAAGGTGAGACTGTGCGCGTCGAGGGTCAGGTCGATCACGTAGCGATGCGGCGTCCCTTTGAGAGTCATCTGGCCTGGGACCGGATTGGGAAGGCTGACACCCTTGAGCAGCGGGTCGGAGGCGGGCACGACGCGTGCCTCAAATAGAATCTGCGTGGCCGGCGGCGCGTCGTGCGCAAGCGCGGCGACGAATTGCTTCAATGCGCTGTCCTGGCTGGCCGGGGACGCGTCCGGCTTCTCCGCGTAGTAGCCGCGACGGTAGGCAAGCTCGAAGCCACGCTCGCCCTCCACCCGCACTTGAATCTTGTGGTATTGGCCATCGAGGTGCTCTTTCGGCGGTGCATAGGCAATGGTGTAATAGCTGGAGCCATTCCTGACCGCGTCCGCCACCGCCTTGTCCAAATCGTTTGTGTCCACGTAGGCGCGGCCTCCGGTCTCCTTCGCCACCTCTTGCATCGTGGACTGATTGTTGTGCAGGTCTTCGTCTTCCTGCAGGATGTTATGGCTCGTTGCCGGACCGGGGGTAGGGAGACGGTTCGCGGCGTTGTACTCTGGGGGCAAGCTGAGCCCGCGCGCGTCCACGGGATAGATGGCGATGCGCGCCGCGGTCAACATGTCGGCCGTCTTTTGGATCTGCTCGCTGTAAGTCTTCACGTTCCGGAATCCAGGGGAGAGCGGGGAATCGGGAAAAATGGTGAAGGGAAACGCCTCGGAGAACCAGATGACATTCTTGCGTCCGTCCATGCCACCAAGGTAGCCGGCGAGCTGCTGCATTGCCTCAAGCGTGGTCTTCACCCGCACGTCAGTCTGGATGGCGGCATGGTCCGCCGCGAATGTCCCCAGCGCATCGACAGCGTCTTTGGCTGCGGAGGATATAGGCGGTTGTCCGGGAGAATTTGCCACGGGGTCGATTTGAGCGGGATCGAACTCATCTGCTTCAGCGGTGCCGAGCAGCATCGCTGGCCGCGGGTTGGCCTTCGAGCTCTTGAGCGCTCTGGCCAGGGCGCCAGCGTCGGTGGTGAAGGGTGTGACCATCCGCAGTTGCGTCGAGAGCGTGAAGACGGCCAGCGTCGTGCCCGGTTTGACAGACTCAAGATAATCGATCATCCTCCTGCGCACGCACATCTGGTCAGTTGACGGCGTATTCAGCGCGTCGAGAAGCAGCACATTCACAGCGCTCGATGCGGGGTATGCGGGCAGATTGGTGTAAGTATTGGCGGGCAGCGCCGCAGTCGTGAAGCCAGACGGCGCAGCAGGCTCCGGCTGGTGCTGGTCGAAGAACGTGATCTTCAGCTCCTTGCCATCTTCAAAGACGTGAAAGGCGTTTCGGTCGAGCCCGAGGACTGGTTGATCGTGATCGGTCACGACCACATCGACCACAACGAGATTGCTGCTCGTGCGCAGGGTGGGTCCCATCGCGCCTGGGCTGGAGGCCGGTTCCGGCGCGACGGTTTGCGCGGGGGCGTTGAGGACGATGGTCAGGAGTGCGACGACAGTGAGGCGCGGGATGGCCGGCGGCAGGCGCAAAGGCGAACCCTCCCTTGGCTTTTGTAAAGCGGCGAGAGTCCATTTGACCACCCGAAACTCGGTCAGGCAAGCACCATGGCTCCCGGCCGCGCGCCGAGCAGGACGGTCTCATTCGCGCCCGCCTTGCGCCCGCCGCTCCCCGGCGCGCCGGTCGCGGGGCCATCGCAATCAACTATATGACATTTTTTGTCATATCTTTCGAATTGACATTTCCAAGAAAATGTCATATTGTGTCATTTGTTGGTACGACCCAATGAAAATAGAGGGTATTCAAGCCCGCATCAATGAAAACGGCCGCATCGTCGTTCCCGCAGTGATCCGCAAAGGCATGGGCCTGAAGCTCGGCGACAGCGTCGTCCTGTCGCTTGAGGACGGCGTCCTGCGTATGGAGCCCCACCGGGTCAAGGTCGGCAAAACCCGGAACGAGATCAAGAGAATCGCCAAACCCGAAGTGCCGCCTTCCAGTGACATCGCGCAGGAGCGCCGTGGGCAGCCTCAGACCGAGACGGATGAGTGGCTTGGCTAGCTCGGCTGCTGTCGGCTCCTGGCTCCCAGCTACCGCCCGCCCCTGTGCTTATTGGCGTTGATCGCCGCCCGCGCCTCCCGGTCGGCCTCCCGCCTCCGTTCCGTCTCCCGCTTGTCCCAGTCCTGCTTGCCCTTGGCCAACGCCAACTCGCACTTCACCCGACCCTTCCGGAAATAGAGCCGCGTGGGGATGAGCGTATGCCCCTTGATCTGCGTCTTGGAAAGTAGCTTGCGAACTTCCTCGCGATGTAGCAGGAGTTTGCGGGTGCGCGTCTCGTCGTGGTTGGCCATGTTGCCGTGGGAGTAGGGCCCGATATGCAGATTCAGCAGGAACGCCTCGCCATCCTTGATGAGTCCGTAGGAGTCTTTCAGGTTGGCCTTGCCCTCGCGGATCGACTTCACCTCGGTGCCCCGCAGCGCCACGCCGGCCTCGAATTTCTCCAGGAGAAAATAATTGTGGCTGGCGGCCCGGTTGTGCGCGGCGTCGCGCTCGCCGCTGGCCACGGGGTCGCGCGGCTGGGTCGTCTTTTTCGTGGGCTGCGTGTCTTTGGGAGCGGTAACGTGGCTGCTTTGGCGGGGCACGGGCGATCGTCCTTGAGTCTTTATCGTAGCATCGGCGTGGTTTTCGACTGAGGTCAGCGGGGCTTTGTTAAAATGAAGCAGCGTTTTTCGCATAGGATCGGCACCAGGAATCTCATCGGGACACCCGCCCGAAATCTGCAACCCAGGCCGCAACGCGCCGCCGGGGGTGGCGCAGGCGGACCCGCACAAACGCAAGGCGAGACGCCGGGGAGTAGGATGAACCGCAGCACGCCCGCTCCGGCCGCAGCCGGAATCATGACATCGAAAACTATCTTCGCCATCGTCCTGCTCGCCGTAGCGGCAGGCTTTGGCCTGCGGGGCGCGAAGGTTTACGCTGAGTCCGCCAACGCCGATTACAAGCAGGGCGTGGCCGCCGAAGCGCGCGAAGACTACGACGCCGCCTTCGACGACTACCAGAAGGCGCTCAAAAAGAACCCCAGGGACACGCAATTCAAGATTGCTATTGCGCGTGTGCGCGTCACCGCGTCTTCGGTCCACGTCAGCAATGGCCGCAAGCTGGAGCGGGACGGCGATACCCAGGCCGCGCTGGGAGAATTCCTCCACGCCGCCGAAATCGACCCTAGCAACGAAGCCGCGCAGCAGGAGATCGCCCACCTCCGCCAAAAGCAGGGTGAAAGCGCCCCGGTGCCTGAGGCGGGACTTCCCCAGCCCCCCGCCGAATCCGAGCTACTCCAAACCATCGAGTCTCCGCCGGAGCTCAAGCCGGTGTCCAATGAGCCCCTCTCGTTGCATATGGCCGAGGACTCCAAGGTGATCTACGAGACCGTGGGCAAGGCCGCCGGCATCAATGTCCTCTTCGATCCCGACTACCACTCCACCCGCATTGAGGTCGACCTGAACAACGTTTCGCTGCTCAATGCCCTTCGCATTGTCAGCGTGCAGTCCAATACCTTCTGGCGTCCGGTCACGAGCAATACCATCTTTGTGGCCCAGAACACCCCCTCCAAGCGGCGTGACCTTGACGAGCAGGCCGTGCAGACTTTCTATCTGACCAACGCCTGGCAGCAGAACGACCTCAACGACGT
>CAZMWL010000096.1:0-5657 GCA_964569985.1 uncultured Occallatibacter sp.
TCGAGGTTGCGCTCCGCCAGCACCTCGTCGGCGTATTTGAAGTTGAGCACCTCGCCTTGTTCGGTGATGCGCAACTGGCCGTCGAACGAGTCGAAAGGCTGCGCGAAGATGGCGCGATGCGTGGGTCCGCCGCCGCGGCCCACCGTGCCGCCGCGGCCATGGAAGATGCGCAGCTTGATGCCGGCTTCGCGCGCGACCACGTGCAAATCGCGATGCGCGCGGAAGATCTCCCACGTGGAGGTCAGCATACCGCCATCCTTGTTGGAGTCGGAGTAGCCGAGCATGATCTCCTGCCAGTCGCCCCAACTGGAGAGGAGCTTGCGATAATCGGGACGGCTCCAAAGCTCTCGGCACACCGCGGGCGCGTTGCGCAGGTCTTCAATGGATTCGAAGAGCGGTACCGGCATCAGACCGGGATCGATGCCGGGGCCTTCGCCTGCGCCCTCCACCGTGACCCCGCCCAGTCGCGCCAGGCGAATGACAGCCAATACATCCTCTACCGACGATGCGCCGCTGATCACGTATTGGCGAACCGCCTCGGGCGAACAACCCTGCTTCACTTCGGCAACCACGCGGAAGGTTTCAAGCACGCTCGCCGTCTGCGCGGAAAGCCCGCCGGCCAGCGAGGGCGCGATAGTATCGTTGATTGCCTCCTGCAATGCCGCGGCGTGAACGCGTGCGTGCTGGCGGATGTCGAGCGTGTGCAGATGCAGGCCGAAGGTACGCACCTGCAGGATGAGCGGTTCAATGAGGGTGCGGGCAATGCGAATGCCGCCGTTCGCACCCAGCGACGCGCGCAGCGTTTCTAGATCGTCAACGAAATCCTGCACCGAGCAGTAGGCAGGCAGCGCCTGCGTGAGCTTGTCGTGGCTGCGCGCCAATGTATACGGCATCACCGGCAGCGCAGAACCCGGACCCGCATGCGCCTCGCCCGCCTCCTCCAGCGTGCGCTGCACGCGCGCCTTGAGGCAGATCACAAAGCGGCGGTAATACTCGAATTCGTATTGCGATCCGAAAACCTGCGCTTCCGGCGTATGCACCTGCGCCACATAAGCGTTCAGGCGCTCCAGCAACGCGTCGCTCACCGGCCGCTGCTGCGCGCTGGTGGTGAGCAGGTCGATGATGAGGTCGAGCTGGCGCTGGTAGTAAAGCAGCAGATGACCGCGGGCAAGCTGCAGCGCGGCGCGCGTCACTTCGGGCGTCACAAATGGATTGCCGTCTCGGTCGCCGCCGATCCACGAGCCAAAGCGCAGCACCAGCGGCAGTTCGAGCGGATCAATTTCGAGGTCGTAAGCCGCGCGGAGGGCCGCGGAGATCTCGCGATAGAGCTCGGGCAGAGTCTCGAAGATGGAGACATCGTAGTAGTCGAGGCCCATCTTGATCTCGTCGTAGACCGTGGGCCGGCGCGAACGCACTTCGTCGGTCTGCCAGAGGCCGGTAATCTCGGCCAGAACAAGCTCCTCGAGCCGCGCCATGTCCTGCTCGGGGAGAGGAATGCGATCGAGTTCCTCAAGAAACTCGCCGATGCGGCGGCGCTTGAACATGACGGTGCGGCGCGCGGCCTCGGTGGGGTGGGCCGTGAAGACCGGCACGATGAGCACGCGGCGCAGCCAGTTCAGTGCCTCTTCCGCACCGATGCCCACGCGGCGCATCTCGCAGAATGTGCCTTCGAGAGAGCCTCTCTGGCGGCCGGCTTGTCCGCTCAGGCGCAGGGCGATGCGGCGGCGCTTGCGGTGATTCGTTTCCGCCAGATTGATGAGCTCGAAGTAGAAGGCGAAGGCGCGGGTGAGCAGGACGGCGCGCTCGACGGGCAGCGCGTGCACCAGTTCAAGCGCAGCGGCGGCGTGACGCGCCGCCTCTTCGGTGCGGCCTCGAGCCTCGGCATCGCGGCGGCTGATGGTGCCCTGGCGCAGCGCCTCCACTTGCGCGAACGCCTCGTCGCCGGCCTGTTCGCGCAGCACCGCGCCCAGCAGCGTGCCCAGCGAGCGCACGTCGCGGCGCAGCGGCGCTTCCTTCAGGTCGCCGGATTGCGCTTCCAGTTCGGCCAGCCGCTGAGACCAGCTCTCGGGATTCCACAAAAGAGCCATCGTATTTTGATTATGCACGAGGGGCTAAAGGCAGGGCTCCGCTCACAGCTCGGCGATCAACGCGGACGGCAGATCCCGCAGGCCTTCGCTTCATTGTGATTCTATTCAGTTTCCGCAGCCTTCCGGCAACACGCAGACAATCTTATCCATTACAAATTTCCCGCTATCCATCACATATTCTCCGCTAGAAGGTCCGGTGTGGTAATGGACAAAGTAGCCTCCATTGATCTGCTGGCCATCCACTGCAACCGTTCCGATCATCGAGATGCTCCAGGTGGCACAGCTAATTTCCACGTACATTTGCCTGTCTGTGCCATTGGATTTGGCTCCTATGAGTGCGCAATGCTCGCCGCTGTCGGGGAGGTAGGTCCCGCCGAGATTGGTCATCGTGCCGCTGCCGGGGATTTCAGTCAGATTGATGGTGTTCGGCTTGCCGACGGGTATCCACGCGATCCTCCACTTGCCCGCAAGGTTGGTAGCCTGCGCGTGGGATATGCCGGGCAGGGTGAATGTGAGCAGTACAAATGCGAGTAGACCTCGTGTGAATGACCCCATGCTTCCTCCTCTGCGGTATTGTTCAGGCACAGTGACGCTCGATCATGAGGATAGCGGCCCAACGCGGCTGGCGGCAATGAGAAACCTCAGAAAATCAGGAGAGCGCGGTTTGCCCTTCCAACTGCGCCATCAACTCTTCCCACTCGACAGTCAGCGCGGCCAGTTGCGCGCGGAGTTCCTCCGCCAGCACGGTGAGGCGTTGGGTTTCGGCCGCGGAGATGTAGACGCCAAGTTGCTGCTCGGTGTGCGCAATGGAGGCTTCAAGGCGCGGAACCTCTTCCTCGAGAAAAGCGCAGCGGTCCTCCATCTGCTTCTGCTTGATGGGGTTCAGTCGGCGGGTACGGGCCGCCGGCGCCGCTTCGGCGCCGTTGGTTTCCTCGTAACCGCCCTCGATGAGGAGGGTTGTTCCGGGTGGTGCAGGCTGTTTCATGGTTTGAGAAAATGCAGGTCCTTCGACTTGATCGCCGCGGCGATCTCGCTCAGGATGACCATTTATTTGGAGAGGCGCGGCCAGTGCCTCCTTGCGCCGCAAATAATCCTCGTAGTTGCCTTCGTAGGCCGTGATCGCGCCACCTTCGATTTCGAGCACCCTCGTGGCCAGCCGATCGATGAAATAGCGATCGTGGGAGACAAAGACCACGGTGCCGCTGTAGCCGGAAATCGCTTCGAGCAGCACATCCTTGGCGCGCATGTCGAGGTGGTTGGTGGGCTCATCGAGCAGCAGGAAATTTGAAGGCGAAACCAGAATGCGCGCCAGAGCGTAACGGTTGCGCTCGCCTCCCGACAGCACGCCCAGCGGCTTGAAAACATCGTCGCCGGAAAAGAGAAAGCAGCCAAGCAGCGAGCGCAGGGCGGCCTCGGGTATGCGCAGCGCGGAACGGCCAATGTCATCGAGCATGCGCGCCTCGGGATCGAGCACCTTGTACTGGTCCTGCGCGAAGTACTCGGCAACCACATGATGGCCGAGCTTGATTGAACCCGAGGTGGGCGCTTCGTCGCCAACGAGCAATTTAATGAGAGTCGACTTACCGGCGCCGTTCACCCCGACCAGCGCCACGCGGTCGCCGCGCGAAAGGTTGAAGCGCGCGCCGGCGAAGACGCACTTCGCGCCGTAATCCTTTCTCAGGTTCTCCGCCTCGACAACCGTGCGTCCCGAAGGCGGCGGCTGGGGAAATTTGAAGTGAATGACGGGCTCTTCCTCGGGAACCTCGATGCGCTCGATCTTATCGAGTTCCTTGATCCGCGACTGCACCTGCTTGGCCTTGGTGGCCTGGTACCTGAACCGATTGATGAACGCTTCAAGATGCTCGATGCGCTCGCGCTGGTTGCTCCACGCGGCCCGGAGTTGCTCGCGGCGCTCATCTTTCTGCTTGAGATACTTTGTGTAGTTGCCCTGGTAAATGGTCAGTCGCTTGTTCCAGATCTCTACGGTGCGGTCAATGGTGACATCAAGAAAATAGCGGTCGTGCGAGATGAGGATGTAGCCGAACGGGTAACTCTTGAGATAGTCCTCGAGCCAGTTGCGGGTTTCCAGGTCTAAATGGTTTGTGGGCTCATCCAAAAGCAAAAGAAGAGGCTTGGCCAGCAGCAGCTTGGCAAGCGCAATACGCATCTGCCAGCCGCCGGAGAACTCATCGGTCTGCCGCGTCCAATCCTGCTTGTCGAAGCCCAGTCCGGCGAGCACGCTGCCCACCTGTGCGTCGAGCGCGTAGCCGTCGAGCGCGTGAAAACGATCTTGCAACATGGAATAGCGCTCGGCGGCGGCATCATATTCGGGGCTTTCGTGATCCAGCTCGGCCAATTGGCCGGCCAGTCGCTCGATTTCGCGTTCCATTTCGTGCAGCTCGTCGAAGACGGTGAGGCATTCGTCAAAAACCGTTCGCCCCGTGAGTTGCAATCCTTCCTGCGGCAAATAGCCAATACTCATACCGCGCGTCTGTTCGAGGTTTCCGTAATCGAGCGTCTCGAGACCGGTGAGAATCTTCATCAGCGTGGACTTGCCGGTGCCGTTGGCGCCCACGAGCGCGGTCTTCTCCTGGCTGCGGATGAGCCAGTCGGCCTCAAGAAAAAGCACCCTGGGCCCGAAGCGTTTACCGGCATTTTTCAAAGCAAGCATGAAAGTCTATTCTCGCAGAGCCAGATTGCGCTCCGTTCCGATGGCGCCTTTTTTCACACCGCGGCAGACGCGTGCGATCCTGTAGGCTGGTCGCGGCAGGTTTTCGCCCGCCAGAGAGAATCGGAGAAGGCATGTTGCTGAATTTCGCGGCCATGGCAGGACTGATCTTGGGCGTAGCGCTTGGGGGAACGACAATGGTGGAGTGCCAGGAGCTGGACTCGACGTTGAAGCTGAATCAGATTCAGGTGATCGGGTCGCACAACAGCTATCACGCGGGGATCGCGCCAAGCGAAGCCTGGGTTTGGCAGATGAAAGATCCCCAGGCCTTCTACGGGCTCGACTACCGGCACGCATCGCTCACGCGCCAGCTCGATGGCGGTGTGCGGCAGATCGAGCTCGACATTTTCGCCGACAGCGATGGCGGCCGCTTCGCGCACCCGGCGGGCCCGCGCATGGTGGCCGAGGCGCAGCTTCCGCCCGATCCGCCCTTCGACCCGGAGGGCGTGATGCTGAAGCCGGGCTTCAAGGTGATGCACGTGCAGGACATCGACTATCGCAGCGTGTGCCAGCCCTTCAAAGCGTGCCTCGAGGAGGTGCGAGCGTGGTCGCATGGGCATCCGGGCCACATTCCGATTTTCATTTTGGTTGAAACTAAACAGAACTCCTCAGAAGGCCCCATGCAACTGACGCCAGCGGAGCCGTTCACCTCCCGTACATTTGACGCACTGGATGCGGAGATCCGCTCCGTGTTTTCGCCAGAGGAGATGATCACGCCAGACGACGTGCGCGGAACCTACAAAACGCTGAACGAAGCCGTGCTGGCCGGCAACTGGCCCACGCTCAGGAGCGCGCGCGGCAAGGTGATCTTCCTGATGGATCAGCGGCCCGTGGGCCCGGTG
>CAZMWL010000097.1:0-5177 GCA_964569985.1 uncultured Occallatibacter sp.
CACAACAACTACCAGGACTTCCAGCAATTCCTCGATGCCGGCGGCAAAATCGGCCTGCAACACGATCCGCTTCTCTACGGCGCTTACAACCTCAATCCCTTCCTCGTCCGCGTGGAGCAGGTCCCCATGCTGGTCGTCGAGCAAGGTCAGGTCGCCGTCATCAAGGCCTACGTCGGCCTGCCCACACAGGACACTTCCGGCGTCGGCTTCAAATTCGGCAGCCTCGTACGGCCCGGCCATCAAGGCATCTGGCAGGAGGCGCTGCGCACCGGCAAATATCCCATCAATCCCCGCATTTACGACGCCAAAGTCGTGCTGACGGCAATCCTCAAGCTCGACTGGGCCAAGGACGTCACCGGGGCTCACGGCCTCGATGCGCGCCTTGAACCCATCATCGCCAAGAGCAATGAGGGCTTTGTCTTTTCCATCGACCTCCAGGTCCTCATCCACGTTCCCGACACCAAAGCCCCGCGCGTCATCTCCATGGTCGGCTCCATGGAAAATCTGGTGAACGAGGTTCTGCAGGCCGCCGTCGGCAACCTTTTCCGCGACAAAATCGGCGGCATGGAAGCCATCAAGTTTATCCAGACGCGCCAAATCGTGCAGGAAGAAGCGATGGCCTACATCCAAACCAAGCTCGCGGAATACGAAATCGAAACCCGCGGCGTCTACATCCAGGACGTGGTCTACCCTGCCGCGCTGGTCACGGTGCTCACCGAGCGCGAAGTGGCGCACCAGCAGGTAGAAACCTTCAAAATGCAGCGCCAGGCGCAGGACCAGCGCATTGAGACCGAGAAGGCGCGCGGCACCGCAGACATGCAGGCGCAATTGGCGCAAGCCGCGGTCGGCGTCGACATCAAGAAAAACAATGCCGAGGCGCGCAAGGCAGAAGCCGACGGCGAGTCCACGTACATTGAACGCACCGGCACTGCCCAGGGCGCGCAGGTGCGAGCAGTTGGTTTGGCCCGCGCCGAGGCCTATCAAAAACAGGTTGCAGCCTTGGGCCAGGGAGCCACGGCGCTCGTCAATGCCATCGAAGCGCTTTCCCGGAGCAACGTCCCCTTCATGCCCAACACACTCGTCACCGGAGGCGGCGGCAACGCCAACGGCGTTCTCGAAGGCCTGGGCGCTCTGCTCATGCAGAAGGTCGCTCCGGCAGCTTCGGCACTCAACCCGGAGAAGCCCGTCGCACCGCCGCAGCCGCCAGCCACCCCCGGCAAGGCGTAGCAAGGCTTGTGTTCGGCCTGTCACTGTGTACCGCCGGTCTCCAGACCGGCGGTAGCGGGGGTCTCCAAACCCCCGCATTTGTATTAATTCACCACATCGCCGGGTGCCCCCGGTCCCTCGCATTGGGGAACCGGGGAAAGCACGAGCCCAACCTGCCCACCCTCACCTCGCGAACAAGCCAAGCGGCACCGCTTCCCCCAACACCTTGTACCCCGCGGGCGACGGATGCAGATGGTCGCCGCAATCGAATGCCGGCAACAAGCGATCGGGATGCGCGGGGTCGCGCACCGCCGCGTCAAAGTCGATCACCGCATCGAAGTGGCCCTCCGCGCGAATCCACTCGTTCACCGCCAGCCGGTCCCGCTCGCTCATCGGCCCCGGATGATAGTAGTCCGATCCCGTGTACGGCGTAATCGTGGCCCCGTACACGCGCAGCCCGTTTTCATGCGCCCGCTCCACAATCTGCTCGTACGCCGCAATCACGCGCTCCACCAGCGCCGCATGGTCCTCTGCAGGAACTTCGCCGGTCCGCGCCAGTCCGCCCAAATCATTCACTCCCTCAAACACGATCACCCAGCGCGCGCCCGCCGGCGCCAGCACATCGCGGTCGAATCGCGCCAGCACATTCGGCCCCAGCCCGTCCGTCAGCAGATGATTGCCGCCGATCCCCTGATTCGACACGCCGACAGTACGCGTCTTGCGTTGCGCCTGCAACCGCGCCGCCAGCACATCCGTCCAGCGGTCGTTGCCGTTGGTCGTTGCGGCGTGTCCATCGGTAATCGAGTCGCCCAGCGCCACCACCACGGCCGCTTTCGCCCCAGCGCGCACATCGATCTCCGTCAACTGGTACCAGTGGTCCACCTTCTTCGCGTCGCTTAGCTCCGCCGCGCTCACTCGGTCGCCATGCACATAGTAAGAAGTGGCCCGCGACCCCGGGTGCCCCGTCTCCCGTGCCGGCGGCGCGTCCAGATGAAACGTCACCGCCACATCGGAAAGCGGCGCAACCGCCATAGCGATCGGATCGGAAACGTACTCCGCCCCCGGCGGAATCGTCACCTCCGGCTTCCCGGCAAAGGTCAGCGCACGATCGCTCGCGGGATCGATGCCCGCGCCCGCCGGCGACAGCGGATGCGCGATGTGCACCGACGTAAAGCGCAGCGCCGACGTGCCGAATGCGTTCGAAAGATGCACGCGCAGCGCCTCGCCGCCCAGCGACAAGTGCACAATCTGCCGCACCGTCGCATCGCGCAGGTCATCCAAAGGCAGCGCATTCGCCGGCTCCGGAATCTGTTGCGAAGCGCCCCAGCTCGTCACCCACGCCTCGCCCTTCGCCGCACCCCGCTGAGCCAGCGCGCAGCCCGCCATCAACACCAAGCCAAGAATGACCGCCGATCTCCGAGTCTCTCTCATCGTCAACGCCTGCCCATTTCCTCTCAAGTGATTCGCTTTACTGCAGAGCGCAGCAAGCATATCACTCCGCAATAAGCCCATGCATGCGGCGCTGACAAAACGGCCGGGGAAGACGTACGATATTGTTGCTTGAGAGTTCAAAACCAAATCCCAGGGAACGCCGCCACAGGAGGGACTCACATCACGCGTTTACTGTCCTCCCGAGCCCCGTTACTCGCCCGTTGCTGCTTGGCATTTTTCCTTGCCCAGCTCCTCAATCCCTCGCATCCAGCTTTCTGCCGGCCCATGAATGGTCAGGAAGAGGCGTCGCAGACAAACGCACCAAACGCTGCGGTTGAGAAACAACTTGCGGTTTTATCCTCCTATGCAGTCGGGGTCACGACGCTGAAAGATTTTTACGCTGACAGGTGGAGCGCTGGCGACGCCCTGCGCATGAAGCTGGGAATCGTGAAGGCCCAGTGGGGCAAGGATCTGAAGGTAGAATTCGACATCGGCTGGACAGGGCACAACATGCCGGAGGTGAGCGAAGTTGTGCAGGAACAGTTTGAGAGCGCCCGCCTTATCGGAGCAGACGGCACCAAATCAAGCTTTACGCCAGCCACCTTCCAGCGCGGCGGAAGCGCCAGCGTGATCAAGATCTACGCACACCTGAAATTCGTTGCCGGCCAGCTCACGAGCATTGAGAAGACCTTCTGAATCGCGCGGCGGCGGCCGCCCCGGACCTTCACAGAGCAAACTCACCCCGACAGGATTCGTAAGCCGGCTCGGAAAGTGATCGGCTGCGCGCTGGCTATCGGTTCACGGTCTACGCTTTCCAAGTCCCTCAGTCCCTTAGTCCCTGCTTCTCTGTTCCCTGTTCTCTGTTCCCTGCTTTTCAGTCGTCGTCCGGCGGGCCGCTGTTCTTCTCGCGCACGAGGCGGTCCGCGCTTACGTGCGTGGGAATTACCGTGAAAGTCGAAGGCTTCTGCGTATAGTCGAAGCAATCGCTGAAGGCATCCGTGCCGGCGTCGCGCGCTCCCAGCGTGCCCAGGTCGAAGTTGTGCTCGATAAAGGCGATGAAACCGCTGGCCTCGTGGTTCACGTGCGTGACGTAGCCGTGTTTGGAGTAGGGCGAGACGATAAGCAGCGGCACGCGGAAGCCCGGTCCCATGGCATCCACCTTGGGCGGAGCGACATGGTCGTACCAGCCGCCCCAGTCGTCCCAGGAAATGAAAATCGCTGTCGAATTCCAGTAGGGGCTGTTGCCGATGGCGTTGATGATCGACGCCACCCAACTCGGGCCCTCGTTCCCCGATCCCGGATGGTCGGAGTGCGCGAAATCGGGAACGATCCACGTCACCTGCGCCAGCTCGCCGTTGGCAATGTCGGTGAGAAAGCGGTTCTGCGGCGCGATCACGTTGTCGTGCCAATCCTGCCCATAACGGATGTGCCTGATGGCCTGGAACGCAGACAGAATAAAGAAGCTGTCGCCGCTGGAGGGAGCGTAGTAGCGCCAAGTCAAGCCTTTTTCGTCGAGCAGATCGGCGGCGGTGAGGTAGTCGAAGCAGGGGAACACGCCGGGCATCTCGGTGCCATCGGCTCCCAGAACCGCGGCCCTGGTGCCGGGCGGCGCATCGCATCCCCACACCGAGCCTGTAGGATTCTCCGCCACATTGGCTGACTGCCCCGCGATCATGTACTGGTGGGCCACGAAGCTGGGACCGGTATTCGACTGGAACATGCGGTCACCGAGCACATATTGCCTTGCCAGCGACCAGTACTCCTCCACATCGCTTTCGGGCACGTAGGAGTAGGGCAGCGTGGCCGGACTCGCGCCGCTCTGTGCAAAACCATCCATGTGGCCGTTGTCCCAGTCCTTCGCCCAGCGTGTATGCGAGTGGTCGAGGTCGCGCGAGTCGCCCAGTGAGACGGGCGTGAGCGCAACCGATTGGCCGCCGCTCATGCCGCTTTGCGCCGTGTCGGCGCCGGGAAATCCGTTGAAGAGATTGTCGAAGCTGCGATTCTCCTGCATGATGACCACGATGTGCTGGATGGGAGAACCGGCGACTGGCGAAACCGTGCTCGCGGCGACTGGCGGCGAAGGAATGAGCGCCACGGTGGCGTTGCAACCGGTGACGGCGACAAAGCACCCGCCGCCCGCCAAACATACGCATAGAAGCAGCCAGCGTATGGGGTGGGCGCACTTTGCGGCCTGCGGCTTACAGGTGGTTTGCAACATGACTGGGGATCAGTACCTCAAATTGCCGCAATAGAAAAAGAATAGGTCCAAATTTTGTGATTCCAAGTGATTTGAATCACAGGTTAACACCCTCTAAGCAAACATCCGGTAGCATTCGCGATTTTCCGCAGGGTCGGCATTACGCCCTAAAGTGCAAATGGAGTTGTTTCCGCGTAGTGCCGATTCGGGTGCACGGTTCCCAAAGCACGGGGCTCAGGAAGCTATCACAACCCGCCGTCTTCGCACAAGACTTGCAATTCCGCGCGCATACCCCTACTATCCGCAATAGAAACCGGCCTGCAAAGCAGGTGGGTGATCAACG
>CAZMWL010000098.1:0-5113 GCA_964569985.1 uncultured Occallatibacter sp.
CCGCAAAGGAAACCAGAAATCCCATGTCGAGCGAGCGCCGAGCCTGCTCCCAGCCAGCCCCGAAGCAGTGCATGATGCCGCCCAGCCCGGTCTTCGCCCAATGCTCGTCCAAAACCGAAAAAAGATCGTCCCAGGCATCCGTCGATTCATTGGTCCCGCGGCAATGGATGAGAATGGGCCGCCGTCGCGCCGCGGCGATTTCAAGCTGGCGGATCAGACCCTGCCGCTGCACGTCGCGGGGCGCGCCCTCGTGGTAGTAGTCCAGGCCGATCTCGCCGCAGGCAATGACTTCGGGCTCGGCCAGAAGCGCGTCCAGCTTGGCGAGAGCCTTCTCGTCGGCTTCGACAGTGCTGTGCGGGTAGATGCCCGCGCTCGCATAAAGACGCGGCAGGCCGGGCCGGCCGTTGCACTGGCGGCAGAGATCGAGCGCCTGATGCATCTCCGCCGGGCCCTCGCCGATGCCGATAGAGAGCACCGCGCCTACACCGGCTTCCCATGCGCGGCCGAGCATGGCTTCGCGATCGTCAGCGTAGCGCGGACTGTCCAGATGAGCGTGGGAATCGATCAACAAATCGACCTCGGATGTTACCCCGCGGAGAATCAAAAGTTGAAACCGGCCGCTTGCGGCGGAATAGCGGGCGGATGGATCACTTGCAGGCCAAGATGTCTTTCAAAGGCGTCGTAGTCGCGGTCACGGTGCAGTAGCTGATACCCGGATTCAATGCAAAACGTCGCGATGATGCAATCGACGGCCTTTCGCACCGTAACTCCCCGATTGCGCAGATGCCGGTAGTTCTTTGCGGCAGCAACCGCCAAGTCTACCGTAAGCGCCTCGAAAACCGGCAATGTGAGAAGCCTTCGCCGGCATTCCCGGAACTGCCTGTCGGTGCGCACGCCCTGCAATACTTCGGCAAGGATCAGGCTTGTGATACCGATTTGCTCGCGCCCAAGCGCGTCGCCGAGCCAGATGGACTGACGATTTGCAGTTCCCCAAAGAGCGTCAATCCAAACGGAGCTATCGACAATGACCATATGCGCACGTCTTTCTCATCGCGCCGCCGCGGTGCGCCGCTTGGAACCTTCACTGGAGACAGCTTTCCGTTGCCCGGCGGCTTTCCGGTCTTCCTCCCACTCCAAGACGCGGCTTTGGCGCATCGCGCTCAGATCGCCGTCCCATTGCACTCTTCCGAACAGTTTGCGAATTCCTTCCTGTTTTTTGAGTTGAACCATCTGCCGGAGTGCGGATTCGACTGTGGCCTTCTTGGTCGTGGAATTGCCGGCTTTCATCGCCTCCATCATGAGCTTGTCGTCGATGTCGATGTTGGTGCGCATAGGTCATCCTCTCGATGTGTAAGTATGTCACATTTTATGTGTATGCAGCAACGCCGCTCCAACCTGAGCATGGTGCGCGTCGCTCCGCTCGTCTACCATCGGGTTAGCAGATGCCGCAAAAACCCAAGCTCGGACAAAACTTTCTCGAAGACGCGCAGGCCGTCGAGCGCATCGTGGGCGGTCTGGGCGATCTTGCCGGACGCACGATTGTCGAGATTGGCCCCGGCCGCGGCGCGCTCACCGGAGCACTGGCGGCGCGCGCCGGGCGCGTGCTGGCGATTGAGTTCGATCGCGAACTGGCCGCGAGATTGCGCGGACAATTTAATTCGGAGCGCGTGACCGTCGTCAAGCAGGATGTGTTGCAGTTCGATTTTGCGGCGGCGGCAGCCGAAGCCGGGGGACCGCTGCGCGTGGTGGGCAACCTGCCGTATTACATCACCTCGCCGATTCTGCTCAAGTTGGCCGCGAGCCACGCAGCACTGGATGTGGCCGTGCTGATGGTGCAGCGCGAGGTTGCGGAGCGCGTGACGGCTGCGCCGGGCTCGCGGGATTTCGGGCTGCTTTCGGTCACGGTACAGATGTACGGGCCGGCTGAGCAGCTGTTCACGCTGCCGCCCTCGGCCTTTTCGCCGCCGCCAAAGGTCCATTCCACCGTCTTTCGCTGGAGGTTTGCGCCGCGCTTCGCGGAGTTGGGCGTCGACGAGGATGGTTTTTTGCGCTTCCTTCGCCAGGCCTTTGCGCAAAAGCGCAAGACGCTCAACAATAATCTGCGCGCCGCGGGCGTTGGTCCAGCAGTTGCGGCGGCTGCCCTCGAATGCGCCGGCATCGCCCCGCAGGCTCGCGCCGAAGCGGTGCCGGTTGAAGCGCTGGCGGCGCTATGGCGTGCGCTCGAAGGTGACGCCGGTCTCCAGACCGGCTGTGGTGCGGGTCTCCAGACCCGCATCGAGGGGAAGGCGATTACGAAATCATGAAGCCTCAGCGAATGAACGGGAGGATGCGATGAAACGAGCAATGTTGGCTGTAATCGCGTTGCTGGGAATTTTGGCTTCGGCGGCAGCCGCGGCGCAGGAGCCCAAGCCCGTAACAGGGCAAGGCTGCGTGGCGGCCGGCGTAGAGGCCAGTTGCCTGGTGGTGAAGGACGTGAAGACCGGCGTTCTGTACAACCTCTTCTTCAAGGGGACCAAGCCCGAGGCCGGCACGGGAATCGAATTCACGGGCGTTCCGCGCGACATGATGACGGCTTGCATGCAGGGCACGCCGCTCGAAGTGTCCAATTGGTCGCGCGTGGATGCGCTCAAGTGCCCTTCAAGCCCGGCGCCGAAGCCGTAGAGCTGGAGTGAAACGCGGTGCGGCCGGCATAAGCGGACCCAGGCGGGTTTCCTGCTCGCGGCCTGGCGCGTAAGCTATCAAAAGGAGTGGCCGGCCGGGCGCCGAGAGGCCTTGCGCCGTCAATTCAGAAGCCCAAAGGCCCTCCTGCGCATCTTGTTGAGAAGGAATCCATGAATCCGGTCAGCGAACAAACCCGGGATCAGGCCAGACGCACCGCGTTTCAACAGACGCTGCTGAGCGCGCGCCAAACCATGATGATGAGCGAGATTCTGAAGCTTGCCGCGGACAGCTTCCGCGCCAGCAAGACGCGCTTCGCGCTCACCGCTCTGGGCATGGTCATCGGCACGGCGTCGGTGATTCTGGTTGTGACCATCGGACTCACCGGCAGCCAGTACGTCCTCGCGCTGCTGCAGAAAATCGGCACCAACCAGGTGGAGGTGGAATATGCGGGTGGAGGCGCAACCCCGGCAGAGCGCGCCCGTTATACCGATTACCTGACGCAGGAAGACGAGAAAGCCGTGGACCAGCAGGTGCCCGGCATCATGTACTCCTCGCCGGTGCTGGAGATGCACAACCGCGTCAGCTTTCCCGGCGGCATCCAGAAAGACACGGTGGTGCTGGGCGTGAATTCCCAGTACCAGTTCATCCGCAATCTGATTGTGACCGACGGCCGCTTCTTCGACGACACCGACGATACCATGCACACCAAAGTCGCCGTAGTGAGCCTGTACTTTGCGCAGGAGCGATACGGTAGCTCGGACGCCGCCGTCGGCCGCACCTTCCAGATTCTCGGCATTCCCTTCACCATCGTCGGCGTCTTCAAGGAGAGCGTCGACGACTTCGGCATGTCGGAGATCACCGATGAAACCATCCTGGTGCCTTATACGGTGGCGCGCTACTTTACCGGAACCGATCGCGTGAACCAGATCTACTTTTCCATGCAGAGCATGGACGAGGTGAACGACGCCGCAAAAGAGATTATTCGCGTGATCAGCCAGCGCCACCGCAAGAATTCGGTTTACAAGCCGTATATGCTCACTGACCTGCTGGTGACGGCGGCCAAGATTATGAATGCGTTGACGGTAATGCTGGTGCTGGTGGCTTCGGTAACGCTGGCCGTGGGCGGCGTGGGCATTATGAACATCATGCTGGCCACCGTGCGCTCGCGCATCCGCGAAATCGGCATCCGCAAGGCGATGGGGGCCACGTATCGCGAAATCAAACTGCAATTCCTCACTGAAGCTGTGCTCATATCGCTCACCGGGGGAATCGTCGGCAGCATTGTCGGCCTCGCCATACCGCTTTCCATCCGCTTCTTCACGGACTACCAATTTCCCATTTCGTGGCTTTCCGTGCTGATTGCGCTGGCGGCGGCAACCATTGTGGGCGTGGTTTTCGGCACCGTTCCCGCCACACGCGCGGCGCAAATGGATCCCGTGGATGCCCTCAAATATGAATAGCCCCGAGGCCGGCCCAAAGGACGCGGGCGGCGACGAACCCTCGCGAGGCCCGAACCTCGTGCTTCTCTATAGCCTGATTGCGCTGGCGCTGGCCGTGGCCATTGGCCTGGCCGTGTTGATTGTGCTGCCCTTTTACCGCCGCAACTAATCGAGCGTCGCGCCCCGGCCGTCTCTTTCAGGAAGAGGAGCAACCGTACGTCCCTCGCCGCGCATCTATCGTCAGGATGCTCAGGGTCTGCTGGCATCGCCGGGTGAAACAACAATAAGAAGGAGGCGCATGATGAGACGCAGAGGATCGGCTGGGAATTCGTGGTTCGGGCGCTTCGCTCCAATCCTGTTGGCAGCAGCTTTGGCTGCGCCGGCGCTGTCTGCCGGCTGCGCTGCCCGCGTGGACGTGTACGACCCCTACTACCACGACCATCACGTTTGGGCCGCTGAAGAGCCCTACTACACGCAATGGGAACACGACACGCACCGCAGCCACATGGACTTCAACAAGCGCAGCAAAGCGGATCAGAAAGCATACTGGGATTATCGGCACGGCCAGCACTGAACCGGTGTCAGGTGTCGGATTTCAGCGGCTAGACGCTGCTACATTTCCCGCGCTGCCTCGGTCTCAGCCCGCTCCACGATGAGCGCGGGAATGCCGTCCACGATGGGGTATCTGCGTCCACAAGCGCCGCAGACCAGGCGCGACTCTTCCGCATGCAGATCTTCGTGGCAAGCCGGGCACGCGAGCTGAGCGAGCGCATTTGCGTCAAATCCGGATTGCGCCATGGGTAGAGCAGCCATGTTCACCACGAATGGCTTTGATCTCTGATCTCTGACCACTGATCACTGTATCGTTGCGTCGGGGCTTTCGCCTTGATCGGGGCGGGGCCTGGGCCGGCCGGCAAAGGCCTGTGCGATGCGCTCGTTGGCGCCGGAGCGCGAGAACTCGTGCGCTACGCGGATGCCGTTGTAGATGGCGACGTCGTTCGAGGAGCCGTGGC
>CAZMWL010000099.1:0-4976 GCA_964569985.1 uncultured Occallatibacter sp.
ATCGCCCGTGTCGTTGAAGGTTGCGCCCGATGGAATCAGAATGGTATCAACCGCCTTTTCATCTTGAGAACCTGTGTAGGTGGAAATCCGCGCGGCATCGATGCCCTTTTCGCCAACCAGGTAGGCTTTGGTGTTGACCGCGCGCGCCATGGCGAGTTTCTTGCCATTCTTTTCCGCTCCGGCCACTTTCCCTATCAGAGCCAGCTTTGCATCCGGGCTGCGTTGCAGCTCGAGCGCAATCTCATCCAGGCAAGCCTTCCCTTCATTATTCACGCGAGAGGGGCGATTGATCTCCCGGTCAAAGTGGATCGAGCACAGCTCGCTGGTTACGGGCTTGGGTGCTGCTACCGGAATCGCAATCGTCACCAGCGTTGTTTCCGAAGCCGTCTGGCCCTGGTCATCGGAGACACTGCAGGTCACCGTGATGGGTCCGATGGTTGCGCCGGTGGTGGCCAGAGTCGCCGTCGAACCGGTGCCGCTTACTGAACCGGAGGTCGAGCGATAGCTGTAGGTCAGGGGACGGTTCTGCGGGCTGAGGCCGGTGGCTGTAATCGCCGAGGTCTCCCCGGAGATCAGGTCATGCGGATTGGCCGAGCAACTGACGGTCGGCGCCTCAAATTTCTTTACGGTATAAGGAGCGGTGGCGTCCGCGAACTCGCCGGCGTTGCTCCCCTCCACGACATGGCATCCAAGTGTGTATGCGCCCGGTGCCAGATTCGTCGTGTCGATCTTGGCAGTGCTTGCGCTTCCCGTCACCGTTCCGCCATTCACAGACCAACTGTAGACTTCAGTCTTTGCCGGGTCCAGATTCAGGGCCGTGGCCGAAGCGGAAATGGGTTCACCGGGAAATACAGCCCGCGGAGTCACCGAGCAAGATAAAGTGACCGGCGCGGGAGGCGGCAGCGCGACGGCATTTCCTCCCAGGCGGAAGACGATTCCTGAAGAGAGGCGCATATCGTTCTGCGAAGTGTTGTTTCCGGTCGTAGTATCCGGGAAGCGGGTCAACAGGTATTCGGCTTGAATCAAGCGGATCGCGAAATGGCGATGAATTCTGAGGTCCAGGCCTCCACCGGCAGTCAGGGCGAATGTATTCTGAGCCGGGAGGAGCGCGCAGTTCACCGCGCAATTGGAGAGCAATACCTCGTTGGCATGAGCGCCGCCAAAAAGAACCTGGGCAAAGGGAGTGATTCTCTCATGGTTGCGGAAGGAATAGCGGGGGCCAAAGAGATAGGAAATTACCGCACCGTCGGCATTGTCAACATCCACCGTAGCCCCTGACGCACCCTGGAAGCGAACCTGCGAGTTTGTGTAATCGCCCAGGTCGGCCACGATCCCAAGATGGCGGTTCAGGTTGTAGGCCAAGGACGTGCTGCCACCGTTCAGCCACACCAGCCTGTTGCCCTCCGCCATCTTCGGCACAGCCTGCACGTACGAGTAGCCCACAAACAGGTCAATCTTGGGGGTATCGATATTCTGGCCACCCGAATACGGCATCGCCGCGGCTTGAGCAGTTGCCATCTCGGCGCTGAGTAATATCCCCAACAGGACGAATCCAGCAAATGCTGCGGTGGCAATCATCTTTGCTCTCGATCTCATGGTTGTCTCCAGAATTGAAAGGTATCGCTCATCAAAAGCCTTGGAGCCGAATCATCTCGACGCCAATCAAAGAAAAGGCAGCCCTGTCTGAGACCGCCCCAGGAGCGGTCTCAGCAAAGGCTCTATTGGGCAGGCACATTGATGACAGTGTTTACCAAGGTGGTTGATGCATCCAATGCGATCACTCTGCCATTGATGATCGAA
The DNA here is from genome assembly GCA_964569985.1 of uncultured Occallatibacter sp. Taxonomy (GTDB): domain Bacteria; phylum Acidobacteriota; class Terriglobia; order Terriglobales; family Acidobacteriaceae; genus Telmatobacter. The sequence continues at coordinate 1,801 of CAZMWL010000099.1, forward strand.
ATCGTTGCCGAGGTGGACTGCGCGGGACTGGAGACGGTGATTCCAGGCTGCGAGAGGATGGTTCCCACCATCGTTCCGCCACCCCCGTAGTTGATGATCGCTCCAGGAAGGCCGCCGACTGCCCAGAAGACGTTGGCGGCTTTGGCGCCGCCCGACAAGATCACGCTGCGCGTTTGCGGTCCGACCGGATCGCCCACGGTGAGCGACGATCCAATCTGGAATACCCAGTACGCATTGGGATCCCCCTGCGCGTCCAGCGTCAGATCCCCAAGCGTGATGGCTACAGAGCTGGCGTTTGCGTATACGCCCGGGTAGATTGTTGTGCCTCCCAGTTCCGCCGCCAGAACGCCGGTGGAGGGAAGGCCTTGCAATGTGGTGTAAGCGATGCGGGCTTCTCCGGCGGCTTCGGTGGCGATGTCGAAGGTTGTGGAGGTGCCTTCATCAGGGCAGGCCGATGTGGGCTCGCTGGTTCCCGGAGCTGTGTCGATCACACCATTCACTTGCCCGGAATTGAGGGGCGTTTCCGTATAGGTGCAGGGCCATGTCGCGCCAACCTTCGGAAGGGTGGTGTCGTGGAATCCGGTAATCAGCGTCGAGGCGCCCGTGGTTTCGATGTTGCCATTGATCACCGTGAGCAGGCCTTGATTGGTGATCCCGGCGCCGCCGCCGAAGGTGCCGACCGGCGCGATGAATGGCCCCAGTACGACGGGCGGCACAACGACGTTCCCGCCAGTCTTGAAGCTCCAGGGATTGGTGAAAGGAGAGGGAACGAGGCTGCCCAGCGGGTTGCCGGCCGTGTCCGTGGCGGCGTTGGTCACCGTCGCGGTATAGGTCGTATTGGCCGTAAGCAGAACTGCAGGCGTCAACGTGGCAATCTGGGTGGTGTCGTTATAGGTGATCTTTGCCGCCAGCGGAGTTCCGCTCGCCGTGGTGCCTTCATAGAGCTGGAAGGCTGTCAGAACCGTCGTTTGATCCATCGCCTTGCTAAAGGTCGCGGAGATGGCCTGATTCAAAGGCACTTGGGTGGCCTGCACGCCAACAGAAGTGTCTCCGGGAGCCGTCCTGACCAGCTCTGGTGGGGTGGCGTCCGTGCTCGCGCTGGTCTTGAAGTTCCAGACGTAATTGCCCGCCATGGGCTGGCCGGCTGCACTCCGAACTCCGAGATCGCCGCCGGTGATCGTGGCTGTATAGGTGGTGTTGATTGTCAGCGCGGGCGAAGGCGCTGAAAGATGAAAGACCATCGAATTCGTACTCGCAACATAGCTGATCGTACCTGCAATCGGGGTCAAACTACCTTGTGCGATCAGAGTGAAGTTTGCCGCGTTGGTGATCAGCTCCGCGTCCATAGGCTCGTTGAAGTTGGCGCTGACCGAAGCCAGATTCGTGGGCACGGTCAGGTCTTCCAGAACTGGTGGAACGCCGGTTGCGTTCGGAGTTACAGGGTTGGTCAATGCGACCATCGGCGCTGGATTTGTCACCGGCGGCAAGGCTATCGTGGTAAATGTCCAAACGTAGTTGCCGTTTGTCAGCGAAGTGCCTGCCTCGTCCGTGGCTGAGGTGGTGATGGTAGCCGTGTAGGTGGTGCCGTACGCGCCCAGAGCTCCGCCGGTTGGGATAAACGTGGCCAGCGAGCCCGAGCAGGTGACCACTCCAGCTACGGCAACGCCGCCAGGGTCTGTGACCGTAAAGGAAGTTGCAGGAGAGGCGAGGGTCGCGCAATTCATCGTCTGGCTGAAGCTTGCGCTGATGGTTGCGCTCAACGGGAGATTCTGCGTGAATGGAGCGGGGGTTACGGTCACGCTCAGGGGCATCGGAGGCGTTGCGGCAACCGTGCTGAAGGTCCATGTGTAATTTCCCATCAACGCCGTGCCGCCGGGCGTCGAAGCCCCGGTAGTGATGGTAGCGGTGTAGGTGGTGCTGTTTGCCAGTGCGCCAGACGGCGCAAACGTTGCAGTTACGCCGCTATACGCCACAGCTCCAGCCACGACTACGCCATTCGGGGCCACCACCGTAAAGGTGGACGCATTCAGCGAGGCCGGGTTCATCGCCAGACTGAAGGTCGCGGTAATTGCCGTGTTGACAGCAACATTGGCGGAGCCCTGCGCAGGAGTCACGGACGTTACGCTGGGGATGGTTACAGTCTCCTGGCCACAACCGGCCATCAAGATGACCAAAAAAGTCGCCGTCAAACACACGAATCCTATCTTGTTATTGCGCATTTGTAACCTCTCGTTCAATTGGGTTGGCGCGATCTCCAACACTCGTCGAATTGCAGGCTTGGGTGGAAATGCCATGACAGGACGACAGTGCAAAAGTAGCAAGAGCAAGGTCAGGAGTCTGTATATATATGCTCAACCGCCGCCAGATTTCAGCGGAAGAGTCCAATCATCAGGCGGGCAGATTTGACCATCAAACTATCAACAGGTGACTGCTGTGCTGACCGCCGCCGCCTCATCGTCAAAGCAATTGATCTTCACCGGCTCAGCGCCAAAACGAAAAACCCTCATGCAGGGAATCTCTGCATGAGGGTTGTCTGTGGCAATTCAGAAACGGGCTTACCCCGCCTTTTCCAGCAGGCACATCGACAGATCGCGCCGCTCGACCATGTCTCTGGTGATCTCGATGTCGCGCACGCGCTTGCTGTTGGGCAGGTTGTACATCAGATCGAGCATCAGCTCTTCCAGGATCATGCGCAAACCGCGCGCGCCCACCTTGCGGTTCAGCGCCTCGCGCGCCACCGCGCCGATCGCCTCCTGGGTAAAGTGCAGGCGGACATTCTCGTACTCGAACATTCTCTGGTACTGCTTGAGGACGGCGTTGCGCGGCTTGGTCAGAATCTCGGTCAGCGCGGCCTCATCCAGTTCGTCCAGAATGCCCATCACCGGCAGGCGCCCGACAAACTCCGGGATCAGCCCGTACTTGATCAGATCCTGTGGCTCGGTTTTGCGCAGCAGTTCCGTGTCGCGATGCGAACGGCTGGTGGCGGCATCGCCCTCCACCGAATCAATCGTCTTGAAGCCCAGCGCCTTTTTGCCCACGCGCCGACCCACCACCCGCTCCAGCCCGACAAAGGCCCCGCCGCAGATGAAGAGAATGTTGGTGGTGTCGACGGCCGTGAACTCCTGGTGCGGATGCTTGCGCCCGCCCTGCGGCGGCACATTGGCCACGGTGCCTTC
>CAZMWL010000100.1:0-4635 GCA_964569985.1 uncultured Occallatibacter sp.
CGCGGCCCACGCGCGCCGAGGTCTCCGACGTGGCCAACGCCATCTACGACGGCACCGACGCCGTCATGCTCTCCGGCGAGTCGGCCGTGGGCAAGTACCCCGTGGAATCCGTGGCCATGATGGCCCGCATCGTGAGCGAAACCGAGCTCCACATCAAGGAAAACCTCGGGAACGAGGCCCGCGAACGTCCCACTCACCTCACCATCGCGGAGACCATCTGCGAAGCCACGGCGCACGCTGCCGACGATCTCGACCTGCGAGGCATTGCCTTGTTCACCGAGTCGGGCTCGACCGCGCGTCTGCTCTCCAAGTACCACCCCTCGGCGCCCATCTACGCGCTCAGCCCGGTCGAGGTCACCGTCAACCGCCTCAATCTTCTCTGGGGCACCACACCCGTTCGCTGCCCCAAGGCCAACACCACCGAGGCCATGGTCGACCTTGCCGAGAAGCTCCTCGAGAAAGGCGGCTACGTGCGCCCCCGCGAGGTCATCGCCATTGTGGCCGGCACCCGCACCAAGTCCGGTTCCACCAACTTCATGCGCCTGCACGTCATGGGCGAAAATGCTGCAGCGCAACCGCATAGCTCCGCCGCGCACAGCACCGCCAAGGGCAGGAAACGCGCAGCCGATGCGCAGAAACCGGAATTCTCCGAAGCCGCAAGATCCCTGGCCGCAAAATATTGATTGGCTGCGCAAGATTGGCCGGCAACCAAGGCCGCCAGCTCGCAGCATAAGCCACCAGACCGTAGCGCCGGTCTCCAAACCGCGGCGCCAGTCTTCAGACCGTAGCGCCGGTCCTCACAGGTTGCGGGAAAAAACCTCGGGGTACTGTTTTGTATCAGGGCGCGAGTTTACTCGCGCCGTAAGTTGCGCAAAACAAGTCCGGGCTTTAGCCCCTGCGCAATCCCTTCCTCGCAAATAACGTCTTTTACCGCACCCGGCGGCTGGCCCGGATATCCAGGCAGCAAACTCAACACAAACGGTTCCGTAATCTGATTCGTAAAGCAAACCGCCTACAAGCTGCTGGCGATTCGCGATCGGCCCCGCGGCCAACTTTCATTCCTGCGGCAACACCGCCTTGTACATTCTCAGGAATTCTTCAAGTTGGGGCAGATCCACGCCGGTTCTTTCGTCCGTTTGCCTTGAAGTCTTGCTCCTGCTCCGATGATTCCCTTCCAGGAGGAATTCCAGGCCAACGCCGTCACTTCCCCATCGCGCGGCTTTCGCATTCACGGTGATGGAGCGTTCCGCGATTGGATTGTGCTGATCGGTCAAAGTGATTCGGATGACCGTGCCGGGATACCAGCGCTCGCTGGTCACGATGTACATGCCCGTCGCACTGATGTCGCGCACCGGATGCGCCACCGGAGTGCCGCCGGTAAAGAAATAGGCGATCAATCCCGGCAGCGACTCCCGCGTTGCTTTCCGTGGGTCAGCAGGCTCCCCCAGCACTAGGCGCGTGAACCAATTCCTCGATTCCGTCTTATTCTGCGGCTGGCTCTCGATACGCGGCGAGGGAAAGGGCTCTTCCGGGGCAGGCATTTCCGCATCAGCAATCTCCGCTTTCGCGGGCGCGGTCTCAATCGGCGCGGCCGGCTCAAAATCAACGGCTCCAACTGCTTCAACTGCGCCTCGCTCCGGCTCTTCGAACGCTGGGCAGTCCAGCTCCACGCCAGGGGAAATGGCAAACTGCTCAAGAAAAGGCGACAGCTTCACATGCGCATGGGCCTTTGCATCCTTCATGCTTTGCAAATGCCCCATCATCTCTTCCGGTGCGGAGAGGATCAGCCGATCACCGGCCTGGATCTCTCCATCAGCCACGGTGTTTGCCGGAAGGGCAAGCAGGCTCCCTGTCGTCTTATCCAAAACGGCTGGGCTGGCTAAGGGAAACGATTCAACCGTCGCCACAACGGCACAATCGCTGTCGAGGTAAATCAGATCCAGCGGAAAGCGGATGCTGCTCGGAGGAATCTCCAGGCACGGACAAAACCACAATCCCGTTCCAGCCCGCGGCTCCAGGTTGCGCAGCCGCGCTTCCGGGCTGCCGCTGGATGCATCCACTGCCTCCACGCTCGTGGCCACAAAACGCTCCCGCGATTGGTTGTAAACGCAATATATCTTGGCACTTGCGGCGGAGGGCTCCGCAGACGCAACTTTGAGAGCCACGTTTTGCCGCGTTGCAGGGAACCCTGTTCGCGGAAACTGTCTGATCTCCGCCATTCGTTTTATTCTTATTCATGAACTTACGCCTTTTCTGCAACCCTGAAAAGGTTCCCTTCGTTACCAAAGGAGTACAGCCCGTCAGCGCATTCCCAGAAACGGAATGAACCATGAAGGGCAGCCGAATTTCTTCGTCCCTGCGATTGCCCCGCCGCTCTCAATGCCTGCACCCCCATCTCTCTCCCCGCGGGCGGCCCAACCGCCGGTTCATGCTGCGACAATCAATGGGGGATTCTATGGCTCTTCAACCAGGAAATGTAATTTCGAATCTGCGTGAGCTGCGCGACCTGACGGCCAACCCGGCCGGAGCGCAGCGGGTTGCATTCTCACCCACGTGGCTCAAGGCGCGCGAATGGTTCGCAACCAAACTGGCCGGCCTTCCTGTGGAACGTCATTTCGACGCCGCCGGCAATCAATGGATCACGCTGCGCGGCCAGAGCGAGAAGACGCTGGTTCTCGGCAGCCATCTTGACTCGGTTCCCAACGGCGGCTGGTTAGATGGTTGCCTTGGCGTGGTTGCGGGGCTTGAAGTGGTGCGGTATCTGGCGGAAAAACACGCCGGAAAACCGCCCTTCACTGTGCGCCTGGTGGATTGGGCGGATGAAGAAGGTGCGCGTTTTGGCCGCAGCCTCTTCGGATCGGCGGCATTTGCGGGCACGCACTCCATTGCGGCCGACAGGGGCCGCACGGACCGCGACGGCATCACGCTGGAAGCGGCTTTGAAGCAAGTCGGTATTGACATCGACCGCATCGGGGATGCAATTGCGGAACGCAAAAATATCGCGGCTTACCTGGAACTGCACATTGAGCAGGGCCCCGTGCTGGAAAATGCCGACCTGCCGCTGGGCGTGGTCACTGGAACGAAGGGCGTGGAGCGTTACGCCATCACCTTTACCGGGCAAGAGGCGCACTCGGGCTCAACTCCCATGGCGGTTCGGCGCGATGCGCTGGCGGCCGCGGCGAAGCTGGCGCTCGAGATCCGCTCCATCGCCGGCAAGCACGCTGACTCCGTGTGCACCATGGGGAGTGTCAAGACCTACCCCGGCATTGTGACGGCTGTCGTTGGACGCTGCGAGGCGACCCTCGATCAGCGCGATCTGGACGCCGGCATTCTGGCCAATATGTTTGCGGAGGCGCAGGCCGCGAGCCGCCGCTTTGCCGCCGAAGAGCGCTGCGAAGTGGAGTGGTCTCGCATCTACAGCATCGAGCCCATTCCGTTTCACGCGGATTTGATCACGCTGTGCGAAGAGGCGATTCTGGAGACAACGCCCAAAACGCGCCGCCTGCCCTCCGGCCCGCTGCATGACGCATCGGAAGTCTCCCGCTCCGGCATTCCCACGGTGATGATGTTTGCGCAGTCCATCAAGGGCATCAGCCACAACAAGATCGAGGACACACGCACGGAGCACCTGGAGTTGGCCGTGAAGGCTTTCGCGCGCCTCGCCGAGAAGACGCTCAAGTGGATGGAGAAACGCTAAAGGTCTTCTCGTGGTGAATACCCTCTTCTTCCGTTCGGCGTATCCTTAGACGTCCCCGAAACAGTGGGCCGAACGGGGTCCTGTCCCGGACACGGGAGGAAGTATGTTCGACGGTATGATGTCGCCCGCCACTCTTTTTGAAGGAGTGGTTCTTCTTTGCCTCTTCATCCTTATCGTTCTCATCGCCAAGTCCATCTACAGCATTGGCCCCACGCAAGTCGGCCTGGTCCGCAAGCGCTTTGGCGTAAAGTTGCCCGGCGACAACCCCATCGCCTTCAAAGGCGAGGCCGGCTACCAGGCGGAACTGCTCATGCCCGGCCTGCGTTTCAAATTCGTCGTCATTTACGCGGTCGCCAAGCATCCATGGGTCCAGGTCCCCGCCGGCCAAATCGGCGTGGTCATCGCGCAGGTGGGCGCAGCCACACCCATCGGCGCAAAGTCGGGCGTCTACAAACCGGAGTTCGGCAACTTCACCGACGTTTCCAGCTTCGTCGCCAACGGCGGCCAAAAGGGCGTGCAACGGCCGGTGCTTTCGCCCGGCATGCTGGCCCCCGTCCATCCCGTAGCCTTCCTCATCATCACCAAGCCGCAGGTCTTCGGCGTTCCCATCACCGACACCTACCGCCAGTTGGCCGACCAGTCGGGCCGGCTCACCTTCACGGCCTTCGGCCTGGATGAGCGCCAGCTCGAAGTCACGCGCATTGCGCCCCGCCCCACCGAGAGCGGCAAAGTCGCGGACATGATCGGCATCGTCACCTCGCTTGAGGGCCAGCCGCTGCAGGCAGGTGCCATCGCCAGCCGTCTGGGGCTCTTCGACGATGTCGCAGAACTCGAAAAGAAGCCGGACACCACCGACTTCCAGCTCATCGCCGCCATCCTCGGTAGCAAAAACACGCTGCACAACAACTACCAGGACTTCCAGCAATTCCTCGATGCCG
>CAZMWL010000101.1:0-4130 GCA_964569985.1 uncultured Occallatibacter sp.
CGCTTCTCACCGGGCTTCAGGTAGTAGGAGTGACGCTTGACTTCCTTGATGATGTCCTCCGTCTGTACCTTCCGCTTGAACCGGCGCAGCGCATTTTCCAGCGGTTCGCCTTCCTGTACGCGAACCTCAGCCAAAACTTCCACCTCCAAACCTGCCTGTAAGGCTTCTTTATGATGATAACCGAGTTTTGATCCGTGACCAAGATGTTCTTTTTCCGTGAGTTTCGCTCATCGGGCTTGTCTCTAGCCTCTTTGCTGCCACCATTTTGGCCGGGCGTCCCGCGTCAGAGTGCGCTTGCCCACCAAGTCTCTGGAGACATCTAAACTTGCAAAAGAGGTCGCCCAGGAGCCCATCATGATTCGAACCTATCGGGGGCGCTCGCCCCAGATCCCTTCCAGTTGCTACATCGACGTCTCGGCGCAGATCCTCGGCGACGTGTTGTTGGGCGAGCGTTCCTCGGTCTGGATGAACGCCGTCCTGCGTGGTGACGTCAATTCCATCCGCGTCGGCTCCTGCTCCAACGTGCAGGACTGCAGCGTCCTCCATGGCCAGCGCAACCGTTATCCCGTCATCGTGGGCGACTGGGTGACCATCGGCCACAATGCCACCGTCCACGGATGTGTCGTCGAAGACATGTGCGTCATTGGCATGGGCGCGCGCGTCCTCAACAACAGCCGCGTTGGCGAGGGCTGCATCATAGCCGCCGGCTCCGTGGTCCCCGAAAATACCGTCGTTCCTCCGCGCACGCTTTGGGCCGGCGTCCCCGCCAAGCTCCGCCGCGAAATCACCGACAAGGACCGCGAACTGATCCGCGAATACGCGCAGAATTATCTCGACTACGTGGAAATCTATCTCAACGAACCCCCGCGGATCCTCTAGTCGGTAGCGTCACGTCCCGCACGCAAGGCCGCCGAGAATGACGGCGCTGTCATCTTCGCGCATTTGCTTCAATTTCGTTGACATGTGCCCACCTGGAAGGGTCGGATGGTAGATGTTTGAATCCGTAGCCCCATTTGAAAGCCCATGCCGAGAGACTGGTTTCGACATCTTCCACAAGCCGCGCGGCCCATCGTTGCGCGTCTCTTCCTGGTCGCGGCCCTTGCATTGAGCTTTGGCATGCTCGCGCCCGCGCAGGAACAGACCGCGCATTCGGCAGAGAACCTCTCCGCGGGGCTTCCCGATGCGCCGGCGCCGCAAACTCCTGCTCCGGACGATGTGACGGTTCGCAATTTGCCGTGCAATCTTCTGCGCGATCAAGGAGCCATTTGGACCAGCCCTGCTCACATCCGCAGGCGCGACCTGCAGTGGCTCTTGCCCCTGGCCGCAGCGGCCGGAGTCGCCTTCGCTACCGACCAGCACACCATGACGCAGGTCGTCTCGCGCGATCCCTCGTTCAATCAGGCGAACATCAACACCTCCAATGTGCTCATCGGCAGTTGGATCGCCGTCCCGGCTGCCGTTTACGGTTTTGGCCACGCTCGCCAGGACGAGCACGCACGCCAGGCGGGCATTCTTACCGGCGAGTCGATGGTGGATGGAGTTGTGGTGGTAGAGGTGCTCAAGCTGATGCTCCTGCGCGAGCGGCCGAGCATCGATAACGCGCGCGGGCAATTCTTCAAGACGAAAGCAGGAGTCGATTCGTCCTTCCCATCGGAGCACAGTGTCGTCTCCTGGTCCGCCGCATCCGCGCTTGCCGCCGAGTACCCTGCGCCCTGGACGCAATTCGCGCTCTACTCCGCGGCAACCGGCGTAAGCCTCACGCGCGTGATGGGGCAGCAGCACTTCCCCTCCGATGTGCTTGTGGGCAGCTCTATCGGATGGCTCATCGGCCACAACGTTGTCCGCCACCACCACAAAAACAGGGGGTAGGGAGTAGCCAATAGGGAATAGAAGGCGGACGCCTTGCGGCTTCCCGCTTCCTTGCTCCCCGCTTTTCTACTCCCTACTTCCTATTGGCTATTCCCTGTACTTATGGGATTTCGCCCAGAGAAGAACTTGCGCTGGTGCCAGTAGGGATACACCGGCTCGACGGCGCTCGCCTTGTCCAGCGCTGCTACTTGGGCCGCAGTCAGATTCCATCCCGCGGCTCCCAGATTCTGCCGCAGTTGTTCCTCATTGCGCGCGCCGATAATTACGGACGAGATCGTCGGCCGTTGGAGGAGCCAGTTCAGCGCAACCTGCGGCACGGTCTTGCCGTTCTCTGCTGCCGCTGCATCCAGGGCGTCGACCACTTTGTACAAATGCTCCACGGGCACAGTCGGCCCGGCATCGGCGATGGTGTGCAGGCGGCTCACGTTGGGCAGCGGCTGCCAGCGGCGGATTTTGCCCGTCAGGCGTCCCCAGCCCAGCGGGCTCCAGATCAGCGCGCCCACTTTCTGGTCGAGCCCCAGCGGCATCAGTTCCCACTCGTACTCGCGGCTCAGCAGCGAGTAGTACACCTGGTGCGCCACAAAGCGCATCCAGCCGTAGCGGTCAGCCATCGCCAGCGACTTCATCAGGTGCCAGCCGGAAAAATTCGAGCAGGCGATGTAGCGCACCTTGCCCTCGCGCACGAAAGTATTGAGCATTTCCTGCACTTCCTCAATCGGAGTCAGCGCGTCGAAGCCGTGCAGGTGATAGATGTCCACGTAGTCGGTCCCCAGCCGCCGCAGGCTGCCCTCGAGCGCGCGCCGCAGATGGTAGCGCGAGGAGCCCTCGTCGTTCGGGCCCGGGCCCGATGGAAATCCTGATTTCGTTGAGATAAGCGCCCGATCGCGCTTGCCCGCGAGAGCTTTGCCCAGAATTTCTTCCGAGCGGCCTTCGGAGTAGCCGTCGGCGGTATCGAACAGGTTCACGCCGGCTTCAAAGCAGATGTCGATCAGGCGTCGCGCCTCTTCGACTTCGGTTTCGCCGAATCCCTTGAAAAACTCATTGGTTCCGCCAAACGTCGCGGTGCCAAAACTCAGTGCTGAAACCTTGAGGCCGGAGCCTCCCAGAAGTCTGTATTCCATGCGCACTAGGATGCATCGTACGGCGGGAAGATGCAACTAGCGTCGAGCCTGTTCCCTGTTCCCTGTCCTTTTCACTCCGGCCGCAGATTCAATCCAAAATCCGCCGGGTCGCCGAGCAGCGTGAAGTAGTAGTCATCCCTGGGATAGGGATTGTAGACATTCATGCCGCTCACCTTGGAGATCTTCTTCCAGCGCGGATTGGTGTGGTCGTTTCCCGTCAGGTCCATGAAGGTGAATGTGCGCCACGGCCACACCCTGATGTAGTTTACCCGCACCTCGGGCACGCTGAGCTTCTCGCCGGTTACCGTGCCGTAAACACGCACAAGCGATAGTGCCGGAATCGCCGCGGGGTCTGCTTTCAACCTGGCTGTAAAATCCCCGCTCCCGGTCCACTGCACCAGCATGATATGGCAGTCGGTCATGCCGTCAAAGTACTTGTGCTCCACAAGCAGCGTCACGTCGCCGCCGGGTTGCGCCGGCGGCGTAATGCCGCGCACAATCCCGAACCACGCTACGTAGGTCCCGGTCTTCCCGTGGATCGAGTAGCTGTGACTCATGTCGCCGTTGATCTTCTCTGCGTCACTCAGCCGGGCAAAATAGGATGCTTCCATCTCCGTCGGCCTGTAGGAACAGGTGGCCAGCGTGCCGGTCGGCGTCAGCACCTTCACCGGCTGGATTTCCATCGGCGTCTGCGCCACCGCCGTGAAGGCTGAAACAGCGCAAAACGCAATTGCGAGTCCACGGGGTCTCATCTCGCCCTTCTTTCCGGAAAGCGTTAATGGTTTAGACGTGGCGCTCTTCGGGATTGTTCCCGATGGATTCCTGAAAATACCCTCGAAATCAAAAGCCCCTCGCTGCCATCTCCGAGGGGCCTTTTCATTCACATATGCGGCGGCTCGGGTCTCGCTAGACCCTGAGACCTGAACCCGGTACTTAGCAGTTCAACACGTCCTGTAGCTTGCTCAGGGTGCGGTGCAGGTCCTTGTCGCTCCGCCGCTGCTCGTCGATCTTCGCAATCGAGTGCATCACTGTGGTGTGGTGTTTGTTGCCGAACTGGCGTCCGATCTCTGGCAGGCTCGCCTCGGTCATCTGCTTGGCCAGGTACATGGCAATCTGCCGCGGCACCACCACGTTGCGCGA
>CAZMWL010000102.1:0-4057 GCA_964569985.1 uncultured Occallatibacter sp.
CGCGTGCGCCACAGCTTGTGCAGGTCGCCGGGATGGCTGCCCGCAGCCGAAAGCAGCACATCGCGCTCGCCTGCGGCCTCCCACATCGCGCCAATCACTTCGCTCTGCGCGGGCTTTCCCGGATTCTTCAAATGGAAGAGCCTGTCCACTTCCGCGTCCCACTCGGTGCGCAACTCCGCAATCTCCGCCGCGTACTTCGCGCTCACCGTGTGGCCCGCGAGCGCCGCGCCCAGTTGCTCCAGCGCTACGCGCGCATCGGCAACCACGGGTATCGCGCCCACCTTGTAGGCATCGAACTCCGCGGTGTTGATGTTCACAAACTTTACCGCCGGACTCTGAAATGCCGTCATCGAGGCCGAAGTGAAATCGGAGTAGCGCGTGCCGATGCCGATCACAAGATCGGCAGAATTCGCCAGGCGGTTCGCGGCCAGCGTGCCCGTGGCTCCAATTGCGCCCACCTCCTGCGCATGATTCCATGCCAGCGACCCCTTGCCCGCCTGTGTCTCGGCCACAGGAATTCCCGTCTTGGTCGCGAACTCGCTCAGCGTCAGCGAAGCCTCGCTCATCAACACGCCGCCCCCGGCCACAATCAGCGGCCGTTCGGCCCCGCGAATCGCCGCAACCGCGCGCTCCAGCGAAACGCGGTCCGGCTGCCCGCGCCGGATCAGCCAAACGCGCTTCTCAAAAAGCTCTTCCGGATAGTCGTACGCTTCGGTCTGCACATCCTGCGGCAAGGCCAGCGTCACCGCGCCGCAATCTGAAGGCGACGTCAGCACGCGCATCGCCTCAGGCAGCGCCGTAATCAGTTGTTCGGGTCTGTAAATGCGGTCCCAGTAGCGCGACACCGGCTTGAAGCAGTCGTTCACGCCCGTGTCCTGCGTCGTGGGCGATTCGATCTGCTGCAGCACCGGCGCCACGTTACGCCGCGCAAAAATATCGCCCGGCAGCAGCAGCACCGGCAGCCGGTTGATGGTCGCCAGCGCCGCGCCCGTAATCATGTTGGTCGCGCCCGGCCCAATCGAAGACGTGCAGGCAAACGTCCGCAGCCGGTTGCTCGCCTTGGCAAATCCCGCAGCCATGTGCACGCCCGCCTGCTCGTTGCGCACCAGGATGTAAGGAAAATCGGGATTCTGCTGCAACGCCTGCCCGATCCCTGCCACGTTGCCGTGCCCAAAAATTCCCAGCATGCCCGCGAAGAATGCATGTTCGCGCCCATCCCGCTCCACATATTGCTGCTTCAGGAACTGGATCAACGCCTGGGCCATCGTCATGCGCCGCGTCTTCATGCTCGCTCCCCAATAACAGCCACTAGCTTCTAGCCACTTCTTTCAAGAACCGACACTTCTTATTCCTGCACGGACGAGCTAGAAGCTAGAAGCTGCCTTTCATCTCTTCACCATCGGCAACCGCGGATCCTTTTCCTTCCACTCCCTCCGCACCCACGCATAATCCGGATCGTCCGACGCGGCCAGCGAGCGCGCCGATCCCGCCAGCGCATTCAGATAGTAGGCGTTGTATCCGTGCGCGGCCACCACCGGATGATAACCCTCAGGCACCAGCACCAGTTCGCCGTCGCGCACCGTCATCGACTCGTCGATGCGCCCGTCCGCGGTATACACCTTCTGCACCGCGAATCCCTCCGGCCGCTGGATCCGGTAATAGTAAATCTCTTCGAGATCCACCTCGCCCGGCGGGTTGTGCACGTCGTGCTTGTGCGGCGGAAAGCTCGACCAGTTTCCTGCTGGCGTAAACACCTCTACCACCATCAACCGCTGCGCCAGAAACTCCGGCGGCAGCATGGAATTGATCTGCCGCGTCGCATTGCCGCCGCCGCGAATCTCTATGCCCACGTGCGCCGGCGTCACCAGCCGCGCCGGATACTCCTCCTCCGCCTTCGCGTAGCAGAACGCCAGGTCGCACGCCGCGTCTGCGCTCACCGTGAAGCGCGTGCGCACCGGCAGGTAAAGCGTATACGGCAGCCCGTCAAACACCGTGGCGCGCTGCCCAAACCCCAGCCACTCGCCCCGCGAACTCGTTACCGAGCAAACCCCGCCCAACACCACAATGGCCAGTTCGCGGTTCGCCGTCTCGCCGCTATGCTTCTGGCCGGCTTCCAGTTTCCGTGTTTCAAACGACAAATATTCATATCCAAAATCTTCAACCCGGTCGCGGAACTTTTCCGGCCGGACCAGCAAATCACGCATCATCTCTCCAAATCTGCCCAAAAGGGGGAAGCTTAAACAAAGCGCCGGCATATCTACCGCGGGCCCGTGCCGGACCAAAAGACAAGCAAAGCTGCACACGTGTGCACTTGTCTATCATCTACAGCCCCGGGCCCCCTGTCAACCGGTCTCTCCAGCGCTTGAGCCTGCGCCTGAACCGGATACCCAGCATCCTTGTCTTCACCCTGCACAATCGTCCCGTGTCCCATCCTTTCGCGCAGTTTGCGAAAGGGGGGGATACCACGCGGTCTCTCGAGCGCTTGAGCCTGCGCCTAGACCGGATACCCAGCATCATTCTCTTGACCCAGCACAATTGTCCCGTGTCCCATCCTTTCGCGTAGTTTGCGAAAGGGTGGGATACCACGAAACGAAACATCCCTAGTTCCGCTCCCTAGCTCCCTTGTTCCCTCGCTCCCTGCCGGGGTCCCCGGCGCGCGATTTGTGCGCGATGGGGTGGCTCGCTCCCTGCCGGGGTCCCCGGCGCGCGATTTGTGCGCGATGGGGTGGCTCGCTCCCTGCCTCCTTGACCCCCGGCAATTCCCGGTGCTAGGGTTTCTATGCACACGTTTGCATCGGCCGGAGGAATCATGGCTCCCGTTACCACCTCGCTCCAATTCAAAAGCCCGCTCCACAAAATGACCGAGACCACCCCCACCTGCCTCTGGAACGATTCGGCCTCCGTTGAAGAGCTCACTTATTCCATCGAGCACGGCGCAGTCGGCGCCACGTGCAACCCTTCTATCGCCGTCAGCGTCCTCAAAAAAGAACTCCCCGTCTGGAAGCCCCGCATCCTCGAGCTTGCCGCAGCCGAGCCGGAACTCACCGAGGACGGTCTCGCCTGGCGCATCGTCGAGGAGATCTCGGCCAACGCCGCGCGCCTGCTCCTGCCCATCTTCGAGCGCACAAAAGGGCACAACGGGCGCCTGTCCATCCAAACCGATCCGCGCAACTATCGCAACACCGCGGCCATGCTCGAGCAGGCCATCCACTTCAGCCGCCTCGCGCCTAATATGATCGTCAAGATCGCCGCCACCGAGGCCGGCATCCCCGCCATCGAGGAAGCCACGTATCGCGGCATCAGCATCAACGCCACGGTCAGCTTCACCCTCCCCCAGGCCATCGCCGTAGCCGAAGCTGTCGAGCGCGGACTCAAGCGCCGCGAAGCCGAAGGCCTCGACATTTCCACCATGGGCCCTGTCTGCACCATCATGGTCGGTCGCCTCGACGACTGGCTCAAGGTCCTCCACGACAAGCACAATCTTTCCGTCGATCCCGGCTATCTCGAGTGGGCCGGCGTCGCCGTCTTCAAAAAGGCATACCAAATCTATCAAGCCCGCGGCTATCGCCTGCGCCTGCTCAGTGCGGCCTTCCGCAATCACATGCACTGGAGCGAATTCATCGGTGGCGACGTCGTCATCTCCCCACCCTGCGTCTGGCAAAAGCGCTACAACGAGAGCGACATCGAAATCGTCGACCGCATCTCGACCTCCGTCGACCCGCTCATCGTCTCCACGCTCCTCTCGAAATTCCCCGACTTCGCCCGCGCCTGGAACGAGAACGGCCTCACGCCCGCCGAGTTCGACACCTTCGGCAGCACGCGCCGCACCCTGCGCCAGTTCATCGCCGCCGTAGCCGAAATGAACGCCATCGTCCGCGACGTGATCCTCCCCAATCCCGACACGGAATAGCGAGTCAGCGAGTCGGCGGGTGGTTGTAGCGCCGGTCTCCACAGGCTGCGGAAAAACTCGACTCAGGGGCTTTGTAACAAGGGCACGGCTTCACAGGCTGTTACGAAACTCACAGACTTTGTGCAGCGGTGCTGAAAAGATGCAGCC
>CAZMWL010000103.1:0-4049 GCA_964569985.1 uncultured Occallatibacter sp.
TCATGCCGGGGTCGAGGCCTTTGAGCGATTTGAGAATGCTCACGCCGGGCGCGAACTCAGGCCGCGGTGCGCGCCGCTCGCGGAGAAAACTCCGCGCCGCTGCCAGGCTGGCGAGAAAATAGCCCATCCCGGCCACGGCCAGCGCCGTCGTCGCAATCTCGATCGCTTGCGCCAGGAGGTGAGGCATAACAGAAGCTAGGTTACAGCTTCTAGCTGCTAGCTCCTAGCTTCTAGCTGTTTGTGCGTGGCCATGCAGCAGGTTCTTTCCTGGAAGTTATGAGAAAAACCGGCGAGTTCTGCGCGCAAGAGGACGACAGCAGGAAGACCGGGCACGGTTACCTAGAAGCTAGGAGCTAGAGGCTAGAGGCTAGAAGCTAGAAGCTGTCTCACTCGTACCTGAGCGCCTCAATCGGGTCAAGATTGGCGGCCTTCCATGCGGGATAAATGCCGAAGACCAGGCCAATGATGCAGGAGACGGCAAAGGCGATGATGACCCAGACCAGCGAAAGGGCTGCATGCAGAAAAGGCACCGCAAAATGCAGAATCAGCGTCAAAAACGCCCCGGTCAAAATGCCCAGCAGGCCGCCCACTGCGCACAACGTCACGGCTTCCAGGGTGAACTGCACCATGATCATTTTCTTGGTTGCGCCAATCGCCTTGCGTACGCCGATCTCGCGGGTGCGCTCGGTCACGCTTACAAGCATGATGTTCATTACGCCCACGCCGCCCACCATCAGCCCCACGCACGACACCGCAACCATAAAGAGGAAGAGTCCGCCGGTGAGCTGATTCCACAGACGGGTCAGCGACTCGGGACTGAAAATGGCGAAGTTATCGTCCTGATCGGCGTGCAATTTGCGCCGCACGCGCAGCAACTCGCGTACCTCCTCAGTGACGAGTTGCTTGTTCGCCTGGTCGTCGTACTTCACAATGATCCAGAAGTCGGTAACTTCGGGATGAAGTTTGCGAAACGTCTCCAAGGGGAAATAGGCCTGGTTGTCCTGCGTGTTGCGTCCGCTGCCGAAGGGCTGAGGCTGCAAATCGAGCACGCCGATAACGGTGAAGACGTCGCCTTCGCACTCCACGTCCTTGCCAATCGGATCCTCGCCGGGAAAAAGATCGGCCGCGGAATCGTGACCCAGAATCACCACATTCTCGCGGTGTTCTTCTTCCGATTCGGTCCACAGGCGGCCTTCGAGAAAATCGACCTCCTGCACCGCGGTAAACGCCTCCGTGCCACCGGTCAGGATGGTGTTCTCAATTTTGTGCGTGCCGTGTTTCAGCGACACAGAGCCCAACCCCGTCTGCATGTTCTGGTAAGAAATCTCCGGGTCCACGGCCAGCACATGCGGCAGCGCGCGCATGGCGATGCCATCTTCATAGGTCAGCTTTTTGCGGTTGAGTTCCTCAGTGGTGGGCCGGTGGCCGAACGGCTCAAAATGGTAGATCCACAAAGCGTTGGTGCCCAAGGTGGTCACAAAATGGTCGATGTTGGTATTGAGCCCGTTGATCGCCGAGGAGATCAGAATGACCGTAGAAATGCCGATGAGGATGCCGAGAATGGTCAGGCCGGAGCGCATCTTGTTCTTGCGCAGGGTATCCAGCGCCATCTTCACGGATTCCCTTGATTGACCGGTAGCCTTCATCAATACAGCTCCTAGCTGCTAGCTTCTAGCTAAATCCCCATCGCGTCTAACCCACTCGACAAATTTGGCAAACCGTATCATCAATCAGCGGATCGAAAGCTGGAAGCTAGAAGCTGTCCTTCACAATTCCGCCCTGAGCGCCGCAATGGGATCGAGCGCACTTGCCTTGTGCGCGGGATAAATGCCAAAGAACAGCCCGACGGAGATGGCCACAAGCAACCCCACTGCGATGGACCACAAGGCCACCACGGACGGAAATCCGATGGCCAGCGTGATGCCCTTTGCGAGGCCGATGCCGAGAAAGACGCCAATCAGCCCACCGATCGAGGCCAAAACCGCCGACTCAATGAGAAACTGCAGCAGAATGTCTTTCCGCTTCGCACCCAGCGCCTTGCGCACGCCAATCTCGCGCGTCCGCTCCGTCACCGTGACCAGCATGATGTTCATGATGACAATGCCGCCAATCACCAGCGAGATGGCGGCAATGGCCACTACCACTGCGCCAAAGTTGTCGAGAATATTTCCGAGGAAATTTTGAAACGTCGCGCTGGATTCGATGGAAAAAGCATCCGGTTTATCTGGGGCCAGGTGCCGCCGCGCGCGCATGATGGTGCGCAGTTCGTCGCTCACGCCCTCCATCACCAAGCCCCCGCCGCCCGAATCTACATAAATCGTGAGGCTGCCCTGGGAACCGTACCTTTCGAGAAACGTGGTAAGCGGAATCGACACCCAGTTATCCATGCTCTGGCCGAACATCTTTCCCTGGCTCTGGCCCACGCCGATCACCGTGAACGGCTCGCCGTCCACACGAATCTCTTTGCCCAGCGGATCGCCCGGTCCCAGCACGTTGTCCTGAATATCGGAACCGACAATCGCCACATGCGCGGAGTGCGTGTCTTCTATGTCGGTGAACGAGCGCCCCACCGCGAGATCGAGGTTTGAGAGGGTGGGCATGGTCCACGTCCAGCCGCGGATCTGTGTGTCGGTGGTGGATTGAGTTCCGCGCACCACTTTTCCGTTCGCGCTGGTCCGCTGCGCGCCCACTGAAACGCAGGATTTGCAATCGGAAAGGATGGCCCGGTAGTCGTCGTAGGTGATGTCTTTGCGTTTCTGATACTCGATAAATTCGTCGATCGTGCTAAAGATTACCGGCATCTTGCGGATGGTGATCACCGCCGCGCCATAGGTGTTTACCTTCGACGTGACAAACTGCTTGGCGCCGTTGGTCAGCGTGACCACCATGATGACCGACGCCACGCCGATGATGACCCCAAACAAAGTGAGGATGCTGCGCAGCTTGTTGGCCCACAGCGATTGCAGCGCGAGTTTGAAGGCCTCTTTGAGTGGCATGGCTTCTCGCTCTTATGATACGCACGCAGCCGGTGTGCGGTTCCAGGGGGAGCCGGTCGTCGCGGATCGTGGACTCGCAATTCCTTAGTCCCGCAGCCCCTACGCACCCGTTCCGTGGTCGTTCGGTCCCTAGGTCCCTGTACTACCAAACCCCTTGGCCGCCCGCCCTGAGCCTTCCAGGCTTTCGACCTCCTGGATGGGACCTGTGAGAACGGGGACGGGAACCATTTGCGCAATCTTTTCGCCGGCCTGGAGCTCCAGGGTGACATCGCCCAGGTTGGTCATGACAATGAGGATCTCGCCGCGGTAGCCGGAATCGATGACGCCGCCCGTGGTGGCAAGGCCCCGCGCCGCCATCGACGAGCGGTCGCGCACCAGCAACCCCAGGGGCGCGTCTGTCCGCGGATCGCGTGCCTCCACAGCAATGCCCGTGCGCACCTTTACCGTGGCCCGAGGCGCCAATTCCGCCCCTTCCAGCGCAAAGACATCGTATCCCAGGTCCTCGCCCGGATGCGCCACCACCGGCAGCCGCGCGCCCGCCTCTAACCGCTTTACTCGTAACATGGATTGATAGTAGCAGCGAGTCAGCAAGTCAGCGAGTTAGCGAGTCAGAGAACGCCACGGGAACCTCCAGAACCGACGGCCCGCGCGCTCTGCTGATTGCACGCACCAGCCGAACAAGCTAGCTGAAGAAACATCTGAATGAGGCTTTGGCCGGGCCCCAAACGCCGTCACAGTTCGAGCTGACTCGCCAACTTGCTGGCTCGCTGACGCGCTGTCCCTGAAAATGGTCAGCCCCGAGGGATCTCTCCCTCGGGGCCGTCATGCAATTCGGCAAAAGGACTCATAAGCCGAATTCTGTTTATGCGGTCATTCCTCTAGACGCCGCGTTGCCGCGGGCGTTCATCAGCGACCTACCCGGAGGTTTCAGCCATTGCATGGAGCAGCTTTTCGGCGCCGGGCCGGCACCGGGCACGAGCCTTGCTCCTTAGCTCGTACTTCCCTCCCTATTTGGTCTTGCTCCGTGTGGGGTTTACCCTGCCACAGCCATTA
>CAZMWL010000104.1:0-3738 GCA_964569985.1 uncultured Occallatibacter sp.
GTGGTGTACGAGGCCCTCGAGGTTGACCTTCCCCCGGGCCGAGCATATACCGAAGCGTGGCACAACCAGGCGCCTGTGAAAGCCGTCGAAGTGGAGCCCAGTCATTGGCGCTGGGAGATCAAAGACGAACGCGCCCTTGATCTGCGCAATGTGCCGTCGCGGCCGGATTGGGATGCTCTGGTGGCGCGCATGACGGTGCAATGGGGCGACGCAGCGGTCGAGGGCAAAGAGAGTCAATGGCGTGCGATCGGGCAGTGGCTTACGAAGCTTGAGCAGGATCGACCGAACCCCTCTCCTGAGATCACAGCCAAAACGCAGGATCTGATTGCAGGAGCGCCGGATCTCTTAGCCAAACTCACGCGCATCACGGAGTACATCCAGAAGAACGTGCGCTATTTTGTCGTGGGGCGGGGAATCGGCGGCTACCAGGCGCATTATGCAACCGACATCTTCCGCAACCGCTACGGCGATTGCAAAGATAAAACCACCTTGCTCATTTCTATGCTCCAAGTGGCCGGAATCCAAGCGCACTACCTGCATGTGGATAGCGACCGGGGCGTGGTCGATCCCAATGCACCATCCCTTTACGGCAATCACATGATCACAGCCATCCAGCTGCCGCCCGATGTCAAGGATCCGCGGCTGATGGCGGTGGTGAACGCGGCCGACGGCAAGCGCTATCTGATCTTCGATCCCACCGACGAACGCACTCCCGTCGGCAGCCTGCCCTCAGAGCTGCAAGGCGGCTATGGGCTGCTGGCAGCCGGGCCCTCAAGCCAGATCATGCGATTGCCGGTGCTCGATCCTTCGGCCAACGGTACCGATGCCACCGGCAAATTCACGCTCGATGCGGATGGCACCCTGAGCGGCTATGTCGATACCTCGCACTTCGGCCCGGAGGGCGCCGAGTTGCGTGAATTTCTCAAATACCACGACGAAAAAGAGCGGCGCGACAAGTGGGAGACCATGGTGGCGCACGACCTGCCCGGCGTGGTGCTCGATTCCTTTGAGTTTGTGGAGCCGGATGCGCTCTCGAAGCCGCTTGAATTTCACTTCAAGGTGACGGCGCATCAATATGCGCATGTGGCCGGGCCGCTGCTGCTGGTGCGCCCGCGCGTCATGGGATCCATGGCGATGCGCTTTGACGAGAAGCCGCGCAAGGTTCCCATCGATCTCGATGCGACGGGCCGTTGGCACGATACTTACGACATCACGCTGCCCGCCGGCTACGTGGTCGACGAGACCCCCGATCCCGTCGATATCGACATGGATTTCGCCAGCTACCATGCCTCGGCGACGGCCAAGGGCAACGTCCTGCACTACGACATGGTGTACACCGTGCGCCAGGTGGAGCTTCCCGCCAGCCGGGCCGCCGATTTCCGCAAGTTCGAGTTGGCCATCCTCTCTGACGAGAAAGGTACGGCCGTGCTCAAGAAGCAATAGCCGGCTGAGGAAACCGCAGCGGCCGCACCCACATCCCCTGTGCCCCATCCTTTTCGCGCTCCTTGCGAAAAGGGTGGGAACTCAAGAACACGGGATACACCAACCCAGGGACCGGCATAAGACACGCGAAGGGGCGCACTGCCTGTTGCTACGGCTCGAATCCCTTTCGCGCAGCCATCATCCAACACATATGAACGTTCCGCTTTTTTCGCCTTTCCAGCTTCGCTCCGTCGAATTTTCCAATCGCATCGGCGTTTCGCCCATGTGCCAATACTCCAGCCAGGAAGGCTTCGCCACAGATTGGCACCTCGTCCATCTGGGCAGCCGGGCGCAGGGTGGCGCGGGCCTCGTCATGCTTGAAGCCGCAGCCGTTACCCCTGAGGGCCGCATCACCCCGGACGATCTGGGCGTCTGGAAAGAGGAGCACATTCCCGGACTTCGCCGCATTGCGGAGTTCGTGCACACGCAGGGCGCTCGCACCGGCATGCAGTTGGCGCACGCCGGGCGCAAGGCCAGCACCGCCTCACCCTTCCATGGCCACGGCCTGGTGTTGCCGGCCGAAGGCGGCTGGCAGCCGGTCGCTCCCAGTGCGATTGCCTTTGCGCCAACGGACTACGCCGTTCCCACCGCGCTCGATCTCGCCGGCATTGCCGCCGTGGTTGAGGCCTTTCGCAACGCCGCGCGCAGAGCGCTCGATGCCGGCTTTGATTTCGTTGAGGTTCATGCGGCGCACGGCTACCTGCTCCACGAGTTTCTCTCGCCGCTTTCGAATCTTCGCACCGACAGCTACGGCGGCAGCTTCCAGAACCGCACCCGCCTCGTGCTTGAAGTGGTCGACGCCGTGCGCAGTGTGTGGCCGGAGCGTTTGCCGCTGTTTGTCCGCATCTCCGCCACCGATTGGGCCGAAGGCGGTTGGAATCCCGATGAGTCCGTCGCGCTTGCGCGTGTGCTGCGCGACCGCGGCGTCGATCTTGTGGATTGTTCTTCGGGCGGCAATGTGGCGGATGCAAAGATCCCTGTTGCGCCCGGATACCAGGTTGGCTTTGCCGCCAGGATCCGCCGCGAAGCCGGCATCGCCACGGCCGCGGTCGGGCTCATCACCGAACCGGCGCAGGCCAACGCCATCATCGCCGACGGGGAAGCGGATTTTGTATTTCTGGCGCGCGCCGAGTTGCGCGATGCCTATTGGCCGTTGCACGCCGCGGCGGCGCTGGGCGAAACCGTAAGCTGGCCCAAGCAATACCTGCGCGCCGCGCCGCAGGGTTCGACGGCGCGCCTCGTCGTGAATCGTCCATAGCCGCAGATTCGCCGCGTCTCCGGCGAAATTGACTGATTCTGTCCCCGGTTTTCCTCTGGTTACCTTGGTTCAGGCGGCTCTTTCGCTTCCCAAACCGCGAAAAACCTGTCCTATACTGCCAGTAGTGCGAGGGATTTCCCCGGTCGCGATGACTTCCTCGCCAACTTTTTATGGCAACACAACTCAACCGGAAGCGCGCCTACTCACCACCGCCGATCCCGGACCGTCTTTATTTCAAGATAGGAGATGTCGCACGCCTGTGCGGCGTCGAATCCTACGTTCTGCGCTTCTGGGAGTCGCAGTTCCCGCAGTTGAAGCCCAACAAGAGCGGAACCGGCCAGCGGCTCTATCGCCGCCGCGACGTGGAACTGGCCATGGAGATCAAGCGCCTGGTCCATGCCGAGGGCTACACTCTGTCCGGTGCGCGTACCGTTCTCGATGCTGAACATCGCCGCCCCGGCAAACGTCCCAGCGGCACTCTCGATCCCGAGGCCGCTTTGACTTCGACTGTCCATCCGAACAAGCCGTCGGATGCAGTGGCTGCCGCCATCGGCCATGTCCGCGCCGAGTTGCGTGAGATCGCCAACTTGCTGGCCTCTCCGCAGCCACAGCCGGCGCGCCGCCGCAGCCGGGTCACCACCATTGCGCCCGCTACCGGAACGCTGTTTCCGACGTAGACCCTCGACAACAAAAGCTCTCTATGTGCAAGGACTCGAGCGACCCTACGGGGCGCGGTCCATTGCCCACCGCTTTCCCAGGACAGTGCACGCTCGCGCGAGCTTGTCCTGGGCTATTCCCGGTCGCCCCTCCGGGGCGGATGCATCGACAATGCGGAATTATTCCGCCGCGGTTTCTTCTGCAGCCGGCTCGGCAACTTCTTCCGCCGCCGGCTCGGCCACAGCAGCTTGCGCGGCCGCGGCTTTCTCTTCCGCTGTCACTTCGGCCTCGACCTTCACGGTCACGCGCGCGGTCACTTCGCGGTGCAGCCGGATGGCCAC
>CAZMWL010000105.1:0-3485 GCA_964569985.1 uncultured Occallatibacter sp.
CAGGTAGCCGGCAAACGTGAGAACAATGGTTAAGACGACCGCGTTTTGCAGAGAATTGGGCATAAAGAAGGAGGAATCATCCATTGCAGAGCCAACCCTTCGCGGAAAAGTATACGCGGGCGGAGCGGAGGCGGACTGTGACGGCGGGAAGATCGCAGCGGGGTGGTTCCGATTTGACAAAAGTTGTTTCAAAAATGACGGCGAGCATCGTCCCTACGGGACTCCTGAGCTGATTTTGGAATTCGCTTTCCCCACGCTGAAGCGCGGGGCTAACAAACATTGCGCCTACGGCGCACTTTTCCGGACATTGCTTATGGATCCATCAATAACAAACGCTGCGACTGCCGCGCGGCGGCTGCGGTCCCAATTCTTTACCTGGCGGGATGGACGGGGACGGATTTGGCTGGGGCGGGAATCACTTTGATCTCAAAAAGTTTGGGCCAGAGCTTTCCGGTGACGAAGAGGCGGTCGTGGACGGGGTCGTAGGCGATGCCGTTGAGCACGGCTTCGGGATCGGAGACCTGGCCGGGCTGAAGCAGGCCGGCGAGATCGATCGAGCCCAGCACGCGGCCTGTCGAGGGCGAGATGCGCACAATGCGGTCGGTGTGCCAGACGTTGGCGTAGATCTGGCCGTGAATGTATTCGAGCTCGTTGAGGTTGGTGACCGGCTGCCCGCGATCCGCGACGTAAATATGCCGCACCTCGCGGAAAGTAGCGGGGTCGAAGAAACGAATCTCCGCGGTGCCGTCCGAGAGGATCAGGTTTTTGCCGTCGGCGGTGAGCCCCCAGCCGTCGCAGTCGTAGTGCAACGTGCGCAGGAGGCGGAAGCTGAAGCGGTCGTAGACGAAGGCAATGTGCGACTGCCAGGTGAGCTGCACCAGGGTGCTGCCCCACGCGGCAAGGCCCTCGGCAAAGTACTGCTGCGCGACCGGCGCCGATTGCAGCACGCGCCCGGTGGCGAGATCTTCCATGCGCAGCGAAGAGCGGCCGTTGAGGCCGGTGCTCTCGTAGAGATGGCCATCGAGGTAGATGAGGCCCTGGGTGTAGGCGCGGGGGTCGTGGGGATAGGTGTGGACGATGCGATAGGAATCGGCGGCATGGGCCGCGGAAGCGGCGAGGAGGAGAAAGAAAACGAAGCTGCGACGCAGCGAAGGAAAGCGCATAAGTTATAGCTTATGCAATTTCAGGGATCGTGCGCCTGATTCGCATCGATAAAGGCAACCGCAGGTCCTTTGGCTCCGTTTGCCGCAAAAAGCGCGGCAAACTGCGCCCAGGATGACATTTTCGTTAGGATGCGAGCTTCTGACTTGCTACGCTAGTCGGTCGGTCCGGCGTCGATGGCCATGGTGACGGCCACGGCCGGGGTGCTGGTGAGCTGGGTGTCGATGAGCAATACGGTGCGGGCCTCTCCGCCGGTGAGCACCATGGGAGAAAACGCGTACTGCGGCGTGGTGACGCCGGTGGGCGTAATGACCATGGTCACGGTTTGCGAAGTAAAGCTGATGTAGCCGGTGGTGGCGCCCACGGGCAGATTGGTGACGATGGGAATGGTGTTGGCCATGGTGGTTCCGGCGGGAATCATGTACACGTCGACAGCGCCCGTCTTGGCGGCCTGGTTGAGAAAGCGGAAGGCCGAGTGGTTCTGCGCAGCCAGGATCTGCTGATCTTCAAGGACCGTGACCAGGTAGCCGTTGGGCGCGGACCCGTTGTCGGTGAGCAATACCGAGTGCTGATGGCCGGGCAGCAGGGTGCCGGTGGTGAGGATGATGGTGGCGCCGCCGGTGGCGGCGGTAATGTCAATGGGGGCGGCGACATTGGCGGGGAGGGTGCCGTAGGGAGTGATGGTGCCCTGGCCGATGTTCGATGCCAGCAGGTCGCCTTCGACCACGACGTTGATGGCGGGCGCGATGTAGGAAGCGTCAATGACGCGGACCAGGCTGGGCTGCACGTAGGTGGCTACGTTTTCGCAGGCAGAGAGGGCCAGGGCTACGGCCAGCGAGGCGGCCGCAACGAGGCACAGCCGGACCAGCGGAGGCCGCGGTGAGCCTTTCATCCAGCGATCGATCCGGCCCATGAGGATGGTGGTCTTCATCTGCTTCGCTTCAAACACTTTTCCATGGTACAGCCAAGGATTGAAATGAGTTTACGACTTTTTCGTCATCTGGAGCCGGAGGAATCACTGGCGCATTGCCGGGGGCGTGGAAAACCCGGCGCTAATTGGCGCCGAGGTAGATGAAACGCGCCAGAAACAGGGCGGCCATGAGGTAAAGCAGCCAGTCCTTGAGGCGAGCTTTGCCGGCCAACAGGTGCAGGACGGCCCAGGCGATGATGCCGAAGCCCAATCCGTTGGCAATGGAGTAGGTGAACGGGATGAGGACAAGGGTGAGAAACGCGGGAACGGCGACCAGGGGGTCGTGCCACTGGATTTCAGTAATGGCGGCCAGCATCATGGAGCCGACCAGGATGAGCGCGGGGGCAGTGGCCGCCGCGGGCACGATGCCGATAAAGGGCGCAGCCACGACGGCGCACACAAACAGGAGGCCGGTGACGATGGCAGTCACGCCGGAGCGTCCGCCGGCGGCCACGCCGGCCGTGGACTCGACGTAACTGGTGACGGTGGAGGTTCCGACCATTGAGCCAAAGACCGTGGCCGTGGCGTCGGCAAAGAGAATGCGGTTGAGGCGGGGAATGGAGTGGTCGGGAGCAATGAGGCCGGCGCGCTTGGTGACGGCGACCAAGGTGCCGAGGTTGTCAAACAGGTCCACGAAGAAGAAGACGAAGATGATTTCGAGCAAGCCCTTACTGATGGCGCCGCGAATGTTGAGTTGCAGCGCGGTTTGGGTGAGCGCGCCGATGCCTCCGATGGAGGGCGTCCAGTGCACGAGGTGCAGCGGCCAGGCCAGGGCCGTGACCGCGAGCACGCCGATGAGGATGGCGCCTTTGACCTTGCGGAATTCGAGGGCCACCATGAGAAGGAGGCCGAAGAGGGCGAGCCAGGCTGTGGGATTGCGGATTGAGCCCATGCCGACCAGGGTGTTGGGGTCGCGAATGACGAGGCCGGCGTGCTGAAAACCGATAAACGCGATGAAGAGGCCAATGCCGCCTGCGACCGCTGCGAAAAGCTGGTGGGGAATGGCGCGCAGGATCATTTGCCGGATGCCGACCGCGGTGATGGCCAGAAAAATGATTCCGGAAAGGAACACCGCGCCGAGGGCCGTCTGCCAGGGAATGTGCATTTTGATGCAGACGGTGTAGGTGAAATAGGCGTTGAGGCCCATGCCGGGGGCGAGCGCGATGGGATAGCGGGCAATGACGCCCATCAAGATGGAGCCGAAGGCCGCCGAGAGGCAGGTGGCCGCGGTGGCGGCGGGCAAGGGAACTCCGGCATCGGCCAGGATGGCGGGATTGACCAGCACGATGTAGGCCATGGTCAGGAAGGTGGTGACGCCGGCCAGAATCTCGGTGCGCCAGTTGGTTCCGAGGCG
>CAZMWL010000106.1:0-3444 GCA_964569985.1 uncultured Occallatibacter sp.
TGTTAGCGCCGGTTTGAAAGTGGGGTAAATCCGCCGATTTGAAAATGCGGTGGCTTGGACCGGATGCGGGCACGAAAAAGGCGGCTGATCCCACGGTTTGGAGACCCGCCGCCGATATAGTTGGGAGTTGGGCTTACGGGGTTTCGATCTGGTCCTTCATGCGATAGCTTTTGCCTTCCAGGATCACGGTTTCAGCGTGATGCAGCAGCCGGTCGAGCACGGCGCTGGTCAGCGTGCTGTCATTGTTGAAGATTTTGGGCCAGTGTTTATAGGGCTGGTTGGTGGTCAGCAGGATCGAGCCTTGCTCATAGCGCTGGCTGATGACTTGGAACAACAGGTCGGCCCCAGTCTTGTCGATGGGGAGATAGCCCAGTTCATCAATCGCCAGAATGGCGGGTTTGAGATAGCGCTTGAGCTCGGCTTTGAGCCGGCCCGTGGTCTGCGCCGCCGTCAGTGTGTTGATGATGTCCACGGCGGTGGTGAACAGCACCGAGTGGCCGCGCAGGCACGCTTCATAGGCCAGGGCGGTCACGAGATGGGTTTTTCCCAAACCGACGCCACCCAGGAAGATGACGTTGGTCTGGTCCTTGAGGAAGGCCAGGCGAAAGAGGTTCTGGACCTGGGTACGGTTGATTTTCTTGGGCCAGTTCCAGTCAAACTGGTCGAGGGTTTTGACGCATGGGAAGCGGGCGGCAGCCAACCGGCGTTGACTGGCCAGTTGGTGCCGGCGCTGGGCTTCGCCATCAATCAGCCGGGCGAGGTAATCCACGTGCGGCCATTGCTTTTGCGCCGCCTCGGAGGCCAGGGCGGCATATTGTTCGGCCACGGCAACCAGTTTGAGCGCGGCCAACTGTTCGGCCAATTGGGTTTCGGTTGGGGTCATGCCACACCTCCTTCTTCGGATTCATAGAGCGAGAGGTCGGGGGCGGGCAAGTCCAGATCCAACAGGTCCTGTTGGCGGGTGAGATGCAAGGCCCCCGGCTGAGTCACGGGCCGTTCGCGTTGTTCCAGCAGGTTGGCGATGTATTCGCAACTGAAGGCTTGATAGGCCCAGGCGTCTTCCAAGGCGCGCTGGACTTTTTCCGCGCCGTAGATTTCGCTCAAGGCCACGATCTTCTGGACGTGGTGAAGGGCATTGCCCCGTTTTTCCCCCAGTCGCCGATAATACTCCGGCGCCCGGGGTGAGAGCGCCAGGAACCGGGTTAAGAGTTGCTGGGATCGCGCTTGCCGGCGCTGGGCCAGCAGTTCCTCGACATGTTCGGGCTTTTCAAAGTCCTGATGCCGGTCGTAACTGCGGGCATGTTCAGCGACGAGCCGGTCCTGATGATACAGGCCCAGCCGGTCGGGATAGACTTTGAGCACGAGGGTCTTGCCGGCATAAGCCGGTGGTACGGAGTAACGATTGGTGTCGAAGGTGACGCGGCAACGCTGGCTGACCAGCACCGGTTGCAAGGTCGCCGCCTCATAAGGTTTGACCGTCAAGGCTTGGAGCGCGGGTTGTTCGGCAACGAAAAGTTCCTGCGGAGTTTGATGAGTTTCCCCGTGGACGCGGACGTTGGCCACCTCATTGAGCCAGCGGCGGGCCGCCGCATTGACGGCCTCCAAGCTGGCCAGTTGCAGGCCCGCCAGGAAGTTCTGTTTCACATAATGCACGGCTTTTTCCACGCGCCCTTTTTCGTGGGGCTTGCGGGCACCACAGGCCTTGATGGTGAAGCCGTAGTGCCGGGCAAAATCCAGGTAGCGCGGATGCGGCACCGCGGGTTGACCATAGGGATGCGAAAGGATCGCCGTTTTACAGTTGTCCACCATGACTTCGGCCACGACGCCATTAAAATATTCCCAGGCGTGCTGGTGACAGGCCAGGAAGTGTTCCTGCGTCTGGGCCAGGGTGAACTCAACATACAGCCGGCGGCTGTAACAGAGCACCATGACGAAGAAGGACAGCCGGCGGCGGGTGTGGCCCACCGGCAAAAAGCCCGCGTCGCCCCAATCCACCTGGGCCGACTGGCCGGGCGCAAAGTGCAGCGTCAGGAACGCCGGCGTGGGCGCCGGACGCACCTGCTGCACAAAGGCTTTGAGGATGCTGTAACCGCCCGTGTAGCCGGCGTCCTTGAGCCGTTGCAGCAGTTGCACCGCCGTGTACGGATGCTGGGCCAGCCACTGCACAATGCTGCGTTTGAACGGATCGAGCTTGCCCGAACGCCGGTTGGTTTGGCGCGGCAGATACTTTTCTTCGTTGATCCATTTGCCGACCGTGCGTTCATCCAGCGACAAGGCGGCGGCGATCTGCCCGGCCGAGAGGTGTTCCTCGTCGTGCAGGTGGCGGATCTGATGGAAGGTTTGATAATCGATCATACCGCCCCTCCTTCGACGACCCGGCGCAGGATTTCGCCCACACTCAAACATTGGCCCAAACGCGGCGCGGGTGCCGGCGTGGCGGCCGGCGGCAACGCCAGCACCTGATAGAGCGGTTTCTGATAAGCGACCAGGTCGGCGGCGATGAGTTGCCCCCGCGCCTGGGCCAGTTGCAGCAGGTCCATCTGGAGCAGCCGGCTCAA
Source organism: uncultured Occallatibacter sp. (assembly GCA_964569985.1). Classification (GTDB taxonomy): domain Bacteria; phylum Acidobacteriota; class Terriglobia; order Terriglobales; family Acidobacteriaceae; genus Telmatobacter. The sequence continues at coordinate 2,559 of CAZMWL010000106.1, forward strand.
CGTGGCGTCGGAGTAATAGCTCAACCCCTGGGCATCGGCCACGATCACCAGCACCAAATACAACGCCCAAGCGGTGGGCCCGCCGTGGCGCAGGAAGTTCTCCCGCACCAGCCGCTGATCAATCCAACTGAACTGCGCCGGCACCTGCCGCAGCCGGTCCGGACGCAGGATTTTCTTTTGCATCATAAACAATGTTTCCTTTCCTTAACCTTCCGGACGGTTGATCCAGAATGTCTTGCCCTCTGGCTATCAAACGCCGGGTGTACGTGACGATGTCCTCTTGTAACGTCGCGTCGGTAAACTGCGCGATCAGGCCCACCAACAAAGGGGTTTTCACGGCGCAGAGATCTTGTAACGCAGGCGAGGCGACTGGCGGGGCTGGTTTTGGAACAAGCTCATGTAAATCAGGCGTTTGCTCCAAGCAGGTCTCTTGTAACGGTGCCGGCCGTGGACGCGCCGGGCGTTTCGAATACCCCGGATGGTCCGCCCGCCACTGCTGCACCCGCTTCACATTTTCGGGTCCGCGGAAGTAATCCTGGTTGCCGGGCTGGCCCAGCCAGCGTCGTTGGCTGGCCTGTTTGCTGGCGCTCTGGCACGCCGGGGAGGAACAATATTTTTGCCGCCCACGACTGCGGTAATTGGGCACAAAAAGCTTCTGACAATGCAGGCATTTGCAGCGCATGGCGGGCGGCTTCATGGAGTTGAAAAACCTCCCTGTTAAAAGCCCGAACGCCCCAGCTCAAGCCGGAAGAAAATCCAAACGGGAACAAGACGGAAAAAGAAGAGAAGAAGAGATTTTCCCCGAAGGGTGGGAAGAAGACGGAGCCGGAAGAAGATAACAATTTCAAATCGGCGGATTCACCCCAGTTTCAGACCGCCGCTGTCA
>CAZMWL010000107.1:0-3417 GCA_964569985.1 uncultured Occallatibacter sp.
CATTATCCCAACTGAGTTTTTATCCAGAGCAAATCAGGATTTCCCTTTTGATTCGGTGTCGACTCGTCGTTACAACTTCAGATAAAAACGCGCAACTGTTCCGAGTCTTCCGGTGTTCAACAAAATGTGCTGACTCGTGTTTCCACGACAGATATGCCATTTCCTTCAGTTGAGAAGGCAGTGGCATTCTGGAAACGAAACGGACTCCGGCAAAGCACAACGATCATCTATCAAAGATGGGTGCATCGGTTTATCTCCGATTGCACACGTCGTGGCATTTCGCCAATGGCCCAGCTAACGGCCGCAGAGGTTGGGCGGTTTGCAACGCGTGAAGCGGACCGACGGCAGATCAACCGGGACGAAGCGCAGCGCATGGCTCATTTGTCGCTTCATGTGTGGTCCATGTCGCTGACGGCGTTAGGAGTGCATCTGCCTGCCTGGTCTGAACCAAAGGCCATCTTTCCTCCTTTGTCTCCAGTATTGACTGAATATACGGCCTTTCGCCATGCCCATTCCAACGCCAAAGATGTGTCAATAAATCAGGAAATTAAAGAGATTGCTCCTTGGTTGTGTTTTTTGCATTCGCGGCATCGAAAGCTGCGGGCGACCCGTCTGAACGACGTCGACGCTTTTTTGTTGAAACTGCGGCGTCGTTATGCAGTGGGTTCGGTGGCAAGACGGATGAGCAGCTTGCGTCTGTTCTTCCGCTTTCTGCACAGCACCGGACGAATGCGTCATGATTTGGCCAGCTCGATACAATGCCCACCGCGACGTCGCGTTCAACCGCCGCGCGCCTTGCCTTGGTCAGATGTGCAAAGGATCCTCAGGGCAATCGATCGGAGCACCCGGCTTGGCTTGCGTAACTATGCCATGCTCCTGCTGATGAGCCTATACGGCTTGGGCTCGGCGGAGGTGATCGGATTGAAGTTAGAGGATGTTCACTGGCCAATGAATACTCTTACGGTGCGACGGCCCAAAACCGGCGTGGAGATCCAACTGCCTCTGCTGCCGGCGGCGGCTCGAGTCCTGGCCGCCTATTTGCGCAAGGCTCGTCCGCCCGATGCTCCGACTCGGTCGCTTTTTGTTCGCTCTCAAATGCCCCATGTGGCGTTCACCTCTTCCACCATTCGATTTGCCATTCGATGCTACGCCGCCAAAGCCGGAATGCCCAAGCAGGTTCTCGGGGGCCATGTCTTGCGTCATAGTCACGCTTCGCGTCAAGTGGACCAACATGCTCCGCCCCGGGTGTTGAGTAGTATCCTGGGTCATCTGGATCCTGAATCGACTTCAGCTTACACGCGCGTCGCGGTGGAACGGTTGCGTGGCATCGCTTTGCCTGTTCCTCGATGAAAAATCCATTCCACTCGGTCTTGAAATCTGAGTTGCAAGCGTTCCTGCTCTATAAACGTGCCATGGGCTTCCGATATGGCCGGCCAGAGGGCACGTTGCTTCATTTTGATCGGTATGTGCATAAGGCCCACGGGGCCTCAAATCGACGCCCCGATTTGCGCAGTCTCATCCAGAGTTGGCTGGCTCAAGGTCAGGGTCGTAAACCCATCACTGCTGCCACGGATTTGGGCGTCATCCGGCAGTTTTGCCTTTATCGCCGCCGTCACGATCCCGATGGGTTTGTCCCAGGCCGGGAATGGTTTCCTCCATGCGTGGAGTCGCAGTTCATTCCACACATTTTTTCAGATGCGGAGGTTCGAGGCATCATGCGGCAAATCACCCACGGCCCGGGATCGCGTGTTCAGCGCATGGGGCGGCGGTTACTCTGGTTGCTGCTCTATTGCACTGGACTGCGATTTGGCGAAGCAGCCCGCCTCCAGATTGCTGATTTAGACCTTCGCCGGCGCCTGCTTTGGATCCGCGAAAGCAAAGGCCGCACTCGGTTGGTTCCATTCGGCTCCGATCTGGCCGAAGAGTTCCGCCGCTATTTACGTTGTCGAGGGGCCGCCGCTTTGCCGCCTCAGAGTCCTCTCCTCCTGAGTTTCCATGGCAAGCGCTACTCCACCAAGAGCATCTCTTATACATTGCTCCAGTGGCTGCGAAAGGCCGGGCTTAAACCGGAGAAAGGCCGCCATGGCCCCCGTCCCTATGACGTGCGCCACACATTCGCAGTCCATCGGCTGCGCCGCTGGTATCGGCAGGGAGTCGAACTTTCAGGACGGCTGCCTTGGCTGTCAACCTACATGGGCCACGCCAACATTTTGGGCACCGAGACGTATTTAACGACGACGCCGGAACTGTTGGCGGTGGTGAGTCGGCGTTTTGAAACTCGTTTTCGAAAGGGGCAAAAGCGGCTATGAGATCGTCTTCCCCCTCGCTGTCAGGATTGATCCAATCCTTTTTCCAACAGCACTTGGTGCAAGCCCGCGGCGCAAGCCCACACACCATCCGTGCCTATCGAGACGCGCTGCGGTTGTTCCTGGAGCATCTGGCACAGCAAGAACATCGGGGAGTGGATCGTCTGACGTTGTCCGATGTCACCAGCCAACAGGTTCTGGATTTTTTACTGGGTCTGGAAACCCATCGTGGCAATCAAGCCGTCACCCGCAACCTGCGGTTGGCGGCGTTGCGCAGTTGGGTTAAACACTTGCTGCGCCATGACCCGGCGCACGCGGATCAGTACGCCCGCATCCTCGCCGTACCGGCCAAGCGAACACTTCACGTTCAGCCAGATTATCTGGAACCAGAGCAGTTTCGTCTGGTTTTAAATCAGGTCGAAATGCGAACGCCACGCGGCATTCGAGATGGCGCGCTTTTTCTGTTTCTTTACAATACCGGAGCTCGGGTCGGCGAAGCCCTGCTGATGCGGTGGACTGATTTATGTCTCGTCCGTCCCCAGCAGGTCCGTCTCCACTGCAAAGGAGGGAAGGAAAGGATTTGCCCTTTGTGGAAACAGACGGCGGACTTGTTGCGCCGTCTCCAGTGCCACGCCTCGACTTCTGCGGAAAACCAAGTTTTCCTGAACTCGCACGGCCAGCCGCTCAGCCGCGACGGGGTGGCGTATCTGCTGCGCCACTACTACCAACTTGCGCGCAAACAACACTCTTCCTTGCCGAAACCGTCCATTCATCCCCATGTGCTGCGCCACAGCTGCGCGGTCGCGTTACTCCAAGCAGGCATTGACCTGACCGCCATTCGTGACTATCTGGGCCACAGTTCGGTGGCCACAACTGGCCGCTATCTCCAAACCAATCTCGCCATGAAACGCGAAGTGCTCAGTCAGTTTTGGAAGCGGGCCGGCTTGGAAAGGGATCAACCTAAACGTTGGCGTCCCAGTCAGGGCCTGCTGGCCTATTTGGAGTCGATTTAAAAAGGGCATTTCTATCAGGAGCAGTGCGTCTTTCGTTTCCCTGCGCTTCGCGCGAGAAAATACAACTCACTCTGGATAAAAACTCAGTTGGGATAATG
>CAZMWL010000108.1:0-3352 GCA_964569985.1 uncultured Occallatibacter sp.
AGGAACTGCATGAGTTGATCAGGAGGCTTGTAGCGGCTGGCCTTCGCGCTAAGAGGCTTGAGTCTCTGAAGGGCACGCTCCTTCATTGAGAGGTCCGCTTCTATATACATGTGCGTAGTTGATGGGTTTTCATGGCCGAGCCAGAGAGCGATGACCGTGATGTCGACGCCAGACTGTAGCAGGTGCAGCGCCGTTGAGTGGCGAATGGAATGCGGAGACACGGTGTGCGTCTTCAGGCGGGGATGATTGCGTGCCGCCTGAGCAACCGCGAGTGAAAGCCGTTGCGCGGCGTTGGATCTTGTCATGGCTGTTCCCCAGCGGTTGGGAAATAGGTAATCGTTTGCGCCATGAGTGTTTAATCGCCGTTTCCAAGATCGAAGTAGAGAAGCCGTCGATCGCCATAGAGGAACGCTGCGCTGCTTTCGTCCCTTTCCATAAATGTGAACTGCGGGCGTTCCTTCAAGGATCAGGTCCTTGGCCGTGAGGCCTAGCACTTCGGAGACGCGCGCGCCGGTGTTGTAGAGGGTGGTGAGGAGAGCCCGGTCCCGTTGCCCGCACCATGTGCCGGTGTCCGGGGCATCGAGAATAGCTTGTATCTCTTCCCGCGAGAGGAATTCCGGCAAGGGGCGGTCGAATCGTTTCATAGGCACGGCCAATGCATGTTGAATACAGTCCAGTGCCGAGAGATCGTGATGAGCCGCGAACTTTAGGAAGGATCGCACCGCCGCCAGACGCGCGTTGCGGCTGCGCGACGAGTTTTTGCGTTCGGCTTCCAGATAATCCAGGAAACCGAGGATGAACTTCGCGTTCAAATCGGTCAGCAGGAAATCCTGTGGTTCTCTTCCCAGCGCTCTTTCGGCAAAGGTAAGCAGCAGGCGGAAAGTATCTCTGTAAGCGACAATGGTCCGCGGGCTTACGGCTCTGTGCTGTTGCAAATGTTCTGTGAAGAAGCGCTGGAGAAGAACGGCGAAGGACGTAGCAGCAATATGCTTATGCATTAGGCCGCCTCCTGCGGGACTCGACGAATCCCTCAAAGTTGTGGCCAGCAACGGCCATGAGGTCCGGCACACCGGTCAAGTACCAGTACGTGTCAGACACCTTGGCGTGGCCCACATAGGTAGCGAGTGCAAGCATCGCATGATCAATATCCGCACCTTGCTCGTGCCATAGTCGTACGCGCCTGCAAATGAAGGTGTGCCGCAGGTCATGAATGCGAGGAAAGGGGTGAGAGCCGCGAGCCTTCCATCCCAAGCTTTTTCTCAACTGCTGGAATGCGTGATGCACAGTTGATTTGGGCAATGCAGTTCCAGACGAGCCGACAAAGAAGGGCGACTTCGGTCCTGCTGGAATCGCACTCTGCCGGACTACGGCATAGCGGGACAATGCCGCTGTAACGCTCGGGTGCAAGGGGACAAGCCTGGATTTTGCGAATTTCGTCTGACGAATAGTCAGGACGTTGCGGGCGAAATCCATGTCTACGAAACGCAGCTTCAATGCCTCAGAGAGCCGCAATCCTGTGGCGGCAATGAGGCCAAGCAGAGTCTTGTAGGTTGCCGGACGAAGAGTTCCCTCAGGCTTGAGTTGACCGGCCGTCCGGAGCAAATCAGTAATCTCCCGATCGGTATAGATATGAGGTGTGAGGCGCCGCTTTGCCGTACCAAAGATGTTCTGCTCCGGAACGTACGTTGCCCGCTCTATTCGGAGACAGAATCGAGCGAAGGGCCGGATCGTCTGCAGCCGGCGCGCCCAGGTGAATGGAGTCGCCCGTTTTGCGCAGCCTTGAACCCAGTCCAAGGTGAGTTGTTCAGTAATGGGACCACGATGACCCCGTTGATCGGAAAAGCGCGCAAATCCCATCAGCAGCTTGCCTGGAATTTCCAGCGCAAATCCGGCGCTGTGCCGCTCGTCGAGGTATATCTGAACGAGAGACTGCATGGTGCGGGAAGTGGTCATAGCTGCCTCCCGGGCCACGGCATAGCGACCGCTGCCAGCCTGCGTAAGTCAACTTTCGTATAAATCATCGAGGTATCAAGACTACGATGACGAAGCAGGTCTGCAATCTCCTTAAGCGGCGCGCCCTTGCTAAGCAACATCGATGCCAAGCTGTGCCGAAGAATGTGTACGCGCGTATGTGCCAAGCCGCAGCGCTGGTAGGCTTCCCGAACCGCGCGCCGAACTACGCCGGCGCCAATCGGTAAATCGTAAGGAGCCACATGCCGAACAAAGACAGCACGGTTGCTGGTTCGTGGGCGCTCCGTGCGCAGGTAATCCACGATCGCCTGACCCGTCTTCTCGGGCAGTGGAAGAATGTTGCCGCGACGCAATTTACCCATCGGGAGATGGATGGTTCCTTTTTCCCAGTCCACGTCGTCCAACTGCAACTGGACAACCTCGGATGCGCGCAGGCCAAGGTCGGTGAGACAGCGAACCATCGCATAAGCACGCTTGGGTGAGTCCTTGAGGGCGCTGAAGGAGTTCAGCAAGGTACTGACTTCTTGTCCACTGAGCAGTTCTGGCAAACCAGTCAGGCGCCAGTGAGCCGCAGTCGGGACAGCCTCCCGAAGGTGTTCAATATTGTCGCCCTCAAGGGCGCGGCATCGCAAGAAACAACGTACGGCTCCTCCAACAACACCAACAGTTCCAGCGCTGCACTTCCCATAGCCAGAAAGGACGAACGCGCGGACGCCGTTGACACTGAGCCGTCCACTTTCGAAGTGCTTACCCCGCCGTTGTGCCAGAAGAAACTTGCGTATGATGAGTGCGCGCTGGCGGCGTGTGCTGATCGCAAGACCGCGGACATGCAGCATGTAGTTATCAAAACGGGCGAGTTCCAGAGAGATGGGATCGGCGTCCTGACGCTGCCGAATCACGCCGCTGGCACGTAGCGCCGCCAGCAGGTGACGCAATGCGGCGTGGATCTCGTGCTTGGTTCGGAGCACCGGATAAGGGCAGCTACAGTGAGGCAGGTGGACAGAAAGAAACTGCCTGACAACTTGATCGTTGAGGTCCGGCAAGCGAGCCTTTTCCAGACTGAGCCAGCGCGCGAAGTGAGCTACGGCGCAGATATAGCTGTGCTGAGTCTGCCTGGCATATCCGCGGTCGCGAAGATAAGCAAGGAACGTGGCAACATGAGAATCCAGTATGCTCTCCCGAAGCCAGCAAAGCACCTGTGGATGCGCGACGACTGTTTTATCCATGAAGATCTCCAGTGCGGAAAGTTCCGCATCAAGAGACCACAGATATTATGCTTAGTTCGTCAGTGCAGACGATCACCAATCAGCCAATGAATATGCCCGCTCGTGCGCCGTTCGCCACTGGACTGCTCATAATCCAGCGCTGGACATAATTCCGT
>CAZMWL010000109.1:0-3312 GCA_964569985.1 uncultured Occallatibacter sp.
CGCCGGAGCTATGACGCTGGTCGAAGTTGTCGCGTACCTGGCTGTAGGTGAGGTCTCCCATGCCGCGCCGCAAGGCATCGCGCATGATGGCACGTTCGTCGGTGACTGCCTCCCGTTCAAAGCCGCGATCCTTGGCAAAGGTGACTGCTTCTTGCGCGCGCCGGAGCGCATCCGGTACACGATTCTGCTCCAGCGTTGCGGCGCGTTCTCTGGCCTCTGCGACAACGCGGTCGGCCTGATTGCCAAACTGATTCGCAATCTTCCGATGAGCGGCGAGCACCTCGGAAGACGAGAGAATTTCCTTTTTGTCGCGTGTGTTGTGCGCGGCAATCTGCGCGGCCTCCGGCCCGCTGAAACCGCTTTTTGCGACGGCCTCCTCAATCTGCTGGCGGCGCGGGCTGGATGCCTCAAGGTACTCCGGCGAGTATCCCTTTATGTCCGGCGCGCCGCTCTTGCCGGCCTCAATCTGATAGCCGAGATTGCGAAGCCGGAAGGTCAGCTCTGATTGATAGACAGCGGTTGCAAACTGCTGGGTATCAAAGAAGCCGCGCTCTTGCAATGCACGAGTCGAACCGTCTGGCCGCTCCGTCATATTGAAGATCACGGCATGGGTATGAAGCTGCGGAGCGGCGTATCCATCAACCGGGCGAGCGGTGTCATGCTCGAACTTCGCGGCTATGAATTTGCCAGTAGTCTCGGCGGGATTGTTGCCGCCGATGCGCGCCTGCGTATACCGTTCCAACTCCGTGAGAGCAATGGTCACGGCCTCCCGGTGAGCAGCGCGAACACGGTCATCACCTCCGACAAGTGCGGTCAGAGAAACAGACTTGGGCGCTGAGAAAGTAGCGTCCCAACCGGCCCGATGCTCGACCGGCTTGACGACCGCCCCATCTGAATTCGTGTACTCCTGCCCGGTGCGATGGCGAACAAGTTGCTCGCCTGAATGTGGATTCTGTCCCTCACTCAACCGCGCAAAATGCTGTGAGTCGATGGCTCCTTCAAGTCCGAACTTCGCAGCCATCTGACCTTGCCATTCTCCGAGAATCGCATCGCCCTGCTTCCAGTAATTCTGCTCGGCAGACATGAATTCTTTGGCGTGATACGTCTGCGCCTGGCCGGAACTCAACGGTTTGGAGATGGTCAGCATGGCTTACAATAGCGGGCTTCCTACAACCGGCGACTTGGGCTGAATGATCGGCGCAACGGGCACAACCTTGAGAGCCAATGCTTCAACTGTCAAGATCGTTTCTGGTTGAATAACCGGAGCCATAGGGGGAACATCTGGCACGACTGCTTTGCTTCCAACTTGTGTTTCTGACGCAATGATTGGAGTCGCAGGAGCGGCGTCAGGTATAACTTTCTCGGCTTCAATCTCTGCCTCAAGGTCTTTGACTGGGCCGCTCCGGCTTCCGGCGTTTTCAGGACGAACCTTGGCAACAGTCCGCTTCTTCCGAAGCTGAGTGAGCGTTTTTGGATCGAAGCTGAGTTCGTCATTCTCAATCGCACGCGGTACAAAGTCCTCAGCGATGATAGGCATATCGCTGTACACGAAGGAGAACCGTGCCACGTTATTTCCTAGCTTCAAGAAAGCATGTTTGTCGGCGAGTCCTGAGATTTCGGAGTCCATGACAAGCGGCTCGGTCTGGCGGTCGAGAGAGAAGTTCCTGCCAGCTCGGGTGCCGTCGTAGTGCGTCTCTTTCATTCGCTCAATCTCGACCTGCCCAATGGATTTCGATACCCACTCTGCGGCCTTTGGCTCAGTTGTTTTCAAGAAGATTTTGGTCGCCGGTTGCGAGAGCATGACTTCCGCCATGTGGCCGTAGATCACCTCAAGCTGGGCCTTGCCCTGGAAGCCGAGGACCAGCGGATTCTTGCTCTTTCGGTTCTCGGTGATGGCGGTGTGGAGTTGGGGCAGCCGTTGCAAGCTGGCCAGTTCGTCGAGCACAAACCATACCGGCTTTTGCTCGGATCGTGGAGTATTGAGCAAGCGAAGGACAAGCAGGTCTATCCATAGACTGTGAAGCGGACGGAGAGCTTCGCGTTCTGCCGCTTTCGACGTAATGAAGATCCATCCCTTGCGCTTCTCCGACCAATCCGTTGCGCTCCACGTCGTCTCCGCTTGCGCCTTAGTGGGCAACATTCTGAGACTGTCTGCGATCAATCCGAGCGAGGCCAGTACGCCTCCGCGCTGCTGTTGCGCTCCCTTGGAAAGAATCGAAGCAAGCTCGGTGTCTGCCACCCGCTTGTCGATCTCCGCTGGGTCAGACATCCACTGGACTAGCTCCTGGGGCGTCGGCCCAAAGGTCAGCAAGTGAGCGAAGATCTTCTGCGGTGTCTCGGTGAAAAACTCACCCTTCTTGTCGCTGGTCGGCTGGTAGAGAGAGGCCGCAATCGCCTTGGCTTCGGCCTTCCCGCGAAGCTCCTCGGACGGCCCCCAATAGGGGCAGCGGTCGTCCAGCGGATTGAGGATAATGTCGCCACGACCGAAGTCATAGAAGCGGCGAACGTACTCACAGGCGGGGTCGTAGATAATGGCGGCTTCATGCCGCGCTTGAATCTGACGGAGCATCTGCATGATGAGCGTCGTCTTTCCCGTTCCCGTGTCCCCGATGATCTCGAAGTGCTGCGCCTCAGCCGCCAGCGGTATCCGCATCATGGCCTTGGCCTCGTCGGTTTTGAAACCAATACCGTCGCCTTGCACCGCCTCGTTGAACTCCTTGGGCGTCAGCATGACCGGCCCTTTGAGAACTCTTCCGTACTTCATCTGCTTGCGCCGTTTGATGTCTTTCGCAATGGCAAATGGGAGCTGCCCCAACAATGAAAGCAGCCCGAAGAGGAGCGGCATATCGTAGATGTCGCGCAGCCTGTCGCCTTGAAAGACGGTGTTCTTGAGGTACTCATGCAGGGTCTTGTCGAGATACTGTTGCTCCGGCCCACGATAGAGGGCGCGGAGTCCCTGACCTGTTGCCGCACTCGAAAGTGCCAGTGGAATTTGCTTGCCTCCGGGTGCCGGGGTCGCGCCGGACTGTACGTCACTCTCGACGGCTAGCCGTCCCGCCTTGGAGCCATCACCAACGTAAAGCAGTTGGTATTTGTCCTTCTTGTCGATGGCTGCACCCGCCGCCGTCCTCGCATAGATCGGCGTATAGAACTGCTGCAAGGGAGATTGGCCGAAGCTGAAACGCAGGTACACAAAGCAGCCGGTCAGCACGAACGCGAGGAACAGCGCACCGTAGGTATAGATCGGGCTGTGTGGCGGCCAGATGACGGATTCTTTTCTTCCCCATTGCGATGTCATGTCTACTGCTCCCT
>CAZMWL010000110.1:0-3191 GCA_964569985.1 uncultured Occallatibacter sp.
TTTGTGCCCAAAGAAAAGCTCTCGCTCGGAATCCCGCTTTACGGCTACCACTGGTACACCGGGGCGCCCATCACGGATAAAACCACCGGCGATGAGCGGCCGAATTTGACCGGCGACTCCATCAAGTCGACAGACGTCCAGCAACTAGCCGAAGAATTCGCCGTCAAGCCCGATTGGGATGCGGCCGATCACACGGCGTTCTTTTGGTTTTACCGCGACCAGTTGCGCGAGTGGGTTTTCTACACTGACCAGCACACGTTTCGCGACCGCTATCAATTGGCGGCAGATCGAGGCCTCCAGGGGTTCTGCTCGTGGTCGCTCGGCCAGGAGGATCCCGATATCTGGACCCTGCTGCCGGATCGCAAAGCGAGTCACTAAGCTGATGGGCGTGCCGTCAGCAATTCCTCAGGCCGTCCACATCCTTGAAGTCGACCACGTACACGGTCGAGTCCGCCAACGTGATCTCGGCTCCGAGAACCGAGCCCGATGGGGCGACGTCCACAATTCGCACATCCTTCACTGGGCTCAGTTCTTCCGGCGTCCAGGCGGTATCGTCCGTCTTGTGCAGCAGGGCGGTGATCATCAACTCCACCGGCGGATTCTGGGCGGTGCGTTTGCGGTGGACGTACAACACCGTGCTCTCGTCCGCCTCGGCATTGAAACCGCGATGCACCTGGCTCTCGACCTGGTCCCACCCGGAGTAGGCGATGAGCGCCGCCTGCCGGCCGGGAATGGCGGCGGTGATGCCGCGCTCCGTGCCCCTCTCGAAGGCGTGCACGATTGCGCTTTCGCCGTCCATGTGGGGCAGACCGAAATGGCCCAGCGTAAGCTCGTGCTCGAAGGCGAGGCGGCAGCGGTCCACGCGCACCACGCCGCCCGGCACGGTGATCTCGGCCAGGTCGATGAGGTAGCCGACGCCATTGTTCGGCGGCTTGCGCAGGATCAACTGCCGGTAGAGCACTCCATTGCGCACGCCGTTGAACAAAATGCTCTGCGAAGTCACGTACGCGCCGCTCTTCGCTGCCGTGTTATCCACGCTGCGGCCGGTAAGGTAAAAATTGATGTCGGCGCCGCGCAGGTCGCGCGGGTCCAGGCTGCGGAAGCTGTACTCCTGCGATGTGCCGCCCTTGGGATTGTGGTTCTCCCAGGGAAAATGTGTATTGAACACCAGCTTGGAATAGTTGTGATCGTCGTCGTACACCTTCCCGGAGACGATCTCCGAACTCCCGCTGCCGCCATGGTTGACAAGGACAATCCCCGGTCTTTCCAGAACCGTTCTCTTTGACTGCCTGCCCAGTTCCTCCCACATGCCGTCGTTTTCTTTGGCCGTCCAGAAAGGCGCGTCTTCCGGCAGGGCGAGGCAGATGAAAGGCAGAAACATGATGAACGGGCTCGCCGGGCAACTGTAGCTCTGAATCGCGAATTCCCGATGGCCGTAAAAACCCAGGCTGGGAATGTCGTTCTGGTAGAAATCTTTCCGGCCGGTGAACTGCAGGATCGATCCGGAGCACAAGCGCCGCGCCCATCCGGCATTGAACGGCGGTTTGGTCGCGAGCAGGAAAGACGCCGGGAAGCCGCCCGAAATCCAGGAACGATAGCAGATGCTGCGCGCCCACATGTTGATGAAGCCGTTGCGTCCGAAAAAGTTGGCGTAGGTCTGAAACAGCTCCGCGAAACTTCTTTCCAGCACCGCGGCGATCTCCGGATAGTGCTCGCGGCCGAAAGCCCGGCTCCAGATGGTGCCGTAGACCACAAAAAGACTGATCGTGTAGTAGTTGTAACTTTGCTCCAGATACCAGCCGTTGCCTGCGTGGTACGACGCAATCCACATCAGGTGGCTCTTGAGCAGATCGTCGTCAATGGCGTAGCCGTGCTTTTTCAGAAACGAAAGCGCGCAAATATTAAAGAGCCGCCAGTTGTTCTGCGTAGTCCGGTGATGCGCCCACTTGGAAATGGTCACGGCCATCTCATCCCGTTGTTGTTGGGTCAAATGCGGCCACAGCACATCGGGCATCAGCAGCAGCGTCTTCGTCAATCCGCCGAACTCGCACGTGAACTGGTAGGTCGCGTCGGGCAGATCCTCGGGCAGCGGCAGGCTGTTTGCGTGCCCGGGCGTAAGCGCGTTGTAAAAATGATGGCAATAGTAGTCCCGAAGCTTGATGTCGCCGATCGAGATTTCGGGATCGACGTGGATCAGCGGCGCCGCAAGGTTGAACGTCCTCTCCAACGCCTCGAACTCGAACGAGCGAACGCGCCATTCCGGGCCATTCGGCTGGGGATAGGATTTGCCCGGCACCAGCGGAAAAATGATCGGCTGATCAAAAGACTGCACGTGCCGGAAGGCCCGTCCCAGGACATACTGCGCGCACTCGATGTAGTGCTTCCTGGTCATTCCCGTCATCGGGCTCAGATCCAGGTCAGGATTGCTGACGACAAAAGCGTCCTGCGTGAGGTCGGGGTAGGTGGCGATGGCTGAGTTGTTCATATTTTGTTTGTATCTCGAATTATATCAGGATTCCTGCTTCTGGTTCATCGCGCTAAGCGCATCTCTTTGTAATGATTGCACTTGCTCCATGCGCTAATAACCTCCGCTCAGAGCGGGCTGCGTGAATCAGCAGTCCGCAGCCTAAAGCTCGACCGCCGGAATCTTCACTTTTCGTCCCTCGGCGCAGGACGTGTAGATGCTCCGCACCAGTTGCAGCGCACGATATCCGTCAATGCCCGACGACGCCGGCGCGCGGCCGGCCTGGCACGCCTCGCCAAAATCGGCAAGTTGCCGCTCAAAAGGGATTAGAGAAATCGCCATCGGATCCGACGCGCCCGACTTGGCCTCGAGCGCAACCGGCGCGGGCTCGCCCTCGTCGTCCCGCACATCCCACGTGGTCAGTTGGTCGCCGGTTACGATCGCGCTTCCCTTGGTGCCGTGGATTTCGATCCGTTCCGGGTAGCCCGGCCACAGTGCGGTCGAAGCCTGAATCACGCCCAGCGCGCCCGACGAATAATTCAGCACGGCGCACACCAGATCTTCCGACTCGATTTTGTGAATGGCGCCCAGACGCCAGTAACCAAAAACCACGTCGACTGCGCCGACAAGCGAGAGCAGCACGTCCACCTGATGAATGGCCTGGCTGATCAGCGCGCCGCCGCCCTCGCCGGCCCAGCTTCCCTTCACCGGCCGCGCGTAGTACTCG
>CAZMWL010000111.1:0-3065 GCA_964569985.1 uncultured Occallatibacter sp.
GCCAGCGGCTCAGTACAAACGATCCTATCGAAACTGCCCCGGCTTAGAGGTCGTGGAACCGCCCAACCTTGTCGCACCGGGGCAGTCCCGATAGGAACCTAACGTTTTCCGGGAGTAAACCGACAGACGATCGAACAACAAGAGAAAGCAGTCCAGATCTGGCTGGCAGTCGTCTGCTGAAAATGGCGGGGACCATTTGCGGGGAATGATTTGCCATCGAGGCCGATTTCGAACAAGTACGACTTCTCCTCAGTTGTTGCGGAGGGCGACCATGGGGTTGATGCGGGATGCTCTCCTGGCAGGAATGTAGCCGGCCAGCAAAGCTACCGTTCCGATGAGAAGAACCATCGCAGCAAACGTTACCGGGTCAGTTGGCGCTGTGTTGAAGAGCAACGCGGCGATGGCCTTGGAGAGCAGCAGAGACGCGACGGCGCCTGCCGCAATGCCGATGAGGGCGAGGCGGAGAGTCTTGGCAATGACGCTGCGCTGCACCTGCGCCATGGTTGCGCCGAGGGCCATGCGGATGCCGATTTCCTGAGTGCGCTGAGTGACGGAGTAGCTGATGACGCCGTAGATGCCGAGCGCCACCAGCAGGATGCCGAGCGTGGCGAAGGCGGCCACCAGAAGCATGAAGAACTGGCGCGAAGAGTTGGCGTGGTTGACCAGCGTCTGGATGGGCTTGAACTCGGCGGCGGGCTGCTTGGGGTTGATATCGCGCAGGGTGCGGAGGACGCTGCTCGCGAGTACGGCAGGCGGCAACGTAGTACGAACTACGAGTTCTGCGCCGGCGGGGTCTGCCTGCGCTGCGGGATAATAGATTTGCCAGCCGGTGTCTCCCTCGGCGCTCTCTTCGTGCACATCGTCAACGATACCCACGATGCGCGAACCCTTCCCACCGGTGTCGAGCACCTGGCCGATGGCATTCCCGTTTGGCCAATTGGCATATCCAGCAAGGAAGTGAGCGAAGGCCTTGTCGATCATGACAACGCCTTCGCTTTTGGGTCCGTCGTCCCAGGTAAAGTCGCGTCCGCTCAAGCGTGTGCCCATAGCGCGCAGATATCCCGGTGTGACGACATAGACCAATGGGCCCGCGGGTACTTTATCCGGGGGCTTGACGCCTTTGGGAAATGGTGTTCCCCATTCGCGGTTTTGGCCAAGGGGAAGGTAGTCTGTGATCCCGACTGCTTCTACGCCGGGTATCGCGCCGACACGGGCGAGCACCTGCTGGAAGATGGCTATGCGTTTCGGCAAACCGTCGGCCGGGGTGGGACCGCCTTCGTCGTAATCCACTTTGATGGCCGCGGCGCGCTCGGGCTGGAAACCCATGTCGACATCGAGGACGTGGAGAAAACTGCGCAATAGCAGGCCCGCGCCGACCAGGAGTACACAAGCGAGAGCTACCTCGGAGACAACGAGGACTGAGCGGATGCGATCATGTTTCCGGCCCTGCCCCGAACCTAGGCCGGAGTCTTTGAGCGACTCGTGCAAGTTGCCGCCCGCCATGCGAAGTCCAGGGACGAGTCCAAAGAGAATGGCTGCGGTGACGGCGATGAGCAGCGTCCAGGTCAGAGCGGCGCCGTCGATTCTCAACGTGTTCAGCAGTGGCAGGGCGATGGCTCCCTGATGCGCAATCCAGAAGACAAGGAGGCAGGCAAGACCGAGGCCGATGATCGCGCCCGCACCGGAAAGGACAAGGCTTTCGGTGAGCAGTTGGCGCACAATGCGGAAACGGCTGGCGCCAAGAGCGCCGCGCATTGCGAACTCTTTGGATCGAGCGGCGGCGCGGGCCAGCAGCAGGTTCGAGAGGTTGACGCAGGCGATGAGAAGAATCATGCCGACGGCTGACCACAGAACCACCAGCGAACGGTGCAGCTTGCCGCTGACGTAATCTTTCAACGGGACGGGAACGACGGCGTCGACATACTGGCCACAGGAGTTCGGCTGCTTGTTGTTCCAGCACATGTGCGGCGCGGCTGCTGCAGAATCTTGTTGCGCCTGCGAGAGTGAGATGCCGGGTTTAGTCCGGCCAATCATAGTGATGATGTTTCCCCAATCACGGGGAGGTCCATAGAGGTTTAGCGGCGTGATGACATCGATCTTGGCGCCGGGCGAAAACACCGCGCCAAAGTCGAAGCTGCTGGGAAGGACGCCGATTACGGTGGTCTGTTGGCCGTTCATGTCGAACGCTTTGCCCACAATGGTTGGGTCGGCGTTGAACTGGCGTCGCCACCATGCATTGGTTATTAGCACAACCGGGGCAGCGCCGTTGCGCCCGTCCTCTTGCCTGAAAACGCGTCCCATCGCCGGCTGCACGCGAAGCACCTGAAAGAAGTTTGCGATGACATCGATGCTTGTTGCGGGAATGGGAGCGCCGCCAAGACTTAGTTTGAAATTACCTGGGCTCGAGAACGCAAAATATCCAGTCACATCCTGAAACGAATGGGTATACGTGCGGAACTCATCGTAGGCATCGGTGGAGTAGGTCGCGCAGGACAAGCCGCACTTGGTTGGCGGTGGGGCGATCCAGACAAGCTGCTGCGAATTGGGAAAGGGCAGCGGGCGCAGAAGCAGCGTGTTGACGACGCTGAAGACGGCTATGTTGGCGCCAATGCCAAGGGCGAGAATCAGGATGGCGACGAGGGTGAAACCGCGATCGCGGCTGAGAGTGCGGAAGGTGTAACGGAGATCCTGGAGAAGAATGTCGAGTTTCATAAGTCCTCGCGCTTCGCGTTGTTTGTCTTTCGCCAAGTCGATGCCGCCGAAGCGTATGAATGCCTGGCGGCGGGCTTCCAAGGGGGTGAGGCCGCGCTGGATGTTCTCTTCGATCGCCATTTCGAGGTGTGTGGCGATCTCAGCTTCGAGGTCGGCGTCGAGCGGGGGCTTCGACAGAAAAGAACGCACGCGGGCCAACGCCAGCCGCAGCGTACTCATTAAAGGTTGCCTTCTGGAGACATGGCGAGCACGCGTCCCATCGCGTCAGACAATCGCTGCCAGTAGGCTGCGTCTTTCTCAAGCTGCTTACGGCCGCTGCGGGTGATGGAGTAGAACTTGGCCTTGCGGTTGTT
>CAZMWL010000112.1:0-3021 GCA_964569985.1 uncultured Occallatibacter sp.
CATCGCTCACCATGGCCAGCAGCATCTTGCGCACATTCTCGGCCTGCCGGTCCTCACGGTTGGCAAATTGGATCTTGTCGATCTTGGTTACGCCCTCAACAATGTGCGCCACCTGGTCGCCGAATCGTTCGCCAATCTCCTCGCTGGTCGCCGGCGTATCCTCCACGGCATCGTGCAGCAGGGCGGCGGCGATAGCCGTAGCATCCAGCTTCATCTCTGCGAGCACCTCCGCCACCTCGAGCGGGTGCGAAATATAGGGTTCTCCGCTGGCGCGTGTTTGCCCCTCGTGGTGGCTCACACAGAACTCCCACGCCTTTCGAATCAATGAGATATCTTCATGGGGCCGATTGGCATGGACCTGCCGCAGAAGCGCTTCAAAACGCTCTCCAATCGGCCGCGGATCCTTGCGGTGAGCCGCTGTGTACGGGCTCACGGCCGGCGCCGTTCCCGATTCGCTCTCGGGGGCGCTCGGAACCTCGATTGGTGCGGTGTGGCGGACAGTCGCCATGCTTCATTATAGGCCGCTTGCATTCTGCAGGTATGAAAGGGGCCTATTCACCCCAGTTTCTGCGCACGAATCCTGTGATCGCTCCATGGATTCCCGCTGTTACCAAATTCCCCACTCAATGTGTTGCGTGTCACATATCTTCATATGGAAAAAGGCGCTTAATGTCTCTCCCTGGAGGTTGAAACGGAGGAAATCATGCTGAAAAAACTCTTTTTGGCCGGGTTGGCCGCAGCAGTCGTTGCGGGCGTTGGATACGCCAATCAGTCGACAGCAAAGACGGTCATCATCCCGGTAAGCAAAGCGCCGGCGAATAACGGCAAGCAGATGTACGTGAATTTTTGCGCCCCCTGTCACGGTGTGGACGGCAAGGGAAACGGTCCGGCGGCCGCTGCCTTGAAGAAGCAGCCTACCGACCTGGCCGCATTGAGCAGGAACCACGGAGGGAAGTACCCCTCGACTCATATCGTTTCGGTGCTCCAGTTCGGCATTGCGCATCCATCGCACGGCTCGGCGGAAATGCCGCTGTGGGGGCCCATGCTAGGGTCAGCGAATTCCGCTCCGAGCGAAACCGACGTGAGAGCGCTCAGAATCAGTAACCTGAGCCGTTATCTGCAAACGCTACAAGAGAAATAGCCGCTCGGCCCATTGGCTCCCCGCCCCATGCGGTTAACCTTGGGAGGGGAGCCAATGGCAAAGCCACACAAACCGAACACGGCCGCGCCGTCGCGCAAGCGCCGCGCCAACACATCGGCGCCCGTTGCCGCCGAGAGCGGCCCGGCTGCCGCATTCCCTCGCATTGCGTCTCGTAGTCTGCACGCGCGCCGCGAAGATTCACCACCGGCCCGCGCCGCTGCACGCTCGCCTTTAGTTGGCGCCATCGTGGACCGCCGCGCCGCCGACCGTTTGCGCAGTGGCCATCTCTGGGTCTACGCAACCGACGTGGTTGCCGTCTCTCTTCCCAACCCGGAAGAAACGCTGATCCCTATCGCCGACGAGCGCGGGATTTTTCTTGGCACGGCGCTTTATAGTCCCGCATCGCAAATCGCGTTGCGGCTGGTCTCGCGCCAAGCGCTCGATCACGCTGCGTGGCTCAATCTGCTCGCAGCGCGTCTGCACGCGGCCATCGCGCGCCGAAAACCCTTGCTCGACGTAGCCAACGACGCCTGCCGCCTCTGCTTCAGCGAGGCTGACGAGCTGCCTGGCCTGATCGCAGACAAGTACGGCAAGATTGTCGTGGTGCAACGCCTCATTAAGGGCTTGCTTGCCTCGGGCGTTAGCGAGGAGTGCGTGCGCGTCTTGCGCGAAGAACTCGCACCTGCGGCCATTTTCGAGCGCCCCGATCCGCGCATCCGCGAGCTTGAGAGTTTGCCCGCGCCCAGTCCGGACCCGTTGTGGCTTGCCGATCCCGCGCGTCCTGCCGCAGCCACCGAGTTTCATCTAAACGGCCTCGTCTTTCATTACGACGCCAACGCCGGCCAGAAGACCGGAGCCTTTCTCGATCAGCGCACCAACTACGCCGCCGCGCAGCAGTGGGCCCAGCGTCTCGGTACGACCGGTCGTGTGCTCGACGTCTGTTGCTACCAAGGCGGCTTCGCCCTGCATCTTGCCCAGGTTTGCCGGCAAATCACGGGTATCGACGCTTCGCGCGCCTCGCTGGAAGTGGCGGAGCGCAACCTCCAGGCCAACCGCGCGCGCATTTCCGCCGATGTCGACTGGATTGAGGCCGATGCCTTCGAGATTCTCCGCGACTGGTCGCAAGCCGGCGAAACCTTTAACACCATTGTTCTCGATCCGCCGGCCTTCGCCAAAACCAAACGCGCCGTCGAAGGCGCGCTGCGCGGTTACAAGGAGCTCAACCTTCGCGCCCTCAAAATGCTGCGCCCCGGCGGTCTGCTCGTTACCTGCTCCTGCTCGCATCACGTGAGCTGGGCCGATCTCGAATCGGCCGTGGCCGCAGCCGCTGCCGATGCCTCGCGCCGCGTGCGCCTCATCGAGCGCTGTGGCGCCGCTCCCGACCATCCGGTCGTCCTCAACCTGCCGGAAACTGAATACCTTAAGTGTCTGGTGCTTGAAGTGGAATAAGGAAGGGACCAAGGGAGCAGGGGAACCAGGGAGCGAGCACTACAAAACAGCGAGGCAAAGGTGCGTTACGGGTCGACACAGTGTCCCACGCGATGGATCCTTATATTTGTTACAGGGTTTCTATATGTTTCCCTTAGGGCTCCCGGGTGACGCTAAAGCCAGAGCGCGGAGGCGCACGCATCCATGATGGCTCTGGCCGTTCTTCGGTATACGCTGCTGCTGCTGGTGATTCCAGCTTACTTCATCGCCCTGTCACGCCGCTGGTGGACGACGATTCCGTTGTGGCTGGTTTCCACCGCTGTCATGCTGACGCAATTCCTGATGGCCGCGCAGCAGAGTGCCGCATTCGGAACTGGGGCCGCGGACGATTTCCTCGTCTACGTGGGAGAGATGACCAAGATCATGCTCATTCCCATGGTTGTGCAGTTCGC
>CAZMWL010000113.1:0-3016 GCA_964569985.1 uncultured Occallatibacter sp.
TCGGCTACAGCCTCGTCCTCGGACTTTATTTCGGACTCTTCGGCCTGGGCCTGGTGCTGGTGCGCCGCGCTACCGGCTCCACGCGCCTTGCCCTCGCCTTCGCGCCTTTTCTTTGGGCGGCCCTCGAACTGGCCGCCGCGCGCATCACCAGCGTTCCCTGGGACCAGCTTGGCTACTCGCAGGTGGATAACGCGCTCGTCAACCAGCTCGCGCCGTGGACGGGAGTCTATGGGATCAGCTTCGTGCTCGTCGCGGTCAATGCGCTGCTGGCCGGCGGTTTCCTGCTGGGGCGCGAAATCAAAAATCCGATCAAGAACCCGCTTTCGGGCCGCTGGGCATGGGCTGGCTGCGGAGCCCTGCTGCTGATTTCCGGATTTGCCGGCGTCTTTGTTGCGCCGCCAAGGCCCGCGCCCACAGCCACCGCGGTCCTCATCCAGCCGAATCTGGATGTGGGTTCCGCGAACAACTGGCAAGGGCCGGACTGGGATCGCCACATCGCCGAGTTCACGCGCCTGGCCGGCGAGCAATGCAAAACCTACATCGCCGGCATTCCGCAGACTGGCGCGCCCACAGGCGAAATCATCTGCCCTCCCTATCCCACGCATCCCGATCTCGTCGCCTGGCCGGAGTCGCCCGCCCCCTTCGACGAGTCGGACCCTCGATTCAAGGGTGCCCTGGTGAGCATCGCCCGCGCCGTCCAGGCGCCGCTGGTGGTGGGCAACATTGGCTGGACTTATGATGCCCAGGCGCACCAGTGGAACTACTACAACTCCGCCTTGGTCGTCGACGCCGATGGCGAGCGCGTGGGCCGCTACGACAAAATCCACCTCGTCCCCTTCGGCGAGTACATTCCCTTCCAGAATTGGCTCACCTTTGCGCGTAAGCTCACCGGCCGCGTTTCAACGTTTACGCGCGGCACCGAGCGCAACTCGTTCCTCTTAGTCAACCAAAACCAGGAAAACCATCGCTACGGCGTCTTCATCTGTTACGAGGCAGTCTTCGCCGACGAGGTGCGCCAATTCGCGCGCCACGGCGCAGAGGTCTTCGTCAACATCAGCGACGACGGATGGTACGGCGACACCAGCGCCCCCTGGCAGCACCTGAATATGGCGCGCATGAGGGCCATCGAAAACCGCCGCTGGCTGCTGCGCGACACCAACTCGGGCGTGACCGCGTCGATCGATCCCTATGGGCGCGTGCGCCAGTCAATTCCCCGCCACCAGACCGATGCGCTGCCCGCCGAATTTGCCTTCCGCAGCGACATCACGTTCTACACCGCCCACGGCGACGTATTTGCGTGGCTGTGTGCTCTGCTGAGCATAGGGATGGTTGCCTGGTCCGCGCAAAAACCGCGAAGAGGTAAATGATACTTGCCAAAATTAACCAAGTAGGTTAATATTTCTATGGAAAAGCGAACTCCGCACTGTCCGTTGCCGCGGGTCAAAATATTGGTCGAAGCAGGCAAAGTGCGAACCACGCATACGGCGCGAGCAGGAGCTGTGGCTTTGGGATTCAGCTACTCCGAAATGTTGGCTGTAGTGTTGGCACTCAAGCCGGTGGACTTCTACAAAAGCATGACCACCTACGCCGATCACACCATTTGGCAAGACGTATACCGTCCGAAGACCCCGGCTGGGGATGTGTATTTGAAACTGACAGTGGTGGACGACGTGCTGATCGTTTCGTTCAAGGAGCTATGAAGATGAAATGCCCTATTTGCGGCGCGGCCGAGCTGATCCACGATACCCGTGACATCCCCTATACCTACAAGGGCGAGACCACCATTTTGAAGACGACAGGCGATTTCTGTCCGGCTTGTGGCGAATCCATTCACGATGCGGAGGATTCCGAGCGCGTCATGCGTGAGATGCAGGCTTTTGCCCGGCAGGTGAACGCCGCCATCGTCGACCCGGCATTTATCGTCAAGGTGCGCAAGAAACTGGCGCTCGACCAGCGCCAGGCAGCCGAAATCTTCGGCGGCGGCGTCAATGCCTTCTCCCGCTACGAAAACGGCAAAACCAAGCCGCCTTTGGCCCTGGTCAAGCTGCTCAAAGTTCTGGATCAGCATCCCGAACTTCTTGAGGAGATCAAGGTGGCGTAGCGACAGATCGGCGCCGTAGCATTTTGGCGGACTTACAAATCGGAAAAGCCGGAACCGGGACACCCCTCGCTCCGCCATAACCTGTCCCTCGAAGAAGGCTTGATGGATTCTGTGAAGAAGCAGCACGAACGATTCCTACTGGACCGATTTCTTGAGCTTCAAGGAATATCGCCTACATGCATCAAACCTTTAGATCCGCCTGACTTCCTAATCGACCTTGAAGGGCGTAAGGTCGGTATCGAGGTGACAGAGCTTTTCATTCACCCTCGCGGTAAGAAATCGGAGAAACATCTCCGATTGGCGAGAGATCCACTTCCGCAAGCATTGGAGTCGTATACCGACCGGATTGTGTCCAAGGCACAGGAAATTTATTTCCACGCACGCAACCCTCCCGTCCTTTTGACAATTTGGTTCTCAAACCAAATCACTCTCGGCACGACGAAGGGCGATCAGATCGCCGACCAAATTGCAAATGAGATTCAGAAGTTGAACCTCCAAAATTCGCAGAAATTCCGCTGGAGTTCTAGCGAGGCTGAGACAGATCACCCTTTGTCTGAGTCAGTCTTCCTGATTCACGCCCAAGGAGTGCCTGACCTCCGTTTCGCACACTGGACTGTTGCAAGACCTGGACTGGCTGCCCCTCTAACCCCCAAACGCCTCCAAGATGTGATCGACAAGAAGGCAACGAAGATCAACGAATACAAGAAAATTGCGGAGGAGATTTGGCTGTTGATCGTTGCTGACCGCACACGACCATCGCGAATGTTTTTCGTCGCATCTGACTTCCCTCTGGATTCGGTAACCAGCCCCTTCACAAAGACGTTCTACTGCGATTACGTGACTAAAGAGGTGATTGACCTTACCAACAAGGTCAAGACCAGCCCAGTGATATGCTAGATACGGTCAAGAAGAAGT
>CAZMWL010000114.1:0-3003 GCA_964569985.1 uncultured Occallatibacter sp.
GACAGGTGGCTGTAGCGGGCCGACATGGTGATCGTCTTGTGCCCGGCCGCCTCCTGAATTTCCTTAATGGATGCTCCCGCCATTGCCAACCAGGAGCAGAAGGTGTGACGGTTCGAGTGCCACACGTATCCGGTAATCTTGGCATCTGCAAGGCAAGGTTGAAACCACGACCGGGTGTCAAATCTGCCCTTCGAGCCCTCTCGGGGGAATACCGGGTCGGTGGGGCGCTGGCGGGGCATTTTCTTCGATTCAATTGCTGCCAAGGCGTCTGCGTTCAAATGCACCGTCCGGGCGGAGCCATTCTTGGTTTTCGTCAGTTCCACTGAACGGCGGTCGAGATTCACCTGGCCCCAGGTCAGAGAGTACTGCTCGCTGAGCCGCATCCCGGTGTGAATGCTCACCACGAACTCAGCCAAGTGCTCTGGGAACCGCTGGGCAATAATGGCACGGAGCCCGTCGAACTCCTCGCGGCTCAGGAATCGCAAGCGGCCATTTCCCTCTTTCCGCTGCCGCACCAGCCGGGCGGGGTTGACATCCACTTTGCCGTTGCGGATAGCTTCGCGGTAGATGAGACTCAGGAACGCCCTGTACCTGTTGACCGTGGCAGGAGTCTTGCACCTTTTCGACAGCCACCGATCAATGTCCTGCGGGGTGATCTCCGAAGCGATGCGCGTCCCCATCGCCTCGCGCAGAATGCGAGCTTTGCATTCATAATCCCGCACACTCTTGTTGTGGGTGCGGGCAAACTCAAGGGCGCCGTCGATCAGTGCGGAAAGTGTCAACTTACCGTTTCGCAGGTCGGGCAGTTTGATGCCTCGCCTAGCATCCGCTTTCCGGATGCGATATAGGTCGATGGCCGCAGACCGCGCCCCCACTTTCTCCCGGTGTTGCTTGCCGTCCTGATAGAAGTTGATCCACCACAAACCGGACCCTTTCGGACGCTCAAAAATGCCCCTTACTGGTTTCACTTCTCGTCTTGCCATTGCCTTACTCCTGTCTGGTGCCTGTTAGGTCGGACTACTATTATTATACATCCGCAATAACAGGCACCGACGAAAGAGTGTACAACCCAATTCCTCAAAATTCTTCGCAAGGATCTTGCTTTTGTTGATTTGTACGGCGGGATTCCAGTGGAAACGTTTTTTTGCGTATTGCTGGGTCTGACTTCTATAGACTGCCACGCGAAGAGTGCGAGCCCTTGGCATCGAAGGCACCTACTTGGCTCTCCCCAATGTCAATGACGGCGATGTCAAAAGTGGTGCAGAAGCTATTGCGCCATGCTTCGATGTTTGTGACGCTGAACACCTGCGCACAGGCGCAGAAGACAACATATACGGGCGGTAAAGCAGGAGGCCGCGCCGTGGAGATGGTATGGGCGCAGGCTGGCCGATTGGCGGTCCAGGCTGGCGCTTAATATCGCCCCAAAGTGCTTCGTCTCAAAGCAGCGACATCTGGATTCGTTGTTCATTTAATGTGGCTTATACGACCGGACTTAAACCTGTGTGATCGCCGTGAAAGTCTCGCCCCAAATCGCAACCTTAACGAACGGCTGAGAATCAGAATGCATCGGAAAGAATCCCAGCAACCGCAACGAACAGCTTTTCTGCTCCGCAGATGTCCGCAACGTCTGAACGCAATCGCGGCTGTCGCAATCAGGGCGGCGCAGAGTGATACAACCGACTTCCACAGGGCTTTTATGACGATTTCCTCGTATTTTCAGTCTCTTGCCGCCCAACCGCAAAGCGAAAACTGACACCACGATGTCAAGTTTTATTGCAAAAAAACTTGACATGCAAGCACAGATGAAAGATACTGGCGCGGTGAGAACACAGAGAAGACAGCCAACTGGATCAACCCAGATCATGGGCCTTGTCCGCCGCCGAATCGAGCGCGCGGGCGAACGCTTGTGGAGGCTTGAAGATTTCGATGACCTTCCATTTTCGGCGGTCGCGCAATCGCTGTCACGTCTCACACGGGAAGGGGCAATCGAACGCCTTAGCAAGGGCGTCTACTATCGTGCCCGGCCAACGACGTTCGGGAAGAGCTTGCCAAGTCCGACTGCAATCCAGAAGCTCGCGTCCCGACGCAAGACGGTCTATCCGGCGGGAATCGCCGCCGCGAATCTTCTGGGCTTCACAACGCAAACCGCGCGGCGCAGTGAGGTCTCCACCAGCGCACTCAGCCTGCCCCGGAAACTCATTGGCAGCGAGACCATGGTTTACACACGCCGACCGGAGGTGTGGGGGAAACTGTGCGAGGCCGATGCCGCGCTGCTTGACTTCCTGAGACGGGGGGCAAAGAGCAGCGAACTCTCGCCAGCGGAAACCATCGACCGAACCGTGGCGTTGCTCTCTGAAAGTGGCCGCTTTGAGCGTCTCCTCAAAGTGGCCGACTCTGAGCCTCCAAGAGTGCGTGCGATTCTCGGAGCCATTGGCGAACAGCTCGGCAAGGAGTCTGCCGTGATCCAGCGGCTACGGGCTTCTCTGAATCCATTTTCCAAGTTCGACTTCGGACTTTTGACCGGCCTGCCAGGCGCGGGCCATTGGCAGGCCAAAGGCATCGCCAACAAGAAATAGAACCTCAGCGAGCACGACGAGAGTTTAATCCGACGCTGGTCGGCAACTCCGATGGAGGACAGAAATGAAGCTATATGAACATCCCGATTTCGAGCAGGCGATCCTCAGGGCCGCGGAGCATTTTGGGGGACGCGGATTGCGCCCAGCGGTCATTGAGAAGGATTACTACGTAACAGAGGCACTACGGATCATCTCCGTCACCGCTGGCGACAAAGTGATCTTCAAGGGTGGCACGAGCCTGTCGAAGGGTTGGAACCTGATCCAGAGGTTTTCAGAAGATATAGACATCTTCCTCGATCCGCTCGCATTCAAACCAGCTCTGGGAAAGAACGGCATTGATCGCGAACTCAAGAAACTCCGTGATGCCATCGCTGCGCACCCGACGCTCACGTTTGTGGAGAAGGAGAGCCAAACGATTGGCGGATTC
>CAZMWL010000115.1:0-2893 GCA_964569985.1 uncultured Occallatibacter sp.
GCGGGCATCGCCGCCAAGCTCATGGGCTTCAAAACCATGTTCATGACCTGCTTTGCCCTGCGCGAAAAGGTGATGGACGTGCTGCAGGCCATCTCCGGCAACCGCGTCAACTATTCCATGAACCGCGTGGGCGGCGTCAATCGCGACGTCGAGGATCCGTCGTCGCTCCTCCCGCTCATCGACGAACTCGAGCGCGAAATGATGCGCACCGTGATTCCCATCTTCACCACCAGTTCCACGGCGCGTTCGCGCTGCGCGG
The DNA here is from genome assembly GCA_964569985.1 of uncultured Occallatibacter sp. Classification (GTDB taxonomy): domain Bacteria; phylum Acidobacteriota; class Terriglobia; order Terriglobales; family Acidobacteriaceae; genus Telmatobacter. Next base: position 260 of record CAZMWL010000115.1, read on the forward strand.
GCATCGGCGTCCTGACCAACGAAAAAGCCACCTCCTGCGCCGTGGTCGGACCCACCGCCCGCGCCTCCGGCATCAACCAGGACCTGCGCCGCGATGCGCCCTACGCGGCCTACGCGGAGATGAAGTTTGATGTTCCGGTAGAGCAGGCCGGCGACGTGCGCGCCCGTCTCTTCGTGCGCGCTCTTGAAATTATGGAGAGCTGCCGCATCCTGCGCCAGGCGCTCACCAGCATGCCACCGGGCGAAGTCGCCGTGGGCGGCGACAGGTTCGCCTTCGTCACCGGCACGGCCACCAGCCGCGTGGAAGCGCCGCGCGGCGAGGTCATCTATTCGGTCAGTTGGAAGGAGGGCTCGCGCAACCCGGCCCGCGTCCACGTGCGCACGCCCACTTACGCCAACATGCCGGCGGTGCGCTGGATGGTGCGTGGCGCGCGCCTCGCCGATACGCCCCTGATCCAGGCCTCAATCGATCCCTGCTACTCCTGTACCGACCGCTAGCAGCAAGTCAGCGAGTCGGCAGGTCAACCCGGACGGAGCGCCCGGCTGCTAACTTGCTGACTCGCTGACGTGCTCCCTCGCTCCCTTGCTCTCTCGCTCCCTCGCTCCCTGTTTTTCTCCCCGCAAACCCCGCAAATGCACTACTCTTGCCTTGTCGCATATGTCACGCTATCTTGACCGGGTCCGGGAAGCACTCTTCCACGCCTTTGCCCACGACGTTGTGAACACGGCAAAGGCCGCGGCCTATTCCGGCATGCTCATGTTCTTCCCCGCTCTGCTGGTCATCACCACGCTGGTCGCCCAGGTCGAAGAGGGTCCCTCGCTGGTGGGCGAAACCCGTGCCGTCCTCGAGCAGTTCCTGCCCCCTGACACCCTCGATCTCGTGCAGTCCTCCATCCTCTCGCACCAGCTTCACTCAGGCCGCGTGATTCTCTCCGCCGCTGGCCTCAGCTTTTTTGCGGGCCTGGGCGTCATGCTGTCGCTGATGGAGGGCTTTCGCCGCGCCTACCGGCTTCCACCGGAAAGCTGGACCTTCTGGGGCCGACGCGTCCGCGGCCTGCTGCTGGTGTTCATCGTGCTGGTGCCGCTATCGATGGCCTCGCTGGCCATCGTCTTTGGCCACCAGATCGAGTTTTGGATGGTCGACAACGCCGGCCACGACCTGCGCCATGTGGTGATCTTCTTCTGGCGAATGGTTCGCTGGACCGTCAGCTTTGTCGCCATTGTCGCCGTGCTCACCGCGCTCTACCATTTCGGCACGAGGCGCACCGAGCATTGGCTCTGGGTGTTGCCGGGCGCCATCGCCGGTACCCTCATCTGGTTCCCGGCCACACTGGCCTACGGCTGGTACGTAACCAGCGTAGCCAATTACACGCACATCTACGGCTCCTTTGCCACCGGCATCGCCACCTTGGTCTGGCTCTACATCACCTCATTCAGCGTCCTGCTGGGCGCGGAGCTCAACGGTGTCCTTTACTGGGAGCGCCAAATTCAACTGGCAGGCGAAAAAGCTACCCCCGAGCTCGCCCGCGCCTCTCAATAAGCCCTTCTCCGTATTGATTCGGCGAAAAATACCGCATCCGTGCCCCATCCTTTTCCGCGCCTTTTGCGGAAAAGGGCGCGAAAGCACAGGCCCCAACCCGGAACGTCCTTAACGCGGCCTCATCTCCGCCATTCCCGTCCCCGTCCTTCCATTTACAATGGAATTGGTAGCGCCCCTTTTACCCCTTTTTACCCGCCCAAAAACCTTTTGGCCCAAATCAAATTGCCCTCGGAGCTTTCCTGATGACCTTTGCCGATCTGAACCTGACGGATTCTTCTCCGCAGCGCCGCGCCAAGATTGTCGCCACGCTCGGGCCCGCCTCCAACACGGAGCCTGTGATTCGCGACCTGATCCGCGCCGGCGTTGACGTCGTCCGGCTCAACTTTTCCCACGGCAGCTACGAGCGCAAAATCGCCGTCATCGAAAAAATCCGCAGGGTGAGCAAAGAAGAGCGCAAGCCGCTGTGCATTCTAGGCGACCTGCAGGGGCCAAAAATCCGCACCGGGCTTCTCAAGGACCATCAACCCGTGCTGCTCAAGGCCGGTCACCGGCTCGTCATCACGCCGCGCGAGGTCGTGGGCACGGCGTCGTGCGTCGGCACCACCTTCAAGACCCTGGCCGAAAATCTCGAGCAGGGCTCGCGCATTCTGCTCTCCGATGGACTCATCGAGCTGCGTGTCCACGAGGTCGACGGCGAAGACGTGGCCTGCGATATCGTCAACGGCGGCATGCTGGGCGAGCACAAAGGCATCAACCTCCCCGGCGTTCTGGTGCGCACGCCGTCGCTCACGGAGAAAGACGCGGGCGACCTCGAGTTCGCGCTCAATCACGGCGTCGACGCCATCGCCGTTTCGTTTGTGCGCACGGCCGAAGACGTCACCCTGGTTCGCAACCGCATCGCCGCACTCGGCTTTCACACCTGGATCATTGCCAAACTGGAAAAGCCGCAGGCTGTCGAGCATCTTGAAGCCATCCTCCAGGTCTCCGACGGCATCATGGTGGCCCGCGGCGACCTCGGCGTGGAAGTTCCCCCGGAAAAAGTGCCCGCCATTCAGAAGTACATCATCCGCCGCGCCGCCGAATACTCCAAGCCCG
>CAZMWL010000116.1:0-2889 GCA_964569985.1 uncultured Occallatibacter sp.
TGAGAGGGAGAGCAACCATGCCGGAACAATTTGAGAATCCAGAAGTTATAAAGCTCGAAGACGAGACAGCCTCGGATGCGGGAGCACAGAAGCGGATTGAGCGTGTTGCTGAAAAGGCAGCGGAGAAGCCCTCGCGTACGGAGCATGATTACGACCAGAGTCACCAGATCATTTCCAAATAGAACGGACCAAGGACCATTCATATTCAACGTAACCACGGGTCTGAGCGAGAGGCCTCGACCCCAACATCAAGAGCCGTCGATCTCATTCGGCGTTGAGAAATTGATGTTCCGGCAGGTATCCAGGCCCGATTCCCTTCTCATCGATCAAAGGCTTCCTCTCTAGAGTCGGAGCCGTGAATTGAGGCTACGGTGGCAGTCGGGCTTCAGAAAAAAGCGGATTCTCCGAATTTCGGATCGATCGTCTCGGTGCGCGGCGGCGTTGTCGATGTGAGATTTAGTCGACGCCTGCCTCCAATCTTCTCCGTTTTACACGCTGGAGAGGGGGGCAAGATCATTGTCGAAGTCATGGCCCAACTCGACGCCACTCGAGTTCGGGGCATTGCGTTAACGCCAACTGAGGGTCTCGCCAGAGGAATGCAGGTTGAAGATTCTGGCAAGCCGCTCGAGGTACCTGTAGGCCAGGGAATTATGTCGCGGATGTTCGACGTGTTCGGCTCTGCCATCGACCGTATGCCGGCGCCCCAGAATGTCGAATGGCGGACCATCCACCGAGTTCCTCCGCCGCTTTCGGAGCGTTCGACAAAGTCCGAGATCTTCGAGACGGGTATCAAGGCGATCGACGTGCTTGTACCACTGGAGCGCGGCGGCAAGGCTGGATTGTTCGGTGGCGCCGGTGTGGGCAAGACAGTGCTTCTCACCGAGATGATCCACAACATGATCGGCCATCAGCACGGTATGAGCATTTTTTGCGGGATCGGCGAGCGTTGCCGTGAAGGCGAAGAACTCTATCGCGGAATGAAAGACGCCGGAGTTTTGAACAACATGGTAATGGTCTATGGCCAGATGAACGAACCGCCGGGAAGCCGGTTTCGTGTCGGCGCCGCAGCCCTGACCATGGCAGAGTATTTCCGCGATGATGAGCATCGCGATGTTCTTCTGCTGGTCGATAACATCTTCCGCTTTATTCAAGCCGGAATGGAAGTCTCCGGTCTTCTGGGGGAAATGCCTTCAAGACTCGGCTACCAGTCAACCATGGGTACCGATCTATCGGGTCTCGAGGAGCGTATCGCGAATACTCACGCCGGGGCCATCACTTCGATCCAGGCTGTCTATGTACCGGCAGACGATCTGACTGACCCCGCTGCGGTGCATGTCTTCTCTCATCTTTCCGCATCCATTGTCTTGTCGCGCAAACGGGCTAGTGAAGGTCTCTATCCCGCGATCGATCTGCTCCGGTCCAGTTCGAAAATGGCTACACCCGGCATCGTTGGCGACCGCCACTACAACCTTGCGCAGGAAATCCGGAGAACTCTGGCGCAGTACGAATCCCTCAAGGACATTGTCGCCATGCTCGGCATGGAGCAGCTTTCTCTGGAGGATCGGAACGCGGTTGCACGGGCGCGGCGGCTGGAACGCTTCCTGACGCAACCATTTTTCACTACGGAACAGTTCAGCGGATTGAAGGGCAAGCTTGTGAGCCTGAAAGACTCCCTGGATGGCTGTGAACGCATTCTCCGCGACGAGTTCAAGGACTTCCCGGAGAGCGCACTCTATATGATCGGCGCGATTGGCGAGGCCAAGAAGCCGGAAGCGAAACAGCCCGAGGCGAAACAGCCCGACGAGAGCAAGCCGGGAGGAACGAAGGCGGGGTCAACACCAAAGGCCGCGACTGCGAGTACGCATGAATCTTAGAATCCTGCTCCCCTTCGGTGTCTTCGCCGATAAATTCGATGTAATGCGGGTCGTCGCAGATACGACCGATGGATCCTACGGTCTGCTGCCTCACCGGCTCGACTGCGTTGCCGCCCTCGTTCCCGGAGTTCTCACGTACGAAACCACAGATGGTGGCCCGGTCTATGTCGGGATTGATCAAGGTGTGCTGGTAAAGGCCGGTGATCAGGTGACCGTATCCGTACGTCGCGCCGTGGGCGGAACGGATTTAGAACAACTCAAAGACGCAGTCGAGCGCGACTTCCTGAAACTGGATGAACAGGAGCGCAACGTTCGCACGGCGGTCGCGAAGATGGAGAGTGGCTTGATGGGACGTCTGGCGGAGTTTGAATATGACCGATGAAAGAGCGGATAAGACCATACTCGCAGATAGAGACTTTGTCCGCCAGGTTACCGCAAAGGCTGCCCGCAAGCTCCGCGCGCAGAGAAATGGTGAACAGACTGTCTGGTTCGGCCTTGGCATGTCAGGACTGATCGGTTGGTCGGTAGCAGTTCCAACCGTTGTCGGCGCCATGGCGGGCCTGTGGTGGGATAACCATCATCCTGGAACTCATTCATGGACACTCATGTTACTGACCATCGGCCTCTGCGTTGGTTGCGCAAATGCATGGCATTGGGTGGACCAGGAGAACAAAGCGATGCAAGACGGGCCGATGTTGGATGGGCAGGAGGACAAGCATGAATGAATCGATGATTCTGGCTGGAGATCTGTTCGCCGGTGTTCTGCTCGGAGCATTCTTTTTTGGCGGACTCTGGTGGACCATTCAGATCCGCCCCCCATCGGAATGGTCTGGTCTTTTGTTCGCCGGCAGTCTTCTTGTCCGAATGTCTGTTGCTCTCACCGGATTCTACCTCCTGTCTCATGGCGACTGGCGGAAGCTGGTGGCTTCCTTAGCCGGCTTCTTACTTGCGCGCATTGTCGTAACGCGGCTCATTCACCTCCCGCTCCGAAGAAACTCCCGTACCCTGCAAGAAG
>CAZMWL010000117.1:0-2829 GCA_964569985.1 uncultured Occallatibacter sp.
GATTTTGGCGTCGACGTGGAAATGATGATCCGCAAGCACCAGTTGCCGCGCATCTTTCCCGAGAATGTCCTTGCCGAAGCCCGCGCCGTCGCCCATCTCGACCCCGAAGTCGCCGCCCGACGCGCCGACTTTCGGGGCGATTTCCGTGATTTGCCCATCGTCACCATCGACGGCGAGACCGCCCGCGATTTCGATGACGCCGTTCTCGTCACCGATCGCGCCGACGGTGGCTACGAGCTCCAGGTTCACATCGCCGACGTGGCCGAATACGTCCAATCCAACTCCGCCCTCGACTTCGAAGCGCGTCTGCGCGGCAACAGCGTCTACTTTCCCGATCGCGCCATCCCCATGCTGCCGCAGGAGCTCTCCACAGACATCTGCAGCCTTCGCCCGCACGAAGACCGCCTCGTGCTCAGTTGCATCATGCAGCTCGACGCGGCCGGCCGCATTGAGAGCTTCGAAATCGTCGAAGGCGTCATCCGCTCCGCCGCGCGCATGACCTATACCGAAGTGCACGCGATTCTGGATGGTGATGCGGAAACGCGGGCGCGCCACTCCGCGCTGGTTCCCGAATTCGAGCGCATGAAGCGCCTTGCCGTCCTCATGAACCAGCGCCGCGAAGAGCGCGGATCCATCGATTTCGATCTTCCCGAGCCTGTCATCGAGTTCGATGAGCACAGCGAGATGCGCGGCGTGACACGCTCCGAGCGCACCTGGGCCAACCGCCTCATCGAGGAGTTCATGCTCGCCGCCAACGAGTGTGTGGCCGTCTGGATTGAGGATCTCGGCGTTCCTTCGCTCTACCGCATCCACGAAAAACCCGAACCGCGCCGCGTGGTCCAGTTTGAAGAACTCGCCGCCAGCTTCGGGCATTCTCTCGGACTCGGACCTTTGCCGGTGAAGCGCGTACAAACCCGCGGCGAGCGCCGCGATGCGCACGGCCGCGGCCGCAATCCGCGCCAGCACGAAGTCCCTGAGGACATCGCCGTCACGCCGCGCATGTATCAAAAGCTCACCGCGCGCATCGAGGGCAAGCCGGAAGAGCGCATTTTGAACTATCTCATGCTGCGCTCGCTCTCGCAGGCGCGCTACTCCGAAGTCAATGAAGGCCATTTCGCGCTGGCCGCGCCCACCTACACGCACTTCACTTCGCCCATCCGCCGCTATCCCGACCTCATCGTGCACCGCATTACCAAGACGTTGCTCCGCGCCGGCGTCTCCGGCCGCCGCACCGTCACGCAGGCGCGCCTCGCTTCGCCCTGGTCGCACCCCAACGAAGGTCGAACTACTGCGGGGGTGCCCCAGGTCCCTCGCACTTGGGGCCCTGGGAAGGGAAGCCCGTCTCTCGCTACAGCTCCGATTCCCCAGTCCGAACTCGCTCAGATCGCGGACGAATCGAGCACCGCCGAACGCCGCGCCGCCGATGCCGAGCGCGAGCTTGTCGAGTGGAAAAAGGTTCGCTTCATGCAGGACCGCGTCGGCGACGAGTTTGCTGCCCTCGTGCTCAACCCCGCCAAATACGGTCTCTTCGTCGAGCTCACCGATCTCTTCGTCGAGGGCCTCGTCCCCATCGATACCCTCCGCGGCGACCGCTACACCTGGCGCGAGAACACCCACGAGATCGTGGGCGAACGCACCGGCCGCCGTTTCCGCGTGGGCGATCGTGTCCAGGTCATCCTCGACCGCATCCTCGCGCAGGAGCGTAAACTGCAATTCGCGCTGGTCGAGGAAGAGCTTCCTCTCACCAGCCCGAAGTCCGCGCCGCCCTCATCCAAGGCAAATAAACGCGCCAGGAAAAAGGTCCGGCGCGGCAAGAAGCCGCCCTCGCGTCGCGGCCGCCGCTAGCTTTTCTGAAGAGGGGAATCTGATTGAAATCGGGTGCCTTCTCGATCGCAGGCGGCGCACTCCAGCGCTGGTAGCCGACGCGTCTCGCGCCTACCTCTTCGCCTCCTGCTCGGCAAGCTTCCCGATTACGGGCAATTTGAATCGCTTGCCCTTGGCCGCATTCACCACGCACGCGATCCACACCGCAAGCCAGAACAGCTCGATCGCCCGCCACGCCACAAGGTGCAGGCGTGGCGTGAACAGCAGCGCGAACATCATCAGAAAGGCCAGCACCACATTCACCGCAAACGCTCCCAGCGAGAGCAGGATCGACTGCCAGGAGTGGTAGCGTACGTACGAGTTGCGCTTATATTGCTCCAAAACCAGAAACACAATCGCCGGGATGAACGTGAGATAGGCGATGGCGCCGGCCGCGTGGTCCGAGAGCACGAATGCGCCTTCGGCAGCACCTGGTTTTGCCATGGCATCTCCTTTTGGGCCAGCGGCTCAGCGGGGCCACAGCGGAGAGCGTGAAGCTGGGGCTGCAAGTAGAACAACTGTACGCCGGACGCCTTGTCAAGAGGATTTCTGCGCGACCACTCGGAACCAGATCTGGGGGCGCGAAATGCCAGGGCAGGAAGGGCAGGCTACACACACGGAAACGACCTCCACGCGGAAGCCGTTTCTGCACTCGGTACTGCGGGGGAGGGTTACCGGTTAGCTTGCTTCTCTGCCAGTCCGCCAATGATGGGCAGCATAAAGTGCTTGCCGTTGAAAGCGCTGACGAACACCCTCCCGCCGCCCAGTTACAATGGCATCTGGGAGTGTTTCTTCGCATGGCGCACACTGTCTTTTGCGTTCGCTACAAAAAGGAGATGGAGGGACTCGACGAGCCGCCCTTCGACTCTGAATTCGGCCAGAAAATCTATAAAAACGTCTCCAAGGCAGCTTGGGACGAGTGGCTCAACCGCCAGAAAATGCTGCTCAACGAGTACCGCCTGCAGC
>CAZMWL010000118.1:0-2701 GCA_964569985.1 uncultured Occallatibacter sp.
CAGGTCATGAACATGGTTTTGAAGCCCATGAGCTTGGCGGCGATGCCCGCCCACAACACGTGCGAGTGCAGGCGCTCAAGCTCCGCCATTACCACGCGAATGTACTGGGCGCGCGGCGGGGCTTCGAGGCCCGCCAACTTCTCCATGGCCTGGCAGAGCGTGAGGGTGTGGATGAACGAGCAGATGCCGCACACGCGCTCCATGAGGGCGATGACCTGGAAATAATTGCGCGTCTCGGCCAGATGCTCGATGCCGCGGAAGTTGAAGCCGATATTCAGCTCGGCATCCTGCACGGTTTCGCCTTCGCAGATCATGTCGAGCTTGTAGGGTTCTTCGAGGCCGGGGTGATAGGGCCCCATGGGAATTCTGTAGCTCATTGTGCGACCTCCTTCGGTCCCGGCGCGGCCGCGGCAGGCTTGGGCGGCGCATTGGGGTCTTCGCGCAGATTCACGCCGGACTTTTCGCCCTTGCGCAGCAGTAGCGGCTCATAGGCGCGGCCCGTGAAGTCGATGGAATATTCCTCGTGAATTTCGCGCTCGATCCAGTCGGCTGCTTCGCAGAGGTCGAAGATGCTCTCGATTGAATGGCCGGCGATCATGAAGGTGAGACCGAGCAGGCGGCCATCGAGATCCCAGTGGTATTCGAGGCGGAAGCCTTCCGTGCCGGGCAACTGGTAGGCGGTGATGGTGATGAAGCGCGCGTGCACTTCATTCATGACCGTTGCCGCCTGGCGGACGCTGATTGTGCCGGGGTTGAGCCAGTGCGTGCCGCGGCTCTCGTTCCATGGTTCGACAGCGCCCAATTTTTCCGAGAGGGTTTCAAGAGCGATCATTTTGAGTCTCCTCCTGCCGGCGTGGACGCCGCCAGGACAGCCGGCCTGGAGACCGGCGCTACAGATGAGGTGGCTGTTGCGACGGCCGGTTTGGGTGCGGGCGGACGCCGCGCCACGGTGTAGGACTTTTTTAATTCGCCCTGGGTCACGTAAATGGGCGGCGTGTCCTGCTGCTGCGACAGCGCGTGCTCGGTGTGGCCTTCCTTGAGCGCGTGTTCCGTGCAGCCTTCCACGCAGCGGCCGCAGAAGGTGCACTGTCCGGGGTTGTAGCTCCATGTGAACTCGCCTTTGCCGGCCTTGAAATCGATGGCGCGCGAGGTGCAGCGCATGCGGCAGACGGCGCAGCCGGTGCATAGAGCGGGATCGAATTGGACGAGGCCGCGGAAGCGCGCGGTGACTTTGGGTCGCGCGGGGAAAAGCAGGGTCTGATAGCCGCGCCGCAGATTCTTCCAGAGCATGGTGAGGATGTTCATGAGCGGAACCTCACGAAGATTGCCGATGAGATCACAAGCACGGCGAAGATGAGTGTGCACTGCCAGTAGAAGCGCACGCTGGAATCAATGGCGAGGCGCGCCGTGGCCGCGGCTAGCACCGAGAGCAGCAGCACCACGGCGACGGAGAGCACGACAAACAGGCAGCCGGCGAGCAGGGAAACGGCCCATACCAGCGCGATGTGAGGGGCGAAGATGTGCGGCGCTATGAGTGTTGCGACGAGACCCGTGGCGGCAACCCACTCCAGGCCGTGCGCGAGCTCCCACATGGCCAGCTCGGGGCCGGCGTACTCGGTCATTGGGCCCGCGTAGATCTCCTGCTCCGCATTAGGCAGCGAGAAGGGGTTGATGTGCAGCTTGGCGGGCAGGCACACCAGAATCGCCAGTACGCCCAGCCAGTGCAGCGGCGAAGACGGCATGGTCGCGAGCGCTTCCAGCCGGAATGTGTGCTGCGAAGCGGCGATGGAGACGATGGCCAGCAAAAAGACGATGTTGTAGGAGACGCTCAGTGCGGCTTCGCGCGCGGAGCCGATTTCTCCGAAGATGGAGCGCGACGAAAAGCCCGCGGCGATGATGCAGATGGAGGGCAGCTCCAGCAGCGCGAGCAACAGGATCAGATCGCCTTCAAATCCGCCCGACGCGGGGAGGACGGGAAGCAATCCAACCGCTCCCGCGGCGGACGAAACCGCGATAAGCGGCCATGTGCGCATGATGAAACCGGCAATGCCGGGGCGCGGCGGAGTGCTCTTGCCGAGCAGCTTCACAAAGTCCCAAAACGGCTGCATGAAGGGCGGGCCGACGCGCTCCTGCATGCGGGCGACGGCTTTTCGTTCCACCCAAAGGAAGAACCACGCGGCGGGCACGGCGAAGAGCAGGCCGGGAAAGATGAGCATGCGGGCGAGAGCGGTGAGTAGTGGGTTCATGGCTGCACCTCCTCCGCAGTTGCGATGGCGACGGCGGTCTTCGGCGGGTCATTTCCGCGTTCGGCCAGAAGCGTTGCCGCCTTGACGACGCCGGCGATAATCGCATCGGGCCGCGGCGGGCAGCCGGGCACGAAGACGTCGACGGGCACGTGCTTGTCGAGCGGCCCCGAGAGCGTGCGGCTGTCGATAAACACATTCGTGGTGGCCGGGCAGGAACCGATGGCGACAACGGCCTTGGGTCCACAGACCTGGCCGTAAACGGTATTCACCGCGCTGACGGCATTGTTAGTGACCGGGCCGGTGACCATGAGAATGTCTGCGTGGCGCGGGCTGCCTTGCAGCAGAACGCCCAGTTGCTCGGCGTCGTAACGCGGCGAGAGCGCGGCAATGATTTCAATGTCGCAGCCGTTGCAACTGCCGGAGTTCATGTGGAAGAGCCAGGGGCTCTTGCGGCG
>CAZMWL010000119.1:0-2669 GCA_964569985.1 uncultured Occallatibacter sp.
CTGGTGCGGGAGAACCTCCTGCGCCACGGCGGGCCCACCGCTTGGGCGTTATACCTGGCCCTGGTGATCGTGGCGGACGCCCAGGGGCTGAGTTATTACTCCGACGCCACCTTGAGCCGCCTGCTGCAACTGGACCTGCTGCAACTGGCCCAGGCACGCGGGCAACTGATGGCCGCTGATCTGGTGGCTTATCAGAAACCGCTCTATCAGGTGCTGGCGTTGCCACCGGCCACGCCGGCGGCGCCCACGCCGCGTTTGGGCGAGTGTCTGAGTGTGGGCGAAATCCTGCGCCGGGTGGCCGGGGGAGGTGCCGCATGATTGATTACCCCACGTTCCATCGGCTGCGGCAGTTGCACGATGAAGAACACTTGTCGGTGGCGCAGATCGCCCAAGCGCTGGCCTTGGACGAACGCACGGTCGGCAAATGGATCGCCGTGGAAAAATATCAGCCGCGCCAAGCCGCCAAACGTCCGGGCAAACTGGATCCCTTCAAGAGCACCCTTGTGCGCCTGCTGGCCCAGCATCCTTACACCGCCCAGCAACTGCTGCAACGGTTGAAGGAGGGCGGTTATACCGGCGGCTACAGCATCCTCAAGGAGTTCGTGCAGCAGGTGCGGCCCGCCGCCGCGCCGGCCTTCCTGACCCTCCACTTTGCGCCCGGCCAGTCGGCCCAGGTGGATTGGGGTGATGCCGGCGTGCTGCCGGTGGGCCGTACACGCCGCCGGCTGTCGTTCTTCGTCATGGTCCTGTGTTACAGCCGCCGGTTGTATGTCGAGTTCACCCTGGCCCAAACCCAGGAACACTTCCTGGCCTGTCACCAGCATGCCTTTGAATACTTCCACGGGGTCACCGCCGAAATCATGGTCGACAACTGTAAAACGGCGATCCTTTCGCATCCCCATGGTCAACCGGCGGTGCCCCATCCGCGCTACCTGGATTTTGCCCGGCACTACGGCTTCACCATCAAGGCGTGCGGCCCCCAAAAGCCGCATGAAAAAGGCCGCGTGGAAAAATCGGTTCATTACGTGAAGCAGAACTTTCTGGCCGGCCTCCAGTTGGCCGGTCTGGAAGCCATCAATGCGGCCGCCCGGCGTTGGCTGGACGAAGTGGCCAACGTCCGCGTGCATGGCGAAACGCACCAGAAGCCCCAGGAGCTTTTCGTCCTCGAACAACCGGCGCTGCAACCTCTGACGGTCAAGCCGTATGCGGCGGCGACCCTGCAGACGGTGCTGGTCAGTCAACGTTGCCGCGTCACCTTCGACACCAATCGCTACTCGGTGCCGCCGGCTTACGCCAGCAAAACGCTGGTCCTCAAAGTCTATCCGGCCCGGCTGGTGCTGTATCATCAGGATCGCGTCATCGCCGAACATGTCCGCAGCTATGACCGGCATCAAGACTTTGAAAAGCCCGAGCACGTCGAGGAGTTGCTGGCCCAGCGCCGGCAGGCGCGCCAGCAACAGCACCTGACCCGCTTCCTGGCGCTCTCGCCCAAGGCCCGCGAATATTACCAGCGGTTGGCGGAAAAGCGCGGCAACCCCCGCCACCATGTCCAGAAGATCGTGGCCCTGAGCGAAATCTATGGCGTGGAAAAAGTCCGGCGCGCCTTGGAAGACGCCCTGGCCTATCAAGCGTTCAGTTGCGAATACATCGCTAATATCCTGGAACAGCGCGAACGGCCCGTCACCCAGCCCGGCGCCCTGCACTTGACCCGCCAGCAGGATCTGCTGGATTTGGACCTGCCCGCCCCAGACCTCTCACTCTATGAATCTGAAGAAGGGGGTGCGCCGTGAACGACACCGAAACCCGTTTGACCGAACAACTGGCCACCCTCAAACTCGTCGCGGTGGCCGAGCAGTACGCGTCCCTGGCCACGGAGGCGGCGCAAAAGCAATGGCCCCACGTAGATTATCTGGCCCGGCTTATTGACGCCGAAGCCCAGCGCCGCCAGCAACTGGCCATCCAGCGCCGCATAGCTGCCGCCCGCTTCCCTGGCCTCAAGACGCTCGACCAGTTCGACTGGAACTGGCCCAAGAAAATCAATCGCCCCCAGGTGCAAAACCTCTTTCGTCTGACCTTTCCCAAAGACAAAACCAATGTCATCTTCATGGGCGGAGTCGGCTTGGGGAAGACACACTTGGTCATGGCCCTGGCCCATGAAGCCTGTCTGCGCGGACACTCAGTGTTGTTCACCACCGCCGTGGACATTATCAACACGCTTACCGCCGCCCAGATCGCCGGCCGGCTCAAAGCCGAACTCAAGCGTTACCTCAAGCCCGCTATCCTGGCAATCGATGAAATAGGCTATTTGCCCATCGACAAGGTCGGCGCCGACTTGCTCTTCCAGGTGATCAGCCAGCGCTACGAGCAAGGCTCCATCCTGCTGACCACCAACCAGCCGTATAAACACTGGCCCAGGATCTTCAACAACGACAGCACCCTGACCAGCGCCGTGTTGGACCGGCTCCTGCATCACGCCGAAACCGTCATCCTGGAAGGCAAGAGCTACCGCATGAAAGATCAGATCGAAACCCCGTAAGTCACGCTTCCAACCGCACCGGCGGCTGGCCCAGCAACCGTGGGATCAGCCGCCTTTTTCGTATCCGCAGGCAGTCAAGGCCACCGCATTTTCAAACCGGCGGATTTACCCCGTTTTCAAACCGGCGCTAACA
>CAZMWL010000120.1:0-2429 GCA_964569985.1 uncultured Occallatibacter sp.
TTGATGCGGACCCGCGGCATCGATCTTGCTAACCAGAGCAAGACTTCCAAGCTCGCGACGATGGACAACACAAACAACAACGGCCTCATCAACGGGGCGCTGAGCAACAGGTGATTGGTATGGTGTTTGCCCACTTACATCTCGTGGCGATGCTGGCGTTCTTTCAGGGGACGCAACTTAACCTGTTCGAGCGCTTCCTGTCGCAAGCCGTATCCGGGATTGACTCGACTAGCATCACTTCCGGGATGCAGAACGTGGCGTATGTCGTCCTGGTGGTGGGTTTCTTGTGGCAGGTCTATCAATCGGCGCTTCACGGTGGGGATGTCCGCGGACTGGGGACCAGCCTCATCAAATATGTGGTCACAGCAGTCGTGGTGATGAATTACAGTGCGGTCTTCACGACGATCAACCAAGGCTTCGTGAACGCTGGAAATTGGGTTAGCAACGCTTCGGGCGCCGGAAGCTTATTTGACAACTGGAAGACCGATCTTCAGACCCAATATAGCCAGGCAGGATTCCAGCAAGCATGGGGTTTGATAACAGGCTCGCTTGCAGGTCTGCTAGACGCAATCTTAATTATCATCGCGTATCTCCTATATCCAATTGTTATCGTCATCTTTGGTTTCTTTTACATTTTCTACGGCAGTGTTCTCTATATCTTCGGCCCCATCGTAATCGCGCTTATGCCGCTTGGGGCAGCCAATCGGATCGCCAAGGCGTATGTCGAAAATGTCTTTGTTTGGAATGCATGGCCGATCCTCTACGGAGGTTTTGGCGCGCTCCTTAGCGCGGTCCAGATGGGTCAGGTAGGACAGATGCTCAGCCAGAACGACTTTCTCGGCGGCCTGGGGAATCTTGAGGGATCGTTCCTGATCGGCATCGTGAGCATCGTCTATTCTCTGGCGATTGCCGTTATTCCCTTCATTGCCAAGCGTATCGTCAGCGGCGACGTTGGAAGCACGGCAGTCGCGATGGTCGGCACGGCAGTCACTGCTCTGACTGCGGGCGCCGCAGGCTTTGAAGGGGCAGCAGCAGGCGTGGCAGCATCGCGAGCGGGCACAACCGGCGCAAGCTCCGCAGGAGCATCCGCAGGCTCCGCATCCGCAGGATCAGCACGCGCCCTCTCGGCCGCAGGAAGCGGGAACATGCCCGCTCCACCGCAACAGGCTCCCATCGCTGCCTCATCGAGCAGCGGTTTCTCACTGGGCGACGGCAGCCCGACATTGCAAGGCCACGCGGATCAAATTCGCAGCTCGATCAGCGATGCGATGGGGACGGACGAAGCCAACGATGAGAACAGTGGAGCGATCTCTGTACCGGCGCGGGAGTCCGGGGTTTCGCAGGCTCAGTCAAGTGGTGCGAGCGCCTCGACAAGAAGTGCCGGGAGATCGTCGGCCTCGTCGAGACGAGGGCCAAGCGTACATCGCTACAACCTGGGGACATGGACCGCATACCACGCTGCCCGGATCGCGGCAGGCGGCATTGCCGGAGCAACGAGACGCGCGGCCGATCAGGACTAGGAGGAATCATGAATAGCAGCACCGTTCAAGCAGACGAGGCGGCCCTAGCGAGGCCTAAGTATTACGAAATGGATGGAGCGCTCCGAGCCAACGCGAACCGTGCGTGGCTCCTCGCCTTCCTGACCATCCCGATTGCACTCGTGGCGATCGGATTCGCAATTTTCGTTCGCATGCAGCCGCCAACGGTGATTCGTATCGGTCCCAACGGCGACGCTTCGGTGCTCGGCAAGCCAGCAAAGGGTGCTGTCACTGATCTTGCCACAGGAGGGACAGACGAGTTTCTGGACGAGGCATTCGTGAAGCGCTTTCTTACGAGCTACCTTAACTATTCACCGGCCGATGTAGACGACCACTGGGCCGGCAGCCTGAACATGATGACGCGCAACCTCCGCGCGTACACGTTAAAAGCGATGGGAGACGATGATACGCGCGGGAAGATCGACGACGGACAGATCCAATCTGTCTTCCATCTGCGAGAAATCGATGCAGTTTCAGGCCAACCTCTTACCTACCTCGTATACGGCGTGAAGGATGTTCATCACCTGTCGAAAGGCGCCGAGATAACGGACCACTTCGTGAACGAGTACCGCATTCGGCTCATCGCCGACCGCCGCTCCGATGTGAACCCGGACGGCCTGTGGATTGCCGAGTACGCCGAACGCCCGATCGACGGAGAGCGCCGCGACAAGATTCTGAATGCCCCTGACGCCATTCCGGATGGAAGCGGAACTGCAAACAAGGGAGGTCAGTGATGGAAGCCGCACTTGCGAAGGTTGCAGAGATGCAGCCGCAACCAGCCCAGGCATCGGAGCAAAGGCGTGCGCGCCGGCCTCGCCAGCAGACCGAGGAGGTTGTTCGCTACTTCCTCGCCAAAGAAGGATCGTCGATTGAGAAGCCTGAGCTTGGTGT
>CAZMWL010000121.1:0-2424 GCA_964569985.1 uncultured Occallatibacter sp.
TATTCGTTCGATCGGGCCAACTGCTTGCGATCGTAGAGCAGGCCGCCGAAGCGATCGCTGGTGGCCAACTCGAACTCGTTGTCCATCTTGATGGCCTCGAACGGACAAACTTCAACGCAGATCTGGCAGCTCATGCAAACCGAAACATCGATGTCGAACCGCGTGGGATAAAACTGCTGCTTGCCCACATAGTCCGGTTTCTTGTCCTTGCTTTTGTCGATATAGATGCACTTGGGCGGGCACTCTTTCTCGCAGATCTGGCAAGCCACGCAACGCAGGCCGGCCTCCCAATCCGCTCCGTCGTACACCAGAAAAGGAAACACGCGCGCGGCTTCGACCGTGGGAATCCGCTGCTCCGGATACTCCACCGTCGTCAGCCGTTCTTTGGAGACGTAGGTGCCGAAGAAATTCTTCGCCGTCTCCGCCATTCCCTTCAATATGCCTTCGCCCAGCAAGTGCGTCACTCCGTAATCGTTCTAAGTTCGTAGTTCGTAGTTCTTAGTTCTTAGTTCATAGCTCGTAGCACGCGTTCGTCATCGATCACTGCGAACTGCGCACTAAGAACCGTGAACTTTCCTTCACCTGTCTACTTCTCCCAGCACAATATCCACGCTGCCGAAAATCAGCACCACATCGGCCACGTTGCTGCCCAGGCACATATCTTCCAGAACCGTCAGATTGATCAGGCTGGGCGGGCGCACGCGATAGCGATAGGGATTCGGCCCGCCGTCGCTGATGAGATAAAAACCCAGTTCACCCTTGGGGGCCTCAATGCGGCCGTAAGCCTCGCCCGGCTTCGGCCGGAAGCCGCGAATCTTCGCTTTCGCATCCATGACAGGACCAGCGGGAATGTCCTTGAGCGCCTGCTCGAGGATGCGAATCGACTCGCGCATCTCGAGAATCCGCACCATGTAGCGGTCGTAAACGTCGCCATGGTCGCCCAGCGGCACGCGGAACTTGAAACGATCGTAGATGCCGTAGCGGTCGACCTTGCGGATGTCGTAATCGACGCCCGATGCGCGCAGCAAGGGGCCCGTAACGCCGGCGTTCACTGCCAGCTCCGACCTGAGAATCCCCACGCCCTGGCAGCGCGCCATCAGAATCTCATTCGATGACAGCAGCGTTTCAAACTCGTCGACAAACTGCGGCAAGCCTGCGATCACCTTGCGCGCCGCCTCGAGCCAGGCCGTGGAAACATCCACGCGGCAGCCGCCAAAGCGCATGTAGTTGCACATCATACGCGAGCCGGTCAGCGACTCGAATAGGTCAAGAATTTTTTCGCGCTCGCGGAAGGCGTACATCAGCGGCGTGCCGCTGGCGCCCATTTCCTGAATCAAGAATCCAATCGACGAGGCGTGATTCTGAATGCGCGTAAGTTCCCCAAGAATGATGCGAATGTACTCGGCGCGCTCCGGTACCGCCTGGGCGACAAGCTTTTCCACCGCCAGCGCGTAGGCCCAGTTGTTGGTGAGCGAGCAGATGTAATCTAGGCGGTCGGTGTAGGGCATCGATGCCAGATAACTGGCCTGCTCCGCGATCTTCTCGTGGTTGCGGTGCAGGTAGCCGAAGACCGGCTTGAGGCGCACCACACGCTCGCCGTCAAGCGCCAGATCCATGCGGAAGACGCCGTGCGTCGACGGGTGGTGCGGCCCCATGGCCACTTCGAGCAACTCGCCTTCGCCGTCGGGCACAATCACCGGCGGACGGTTCCAGCCGTCCATCTTCTCCGTCTTTGTCTCTACGAAACTCATTCGGCAGCAGGCTCCTGATCCATGACACCTGACACCTGTAACCTGTCCTCATGCTCTTGCGTCCGCGCCAGCACGTGGTCGTGCGGAGTGGGCTCGTACTCGTAGTCGTCCGGCTCTACATAATCCTTGCGCATGGGGTGGTCCTTGAATCCATCCCACATCAAGATGCGGCGCAGGTCTGGATGGCCGGTAAAAACGATGCCGTAGAGATCGAAGACCTCGCGCTCCTGAAACTCCGCTGAGCGCCAGACGGGTGTGAGCGAAGGCAGCTCCACCTGATCGCTGCGGTTCACGGTCTTCATGCGAAGCACCAGCGGCCCGTGCTTTTTCGCGACGGAATAAAGGTGATACACGGCCTCAAGGCAGCCCGGCTCGACGCGCTTGCGCGTCTCTTCGGCGTATTCCTCAACTTGCTGGTCAACTTTTCCTTCAGGTCCGTCGACGGTTTTCGTCACTTGACGCACTACTTTCACTTTCTCCGTGATCTCCTTGTCGGGCCAGTCCACTCCGGAAACATTCGAAAGGAAGTCAAAAGCCAACTCGGCATCGTCGCGCAAAAATGTCGCCACCGCAACCGCGCTCGTGGGCGCGAGGCGCAGCGAGTGCTCCGCAGCCGGACCGGGATTGGGCACAAACTCCACGCCCGCGCCGGGAACCGCCGCTTCAATCGCCG
>CAZMWL010000122.1:0-2391 GCA_964569985.1 uncultured Occallatibacter sp.
TTGTCCTCGCGTCCGATCCAGTCGCCGAAGAGCTGGCCCTGGTTGGTGTAGCCCTGCCTTTGGATGTTCTCATAATACATAAAAAGGCCCCCGTTGCTGGTCGTGACGGGCGGATCGGTGGTGACGGCTTCGACGCGCACGTCCAGCCTGGGGATGCCGGGCACATGGGAGAGATACAGCCCGGGCCGCCACGCGGCGCGGCGCGGTGCGTCGATGGGCGAGACATCGTCATGCACCTCTGAGTCCGAGTAGAGCGTAAGCCAGTTGCGCACGAAGGGAAGGCGGTAGCTGAAGTCGAAGGCGCCAAATCGTGCGCCAGGGTCCGCGCTAGAGTTCTTGACCGCTAGAGTGGGAGCGGCAAGGCTGAAGAAGCTCCGCAGGAAGGAATGCAGGTTAATCGGCTCGTGGCCCTTGCCACCCCAGATCACGGTGCGCTCGAAGCCGAACTCGATGTTCACGGTGGGCCGGAAGCTGATCTTCTCGATGTGCACCCAGGGATCGTTGGGATAGGTGTGGCCTTTGAGCGATCCAACCAGAAACTCATAGCGGAAGGGGCCAGTGAGAGAGGAGAGCAGCGGAATATACAGCGGCTCAGTGCGGTTGATGCGGAAGGAGTAAATATTTTCGGCGTTGTTGGAGTAGGCCATTCCGGCACCCACTCCAGGGCCCAGCCAGTCGTCCTGCTTGCCGAACGAAATCTCGTGGTTGAGCAGGCGGTAGGAGGCGTACGCCTCGAGAAAGCCCGCCTTGGTGGCTGCGGCGATAGGGCCCAGCGGAATGGTCGCCTGGTTGTAAGGAAGGTCAGTGGCGGGGTTGATAAAGGGGACATAGTCGATACCGGAGAGCGTCTGGGCCAGCGCGGTCGAGTAGCCCGCAGACGAGGGAGCTGCATGGAACTCGCCACGCACATGGAGCAGAAACCGGCCTGCGGAGGTGTAGCCGCTGACGCCGGAGTAATTGTTGAAGCCATTGCTGTATGGTCGGCCGTAGTCATTGATGATGGTCGAACCGAGATGATAGCTGTCGCGCAGAGGCATGCCGCTGATGCCGCGCGCAACGGAGTAGACCGACTCCACCCGTATTTTGTCCTCAGGGGCCTGACAGGCGACCTGAACATTGAAGTGCAACTCGCGGGTCAGCGCCTCGTATATCTTCGTCGCTTCGTCCGTGGCGGGGCCTGAATCATAGTCTTCGATGCGGCTGCCCACCTCGTCCAGCATGTTGCTTACGCTTGAGCGCGTCCACGGGCGCATGCCCAGGTAGACCGTGTCCACAAAGCCGAGGGAGTAAAGACGCAGCACAGCCGGATAGACCCAACTGTCAACCGGTATGTATGGGGAACCTGTCACAGAAGGTTCGCAATCATCCGTCGCCCTCACGGAGCTGGGGCCTTCCTGGCTTGCGCCCTGCGACGCTCCTGGCGGCTCCGCGGCAATCGGGTTGGCGGTCATCAGGAAGAGTCCCGTCAACAAAGTTGCCCAGCGAAAGACAGGAGTCGCGGCCAAACACCTATTCACCCTTATGCCCCTTCTAAAACGAACATTCAGACTCCTAATCCTGAAGACAAGGAATAAACGTATACATAAGCAGGAGTCTAATTTTTGCACGAATGGTGCAATTTCTTTGCCTGGACCTGCACAAATTGTACGGTCTGTATGCTGGTTTCAAAAGACCACATCTGCATCCGGGGTGAAAAAATACGGATCAATTCCTCTCCATAAGCCTGCAACAAATGTTTGAACCAAGCGTCAATCCTAGCACCGAGAATCTATTTGTAGTAATCGGCCACTTGCAGTAGCACGAGGGTGTCAATGTCGAGCCTCGGGTGCGGTCACATTAATTCGATTTGGGGGCGAGGCAGGACTGGAAGTAGGCGAGGGATTTCTGGAGGCCTTCGCGGAGGGGGACTTTGGGCTCCCAGTTGAGCAGGGCGCGGGCCTTACTGATGTCTGGGCGGCGGCGTGCGGGGTCGTCCTGAGGCAGGGGCTGGTGGACGATTGCGGATTTTGAGCCGGTAACGGCGAGGATCTCGCGCGCGCACTGGAGCATGGTGAACTCTGTGGGGTTGCCGATGTTGACCGGGTCGTGCTCGGATGAGGCGGCGAGGCGGAGGATGCCGTCGATGAGGTCGGAGACGTAGCAGAAGCTGCGGGTTTGGAGGCCGTCGCCGTAGATGGTGAGGGGTTCGCCCGCGAGGGCCTGGAGCATGAAGTTGGAGATTACACGGCCGTCGTTGGCCTGGAGGCGCGGGCCGTAGGTGTTGAAGATTCGAACCATGTGCGTGTCGACGGCGTAGTAGCGATGCCATGCGGTGACGGCGGCCTCGCTGAAGCGCTTGGCCTCGTCGTAGACCGAGCGCGGGCCGATGGGATTGACGCGGCCCCAGTAGGT
>CAZMWL010000123.1:0-2317 GCA_964569985.1 uncultured Occallatibacter sp.
CGCATCCGGAAGAGCGTGAAGGACGCCGCCAGGGTGATGAGTCTCTATCAGCTCAGAGAGGCACGAAAGCTGACCCAGGTGAGCCTCGCGCGGGTACTCAAAGTGAATCAGGGGTCTGTGTCGAAGATGGAGAAGCGCGCCGACATGTATGTGTCTACGCTGCGCAGCTTTATTCAGGCGATGGGCGGGCAACTGCAGATCAAGGCCGTTTTTGCCGAAGGCGAGGTGGAGATCGAGCAGTTCGAAGACGCAGAGAATGCCCAGGACGCAAATGACGGCGCTGCGGCATAGAGCGGTTCAAAGATAAAAGGCCAGAGTTCGATGGGCGTCCCAGCCTCGCTTCCTGCTCGTAAATTGAGAGCCCCTTCCGCCGTTTGGTGGAAGGGGCTCTTGTGGTAACGATTCGCGCGGGCTTAGCCGGCTTTTTCGAGCAAACACAGCGACAGGTCGCGGCGCTCCACCATGTCCTTCGTGATCTCCAGATCGCGCACGCGCTTGTTCGAAGGCAGGTGATACATCAAATCCAGCATCAGTTCTTCGAGGATCATGCGCAGTCCGCGCGCGCCCACCTTGCGGGCCAGCGCTTCGCGGGCCACGGCGCATGCCGCGTCCTGCGTAAAGTGCAGGCGCACATTCTCGTATTCAAACAGGCGCTGGTACTGCTTGAGGATGGCGTTGCGCGGCTTGGTCAGGATCTCGATCAGCGCGGCCTCGTCCAGCTCGTCGAGCACGCCCATCACCGGCAGGCGGCCCACAAACTCGGGAATCAGTCCGTACTTGATCAGGTCCTGCGGCTCGGTCCGGCGCAGCAGCTCCGTGTCGCGGTGCGACCGCGTGGCCTCGTCGGCCTCGGCATCGACGGTGCGGAAGCCCAGCGCCTTTTTGCCCACGCGGCGTCCCACCACCCGCTCCAGGCCCACAAATGCGCCGCCGCAGATAAAGAGTATGTTGGTCGTGTCCACGGCCGTGAATTCCTGGTGCGGATGCTTGCGCCCGCCCTGCGGAGGCACGTTGGCCACGGTGCCTTCAAGAATCTTAAGCAGCGCCTGCTGCACGCCCTCGCCGCTCACGTCGCGCGTAATCGAAGGGTTCTCGTCCTTGCGGCCGATCTTGTCGATTTCATCAATATAGATAATGCCCTGCTGCGCCCTGGTCACATCGCCGTCCGCGGCCTGCAGCAGCTTGAGAATGATGTTTTCCACATCCTCGCCCACGTATCCGGCCTCGGTCAGCGTGGTCGCGTCCACAATCGCAAACGGCACATCCAGCATTTTGGCCAGCGTGTGCGCCAGCAGCGTCTTGCCGCTTCCCGTGGGGCCGATGAGCAAAATGTTCGACTTCGCCAACTCCACTTCGCTCGAGCGCGTCTTGTTCATCTGGATGCGCTTGTAGTGGTTGTAGACCGCCACGGCCAGTTTCTTCTTCGTCTGGTCCTGGCCGATCACGTAATCGTCCAGAAAGCTCTTGACCTCGGTCGGCTTGGGTAAGTGGCCGGTGGCTGTGGCCGGAGCTTCGCCGCTGCGGTCGTCTTCAAGTATGGAGTTGCAGACCGCAACGCACTCATCGCAGATGTAGGCGCGAGGGTAGTCGCTGGGCGACGAGATCAACTTGGCCACGGCATCCTGCGACTTATGGCAGAACGAGCACCGCAGCGCTTCTTCAGGTCCCATCCGCGTTTTCATCCTGTTTGCTCCCCCCAACCGTTCCCCGACCGTACTTCGTCGAGTGTATTCCAATTCCCCATCCGCGGCTACGTGCGCGGCCGGTCGATAATCTCGTCCACGATCCCGTATTCCTTGGCCTGTTCCGCGTTCATAATAAAGTCCCGCTCCACGTCGCGCTCGATCCGCTCCAGCGGCTGACCGGTGTGGCGCGCGATCAGGTTGTTCGTGATCTCGCGAATGCGCAGAATTTCCCGCGCGTGAATGTCGATGTCCGTGGCCTGGCCGCTCAATCCGCCCATCGACGGCTGATGAATCAAAATCCGCGAATTGGGCAGCGTAAACCGCTTTCCCTTGGCTCCAGCCAGCAGCAGAAACGCCCCCATGCTCGCCGCCTGGCCAATGCAATACGTCACCACGTTGTTCTTGATGAACTGCATGGTGTCGTAAATTGCCAGGCCCGCGGTAATCGACCCGCCCGGGGAATTGATGTACAGCGAAACGTCTTTCTCCGGATCCTCACCCTGCAAAAACAGCATCTGCGCCACGATCAGATTGGCCACCTGGTCGTCGATGGGGGTACCAAGAAAGATAATATTGTCGCGCAGCAGACGGGAGTAAATGTCGTAGGCGCGCTCGCCCCGGCTCGTCTGCTC
>CAZMWL010000124.1:0-2221 GCA_964569985.1 uncultured Occallatibacter sp.
CGCGGTCAAAAAATCCTCCGGGACTATTCCCGTCCGCCGAATCGCGGCCAGCCATCTTCGCATAACTCCCCGAACCCGATCCGGACCGACTGTTGAGCAGTTGATTGCCGGATATGACCGGCACATGGACCAGGTTTGTGGTTTTTCTGTTTCGACGCGGCGCCTACGCAGACAACATGGTCGTGATCTTTTGAAATGGAGATATGGCACAAGGCCGATTCATCTGCCGCAGTTAAACGCCAAAGATCTGGCAGAGTTTGTGAGAACCCGGGCACCGGACTTGTCACCGGGATCGCTTCATGTGCTCATCGTCTGTTTACGCAGTTTTTGTCGCTTCCTGGAGTTTTCCGGGCGCATCCGAATCGGACTTTCCGGAGCCTTGCCGCGTGTGCCCACCCCGCCATCGGCTCAACCGCCAAAAACACTGAAGCTTGAAGAATGGCGGAGATTCTTAAGCGGTTTTCCCCGGACCACTGCCGTTGGCAAGCGGGACTACGCCATCGCTCTTTGCCTGTCCAAACTGGCGTTGCGATCCCACGAAGTGACCGCTTTGACTCTGGATGACGTCAATTGGCAGGCGGGGACACTGCGGTTGAGCCGCACCAAACAGCGACGGGAGCGGCTTTTTCCCTTGCCCGACCAACTGGTCAGGGCGCTGGCGATTTACCTCAAACACGCGCGTCCGCACACCGAAAGCCGAGCGCTCTTCGTGCATCATCAGCTTTATATAGGTCGACCGATCAGCACGGGCTGCGTGCGCGCCGTGGTTCGGCGTGGCTTTGAGCGATGCGGGATTGCCGCCAGTGGGACTCACATCCTCCGGCACACGTGGGCCACTTATGCCCATCGGCGGGGCGCCAGTCTTAAGTTGATCGCCGATATCCTTGGCCATAGTTCCTTGCAAACCACGTTGCGTTACGCGCATGTCAATCTGGAAGAACTCCGCCAAGCGGCTTTGCCTTGGCCCAGAATAACGAAATGAAACCGACGATGCTTTCTCGGGCGCAAGCCTACCTGGCTTATCGGCGAGCTATGGGATTTGAACTCCAGAGCGAAGGAATCCAACTCCTGAATTTTGCCCGCTACGCCGATGCAACGGGACACTGCGGCCCCCTGACTACCGAACTGGCGATCCGCTGGGCAAGCTTGCCGGCAAAAGCAGATCGCCGCTACTGGGCTTCGCGCCTGGAGAACATCCGCCGTTTTGCCAGGCACCTGCTGTTGAGCGAACCCAAAACCCAGGTGCCGCCACGCCATCTGTTCGGCCCGGCGTATCGCCGCAATCCGCCGCACCTTTACAGTTCAGGGGAAATCCAACAACTTCTACGGCGGGCCGGGCAACTGAAAGGCCGATTGCGGCCGCACACCTTCCAAACCTTGCTTGGCTTGTTGGCCTGCACCGGACTTCGCATCTCGGAAGCATTGAATTTGAAGACCAGCGATGTGGACTTGGAGCAGTTGATGGTGGTGGTTCGGCAAAGCAAATGGGGCAAGAGCCGGCTGGTGCCACTGCACCCGACGGCGCTTCCGCCGTTACGGGCCTATGTGCGCCGCCGGCAGAAACTTTTTCCGCTCGCAGAGCAGTTTTTCGTTTCCAAGCGCGGCACGGGCTTAACCTACAAGATGGTGACAATACCATTTCGTCAATTAAGAGCCGGCATTCCTTATAGCCGGCGTCCACCGCGGGTGCATGATCTGCGTCACGCCTTTGCCTGCCGCGTATTACAACGTTGGCAGGCCAGCAAAAAGGGAGCCGTTCATCGGCTGGCCATTTTGTCCCGTTATCTTGGACATACTCAAATCAGAGACACTTACTGGTATTTTAGCGCGTTTCCACAATTACTGACCGAAGCCCTCACTCATTTTGAATCACCAGACTTATGAAAACCTCTGAATTAGCACCCTGGCTCCAGCGGTATTTTACCGAATACCTGTCTGCTCAACGCAACGTAAGCCATGCCACGATCATGGCCTACCGCGATACGTTTCGCCTCCTGTTGAATCATCTGCGTAAGACGCATCGTCGCTGCGACCATACGCTTTCATTGGAGGTCCTTACGTCGGACATGATCCTTCGTTTTTTGAATGACTTGGAACAGCAACGCGGCAACTCGATCCGAACCCGAAATGCGCGGCTGGCGGCCATCCGTTCCTTCGTGCATTACCTGAGCGACTGGCTGGGGCCGGAACTGCCGGTCTGCGTGACGCGAATCCTGGCCAT
>CAZMWL010000125.1:0-2150 GCA_964569985.1 uncultured Occallatibacter sp.
TCTTCAAAATAGGGACTTTCTGCTTTCGGCTCTTTCCGTGGATCGTGGATCGCGGTCCTGATTGAGTGCCGATGGAAATAGTGTGCGCCGAGAGGGGGAAATTTTGTGCAAAGGGGACGAGCGGGCTTGGGCTAGTGATTTCAGTGGGTTGCGGGGGGTGTGGGGCGGGCGGGGGTTGACGGGGTGAGGCCGCGAAAGACAAAGGCAAGCGCGGGTCCCTCGACTCCTCGCTCCGCTCGTCGCTCAGGATGACAGCCAAGATTCGGGTTCGCGCGAGCGGTGCATGTGGAAGTAGTTCTTACGCCCGCTGAAGCGGGCTGAGGCGCGGGACCGATCCGGTTGTCCCCAGTCTTGCGACTGGGGCTACCGTATTGTGCCCGCGTTGCGGGCTTGCGGCGACGCACCCGCTGGGTGGGCTCCCCGCTCGCGCGCCGATGCAAAACTTCTTGCGGGGCTTGCAATTCCATGTGATAAAGTCCCTGAAATGACGACATGGATTGAGCGCACTGCGCGACGGAAGTCGATTGGCACGATTGTCCTCTTCCTCGTGGTCACGGGCATCGTGGCGTGGATCTACGCCGAAAACGGCGCTTACGTGAAAGTGTTTTTCAAAGGCCCTCCGCCGGCGACCGCGGCGGATCTGGATGCAGCCGAGAAAGCGGACAACAACTTTCAGCAGATTGCCACACCGTATGTCACTGTCACGGGCGACAAGGTGCTGAACACCGGCGTGCAGGAGGTGACAACCTACGAGGGCGTGATCAAGAACGTGTCGGCGGGCTACTATGCGCTCGAAGTCGGCAACCGCGTTCTGATTGTGAAGAGCGGCAAGACGCCCTCGACAACGGTGGGCGGGGCACTGGGCCCGATGCCCCTCGATTTGAAGTCGGACCTGTTTCCGCCGGGCTCGGACCCAAGCGACGAGGCCGCGTTTTATCCATTGCTGCTAGATACGAACTACCGCGAAGGTGGATATGCGGGAGCCTTCTGGGCGCTGCTGGCGGAGGCGCTCTTCGGGTTCTTCGCCTGGCACGCGTGGCGGCGGCTGTCGGGGCGGATCGAGTATCCGTGCATCCTCCGCGCCCGGGCGTGGGGCGATCTGGCAGTAATTTCAGCCGAGGTGGAGCGGGAACTGGAGATGGCTGTGAAAGCCAAGGGCGGCGGCTGGACGCTGACCCAGAACTACGCGGTCAAGAACATACGCTTCAGCTTCGACGTGTACCGGCTGGACAACCTGGTGTGGGTGTACAAGAAGGCGACCAAGCACCGGGTGAACTTTATTATTCCGGCGGGAACGACTTACACTGCGCAGTTGAACTTCAGCGATGGCCAGGCAGAGATCACCGGCAAACAGAAAAAAGTGGACGAACTGCTGGGGCTGGCGAGCGAGAGGGCGCCATGGGCGGTGAAAGGTTTCACCGACGACCTGGCAACGTTCTGGAAGAGTTCGCGCCCGGAATTTGTGGCTGAGGTGATGAAGCGCAAGGGCGGGACGCACCATTAGAACGAACCCCGTTGGATTCGGCATTCGTGGTTTCCCACCCTTCCGGCAAAGGGCGCCGGAAGGATGGGGCACGGTGGGTTGTGCTGAGTTGAGAGAGGCGGGTTGGGGTTCGTGGTTTCCCCGGTCCCCAAATGCGAGGGACCGGGGGCACCCATTTTTCGTGCTGGGTTGAAGCGGGGCTTTTCAGGGCCATGCGTCTGTGTCATGCTAGCTGCATGGGAAGCAAAGATAAAGGCAGAAAAGAAGCGAAGAAGGCTCCGAAGCCGAAGCCGAAACCAGAACCGACCCGACGTGAGATTTTCACGCCTCCGCCGACGAAGTAGGCGGTAGTCCAAATACATCGGCTTTGCTGCGCGTTGCTCCCGTTCAATGGGCGCGATGGGAGGGGTGTCGATTGCCTTCTTGCTTTCCCACCCTTTTCGCAAAGAACGCGAAAAGGATGGGGCACGGAAGATTCGTGCAAGGCGGCGCTTGCCTAAAAGCAACCGCGGGTCCTTCGACTCGGCCGCCCAAGGCGGACTCGCTCAGGATGACAACTATATCGTAAATATATATAAACAAGCAACATAATATTTTGATATCCTCTATACGAGTCCTGCACAGATACGCAGAGTCAATGACTTGCCGGAAAAATCTGCACGGAATC
>CAZMWL010000126.1:0-2073 GCA_964569985.1 uncultured Occallatibacter sp.
ACCTCAACGTCGATCCCGGCACCATGTCGCCCTTCCAGCATGGCGAGGTGTTTGTCACCGACGACGGCGCCGAAACCGACCTCGACCTGGGCCATTACGAGCGCTTCACGCACGCGCCGCTCTCGCGCGACAACAACTACACCACCGGCCGCATCTACGAGCAAATCATCCTCAAGGAGCGCCGCGGCGACTACCTGGGCAAAACCGTCCAGGTGATTCCCCACGTCACCAACGAGATCAAGAACGCCATGCGCAAGGTGGCCGCGAACGGCGCCGATGTGACGATCGTTGAGATTGGCGGCACGGTGGGTGACATCGAGTCTCTGCCATTTCTTGAGGCCATCCGCCAGATGCGCCAGGAGCTGGGACGCGAGAGCACGGTGTTTGTGCACGTGACGCTGGTTCCGTGGATTGCCGCCGCGCAGGAGCTGAAGACCAAGCCCACGCAGCATTCGGTAAAAGAACTGCTTTCGATCGGCATCCAGGCCGATGTGCTGCTGTGCCGCTCAGAGCGGCCCCTGAGCCGCGAGATCAAGCAGAAGATCGCCGCCTTCTGCAACGTGGAAGAGAAGGCCGTAATCGGCGCGAAGACCGTGCCCTCCATCTACGAGGTGCCGCTGAATTTTGCGCATGAGGGTGTGGACGAGCTCATCCTCAAGTACCTGCACAAAGACGCGCCCGAAGCCGACCTGAGCCGGTGGCGCGACCTGGTGGAGCGCTGCTACCACCCCAAAGATGAAGTCTCGATCGCCATTGTGGGCAAGTATGTGGAGTACGAGGACAGCTACAAATCGCTCAAGGAAGCGCTGACCCACGGCGCGGTGGCGCAGAATCTCAAGCTCAAAGTTACGTGGCTTGAAGCGGGAGGCCTGGAGTCGACGGGCCCCGAGGACCGCGGCTACGAGGCACAACTCGAGGGGTTTGACGGCATTCTGGTTCCCGGAGGATTCGGCAAGCGCGGCATCGAGGGCATGCTGAACGCCATCCGCTACGCACGCGAGAAAAGCGTGCCCTATTTCGGAATTTGCCTGGGCATGCAAACCGCGTGCATCGAGTTCGCGCGCAACGTGTGCGGACTGAAGGACGCGAACTCGAGCGAGTTCGACCCGGCGACCGAGCATCGCATCATCTACAAGCTGCGCGAACTGCTGGGCGTGGAAGAGATGGGTGGGACGATGCGATTGGGCGCCTGGACCTGCGTGCTGCAGGAGGATTCACTGGCCAGCCGCGCCTACGGCGGAGCCAAAGAGATCAGCGAGCGCCACCGCCATCGCTACGAGTTCAACCGCGAGTACGAGGCGCTGCTCACCGGCGCGGGCCTGCGCATCTCGGGCTCCACGCCCGACCAGACCTACGTCGAGATTGTGGAGATTCCTGGCCATCCGTATTTTCTCGGCTGCCAGTTCCATCCTGAGTTCAAATCCAAGCCGCTGGAACCGCACCCGCTGTTCCACGCATTTATCGAGGCGAGCTATAAGAACCGGGTGAAGCGCGTCGGCGTCGGAGCGAGCGCGACGCCAGCCCTCACTAACGCGCTGTCGTCCTGAAATTTGCTTAGGCTTGTCATCCTGAGGGAGTTCGCCGCAGGCGGACGAGTCGAAGGACCTGCGGTTGCTTTTCAGTCGCTGCGACTGCTACTGAAGCAGCACCGCCGCTTTCACCTTTGCCGCCAGCGCGCGATCGAATGTGACCAGCGTCAACTCGGCGCATTCGGCAAACGCCGTCAGATAAGCGTCCATCCAGGCTTTCGGTGATGAAGCGGACCCGTTGGTCAGTTCCCGTAGCGGGATTTCCAGGTCCCGCGGTTCGTCCGCCCACACCACCTGGCTCGTTGAAGCCCAACGGTCGAAGATCTGCCAGCATTCCGCCTGGGTGAGAACTTCTGATCCCATCACTGCGGTCGTTGTCAGAATGCGGAAGAGTCCGAGCTGCGTCTGCCTACAAAAGACCAGCCTCGCGCTGTCTGGAAGCGCTTCATACCATTGCTTTGCCGCCACGTGATGCGCGTGCTGGTCAAAGTTCAGCGCGACCCATACATTCACATCAGGTAAAAGCGGTGAGTTCATCGATCTG
>CAZMWL010000127.1:0-2002 GCA_964569985.1 uncultured Occallatibacter sp.
TACTCGCCTGAAAGCGACTGCGCCGCGTGCATCGACGCAATGCCGTGCCGGCCCAAAAATTCGACGAACTCCTGTTTCCGCACTGTCTTTACCTGGCAGGGTTCAATAGCTTCGGCCGTCACTTCGTGCGGGACGTTGGCCAGCACCGCGCTCAGTCCCATCACGTCGCCCGGCCCGGCAATCTTGAGGATCATGGTCTTGCCGTCACGCGAAGTCGAAGAGATCTTCACCTGCCCACAGCAGATCACGAACACATTGCGCGCCGCATCGCCCTCGGTAAAGAGCTTTGCGCCACGGGCATGGCTCATCATGATGCCGATTTGGTCGTAATCCGCCAGAGCCTCCGGTGTGAGATTGCAGAACATCCGCAAATGACGGTGCTCACAATTCAGGCAATCTTCCGGAGGGTGATGGGAATGAAGTGAAGCCATAGGGGTACCGTTAGGGGCTAAACGCTAGGTAGAGTATAGCGCAAGTCCCACCCAGCAAGACGAGCGTCTTTACCCCCAGGCCCTGGCTGGAGAATCTTTTGGTGCGCGGACGCGAAAACTCGCCCTACGCCGGGGCCGCTCCGCTCGCATGACGGCGCGCCGGCGTCACACGCGTGAGGCAGCATGTGATGTAGGCGCGCGAAACCTCGCGTGCCAGCTCTTCCAGCAGCCGCATGCGCAGCGGCGGATGATTCTCAAACGCGTGCCGCAGTGCGTAGAGGGGCAGCATGAGCACCGATCCCGGCGTCATCGCAGTCAATGTGTAGGTATGCAGTCCGTTGCCCAGCGCCGCGGCCAGCTCCACCAGATCGCCGGGCCGTGCCGATCCCAGCGTCACGCGCATCTGGAGCCGTTCCGCCTTGCGAACAAAATCGCCCGAAACCACCACATACAGCCCTTTGCAGCTTCCATTCTGACGAAAAACTGACTCCCCGACATCCACATCGATGCATCGCGAAGCGCTGGTGAGCAGTTGTCCTGCCTCCTGCGGACACTCCAGCAGCTCGGCAAGCGGATGCGCCGCTGCCGCGGCCAGACGTTCAATGCGCTGCTCAAGTTGCTGATTCGTCATCATGTTTGCCGTGTGCCGGGCTCTCAAGCCCCTTCTTTCCTGCTTGCAATGTTGCTTGCTTTCCGCTGATGGTCTCTCGCGGGTGTGCAGCGAATCTTCGTGCCCACGCCGCCTCGCGCGATTCATGGGTTCACTCCACTGGCTTCACAGTTGCGGTTTCGAACGGACAAGACGGAGCGGTTTCTCCTTTCCCCCCGCCCATTTTTCCCTGGGAGCTGCTTAGCGCCTGCTACGAGGCATTCACGGAAAGCGCTGCTTCCCGAACAACTTCCGACTTAGGGCCCGTGCCCGCCGCATTCGGCGGAACGCAAAGAACCGGCACACGCGATGCAGACAGCAGGGTGAACGCCGTGCCGTGTGGCCCGGGTGTTCCGCTGGCCCGTTTTACCCCCGCTACAAGAATGCAGGGATGGTTCTCCGCAATGGCTTCGGCCACAGCGTCGGCAGGATTGCCGTCTTTCACCAGGCACCGAACCTGAATCGGGCTCGCGAACTGGATGCCTTGATCCTCCATCACGGTGCAGGGATTGAGGCCGGCAGCCTGTTCCGCGGCTGTTCGCACGTGCAGCGCCAGAAGCGGCCGATCGAACATTTGTGCCAGCGAAGCGGCCGTTGCCGCCGCCGCCGCTGCCGCATCGTCCCGCTCCACCGCCAGCAGCACCGGACCGCCCGGAGTGGGCCGGTGCGGGCCCGCGTTCCAGTCCGCGGCTACCGCCAGTACCGGGCACGGCGCAAGCCGCACCAGATGTTCAGCGATGGCCCCCACGACGACGGGCCCGGCGCCTTCCATCCCCTTGGTGCCAATCACGATCAGCCCGGCCTCATACTGCCGGGCCACATCCACCAGCATCTCCGCCACGGTGCCCTGCCGCACCTCGGAATGACTGTGAATCCCCTCGCGCAGCAGCTCGCCGGCCAGTTGGTCCAGCACCTTGCGCGC
>CAZMWL010000128.1:0-1990 GCA_964569985.1 uncultured Occallatibacter sp.
CCCAACTTCCGCTGCACGAAGTGTGGATTTGTTAATATTAAAGAACTTGCGTTAATAAAAGGCTTAAAGTTGGCACTACATTTTGGACACGACTGCTTCCACGGTGGCTGGCGAACGGAGGCGTTGCGGTATATTCAAACCCAAACGCTGAAGCAGGATTTGCAGTGGTGGTTCCGGTTGTGTAACACAGCGCAAGCGTAACTCACGGCCGTCAGTTGTCGGCAGGATAACATCGGTACTACGGATCTGTTGGAATTCTTCCAGTAGTTTGCGCGGGCTTTTTCCCAGGCCAGCGCGTTGCGACCATTGCTCCAGTGTCTTCCACATCACGTAAGCGATGAAGCACACAAAGATGTGCGCACGGGTACGGTCGGCGGTTTGGTGCCAGATAGGACGTATTTCCAGTTCGCTCTTGTGCAGCTTAAAGGCTTCTTCAACGTCCGTGAGTTGCATGTATGCACACCATAATTCTTTCGGCGTCCAAGTGAGTTGGCTAGCGCGCAACAGGTAGCAGCCATCCGCATTTGCGTGCCACTCCTGCCACTCACTTACTCGCTCGCACGTAATACGTACACCGCTGGTCTGACTGTAATCTTCGCTCACGCCGATCTTGAATCCACCGGCTGCGCGCGAGTTCCGCTGCAACAACCGTCCGATTTGTCGCTCGATCACGCCCGCGTCCAGCTTCCGCTTGGCCGCTGCCACGCGTCGAGTCAACCGCTCCACACCGGCTGTAATCCGCTGCTCAAAACGCTGATGCATCGCCTGTTCTTTTTCTTTCCGTGCCTGGCTGCGGCAGAGGATGAATGTTTCACTGCCGTCTGGCGACGGACAGTGTTTCACTTCCAACCCCTCGCGGATCGTGAGCCATTCACGTTTTTCAAGCAATTGCGCTTCGAACTTCTTTAACTCGCATCTGGGCGTGCCTACGATATACGGCCGCTTTTCACTGCGAAGCCAAGCCAAAATTTCCGCGCTGACCATGCCGCGATCCATGATCCACACCCGGTCAGATTTTCCAAATTTTGCTTCAATCTTACCCACTATCTCTTTCACCGTCCGGCTATCCGACGTGTCGCCGGAAAACAGTTCATACGCCAGCGGTAAACCTTCCTTCGTCGCCACCAACGCCAAGTTGACCTGCTTGCAATCCGAACGCTGGTCGCGGCTGTAGCCACGTGCCGCCAAAGCGTTGCCTTCAGCCTGTCCTTCGAAGTACGTTGAGGTCACGTCGTAGAGCAGAATCTCATAGGAAACTTCGAACATTTCCCCCAGCCGGTTTTTGACGTGCTTCTCCACGTCGTCTTTTAACGGCAGGAGTACGTCCAACCCGCGGTACAGGCGGTCGTCGTTGATCTTCTCCTCCTCAATATCCAGCAGATCGTCGAGCGCCGTTTTACGGAACCATTGCTCGGCAATATGCAGTTCGCTCGACGGCGCGCACAACCGCGCGATGGCCAGTAGGGCAACGGTGCGCGGCCACGGCACGTCTTCAAAACCAGCCGTAATCAAGCGTGAAAAGAGTGCGTCGAACTTCAGTGCACTCCACAATACGCAGGCCAGCCAGACGTCGCCAAATTGGCGGCTGCGCTCCAGGCGCAAGCCTTTGAGTTTGACGCTAACCGTTTCGTCGGTCGGAGGGTCAAAGAAATCCAATTGCCCGGGATTGACGCGACCGGTTATACGCCGCGCCAGATCGCGTGCTTTGACGCGGCCCTGCGCGTCCAGTTCACCCAACCACGCGACGTGCTGCTGACGCACGCGGCGACCCGAGCGCACCGAGCGGACCAGCCGCCAGTAAGTTTGAGTCTTGCCGTTCTTGGTAAGAGTTGAATGTCGCAGGTACATGCCGCGTTCGCCCTTCTTCCCCAATGAGTTTATCGCAGATATTTTTCATAAACTCAATGGGGTAGGTTGGCACTACACGCCTGTTTGCGCGTCTTTTCTATAAATTCTACCGATGTCAAACAACTTGCGCCGACTTTTATAT
>CAZMWL010000129.1:0-1970 GCA_964569985.1 uncultured Occallatibacter sp.
CAGCGATTTCGCAAGTGTTTGGTAAGAACCGCAGGAACCCACCTGCTGGCAGGGTGTTGAGCATTTTCGCATTTTTAGGGCATTTTCGTTTTCGCTTGCATGGGGACGGCCCTTGGGTATCTTACGCATGATATGTGTAATACAGACCTCGCCCGTCTCTCCACCCTGGCACTGCGCCAGCGCCAGGCCCGCCTGTTCAAGGCCCTCCAGCCGTCCCCGGATTTGATTCACGCCTCTTTCCTGGAGCGCTTCCTCAAATGTGGCCGCCCCAACTGTCACTGTCGGCTGGGCGAAAAGCACGGTCCGTTCTTTTACTTGAGCCGCTGTCTGGCCCAACGAAAAATGCGCTCCCTGCTGCTCAAGGGGGAGCCCCAAATTGCCCAGGCGCGGCGGAGCGTCGCGGCTTATCAGCACCTGCTGCAAGCCGCGGACCAACTCTCGGAGATCAATTGGGAACTGCTGCGCCGGGGCGCGCCCCTGACCGATGCGTAACTACGACTTCACGCAACTGGGCCGGTTGGTCGCCTACGCCCGCAAACACTTTAAGCTGCCATTGCTGGCGGGCTGTTTTGCCAACGACCGGCCGCAACCGCAGATCCCCGGCCGCGCCGTGGGGTTGAGCCTGCTCTTGGGCGAGCTGACCCAGATTTCCAGCTTCCTGCAATTACAAGAGGAAACCAAACTTCCGCAGTGGCAGCAGTGGATGGGCTACCGCCAGCCGATCAGCCACGACACGTTTGGCTACGTCAGCGAGCGGATGGACCCGGTCCAGTTGCGCCGCGCCCTGGTGTGGATCAACCGCCGGCTTAAACGGGGCAAGGCCTTTGACGCCAGCAAGCTCCACGGTCTGCTCGGGGTCAGCCTGGATGCCAATGAACAGTTTTGCAGCGACCACCGCTGCTGCGAGGATTGTCTGACCCGCGAGGTGACCTGCCAAGACGCCCACGGCCAGGCGTACCCAAAGACGCAGTATTATCACAAGCAGGTCTATGCGCAGTTAAGCGGGCCCACGCTGAGCGTGATTTTGGACTTCGAGCCGCTGCGGCCGGGGGAGGAGGAATGCGCGGCGGCCGTGCGCCTCTTGCAGCGGATGCGCCGGGAATATGGTCCGCGCTTCTTTGACCTGGTGGTGGTGGACTCGTGGTATGCCAACGGACCCTTTCTTAAGACCGTGGTGGAGGAACTGGGCTGGCCGGTCATCGCCGTGCTCAAACAGGCGCGTTACGAAGCCTATCAGGAAATCGTGGCCCTGACCGACGGGCAAAAGCCGACGCAGGTGGTGGCGCGGGAAAACCGCCAGGTGGAGATCTGGAATGTGCCGGCGTTGCGTTTTACCGACACCTATGCCGGTCCGGTGCGCGGGGTGCGGGTGTGGGAGCGCTGGACGGAACGCACGCGGGTGGGCAAAGTCTGGCGGACCCAGAGGCTGGAGCAGCATTGGGTTTGGGTGGTGGCCGGGGATCTGGAGGGCTATGACGGGGCCGTCATTCGCGACCACGGCCACGGCCGCTGGAAGATCGAGAACAACGCCTTTTGTGAACTGACCCAACACTGGCACCTGACGCATTGTGCGCACCACGAGGCGGTGGCGGTGGTGGTCTTGCTGTGGATCAAAATCATTGCCTTTACCCTCTTTCACGCCTTTGCCGTGTTGCACGGCAAACTCGTCCGCTTGGGCAAGGCCACCCTCAAAGCCGTGCGCAAGCAGATTTATTGTTCTTTGCTGTGTGGTCCGCCGGTTCAGTTCTTCAGTGGTTAGCAAACCGTTGGCAAACCAGGCCCGCAGATCAAACCGTAAAATCAAAAATGCCTGGCGGTGCCAGGCCGCCAACCGGCGCACCCGGGGTGCGCCGGAAGGCCGAGCTTTGCCTTGGAAAGGAAACCGGGCCGATCAAACCGCAGGCGGGTCGCCCGGCAAAAAAATCAAAGGCCTGCACCAACCAGAAATCCAGACCATCTTGCGAAATCGC
>CAZMWL010000130.1:0-1959 GCA_964569985.1 uncultured Occallatibacter sp.
CCTCGACCTTCACGGTCACGCGCGCGGTCACTTCGCGGTGCAGCCGGATGGCCACTTTGAATTCGCCCAGACCCTTGAGCGCGTCGCCCAGCTGGATCTTGCGGCGATCGACCTCGAAGCCCTGCGCCGCCAGGGCTGCGGCAATGTCGGCCGATGTGACCGAGCCAAAAAGATGGCCCTGTTCGCCGGCCTTGCGGGTAAAGCTCAGCACCACGGGCTCGAGCCTGGCCAACAGCTCCTCGGCCTGCGTCTTTTCCGTAGCGGAGCGCCGTGCGGCCGAGGCCTTCATCTGCTCGATCACGGCCTTGTTGGCCGCGGTGGCCTGCATGGCCAGCTTGCGCGGCAGTAGATAGTTGCGTGCGTACCCGTCGGCAACTTTCACCACTTCTCCGCGAAAGCCTACGTTGGCTACGTCTTCCTTCAAAATTACTTCCATGGGAAACTCTCCAAATCTTTATCGTGCGGCGCTCGGTCAGCGGCGCCGAAGACGCTCTTGCCGTTCGGGCAAGAGGCTTGGCTCGCCGGCCACGCCGCCAAATGTTTCAATCGGCTCCGAATCGAGCGATGGAACCGGTTTAGTGCCGGGTCGCAAACGGCAGCAGCGCGATGTTCCGCGCCTGCTTGATGGCGCGGGTCAAACGGCGCTGATGCGTGGTGCAAACACCGGTCAACCGCCGCGGCACAATCTTGCCGCGCTCGGCCACAAATCCCTGCAGCAGTTTTACGTCGCGGTAAGGAATGGCGTCGATCTTCTCGGTGCAGAACCTGCACACCTTCTTGCGGCGGAAGAACTTGCCGCGTCCGCCGGGGCCGCCACCGGGCCGGCCCGCACCGCGCGGGCCAGAGCTCGGACCTGAGCCCGAACCAGGACCCCGTTCGGATGGGGCTTGTGGAGTTGAGGGCGCGTCCGCCGCAGCGGGCGCTTTTGCTTGGGTTTCTTCAGACATCGTGTTTCCTCTTTGCTCTCTTTGTTCCGGCACCGCCGGAGAATTCTTTTCAGGGGTCAGGTTTCAGGGATCGTAAAAACGGCCTTCGCTTTCTGCGAATCCCGGTTTTCTCGTTCCCTTGCTCCCTTGCTCCCTGCTTTTACACGCTGGCTTCGACCGGCGCTGCCGGCTCGGCTGCAGCTGCGCTTTCGACCGCAGGCGCAGCGGCTGCTGGCGGAGCTGCGACCGGCGCAACTGCGGCCGGCGCAGGTTCGCTGTTCACCTTGCGGCGCACGCCGCGATTGGCCTTCACCTTGGCCAGGCGCTTCTCTTCCTCGTCGATGCGCACGGTGATGAACTTGATCACCTGCTCGGTCACGCGCAGACGGCGCTCCAGTTCCAGCACCACCGCGCCGTTGGCTTCAACGGTGAACAGAATGTAGTTGCCATCGTTAAACTTGCGCACCTGGTAGGCAAGCTTGCGCCGGCCCAGCTTCTCCGCCGACTTCACCACGCCGCCACCGGTCTTCACCGTCGTGCTCAAGCCTTCGATCAGCTTGTCGGCTTCTTCGTCCTCCACATCGGGACGGACGATAAACATGACTTCATACAAACGCGACATCAGGTTTCCTTTTCCGCTGCAGCGTTTCGCTACCGTTCTCAGCGATCCGCTCTCAGCCTTCCTCTATTACGTAGCAGGTTCCCAGTCGTAGGTCCCTAGTCCTTAGTCCCTGGTCCCTCAGTCCCTGAGTCCCTGTCTTTCCGATTGAACTCGTTCATCGCGGCTGCCGGTCCCACTTCGAGAATGCGCCGCGTGGCCGTTGCCACCCGGTCCAGTACCTCGTCCAGCACCGCCAAATCCGCCTTGCGCATGGGCGAAAGCAGAAAATCCCTGCCCGGCCGCTTTCCGCCTGCCGCCGCAATCGCTTCAGGAGGTAAATCGGGCCCCACGCCAATACGCAACCTCAACCACTCTTCCGTGCCCAGGGCGCCGGTTACGCTGCGGGCTCCGTTGTGCCCCGCGGGCGTTCCG
>CAZMWL010000131.1:0-1934 GCA_964569985.1 uncultured Occallatibacter sp.
CCCGGGTTCGCGGTGAGTGAGCACACGCTTTGAATCCCGCTGATTTTCCAACGGCTTATAGAAGGCAGATTCCGGGCGTGTATCTATGCCGAAAGGGCCTCGGGGACCGGCTCGTCGACGGCGATGATCTTCTTAGGCGTTGATATTCCGAGATTTTTGAGCGTGTCGGCGAGTTCGGCGGTGATTTTTGTCCGCTGAACAATAGTCCGATTCTCCACGGTGTAGCGGATGGCTTTCAGGCCGGCCAGGAGGTGGGCGATCTGCGACCACGGCTGGCCGCAGCGGATTTCGGCGGCGCGCTGCATTTGCAGGGCGAGGACGCAGAGCCGGACATGAGCCTCGATGCGCCGGGGCGTCCAATGGAACATCGGGCGGACCTGCAGTCCCGTCTGTTTCATCCTCCGGAAGCAGGACTCGATGATCCAGGCGCCTTTGTAGCCCAACGCCACATCTTCGGCGGAAAGGGTATCGTCGTTGGTGATGACGACGAACTTGCCGTCGAACTTCTCGGCCGCCTTGACCTTCGCGGCATCCAGCTTTGGGCGGCCGAGGTAGTCGGTGTCGAGGTAGCGGCCGTAACGCCGTGAGGCGAGCAGCGAACAGGCCGCTTTCGGATGATCGTCCTGGCGCTGGCGCAGCAAGGCGAGTTCCTCGTCGATCTCGACCAGAAGCTTTTTGCGATGTTGGCGCTGCCGTTCGGCCTCTTCGGGGTTCAGGCACAGCACATAGCGCCGACGGCGCTCGCCGTCGCCAACCCACACTTCCTTGACCTGAAGGTTGTCGGCGACCGGCTTGTAGCGCCCGGGCTTGGCCAGAACTTCGGTCTCGATTTCCTTCAGTTTGCGCATCGGCACGGCCAGGATATAGCGGCCAAGACCGCGGCTCAGCTTGGCCAGGTTGTCGGCCGAGTACATGCCGGCGTCACCGACGAACACGCAACGGCCGAGCCGCCAGGACCGCAGGTCGTCCTTGATTTTCGCCACCGTGGCGACATCGGCGGTATCGCCCGGCAGGACCCAGGATCGGATCGGCATGCCATCGCGGCTGACCGCCATGGCAATGATGATTTGCGGCTGGTTGTCGCGGCCTTCCTTGCTGTGCCCACGGCGGCGCAACGGCGCGAACAGCCGGCCGCCCCATTCCTGATGTTCCTCGTCCGGTTCGTCGACCTCGAAGTAGGCCGTGGTCGTGTCATAGAAGATCAGGTCGACGTCGAGCTGGAAGAGATCGGCGGTGCGAAGAAAGACTTCATGCTCCACCGTATCCGCCCACATGGTGAGGAAATCGAGCGCGCGGTACAACTGGTCGATCTTCAGGCCATTGGCGTCGGGCAACCACGCCACATCGGGCAGCCAGCGTTCCGCGCAGGCCAGTTTGGAACCAGGCTCCTCCAGACGGTTCGCCGCCATGGCGAAAAGCGCCGTTTCGTGCGGCGCGGTCAATCCGCCCTCGGCGATGCAGCGGCGAATCGCCGGCCCGATGCCCAGTTCTTCCCACAAGGCGCGCGCCGCCAGCGGCACGCCCAACTCGAACACCCGATCAAACTCGATCTCCGGCACACCGGGAGCAGCCGCCGCATCGTCCGTTCCCAAAATGCGATTGATGCTTTTGACCAGCCGCTCAAGCGCCGCCTTATCGACTTGGTCGGCTCGGCCGAAGCTGTGCACCACCTGTGTCTCGGAGCGCTTGGCTTCAGCGTTCCAGACGTTCTCGGCAAGCGCGTAGTAGGAAACCTTCGAGCCGTCCTTGTTGCGCCGTTCGGTGACACGTAAGTACATGCCCATAAATGTGGCATGTATGCAGCATAGAATCAACAAAAATATCACAAGTCGTGTGTCTAGGTTTTTCGCACTTTTTCGGTTTTTGACCCCTCAAAAACCGCAGAAATCCGCCATTTCATGCCCCATCATGTGCCCGGTGACCGCGAACGCGGG
>CAZMWL010000132.1:0-1919 GCA_964569985.1 uncultured Occallatibacter sp.
GGCGTTCCCGCTGGCCGCGAGCTTCGAGGCGTAACCGCTGGCCGCGAGCTTCGAGTCGTTCCCGCTGGCCGCGAGATTCGAGTCGTTCCCGCTGGCCGCTAGCTTCGAGTCGTCACCGCTGGCCGCTAGCTTCGAGTCGTCACCGCTGGCCGCGAGATTCCGAATGATGGCCGTCTGTTCTCCGGCAACTACGCCCCAGGCATCCTTGAAAGAACCCTCGAAACGAATAACGGGGTCTTTGGCCTTGCACTTCAAACCACCTTCCAACTCGCCGATTACATTCTCTGGCGGGGCGCTCAACACCAACCAAACATCTTCGAGGATGTCGAACTCCGCGCCCTCGCCAATCCCAAAGCCCCAGGGCCAGCCGTGAATGCCGCCGCCGCACGTTGGTTTGGTATTGAAGTCGGGGCAGGCAATGACGCTGCCGACGCCTTTGGGATATTTGAATCCCTCGTGCCCGAGTCGGTTTTTGGGGATACGCTTAAGAATCAGGACTTCGCCATCGGCGTTTGTCCATTGATGGGGCTGTTTCACTTCGATGTTTTTGTTCATGTTGACCTCTATAACTGCGGTGTTTTACGGTTTCGAAAATGGGCGAGCGGCAGGTTTGCCAGGTGTTGTGTTATGCATGACAACTTTGACTATTATGAAGTATGCCGCAGGGGATGCGGTCTTGAAGCGGGCTGCCGCTCGCTTAAACTGGTTTTGGGATGGAGCCGGATAAAGTCGTCAATGGGCGTCACTCGCGGCGTGGGGCGCTTCGCGGCCAGACACAGGCACCAGCCGCAGTAAGCGGCCACAAGGCCGTAGAACGCGATAAAGAGGGCAAATTCGGTCGTAGTCATAGTCTTTCCTCAGTGAATCCCCCGCTCCGCGATTCCGAAGCTAGCGGCTATAAGCTCATTGGGCAGTCCGGGGCGCTTCGCCAGCGCGGCGATGATGGTCCGGGGATGGTAGCGCGGCGTTCGGAAGCCGAGCTTGAACACCGGCACCATAGGCCGCGCCCGCGCCCCGTCAAGGGCGAGCCAGCGCGGCGACACCTGGAGCCACGCGGCGGCTTCCTCGCGCGTCAGCATCGCGTCAAGGGGTAGGGGGTTGGCGGGGCAGGGGGTCATTTTCCCTTTGTGACCTGATTGCGCGTCATGGTTTTGCCCAGTTCGCCCATAGTTCGCCGCTTGTGAAGCTCCACCATGTCTGCCAACTCGGTCCACTTGAACCGAGAGACGTAAAAACAGACCGTCTCTCCCTCATCGCGGTAGCGCACAGGGCTGCGCGGCTTGGCGGCAAAGGACTCGACAATAACCTTCTGCTCGGCGGGAGTGCGAACCTTCTTTTTGTCATAAACATCAAACACCGTTCGCGCCTCTGTGAATGTAAGCTCAGCAAGATTGCGCTGGACGATGTTGACGCCGGTGGAGGTCTTCACCGCGACGGGCAGGTATCTGGCGAGGGCTTTTTCCTGCTCGGCATAAGGCAGCCGCGCCGCCAATGCCGCCCCGGCAGAATGCGCGAAAAGAAGTTCACTGTGAAGCTGCTTCCTGCCGACGCGATCAAGGTTGAACAGCAGCCGCCTGTCAGCATCGGGATTGAGTGAGCAAATGCGGTTGATGGTTTCCGGGTCGCGGTCCATCGCATCGGCGATACGGGAGGCGACTTTCGTAATGCCGCTCGCCACGTCGCGCATGTCTTGGCTTATGCTGCGAATTTCATCATCCGTAACTGGCTTTCTTGTGAGGGTGTTTTTTATGCTCATTTTTCGACTTTCTATTTTCATGCCGCTTTCGGCATTTGATTTAAGAACTGTGAAAGGTTTTGGATTTTTGAGATCGTTCTGTCGGAAGCCTTTTTCCGCATCCACTCCCGCATCCACTCCCGCTCCCGCTGCCGATTCACCGGGTCTTTGCGCCACTCCCGCT
>CAZMWL010000133.1:0-1851 GCA_964569985.1 uncultured Occallatibacter sp.
CCCGGATTATTCATCGCGGGTTGGCAAGTTGTGCGTGAGCCCCTGGGGCTGTTCGCTTTCTAGGCGTGGCGCCGTTTGACAGTGTGTCGTGAGGCCGGTGGCTTTGCGCCGGCGCGAACGACACAAAAGATTCCAAGTAGAGACGCGAAAGATTCACAGGATTCGCAATTCCGCCGGCAAGGAAAATCGGAGAGGCGGGGAATAGTCTTTGCGCTAACAAAACCTTATTCCGGGAGCCTCTCCGATGCAGACCCCTATTCATCAACTCGACTTTGGATTCCTCGGTCACCGACAAGTCGTCGGTACCTTTGATGGTGGCGCCCTCAGCAGCGATGGCGGGCTGATGCTGGTGGCCAAGGCCGATCAGCAACTGGGGCTGACCGCCAAGCTCACCTCGTGTCTGCGCGACGGGCGCGACCGTTCCAAAGTGAAGCACCAGCTTGGCGAGATGCTCGCGCAACGAGTCCTTCAGATCGCGTGCGGCTACGAAGACTGCAACGACGCCGACGACTTGCGCAGCGATCCAATGCTCAAGACGGCTATCGGCCGGTTGCCGGAAACCGACTGCGACCTGGCTTCTCAGCCCACCCTGTCACGGTTCGAGAACAGCGTCACGCGCACCCAACTGTGGCGCATGGCCGAGGTATTCTTCGACCTGTTCGTGCAGCAGTACGCCGGCGTCCAGCCGGCGAAGATCACGCTGGACTTCGACGCGACCGACGATGAAACTCATGGCCAGCAGCAGTTCTCGGAGTTCAACGGGTATTATGATGAGCACTGCTATCTGCCGTTGATCGTGACCGCCCAGGTCGATGGCGGTCCCCACGAGCTGTTAGTGGCGATGTTGCGCCCCGGCAAATCGCACGGCGCTCTACACGCGCTGGCTGTTCTCAAGCGTCTGGAAGCGAAGCTGCGCGCGGTGTGGCCCAAGGTGCCGATCCTGTTGCGCGGCGACAATGCATTCGCCGGTCCCGATATCCTCGACTGGTGCGATGAGAACCATGTCGGCTACCTGCTCAACCTGGCGCAGAACTCACGCGTGCTGGCGCTGGCCGAACCGTACATGGCTGAAGCCCGGGCTCAGTTCGAGGCCAGCGGCGAGAAGGTGCGCAACTTTCACGAGGTGAGCTACGCGGCCGGCAGTTGGCCGCGCGAGCGGCGGGTCGTGGTCAAAGCCGAAGTCATGGCCGACGGCGACAACCCCCGCTTCGTGGTGACCAATCTCATCGACGGCGAGCCCGAGCAACTGTACGACGAGTACGCGATGCGCGGCGACATGGAAAACCGCATCAAGGAACTCAAGAATTACCTGAAGATGGACCGCACCAGTTGCCATAGTTTTGTGGCCAACCAGTTTCGGGTGGTTTTGCATGCGGCAGCTTTCTGTTTGCTCAGTCGGATCCGCAAGGCGTTACGGAAAACCCGCCTGGAGAACGCTCAGGCCTGCACCCTCCAGCGCCATCTGTTCAAGGTGGGGGTGCGAGTGACCGAGACCGTGCGTCGAGTATGGATGCACTTCGCGTCGAGCTGTCCGACCCAAGACCTATGGCCGGTGCTGCTGGACCGGCTGCAAGCGGGGCCAACTTAGCGCCACCGACCGCAACGCCGTAACGCAACCGGCCGCAACGCCCGCCATTCAGACTGCGATCAAAGCACCAAGGGGGCACTGTGCCTGCTGCTCGACCGATCGGGTTGCCGGAAGGCCATTGGCCCCTGCCGCCGGGCCTGCTGGCGCGTTCGACGTGCCGCGAACCGACCGCCGAGGGCCTGACGGCCGGTCCGGGACCTGACCCCAGAGCCGACAGGCCCCCGACACCGGCCCCGCAGCGGGCTCATGAATAATCCGGGCTA
>CAZMWL010000134.1:0-1824 GCA_964569985.1 uncultured Occallatibacter sp.
CTTCGCGGAGCGTACCGATGCGCACCTCGGCGAGCGGGTTGAAGCGCGCGCTATGTTCTTCGACTGGAGCGAAGCGAAAGCAGACGTGGCCTGCGGAGACTCGATAGCCTGCCGTCCTGTCCCAGTTTTCACCTTTGATATCGAAGACGACCGCGCTCTCTTCCCATGCGAGTAGCGTTGGAATCACAAGCCCGACACCCTTGCCGGACCTGGTCGGGGCAAAGGCGAGAATGTGTTCCGGGCCTGCGTGCCTGAGGTATTCCAGCGAATCGGTTTTCTCATCGTGCCAGGCGCCGATGTAGACGCCATGTTTTTGATCGACAAGTCCAGAGTTGCGGATTTCCTTTTCATTGGCCCATCGTGCGCTTCCGTGAAGATCCTCAGTGTCTTCGGTGAGCTTCTTGTTGCGATGAATATTGAGTGCGGCAACGATGAAGAGCGAAACCGCAAAGCCGACAGCTGCAATCAGTGTTGAGGTCAGCAGGGGCTGCCGTACCAGTGGGTCGGGAGAGTTGCCGAACTTAAGAATCCAGGGGAACCACTTGTACGGTGGGTAAAGTTTCAAAGAGGCGATTTGGAATAAAGGCGGTCCGAGTGCCGGCTGGTAATCGAAGTGCGAGGCAATGTGCTGGGTTGTGATGACGTTGGTTGCGACCAATGCCATTAGCCCAAGCAGGATGGCGGACCAATTGTATGTGCCGAGGTATCCAGGCGATTGTGGTCTCTTGTACAAGGCTGGAGATGTGTTCATGGTTTATCGCTCCAGTTGGGTGCGAAGCCGGCTAGGCGTTGAAATGGTTCGAGAGTGCACTTCAGCGCGTTGAAGACTATATGCAGCCGCTGCTTTGAGAAGTTTTGCCGTTTCCATCTCCTGGTCTGGAAGTGGAAGGATCTGGTACGTGACTGTCTGGTCGTACTCCGAGCAGCCGACCGACATCACGAAGAGTCCGCGTACTCCTTGAGATCGCTCCTCCCCAGGAATCAGCCCTGCCGACAGCGCCAAAACAGCTTCCTTGCCAGTCGGGTATCCATAGATAGAGTTGAATAACGTAGTTGCGAGGGTAACGTCGTTGGTTGTGATTGGATCAGACCCCCCGTTCCTTCTCCGGTGTTCTGGCATCATCGAACGTTCGATGTGGTTAGCCATCTGATGAAAGAGTTCTGCGTGGCCGTGGTAAATTTCGACTTGCATCATGGCGGTTCTCCAGTTGTTGCTCCTGGCACGTTGGGCACGTTGGGCGCGATGGGCGGCTCACTCTGCTCTTGTGTGAAAGGCGGTGAGATGGCTGCCACTTCAGCAGCGGCAGCATCCCAGGTTGGTAGATAGTGAGTGCCGCTTGGTGATAGCCGGCAATCAGCGGCCAAGGTCTTGCGTTGAATTGGTTCGTGCGGCGCGGCGCTGCTCCCTCTCTTCAGGGGTCCGTCCGGACTGGTTGGAGTGATACCAGGCGGATTTGCCAAAGATTGCGGCAAGCTCCTCCCGCTTCCCAGGGAGAGGCTTGACTCCAATGCGCAGGTTTTGGTTGAGCGCGCCAATCGGCGGTCGTTCGATGTTGATGGCGAATGTGTCGTTGAACTCCT
This sequence comes from uncultured Occallatibacter sp., assembly GCA_964569985.1. Taxonomy (GTDB): domain Bacteria; phylum Acidobacteriota; class Terriglobia; order Terriglobales; family Acidobacteriaceae; genus Telmatobacter. The sequence continues at coordinate 1,582 of CAZMWL010000134.1, forward strand.
TTGCTCCGGCTGCGCCAGTTTCGACGCCAGCTGCGAGGACGGAGAATTCTTTCAGTGCTGCCTTCCTGCAGGTTGCAAACACATCCTTGTCGAAGGACTTGAGCCCTTTGGATGCTGCCGAGTGGTGGTAGAAGGCCGTGGTCATGAACTCTTTGGCCACATCGGGATTGAGCAGGGAGAACGAGTCTCTGGGGTATTTGTCGTTGAGACAGTTCATCTTCGACGCCAGCATGGTTTTGGCGA
>CAZMWL010000135.1:0-1817 GCA_964569985.1 uncultured Occallatibacter sp.
GGGCGCACGTCGGATTTGAGGGATGAAGTCAAGCTGCAACCTTGAATTGATCTGAGCGGTCCTCCCAGAAGTTCTCAAAGCGTCCACTGAGTTTGTTGCATCGCAGGGCGATGATTGCATTAGCACCGTTTACAGTCCAGTGCATTCCCGCGCGCTTGAGTCGGGTGCCAATTACGACCTTACAACCGGCCTCCACTACGCCGCTGGCGGTGCACAAGCCTTGCTTTCGAAACTCGAGGTATCGCATCCGCCGTCGATTGGCCCAGATGTAGTGGATGCAATCCCGCGCCTCTTTCGATTGGCCGGCATGGGGGCGTAGGGCTTGTACCAGGGATGCCAAGCGCTCCTCGTCGAGTTTGTCATATTGCTGCTGGATCCATTTCTGAGCCTCTATGCTATCGCCGTAGATCGCTTTGCCGACCTTGCTGAGATGTTCCTTGGCGTGAAACCGGTCGAGAATCAGAATGGCTTGGGGAAATAATTCCGCTGCCGTGTTCCAGATCCAGGCCGCCCCGTCTCCTAACACCACCTGACGGGGAGCTTGGGTAAAAGCGCGACGGTTTGCCTCTCGAATTACCCGCTCAGCGAAGGCCGACATCTCAGGGCTGGTATCCGGAGTTGCCGCGCTTTCAATGGCGGCAGAATAGGTGACCGATCCCGGATCGCGCACCGGCTTACCTTCTTCATCGCGCGATTCAGCGGTCCAGACAGTAACCAGCTTGGCTTCACGGGTCTTGGCGGAGCCGTCGGCTTGCTTGCCGGCGCGATGGGCCACTTCCTGAGGACGCATCGGCACCCCAGTGCCATCCATGCCCAGATACATGGTGGGAGTGGGAGACTCTACCTTCTCCACGCGCTCGCATTCGGCGCGCGCTATCTCGGCCCCCAGTGATTCGGCAGCCCTTTCCACTTGTTTGGCGCCGATCTCAACTCCGGCCAGTTCCCGCAGCAGTGCACTGCTCTCTTCGAAGCTCACCAATGCGGCGGTGCTGGCTGTCATGCGCAGAACCCCAGGGGTTAGAGAAAACAATCCCAGGCCCAGAATCTGATCGCGCGGGCAGAATCCGCACTGGCATTGGGCACAGTGATAGTAAGCCCGTTCAAGGTGCAGGAGTCCCAATACGCTGGTGAAGGTCTTCCAGCGACGTCCGTGATACTGGGCTGCCGCGCCGCATGCACAGGGCAACTGCGGTCCCCTATGATCGCAGGTGTCGGCGTTCAGGCGTTGTTCCAACGCACAGGCTGCCAATCGCAGAGCCTGTCGCCGAGCCGCCGTTTCCACTGCCTCGAAATCAAGATCGGTGACAGAGCGGCGGCCTAACAGCGTCTCGATTTCCTGGACGATCTCTTCCTGGAGGCTCGTTTGAAGCCCCCTTTTTCGGCCTCCTCGGCGGAGACCGTTTGCGAAGCCCACAACTGGCTATCAGCCCAGGCCTCACAGCCTTCCCATAACTTCTCCAACCCGGCTCGAAACTCATGTCCAGCCTCGACCTGTTGGCGGGCGACGACGGCCTGTTCTGGCGTCAAGTAGCGCGATTGGGTCTTGCCCTGCACGGCGCGGGTAAGGCTGAAGTAGGGACCATGACGAGCCTTGGGGTCTTCACCACAGGGACATCCCGGCTTGCTGCATTTGACCATGCGTTCCGACAACGAACCTCGACGCATGGGCTTAACTTCGGCTAGCTCGGCGGCAAGTCGTAGGAGGGATGGGGGAGGCGTTGGGCTGTTCATATTTCTATCTTACGGCTTTACACGCCGTAAGGTATACAACAAAAATCAGCGCTTTTGCCAAATCTAGATTTTCCTGATGTGCGCCC
>CAZMWL010000136.1:0-1738 GCA_964569985.1 uncultured Occallatibacter sp.
GCAGGACAAAATTGTTACTTTTCTTAAATTTCAGTTCTTTTTTGCTTGAAAATGTCTAGTGCATAGACAATACTTTGCGCATGAGCAAATTCCTTGAGCAGCGTCAGGTGATTTTTCAACAAATGGCCCAAATCGATCAAATGGAGCACGGCTCCCTCAAAGCCGAGTATCGCCCGGGCTCCGACCCAGACCATCCCCTGGGACCCTATTTTAAATACCAAGTCTGGCGGGAGGGCAAAAACCACTCCCAACGGATCGCCGGTCCCCGCGCCGAGCAGTTGCGCCAGGCGGTGGCGGGCCGCCAGCGATTTGAACAACTCGCGCAGGAATGCATTGAGTTAACCGTGGCCCACACCCGGCAGACGCAGACGGACCCCGCTTCAAAAAAAAACTCCAGGAATCTGTCCGGCAAGAAACGGCCTCCGAACTCGAAGCCTTCGTCGGCTTAGCCAAGGCGCGTTTGGCCACCGAAGGGACCGTGTCACCACAATGGCTGGAGTTGGGGATTCGCGAAGCGCTCCGGCGGGACGGCCGGCGGGCGCTGGAAGACTTGCTCAACGATCCCCATTGGCGCGTGGCGGGCGATCAGGTGCGGCCCGGGGAAAAGCGCTATGCCGACCGTCCCAACGAGGTCGGCAGCCTCTTTGGGGCCGTGACCTTGCGGCGAAACTATTACCCCGACGGCCAGGGGGGCGGTCGCGCGCCGCTGGACGAAGCGCTGGGGCTGGTCGAGGGTTGCACGCCCGCGTTGGCGCGCCTGATGTGCCGGGCCGGCGCGGTGGAACATTATGAAGCGGCGGCGGCGAGTCTCAACGAATACACCGGTTTGACGGTGGCCGGCCGGCACCTGCAGCGCCTGGTGAATCGCCTGGGGCCGCAAATGGCCCAGTGGCCACGGCCCGCAGCGGGGGTCAACCCGCCCCCGGCGGACCAAGCGTTCTATGTGGAAGCGGACGGCACGGGCATTCCCGTGCGCCCGGAAGAGACGGCGGGGCGGAAAGGCAAACAGCCGGACCAGGCCGCCAAGACGCGCGAGGTGAAGTTGGGCTGCGTCTTCACCCAGACCCAGCGCGATGCGGAGGGCCAACCGCTGCGCGACGCCCAGAGCACCTCCTCTGTCGCCACGGTGAAACCGGCGGCGGAATTTGGGGCGTTGCTCCGGGCCGAAGCCCGCCAGCGTGGGCTGGCGCTGGCCCGGGTGGTCGTGTTTCTGGGCGACGGGGCCGCCTGGGTGTGGGAACTGGCCCGGGTGAATTTTCCCCTGGCCCTCTGCATCCTGGATTTCTTTCACGCGGCCGAGCACCTGGAGGGGCTGGCCGAAGCCCTCTTGGGGGAAAACACCGACCCGGCCAAAACGCAATGGGAACACTGGGCCAAGACCCTCAAGGAGCAACCGGAGGGCGTGGCGATCGTCCTGCGGGAGGCACGCCAGGCGCTGCCGCGCCGGGGGCGGCGGCGGGAGGCCGCGCTCAAACAAATCGCTTACTTCGAAAGTAACGCGGACAAGATGCGTTACGCCGAATACCGGGCGCGGGGACTCTTCATTGGCTCTGGCGTGATCGAAGCGGGTTGCAAAACCGTCATCGGCGCCAGGTTGAAACAGTCCGGCATGTTCTGGGGGGTGCCGGGCGCACAGAACGTCCTAGACATTCGCTGCCTGCTGGAAAACCGCCAATTTGACCTGTTTTGGCAACAATATCGCAAACCCTTGCCCAAAGTGGCCTGACTTTAGCCGAAT
>CAZMWL010000137.1:0-1718 GCA_964569985.1 uncultured Occallatibacter sp.
GCAAGCGCCCTGGTCAGTCAAGACAACGATCCGGCCCATCGCAACGCCGACCGCTTGCTGGCACGTCTGGGTTTGTTGGAAGACGCGCCTCCGCTCTTTGGCTCCGCCACAGCGGTGCCGCGCGCCGGAGTGCTTCTGGCCTTGCCGGTCCTGGTCGCCAGCGGTGTGTTCGAGTGCGCGCAAAAAATCTACGACAGCCTTGGCCCGTCCTTTTATGGGTTGCGCACCAGCTTGCTGACGCTACTGCTCATGGCGCTGTGGCGGATCAAACGGCCCGAGGGCCTCAAGGAGTATTCGCCCCAGGACTTGGGGCGCGTGCTGGGATTGGACCGGGCGCCGGAAGTCAAAACGTTGCGACGCAAATTGGCAGGCTTGGCCGCCGCCGGAAGGGCCGCGCAATTTGGCCAAGCTTTGGCCCAGCAACGGGTCGCCTTGCGCGGCGCGGCGCTGGGCTTCCTCTACGCTGACGGACACGTGCGGGTTTACCACGGCAAGCACGCCCTGCCCAAGGCTCATGTGGCTCGCATGCGCATCTCGTTGCCGGCCACTTCCGATTACTGGGTCAACGACAGCGCCGGCGACCCGCTCTTTGTCATCACCGCGCAGGCCAACGCCGGCCTGGTCAAGATGCTGCCTGGCATCCTCGACCAAGTCCGCGCCCTGGTGGGCCAGCGACGTGTCACAGTCGTCTTTGATCGCGGCGGCTACAGTCCCAAACTCTTCCAGCAAATACTGGCCTCTGGCTTTGACCTGCTGACATACCGCAAGGGCCATTGTCCCCGCATCCCACGCAGATGTTTCCACGCCTGCCGCACACGCCGCGACGGACGAACCGTGACCTATGTCCTGGCCGACCAAGAGGTGCGTTTGCTCAAGGGCCGGCTGCGTTTACGGCAGGTCACTCGCCTGGCCGAGGACGGCCATCAAACTCCCATCCTCACCTCTCGGCGGGATTTGCCCCCTGCCCAAGTGGCCTATCGAACGTTTGAGCGTTGGCGTCAAGAAAACTTCTTCAAATACTTGCGCGAGGAATACGCCTTGGATGCCTTGGTCGAATACGCCGCCGTGCCCGACGACCCCACCCGGGAGGTTCCCAACCCGGCCTGGGCGGCGGTCGACGCCCAACTCCGCCAAGCCCAAGCGCACTTCGACCGACTGCAAGCGGAATATGGACTGGAGGCCTTGACCAGCCTGGAGCGCCAGCGCCGGACCATGCGCGGGTTCAAAATCGCGCAAGGAAAACTGGGCCGGAAAATCTGGAATGCCTGGCATCAGGTGCGGCAATTGGAAAAACGTCGTGCGGCCGTGCCGCGCCGCGTTCCGGTCCAAGCCGTCACCGAAGAACCGGTGGTCAAACTGGCCCCGGAACGAAAACATCTGACCAATCTCATCAAAATGGTGGCTTACCAAGCCGAGAGCGATCTGCTCCGATTAGTCACGCCCCATTACCGGAGGGCCGGCGACGAAGGCCGGACTCTGCTCCAAACGGCTTTGGCCAGCGCGGCCGATCTGGAAGCCACCCAAACGGAGTTGTGCGTGACACTGGCGGGGCAAAGCTCGCCGCACCGCACACGGGCCATTGCCGCGCTCTGCGAAGAACTCAACCTGAAAGAAACCTCCTTCCCGGGCTCACGATTGCGCCTGCGCTACGCGATTCGCGAGACCTGTTAAGCCAAAAAGCGGACATTTAGTTTGACTCCTGTGTCAGGAGTTCTGGA
>CAZMWL010000138.1:0-1697 GCA_964569985.1 uncultured Occallatibacter sp.
TGCATCGGCGCTGTGACCACGAACTTCAAACTGCGCGAGGGCGAGGTGGTTCCGCAGTATCTTAAGCTCAAGAAGAAAATCGAGAGCGGCGCGCAGTTCATCATCAGCCAGATCGGCTTTGATGCGCGCAAGACCTCGGAACTTCGCTGCTACATGGATCTCAATGCCGCAAAGGACACGCCCCTCATCGGCAACGTGTACGTATTAAATTCGCGTGTCGCACAAGTCTTTCACGAGGGCCGCATTCCCGGCGTGGTGGTTTCTGATCCGCTCTTCGAACTGTGCAAGCTTCACGGCCAGTCGCCCGATCGCGGCAAGGCCTTCTTCATCGAGTTTGCGGCCAAACAGATTGCCATCAGCCGTGGCTTGGGCTACCGCGGCGCGTACCTGGGTGGAGTACACGAATTCAAATCGATCGAGAAAATCCTCGCTGTGGAACGGTCGTTTGGCCCTGATGACTGGAAGCAGTTTGCCCGCGAAATCCAGTTCTCCCGGCCGGGCGAATTCTTCTATTACGACGCGAACCCCGCGACCGGTCTCGCCAACCCCGAGCGCGAGACGTCGCGGCCCCCGGCATCCGGCCGGCAAGTGACCATGGTCTACGCAATCTCAAAACTGGCGCACAGCACCATGTTCGAAGTAGGCAAGCCGGTGGCGAGGCTGGGCGCACGCCTCTGTGCACACGCGCGCGATCCGATGCAGGGGCCGGCGCCGATGCGGGCGCTGGAGAAGCTCGGCAAGTCGGTGCTTTACCACTGCAAGGATTGTGGAGACTGTTCGTTGCCCGACATCGCGTTTCTCTGCCCCGAATCGCAGTGCGCCAAGAACCAGCGCAACGGCCCCTGCGGAGGCACGCGTGAGGGCCGTTGCGAAGTGAATGGGTTTGGCGACTGCATCTGGCTGCGCGCCTACGAGCGCCTGAAGCACGATGGCGGCGACGAGCATATGCTCGACCATGCTCCCGTGGTTCAGAATCAGGGACTGCGCGGGACGTCGGCCTGGGCAAATCTTTGGCTCGGCCGGGACCACTCAGCCAGGCACGCCGATGCGGTGCCCGAGAACTCTGAGGCCGCGTCGAAGCGTGCGGCTGCGTCGGAATCGGAGCCATCCGCTGGCGCTGCGTCATCCGCAAGCAACACAAAAAAATAGATTTAGTGAAGGTTTCATGCAAACCAGACATTTGCAGTGGCCATTTAGTTGTGGTCTCGACTAAAATTGGACCGTATTAGTCCAAATATTCCCCTCGAACCTCGAGAACCCTAGATCGAAATGCCTCGCAAGCTCCACATCGTCGGCGAGTTGATGAACAACTCCTATGCTCGCGCGCGCCGGGCATTCACGGAGCGCAATCCGGCCGGCTACCAGCAACTTGCGCGGACGCAGTCTGAGGCTGGGGTCGACTACCTCACTCTGAACCTTGATGGCACCCAGCGCATTCAGGTGCGCCGTGAGGAAATGCACGATTTCCTGCCCGATGTGATTCGGGCCATTCAGGAAGTTACATCGACGCCCATCGCCTTTGACAACCCCTCGGTCGACTACCATCGTGTGGCGCTTGAACACTACGATCGCGCCAAAAGCGGCCCGCCGATTCTGAACTCGCTGGCGGCGTCGCGCGAGCGGCTCGATGAGATGGTCGAGCTCGTCAAGCACTATGACACGCTCGCCGTGGTGATGGCCTCTGAGACATTCGCGCC
>CAZMWL010000139.1:0-1659 GCA_964569985.1 uncultured Occallatibacter sp.
CCCTCTGTGCCAATAATGGTTGAGACACTGCCTCCTTGGTAATTACAGTAGAGGGCCAGGAGGTAGAACGATGGAGAAATCAAGGATGTTGGGAACTGAGCAGGTGGTGGTGGGCGGAACGGAACGAGGGCGTAGCCCGAGTGCAGTTCCGCCCACCACCGCGGCCGCCGTGGCCCAGGGGGGTCCTGCCGCAGGCAACGGAGAGCCGATCCCCGACCCGGCGGTTCCGGAGAAACCCGTGCGACGGCGGTTCACGGCCGAGTACAAGATCCGCGTGCTCCGGGAGGCGGATCGTTTCAACGAGCTAGGCCAACTCGGTGCCCTGCTGCGTCGCGAGGGGCTGTACTCGTCGCACTTGAGCACCTGGCGACAGCAACGCGACGAAGGAACGCTGGCGGGGCTGACTCCCAAGCGTCGTGGGCGGAAGGCCAATCCCGATGCCCCCTTGATTGCCGAAAACGAACGGCTCAAGCGAGAAACCCAGCGGCTGGCGGCCAAGCTCCGTCAGGCCGAAACGATCATCGAGGTTCAAAAAAAACTCTCGGAGATCCTGGGGATTCCCCTGCCGCCGCCCGACAACAACGGGAGCATGCCATGAAGGCCATCGAGGAACTTGCTCCCCAGACAAGCACAGCAGCAGCCTGCCGTAGCCTAAGCGTGCCCCGGGCAACGCTCTACCGGCGGCGTCGGCCCAAGCCACCTGCCACTGCCGCCGCGCCACGGCCGACGCCACTGCGGGCGCTGAGCGCGCCGGAGCGGCAAACGGTCGTCGACGTACTCCACAGCGAGCCATTCGCCGACAAGGCTCCGGCCGAGGTTTATGCGGCACTTTTGGACCAAGGGCAGTACCTCTGCTCGATCCGCACGATGTATCGTATCCTGGACGAGCGACAGGAAGTTCGCGAGCGACGAGACCAACTGCGGCACCCGACCTACCACAAGCCGCAACTGGTGGCCACCGCGCCCAATCAGGTCTGGTCATGGGATATCACCAAGTTGCTGGGGCCAGCGAAGTGGACCTACTTCCATCTCTACGTGATCCTCGACATCTTCAGCCGTTACGTGGTGGGCTGGATGCTGGCCAGCCGCGAAAGCGAACACCTGGCCGAGCGGTTGATCCGCGAGACGGTGGTCAAGCAGGGGATTGTTCGGGACCAACTGACGATTCACAGCGATCGCGGGCCATCGATGCGTTCGCAGACCGTGGCCCAACTCCTGGCCACGCTGGGGATCACCAAGTCCCACAGCCGACCGCACGTCTCCGACGACAACCCGTTCTCCGAGAGCCAGTTCAAGACGCTCAAGTACCGGCCGGAGTTCCCCGACCGTTTCGCCAGCATCGAAGACGGTCTGGGCTTCTGCGGCAAGTTCGTTCACTGGCAGAACCACGAACATCATCACTGGGGGTTGGGCCTGTTAACCCCGGCCATGGTCCACTTCGGCCAGGCCGAGGCAGTGCTTGCTGCACGGCAGACGGTGCTCACCGCGGCCTATGCTGCCCATCCCGAACGATTCGTTCGGCAGCCGCCGCGACCGCTGGTGCTACCTGGCGAGGTTTGGATCAACCCTCCGGCCGATGGGTCGGAACCCCGTATGCTACAACTACCGCGCGACACTAATTTAACAAGGCAGCTGTCTCAAACCGGTTGACACGTTCCG
>CAZMWL010000140.1:0-1639 GCA_964569985.1 uncultured Occallatibacter sp.
GAGACCGTCTCAAAAGTATTTCTATTGGATGTGTGCGAAGGCAAAGGGGAAACCGGTTGGCCGGGTTGGACTCCGTCTGGCTGCCAAGGCCAATAGCTTCTGCCACCACAGTGCGGGCTGATATTGGATTCCGCCAGATGGCTTTGATTCTCGAATCGCCGTTTTCAGGCTCATGACTGCCAATGGACTTTCTTTTTCCTGTCCACGCCCTGCTTGCCAGCGCCGGTAGAGTATTCGCAAGTTCAAGGCCGCACACACCATCGTCCATTGGGTCTTGACACCGTCCCATCCCCAAACCGTCCACCGCCGAAAGCCGTCGTGTTGTTTGATCTGACCAAAGCGCGGTTCGATGATCTTGGCGCGTTGTTGCCACTGGCGGTGCGCTGCCGGTTGAGCCAGCCGCTGTCTCATGGCCTGCACGATGGCGGCGTGCGGCCGGATTTCAATCTGCCGGCCTTTGGGGTCGCCAGTGCAGTGGGCACGCACGGGGCAGTCGCGCCAGCGACAGCGAAAGCGTTCGACGCGCACGCCATCTTTGAGGGTGTGGCCTTCATGAGCAAGCGTCCGGCCTTGCGGACAGGTGACGCTCCGCAGTTGCGGGTCATAGTCAAAATGTTGGGCGGCGTAAGGGTTGTCGCGGGCCGGTTTCCCCTCGGCGGGTGGAACCAGGACGGGCATTCCGTTTTCGGCCGCAGCTTGCAAATCAGCGCCGGCGCCATAGCCGGTGTCAGCCACCGTCACGGTGTTCGTCGCCGCCACACCCAAGTTTTCGCGGGCTTGTTGAATCATCGGCGCCAGTTGGCCCGCGTCCGTTTCCTGGCGGGTCGCCGCGCAAGCGACGATGATGCCTTCCTGTTCATCGGCCAGGGCTTGGGCATTGTAGGCGTAACGATTGGTGTCGCCGACTTTCATCCGCCGGGCTTCCGGTTCGGCCGGGTGGTAGTGGTGGCGACCATCGGCTTCCAGTTGGGCCAGGCCTTCTTTGATTTCTTCCCGCAGGGCTTGCCGTTGAGCCAGGCCCGCGGGCAGGCGGTAGCCGGGTTGATCCACGTCCGCGTTTTCTTCCACGATGGTCAGTTCAATCTCCTCCAAGGAGGCGTCGAGTCGGGCGAGAAGTTTTTCCATGTATTCCTTGCTCCACCCTTTGGGGCCGCTGCAAGCCGCTTGAATCTTGGTGCCGTCCAGAGCTTGCAGGACCAGACCGACAGCCCCGGTGCGCGCAGCCACTTGCACCGTTTGTTTGAAGATCTGGCGCAGGGCCTTTGGGTTGTCGCGCCAGAAGCGCCACAGCGAGTTGTGGTCGGGCTGGATCAGTCCGGTCAGCCAGAGCAATGAAAGCTGTTCGCGGCAGGCGGTCTCCAGTTTGCGGGTCGAACGAATCCGGTGGTAGTAGCCGTAAAGCCAGATTTTCAAGAGCAGACTCGGCGCATAGGCAGGGCGCCCCTCCACCGCCACAGGCATCGCAAAACCCAGCGCGGGCAGATCGAGTTGCTCCACGAACTCGCGCAGGAAACGAGCCGGGTGATCGGCAGGCACCCAGTCTTCCAGCGCGGGCGGAAAAAGAAATTGTTGCCCGTAATCAGGTGCTATTGGTTGTGCCATGCTCTTTCTGACCCGCCCCGCAAAATTGTGTTCAAGT
>CAZMWL010000141.1:0-1626 GCA_964569985.1 uncultured Occallatibacter sp.
GTCGCCTGCCGGAAATAACTAAGCGTACTATCCTTATGTTAAAGAAGGCCAATCCAACATGGGGTTGTCAGCGTATTAGCGACATGCTGGTGCGCGGCCCCGCCCTGCCTGCCAGTCCCGAGGCCGTGGCGCGAGTCCTGCACGAAGACGGCTACGAAACGGTCGAAACGCCCACGCATCCACATCCGGACAAGGTCCGTTCCTTCGAGCGTGCCAAGTCCAACCAACTCTGGCAAACAGACCTGTTTACCTTTACCTTGAAGCGGCAGAACCGCCGCGTTAACTTGATCGCCTTCCTTGACGATCACAGCCGCTTTATAGTCTCCTACGGGTTGTATGGTTCGTCCTCTACGGCCTTGGTGTTGGAGGTCTTGAACGCGGCGATTGCATCCTATGGCCCCCCGGATGAGATCCTTACGGACAACGGGCCGCAGTATATTACCTGGCGCGGCAAGAGCGCTTTCACCAAGGAGTTGGAAAAGCGCGGCATCAAGCAGATCGTGGCGCATCCGCGCAGGCCGCGGACGCTGGGCAAAGTGGAGCGCTTCTGGGGAACGTTATGGCGGGAATGTGTGGAGTCCTCGATCTTTTTGGATGTTGAGGATGCTCGCAAGCGGATTGGTTTGTTTATTGACTACTACAATTTCCAGAGGCCCCACCAGGGCTTGGAGGGCCTTGTTCCCGCAGACCGTTTCTTCCAGGCAGCGCCGGAGGTGCTGCGCACCCTTAAGGAACGCGTGACGGCAAACGCTTTGGAACTGGCTCGCAACGGCGTGCCGCTTAATCCATTATATTTAACCGGCCAATTTGAGGGCAAGAGCTTCAGCGTCCATGCTGAAGCCGGTCGTTTGATTTTGCGGAAGGCAGACGGGAGCCGCGAGGAGATTGATCCGAACTCGCCCCGCGCACAAGAGGTTCTGGCCGAGATACCGCAGAAACCAACAGCGGCCAACTTGCCTGATCCGATAGCACCGCATGGCCCCTCACGGGAGGATGAGTCCTGTAATGGTCAGGGCGAGCCGCCCGCGCCAGGTGTTTCTCCGCTCGACGAAGGTTTGAGGAAGATTGCGGCGGTAGTCCACGAAGAAGGAGGTGTGGCATGAACGCCAAGCCTGGGAGCGCGGCCATCCTGGCCGCAAACGGGGGCGCATCGGCAGACAAGCCGGTGCGTCCGGCCAAGCCGTCGCAGACGGTCTCATTTGAGCAGGCCCTGGCGCAGACCGACCGTGAAGCAAGGCGAAAGGCTGCGGCCATCTTGGAGGTTCTGGCGGGTGCTCGCAAGCCCTCCGAGGCGGCACAGGCGCTGGGCATCACAGCGATGCGTTATTATATGCTGGAGATGCGGGCCATTCAGGGACTGGTAAAAGCCTGCGAACCGCCGAAACTTGGGCCAAAAGGATCGCCAGATCGGGAGGAGCATAAACTGCGGAAGCAAGTTGCGCATCTGGAGCGCGAGCGGGCGCGGTATGCCGCGTTAGCTCGCTTGTCGCAACGCGCAATCAATCTCTCTCCGCCGCCGGTCAAAAGTAAGACGGCTTCTGGCAAAAAAATTCGTAAACATAAGGCGCCTGTGCGGGCCTTTAAGTTATTGGCGCGGCTTAAGTCAAGTCTGCAAGAAGGAGTATC
>CAZMWL010000142.1:0-1621 GCA_964569985.1 uncultured Occallatibacter sp.
TGAGAGTCTGTGAATCAAATGCGTTTTTTCGGCTTTTCCGTTAGGTGCTTTGGTGAAGCTCGGCCGGCAGTTTTCTGCCGGACGATTTCGCCGCGTAAGCTGCTGCGCCGGGCGGGACCGGCTACCGGCCAGCCCGGCAAACTACCTAAGTTGTGTCATCTTCGTGTTTCATCGTCCTCAAGCGTTGCTCGATACCGCTTTGGCCGCCGCGGCGCGCAGTACCGCTGCACGCATCAGGTTATGGGCCAGGACATACAACAACACCACCGCTTTCACGTTCCGCAAACCGCGAACCTGGAACCGCTGCAACCCGCGGTTGCGGGCCAGCGCGTTGACACATTCGGCGGTCGAGGCCCGCTGCCGGTAGATCGCCTTCGCCTCAGCGGTTGCCATGCGCATTCGCCACTCCGCTACTGCCGGGCTGTCATCGTCGCGGGGCGTGTGAGGATCGCGGTGGGGATCCTTCGACTCCATCACCGGAGCGTAGACTACCGTACCGCCTTGAGGAGGGCTGACCTGGTCGATGTCGGCCTTCTTCACGAAGCCCCCGTCGACCAGGGCGTCCTGGGGTTTCTTGTCGTACCGCTCGCCGTGCTGCTCGACCATCGGCGCCAATTGGCCTTGATCGCTGCCGGAGTTGGTCACGTCCACGCCGGTAATCACCTGCGAGTCGGTGGCGGTGGCCAATTGCACGTTGAATGCCGGGCGAAAACCGCCATCGCCCATCTTCATCACGCGGCTGTCCGCATCGGTGGTCGAGGCCCGCGCCTTGTCGCGGTCTTTCGCTTTCTTGCCCGCGGCGATCTTCGGCAACTGCTCCAACGCAGCGCGAATCCGCGCTGCACGTTCCTCGGCCGCCCGCTGCCGCGCCGCCTGGGAGCGGGTCTTGCTCGCCACTGGATCGGCGTCCAATTCCTGCTTCAACTGCCGCAGTTGTTCTTCGGCCTCGGCCAACGCTTCTTCCAGCGTCGGCTGGCGACGGAAGGAAGCCGCCCCCGCGCTGGCGCGAACCTTCATCCCGTCTTGGGCCACGCGGTCGAGTGTCACCAGTCCTTCGGCCATCAAACTGGCCACGCTCTCCGTCAGCAGGCGGTCGAGCAGTTCCACGTGTTGCGTGCGAAAGTCGGCGAGGGTGTGATAGTTCATCGACACGCCGCCGCAAATCCAGCGATAGGCGGCGTGTTGAGAACACAACCGGTTCAGTTCCCGCGCGCTGCCCACCCCACGCAAGGTGGCATACAACCACAAGGCCAAGAGGATTGGCGGGTCGGCGGGGGCGCGACCCGGACCGTCATCGACTGCCTGAATCCGCTCGTACAACTCCGAGAGGTCCAGGCTGTGGACGTATTCCCAAACGACCCGCGCCTGATGGTCCTCGGAAAGAAGCTCGTCGAGCGAGCATTCTTGAAATTCCACCTGGTCGCGCACCGCATGCCGCAGCCGTTTGGGCCCAAGCCGTGGCGGTGGAGACGGCACGGGACGCCCCCCGTCTTGCGGCTCCCGATCAAACAACGCTCCCTGATCCATCATCCGTCCTCCGAGACTCCCGACCGTACACGATATTAAACTTCCGATGGACAAGAAAGTTTTCTTGTTATTCTCAAAGATTCACAGACTCTGA
>CAZMWL010000143.1:0-1531 GCA_964569985.1 uncultured Occallatibacter sp.
TGTCAACGCCAAATAGAAATGTCCGGTATTTCAGCCCGATAGAAATGTCCGCCTCAGCCCACGGCGGCCGTGCGCCAGGGATGGGCAGGCGCTGGACACCATGAGCTCCTGGACGTACCACAACGCCTGCCGCCGGAAGGACAGGGCAACGCAGGAGTGCGACCCGAGCATCCGGCGGGCCGGTGAACGGCAGCGGACCGGGTCGATGCGTCGGCCCGGTCTTTTGCATTCTGCCCCGCTGCTGGTATCGGCTCCGGCGCTAAACTCCGGGGGTCTGGGGGCAGAGCCCCCGGAACCTTCTCCGCCGATTCCTTAGCATACGGTAACACATCGTACTCCAGATACCGTCCCTTGAACCGGATCTTCATCGCGCCGTCGGCGCGCTTCTCCACGATCACCTTGCCCCCACGCTCGCCCGGCCACGCCGGCGCCAGCAGTTGATACCTCCGGGTCTCGAAACAAATCGTATAATCGTTGGCCACCACTCGCTCCTCCTGGATCGACAGGATTGCCTCCACATCCAGCTTGTCCATCCCTCGATGCGCATCGTTGCCGCTGGAAGATTTGTGTGTGCAAACCCGGTTGAACCACGGCAGGAACTTCCCCTCCAACACCGCGTTCGCCTCGTCGATCGTCCTGGCCCCGGCCGGCCTCAACTCCTTCACCAGCCGGTCCTGCGCCGTGCCCCACGCTCGCTCCACGCGCCCCTTGGCCTGGGGAGAGTTCGCCAGGATCAACTCCATCCCCAGCTCACAAAGCGCCCGGGAAAACTGCGTGGGAACGCTTCGCTTCTCGTCGTACCCGCTCACCTTCTCCTCGGCCCGGAAGATGCCGTGCCGGTCGCTGTACCAGCTCACCGGACGCCCGTGCTTTCTCATCCAGCGGCCCAGCACATCCATGTACGCCACCGTCGTCTCCGCTTCGTGGAACCGGCACAGCAGCCTCCCCGTCGCATCATCGATCATCCCCACCAGCGTCAGCATCGGCCCACGCCCTTCCAGCCAGTCGTGCGTGCTGGCATCCGCCTGAACCATCTCCCCGAAGCACGCCCGGCGCTGGCGCCGCTGGCGGTGCTTCTCGCGCTTCCGCTTGCATTGCCACAACCCTTCTTTCAACAGCAGTTGCCGCAGCGTCTCTCTCGCCACGCTCAACTCGTGCTCCTCCAACAGCTTCTCGCACGCCAGCGTCGGACCAAAATCCGCGTACCGCGACTGGTACAACTCCAGCACCTGCCGCCGCACCGCCTCCGCCACCCGCCGGTTGGATGGCCTGCCACGCAGCCCATGAATCACCGCCACATCGCCCTGGACCTCCATCCGCCGCGACAGCCGTCTGATCTGCCGCTCCGACCGCTTCAACAACCGCGCCGCCTCGCTCTGCGTCCGTTCTCCCTTCAAAACACCCGACATCACTTTCAACACGTCACGATCACGCTGACTCATCTCAACCCGGTTTTTCTCCATCCGCCGGTTATCCCATAACCGGACATTTCTACTTGGCTAAGACCGGACATTACTATCGGGCTATGACA
>CAZMWL010000144.1:0-1529 GCA_964569985.1 uncultured Occallatibacter sp.
AGCCAGAAAGTGCGAGATGCGCATATTGTTAGCACAAATTAGCACAGTTTGAACACGGCTCGGAACACCCGTGTTGTGTCTGCATAAAATCCACCAATGTCACGCGCTCTATGCGGCTGAGTTCGTGAGTTGGCACAATGGCGCACTTCTTGCCGACAGTGACCGTAGCGATTAGACCGTTCACCCCCTCGACTGACCATTTGCCGGGAGCGGTTGGTGTAAAGCAAGTGTAGAGCATGGGGTCCTTTCTTTCGCAGGACCGGGAAAACAACAGCAGTGAAGCAATACGAATGTTCTATTACAAAACAGCAAACCTTGTCAAATGAAGCGTTTAGCCGTCCCGATAGTGAGTCCCGTTAAGGCGTCCCGGTGGGCTATTTGGTGCGAATGGGCTTTCGATGCTTTGACTTCTCAGTGAAACCAATGGCGGCCTTGCGCTTCCGGTCCCTTTCTTTCTCCAGGGCATACAGTTTACGCATAGCCTCTAGTTTTTTCGCCCGCGTTTCCGGGTCCCGGTCGTAATGGCGTTGTCGGCAGATACTCCCGCACCACTGTTGGTCAATCCGCTTTGCCGCGAAAAACCACCTCCGACAATCTACCTCAGCACAGCGGCGTATGCGGGGCGGGTTGCCAAGGTAGGGCACACATTCCAGCAAGTCTCGCACGGCCCCGTACTCCCAAAGGTCATCCTTCGATAGATTCTCTCTATCTGCAACGCCTCTAATCTCACGGTAGCCCTCTGGCGCGGGCGCAATATGGCTTACCCATTGGTAGAGCCGGAGAGCGTTACGGAGGCGGATTACAGCTTGCCCACGGTCAAGCGGGCCTATTTCATCCCGAAGGGAACCAAGCAATTCAAGTATTTTCTCAACACGCTTTGATTGAGGGTCCTCCGGGCGCTCTTCCAGGCGCGTAAAGATCGCCTCCAGTTGCTCTTTATCCAAGTGGTTTGGCAGAATCATCTTCTTACGGGTAATGTCGCTCATACAAAAGAAGAATATCAGTCGCGTTTTAGTCCTGTCAATGGGACTCTATAGATGGACCACAAATGGAATAGCCGGAGAAAAGGGGATAACGATGCAACTTGACGAACAGCTCATTTCGGACGCACAGATTTCAGCCTTCATCGTGGGCAACTTTGACACGCGGGAATTCTTATTGGTTGACACTTCTTTATGGCCTCCCCCCGCTTGTATTTATGGGCGCGGATTCGTTTTCGTGGGCACCGTGGGAATTGTCAATGGCGCACCCCGCGCCGCGTTTGCCGTAGAAATTGATGACGCCGCCGTGTCTGCAATAGCAATGGAGTGGGTCCGCTACCTAGCAGCCCGGATTATGCCGTATTTGCGGCTTCCAGATGAGGAGTCAGTTCAATTCCTTGAGCGCCTCCACGCGCTTCCGGATGTGCGCGAAACCGCGTGCGGGCGGTAACGTTACCGCCCAAAAAGTTTAGTGCTGCCCGGTTACGTAGGGCCGGGTCATTCGCGTTAGCTGCCACAGCGCGTGGACGGTAGACGCGGCGGTGACGC
>CAZMWL010000145.1:0-1526 GCA_964569985.1 uncultured Occallatibacter sp.
GGCTCTGTAGCACATTTTGTGGGTGATTTTAGCATGATTTTTGGGGCGGTCAAGCTTTTTGATGATGATTGCGGCGGTTTTGGTATTCGACCGCAGCGGGGTGCGAGCTATGGCTCGAAGGCCACCCCGCTGCTCGTTTAGCTGGCGGGCGGACTCTGGGGACAGCTTGCGTGTGGTGGAGAAAAAGTTGACCTTTGGGCTTGGACCGGGTGACACCGGTTGAACCCAAACACCAAAGGACAACCATGCAGTTGCAAGTTAAGACGATTCTGAATGCGATTCAACCTTTTCCGGGCTTTGTTTATCAGGACATCCGGCTGAGTGATCCGGTCCACGGCCAGTCGCGCGAACTCCACATCACCGTGCTGGAACACGCGGGGCGACCGGCCAAATGCTCGCGCTGCCAACGACCCGCCCCCGGCTATGATCGCCTGCCCGCGCGCGCCTGGCTGTTTGTTCCCCTGTGGGGGCTGGTCACACGGTTTATCTACGCCGCCCGGCGGGTCCGGTGCCCGGAGCACGGCGTGGTGATCGAGCACGTTCCGTGGAGCGATGGCAAACGCCCGGTCACTCTGGCCATGATGGTTTTTCTTTCCCGCTGGGCCCGGCGGCTGTCGTGGCGGGAGACGGCGCGGGTCTTTGGCACGAGTTGGGAATGCGTTTACCGCTCGGTGGAGTGGTTCGTGGACTGGGGGCTGGCGCACCGGGTGCTGACGGGCATTTCGGCCATTGGGGTGGATGAGATCTTCTGGGGTCGTGGCCGTCGGAGCGAGGCGTTCCTGACCGTGATTTATCAGATTGACGGGCACTGCCGGCGGCTGCTCTGGGTGGGACGCAAACGGACGCAGGCCACGTTGAACCGGGGCTTGGATGCCCTGGGCGGCGAGGTCGTCGGGGGCTTGCGGTATGTGTGCAGCGACATGTGGAAACCGTATTTGAAGGTGCTGGCCCGGCGGGCGGCGCAGGCGGTGCATATCCTGGATCGGTTTCACATCACGATGCACCTGAATCAGGCGGTGGATGAGGTGCGGCGGGCGGAAAGCACGCGGCTCAAGGGTCAACCCCTGGCCCGGCGGCTCAAAAAGATGCGCTGGAAATTATTGCGCAAGGGCAGCACCGTGCGCGGGCGGGCGAAGGTGAAATTGGAAGGGCTCTTGGCCAGCAAGCTGGCGACGGGGCGGGCGTGGGATTTAAAGGAGGCGTTCCAGCACTTTTGGACCTATCGCAGTCCGGTGTGGGCGGGCAGCTTTTTGGACTACTGGACCCAGCGGGCAATGCGGAGCCGGTTGGAACCGCTCAAGAAAGTCGCGCGGATGCTGCGGTCGCATGAGGCCTTGATCTTGAACTGGTTCAAGGCCCGGGGCGAGGTGGCCACCGGGGCGACGGAGGGGCTCAACAATAAAATCCGAGTGGTTACCAGACGGGCCTATGGCTTTCGCACCTATAAAGCCATGGAAATAGCCCTATATCATAACTTGGGGAAACTTCCTGAACCTCAATTCACCCATGAATTTTGCTGACCAGGC
>CAZMWL010000146.1:0-1525 GCA_964569985.1 uncultured Occallatibacter sp.
GGGTCTGCCAATTCTTCAGGCGGCGGCTTTAAGTCTGGATTGCCAATAGGTTGGCCACAGGTTGCTCTGGTGCAGTGATTCCAGTCCCATCATGGCCTCGGCGGTCGCCGCGTTCCATCGCATGCCCACGCCTTTGAGCCGCCGGGACTCGGACTTGCACCCCGATTCCGTTTTTCCCGAGCCGATCTTCAGGCCCATGGACCGGAATCGCGCGTAATCGATCTTTTCGCGTCGTTTCAGCAGGTAGTGCATCAAGCCGTCGAGCGACTTGCGTTTGGTCACCGCACGGACGCGTCCGCGGGTTTCGACCAACTCATCCCACCACGCATCAAAAGGCCGCTGCAGCAACCCCTCGATCAGCGTCGCGGCCCACCCCTTGCCTTCCTCGTTCTCCTCGCCAAAGACGGTTCGCCGCGTCTGATGGATGTGTTCGCTGGCGTGATAGAAGTCCAGGATGGCCGTTGTCTTTTTCTTCGGCAGGTTCCCGTCGATCAGACCCGCGATCCACTCCGCCCCGTCCGTCACCGCAACCACCTGATCGGCCCGATGCAGACGGACGTCCTCGGCCATGTCCCGCAGCATCTTTCCCACCCGATCCGGGCCGTGCCGCGTCACGCGCATCAGTTTGTGCCGCTGCTCCTGGTCGTAGAACTCCACCAGCTTGAACTCCTTGTAGCGCTGGTCCGCCCCACGCCGACGCGTCAGGGGCCGGCGATGCACGCCCCGTTTCCGCGGCAGCCGTTTCCGCCGGGCCTTGGCCTTGTCAAACCGCTTGGATTTCTCGGCATCGGTTACCATCGGCACCATGAAGCCGTCGATCCCCGCATACACCCGCGTCGTCGTCTGTCCGTCTTGCGTGGAGTTGGTCGCGCATCGCCCGGCGTCGAAGTCCAGTTCCAATTGCTCATGATCCTGCCACGACAGCACCGCGCTTCCTTCGGATTCCACCACCTGACGCAGTTTCTCGTCGCTGAGCTTTAACTGACCCACGCGATCCAGATTCGCCGCCGCCCGCGTGAATGAGGCCGAGTCGGTCCCTATCCGGCAGCACATCTCCCGCACCGCCAATGACACGCTTTGGTGGGCCAGGTCGATCAGATCATCCACCGGCGCGTCCGTCCCGCCGGCGGGGTTTTGATACCGGCGACGCCGCACCTCCGCCCGGCCGCAGCAACTCAGCACCGTCCGGCTTGCCACGCCGTGGCGAATCCGGTCCCCAGGGGGAAAAAGACGGGTCGGCTTCGGTGGCCTCGACCCGCATCTGCACGGCCGTTTCATAGGCCGCTCGTCTGAACTCCCCCAGCACATCCCGGCAACGCTCTTCCGAACCGTCGATGAGATGTCCATCCGGCGCGTCGTTCACCGCCTGCGTCACCTGCGCCATCACTTCCTCAAACTTGATTCGCATCCGACGAACCAGTTCCACCCTGTCGATCTTTGCCAGCCGATCCATGGCTACTCCTTGCCCGGCATCTCCTGGCCGGTACCCCAATTATCACCCGGCGACAGAAAAATTGGCAGACCC
>CAZMWL010000147.1:0-1514 GCA_964569985.1 uncultured Occallatibacter sp.
ATTTTGGAAGCGCAGCGGCAGGGCCACACGCTGGAGGGACTGCGCCGCAAGCAGGAGCGCGAGGCCATCGCGCAGCGGCATCATGCCTTTCAACGGTTGCTCGCGCCGGTGACGGTGGTGAATCCGTTCGAGCCGTTGCTGACGTATGCGGACGACCGGCTGGCCGTGCGCCGCGAAAACCCGAAGTATCTGAATCTCATTTTAGCCGTGACGTTCCTGCATCAAATGCAGCGTGACCGGAAGCACGACGAACTCTGCGGCGACTACATCGAAACCACGCTGGCCGACATTGCCATTGCCAACGAACTGGCGACCGAACTGTTTGGCCAAACCCTGTCGGAACTGTCGCGCCCCGGACAGGAGTTGCTGCGGCTGGTGTTCGATTATGTGACCGGCCAGGCCGCCCGGCAGAAAGTGGAAACCGAAACCGTCACGTTCAGCCGCCGCGAACTGCGCGAGTCGCTCAAATGGAGCGAGTATCAGTTGCGGACGTATCTGGACGAACTGGCGCAACTGGAATATGTGCTGCCGCTGGCGGGCAAACAAGGCCAGCCGTTTCGTTACCGGCTGTTATACGACGGCCAGGGCGAAAGCGGCCAACGCTTTTTAACCGGCCTCAAATCGGTGGAGCAGTTGCAACGCGAGGCCGGAACGCTTGGCCTCGTGGCCGGTGAACCGGCTTCGAGGCCAATGACGGAACTTCGAGGCAAAAAAACCAGCTTCGCGGGCGGTTCGTTGAGCGGTTTGCACGAAGTCAAAGCCGTGCCGCAGGCCGGTAAATCAAGGGTGACGCGCAACGGCGCGACCCCTTCGAGCCTTTTGCCGGGGAAAATATATCCGGTGAATGGCAGTGAAAGGAGCACGGCAAATGTATAGTGAATCCCTGCAAAAAGTTTTGGCCGGGTTCGTGGAGGCGCACCGCGTGCGCCGCATGGCCCAGGCCACCATTGACGGGCGGCGGCGCGCGATAGACGTGTTCTTTGGCCGCCTGGACGAAATCGGCGTGAGCGACATTCGCGCCGTGAGCCGCCAGCACATCCGCGACTATCAGGCATGGCTGATGAGCCAGGGCAAATACTGCATCCACAGCGTTCACCTTCACCTGATTGCGATACGCCGCCTGTTCGACCACCTGGAGAACACCGACGCCATTTTGCTCAATCCGTGCCTGGGCTGGCGGCTGCCCAAGCTGCCCGACCGTCTGCCCCGCAACGTGCTGACGCTCTCGGAAGTCAAGGCCGTGTTGAAGCAGCCTGACACGCAGACGCCCAGGGGCATCCGCGACCGGGCCTTGCTGGAAATGTTTTACTCGACGGGTTTGCGCGTGGGCGAAATGGCGGCCCTGACCATCCACGACGTGGACGCGCGCAACGGCCTGGTGCAGGTCAACAAGGGCAAAGGCGGCAAAAGCCGCGTGGTGCCAATGGGCGCGACGGCGTGCCGCTACGCGCTGGAATACCTCAAGGAAGTGCGTTCCAAATGGACGGCGGACAACCGCGAGGAGCGCGCCTTCT
>CAZMWL010000148.1:0-1501 GCA_964569985.1 uncultured Occallatibacter sp.
TTTGTAACAGTCCGGCACCAGCGCATCTGACCCGCGATGGATGAAACCGGTCTATGGTGTAGAGTTTTCTTGCGCGGTGGCATCGAGGTCGCCATTTCCCTGGTGCAGAAGAGCCCGTGTAACAGTCGGACCCGGAACCCTTGAGTACCCCGTATTGTCGCCCTGGGTGCTGCACCAGGCCCTTGAGCACGCTTATTAGAGTTCCCATCGCGGGGGTTCCACGCCGCCAGCGCAAGGAGCGCGACGATGGAAGTTCTCTACCCGCATTGTGCCGGTCTGGATGTGCATAAAGAGACGGTAGTGGCCTGTGTTCGGCACATGGCCGAAGGCAAGGTCACCACCCATGTGAAGACTTTCAAGACCACCACCCAGGAGTTGATGTCGCTGTCGGATTGGCTGGCTGGAGAAGGAGCCACCCATATCGCCATGGAAGCTACTGGCGTCTATTGGAAGCCTGTCTGGCACATCCTCGGCGACGGCCAGTTCCAACTGGTGCTGGCTAACGCCGCCCACGTGAAGAACGTGCCCGGCCGCAAGACCGATGTCAACGACGCCGCCTGGTTGGCCGATCTGATGGCGCACGGTTTAATCAAGGCCAGCTTCGTCCCCGATGAGCCGACCCAACAGATGCGCGATCTGCTGCGCACCCGCAAGCAGTTGGTGCGCGAGCGCGCCAGCCACATCCAACGCGTGCAGAAGGCGCTGGAAGACGCCAACATCAAGCTCGACTGCGTGGTGACGGACATTCTTGGCCTCAGCGGGCGGCACATCCTGGAGGCGTTGATCGCCGGCCAGACCATGCCGCAAGCCCTGGCCGCGCTGGCCCACCGCCGCATTCATGCTTCGACAGATCAGTTGCAGGCCGCCCTGCGTGGCCGCGTGACACCGCATCACCGTTTTCTGCTCAAGCTGCACCTGGACCAGATCGATGCCCTGGCGGCGGCCATCGCCCGCATTGACGAGGAGGTGAGCGCAAACGTCGCGCCCTTTCGCGTAGCCATTGAACAGCTCAGCGCCATCCCCGGATTCAGTCCACTCGCGGCCCAGGTGCTGGTCTCCGAGATCGGCATTGACATGAGCCGTTTTGAGACGGCAGCGCATCTGATCTCCTGGGCCGGACTGTGTCCGCGCAACGATCAAAGCGCCGGCAAACGCCGCTCCACGCGCATGAAGAAAGGGGCCCCTTGGCTGAAGACGGTCCTGGTGCAATGCGCCTGGGCGGCATCGCGCACCAAGGGAAGCTATTTCCAGGCCCAATTCCATCAAATACGGGCGCGCCGCGGTTCGAAAAAGGCCGTCTGTGCGGTGGCTGCCTCTTTGCTCACCACGGCGTATCACATGCTCAAAAACGGAACCCTCTACCAGGATCTCGGCGCGAATCACTTCCATCAGAATGACAGTGCAAGACAGGTCATCCGCTTGATCAATCGCCTGGACAAACTCGGCTTCAGCGTTCAAATCGCGCCCAAAGCTGCATAATCCTCGGTTTGTTTCTTATTAG
>CAZMWL010000149.1:0-1500 GCA_964569985.1 uncultured Occallatibacter sp.
AGCTTACCAATGCCAAGGCAGCGCAGGCCATGGGCGCAATCATCTTCGCCACGCCCTGGACCCCGCCCGCTTCGATGAAGACAAGTTCTACATCCCAGCCGTACAATTCATCGTGCTCTTCGGGGACCGATCTATGCGGCGGCTATCTGAATCCGTCGAGTTATGCCGATTACGCGAACTATCTTGAGGCCTTTGTCAACTATGCAACCAACAGCATGGGCGTGAACCTCTATGGGGTCTCCGTGCAGAACGAGCCGGACTTCAATGCTACCTATGTATCTTGCCTCTGGACCGGAGCGCAGTTTGATACATGGATTGCCAATTACGGGTCAGTACTGACCACGGGTGCGAACCCGGTCAAGCTGATCATGCCGGAATCGGATACCTTCAATACAAGCGAATCTGACCCGGCGCTGGACGATCCCGCGGCCGCCGGCTACATCTCGATCATCGGCGGTCACCTGTATGGTGTGTCGCCCTCCTATTACGCGAATGCCGAGAACAAGGGCAAGGATGTGTGGATGACCGAGCACCTTATCATCCCAGTCTCAAATGGAACCACGACCTCAATTGTCGATGCCCTCGCCATGGCCGAGGAGATTCACAGCTCCATGACCGTGGCCGAGTACAACGCGTACGTCTGGTGGGAGGGGCCTAGCACTGCGGTGGAAAACCCGCAAGAACACCTGATTGACCTCAATGCCAACCCCACCTACTTCGGTTTCGCCATGGAGCAGTTCTCCCACTTCATCCGGCCCGGCTATGTGCGCGCGTCGGCGACCGCAACCCCGGTCACTGGTGTCTATCTTTCGGCATACACAGGCCAAGACACATCGGGCACCCAGCACTACGTGATCGTGGCCATCAATGCCAACTCGGCTGCGCAGGACATTAACTTCACGATAAGCGACGCCCCCACGGCGATTTCCTCGATGACGCCGTACGAGACCACGTCTGCCGGCGGGGTGATGCCGCAAACCGCGGTCTCGGTCGCGGGCGGGCAGTTCAACTACACCATGCCCGCACAGAGCATCATCACGTTTGTCCAGTAGGGCGCTGGGGAGTGGCGCGGTTTTATGGTGGTTTCAGGGGCGCGGTACCCAAGACTTCGTGCAACGATCCTGGCTGCCATCCTGAGCGATCGAGTGGACCGAAATGTGCAAACGGGCAGCCACCCCGACTTCGGAGTTGCTCCCAGGAGCTTAAAGTCCATTTGTCCGGTTTGGAGAATATCGTTCTGGCCGATCTGGTTTCGTTGGGCAGTCTTTGAGACTCGCATCGGAGGCTACTTAAACGTCGTTGATTTAGGGGTGTTCGGCGAAATTCCGGTCGCCAAAGCTAGGGAGCGACTTTGGGCTAACAGCCACCGAGGATTCTCGCTATGTCTCTACCGTGTACGATCAATATGACGATCACGAGCAATTAGCCAAAGTGCGACGGCGTGAGCGCCGTCGCAAGTTTGCAAGGAGAAGATGATCATGCGATTTCGTGGGGCGTGGT